>JBJOHV010000019.1:0-48490 GCA_046047495.1 Pseudomonadota bacterium | reverse complement strand
CTGTGGGACTGGTATGAATTCCCGCCGGGCACCTACCCCAACCAGGAACAGCTGATCCGCACCGTGGGTTCACCCAATGTGCTGGTGACCCGGGTCGACATCCCCGAGGAGCACGTCTACCAGATCACAAAGGTCATATGGGAAAACCTGTCCACCCTGCAGGACATCCATGGCGCCACCAACGACATGCGCCTGGATATCGCCATCAACGGCCTCGGCGCCCCCCTGCATCTGGGTGCCCTTCGCTATTACCGTGAAGTGGGGCTGACCATACCCGAGCGACTGTTGCCCCCGGAATACAGTGCCACACCATGACACCGAGAAGTTGATTCCATGAAATCACCCGCCCTGCGTTTCGGCGCCTTTGCGTTCGCCCTGTTCCATATCTATTGCAATGTGTTTGCCAGCATTTCCGAGCTGTGGCTGTCCGCCATCCATTTCGGCGGCTTCGGGGCCATCTGCGCCCTGCTGGCCAACGAGGATGAATCGGTGCGCAAGCAGCCCCTGCGCTACTGGACCAACGTTGCCCTGGCATTGCTGGCGGTGGCAGTGGCCGCCTACCTCATGCTGTTCGAAACCGCCCTCTATGAGCGGGAGGCGGAATACATCGCCAGTGATTATGTGTTCTCGGTGCTGGCCATTCTGCTGGCCATCGAGTTCACCCGCCGCACCACCGGCTGGCTCATGCCCACCCTGGTGCTGATCAGCCTGTCCTACATCCTGTTCCTGGGTCGCTACATCGATGGGGTGTTCGCCTTTCCCGGCCTGAGTCTGGAAACCGTGTTGTACCGCAGTTTCTTCAGCGAAGAAGGCATGTTCGGCCTCACCGCCAACATCTCCGCCACCTTCGTGTTCATGTTCATCATTTTCGGATCCTTTCTGCTGCATTCCGGTGCCGGGGAGTTCATCGTCAAGCTGGCCCGTTGCCTGGCGGGCCGCTTTACCGGCGGCGCCGGCATGGTGGCAGTCATGGGTTCCGGACTGATGGGCTCGGTGTCCGGTTCCGCCGTGGCCAATACGGTGTCCATCGGCGTCATCACCATCCCCATGATGAAACGCTCGGGGTTCTCGGGCCAGTTTTCCGCCGGTGTGGTGGCAGCCGGTTCCACCGGCGGCGCCCTCATGCCACCGGTGATGGGTGCCGGCGCCTTCGTGATGGCCAGCTACACCCAGATCAGCTATCTCACCATCGTCGCGGTCTCCGTGCTGCCGGCCATTCTGTTTTTCCTCACGGTGTCCTATTTCGTGCGCATCGAGGCCAAGCGCCTGGGGCTCACCGCCGATGCCATCGAGACGGTGGACACGGTGGGCAATGTGCTGCGCCAGGGCTGGCATTTCATCATTCCCCTGGCAGTGCTGGTGATCGTTCTTATGATGGGGCGCACCCCTACCACGGCGGCAGCCTATGCCACCCTGGCGGTCATCGCCTCGTCCTGGTTGTCGAAGAAACCCATGTACTGGAACGATGTCTACCACGCCACCCTGGAAGGCGTCAGGTCCATGATTTCCACCGCCCTGCTGCTGGTGGCGGTGGGACTGGTGATCAATGTGGTGACCACCACCGGGGTGGGCAACGCCTTTTCCCTGATGATCGTGGAATGGGCCCAGGGCAGTCTGTTCCTGACCCTGGTGCTGGTGGCGCTGGCCTCCCTGGTGCTGGGCATGGGCCTGCCGGTGACCGCCTCCTATATCGTGCTGGCCACCCTGTCGGCCCCCCTCATCTTCGACCTCATCAGTCAGGCCCAGCTGCTGGAGGCCCTGCAGGCGAGTGACCTGCCCGGCAATGTGCAGGCAACCATCAGCCTGTTCGGCGGTGATCCGGTCGTGGCCCTGCGGGAGATGCCGGTGGAAATGAAGCGCCTGATCCGGGACGAAATGCTGGATCCCCAGCTGCTCACCGGCATGTTGCTGAGTGCCCATCTGATCATTTTCTGGCTGTCCCAGGACAGCAATGTCACGCCCCCGGTGTGCCTGGCCGCCTTCGCCGCGGCAGGCATCGCCGGCACCCGCCCCATGGCGACCGGGATGACCAGTTGGAAAGTCTCCAAGGGGCTCTATCTTGTGCCCCTGTTGTTCGCCTATTCGCCATTGATATCAGGCACCTGGCCCGAACGCCTCGAGGTGTTTGGCTGGGCCTGCCTGGGTCTGTATGCCCTGGCCGGGGTGCTGCATTGGCACCTGGAAACCCGCCTCACGGTGTTGACGGCAGCTTTGTTACTGATCAGCGCGGCTTTGCTAATGTGGATGCCTTTTGGTATTTTGCTGCACTGCATAGGGGCCGCCATTCTGGTCGGCGTAATCATCTGGCAACGAAGAGTCAAACCCGTAGCGGCAACCCCGGGACTGTGAGTCCCCTGACAACAAGCCGACCACTTGCCTTGATCCAACTTACCGAGTCACCCGTTACATGTTGTTAGCTCTAGGGTTGCTGGTCGTCGGTTTCGTCATTCTCGGCATTGGTGCGGAAATGATGGTCCGGGGCAGCTCCACCATCGCCTTGAAACTCGGTATCGCACCACTGGTGATCGGCCTGACCGTGGTGGCCTTCGGCACCAGCGCGCCGGAACTGGCGGTGAGCGTGGAATCCGCCCTCACCGGTCGCAGCTCCATCGCCCTCGGCAATGTCATCGGTTCCAACATCGCCAACATCGGACTCATCCTGGGCATCATCGCCATCATCAACCCCATCGACATCGATCGGGAATTGATCGTGCGCCAGATTCCGCTGTTGATCGGGGTATCCATTTTCATGTGGTTGCTGTTGCTGGATGGTGTGCTGGGCTCTTTCGACGGCCTGTTGCTGGTGGCCGGATTGATCGGCTTCCTTCTGTACAGCTACCGCAGCGCCGCCACAGAGGAATCCGCCGAGGCCCTGCTCACCTGCAACCCGATCCTGAGCACCCCCACCAAACCCACAATTTTCTATATCGCCATGACGGCGGTGGGCCTGGTGATGCTGGTCTACGGCAGCACGGTGTTCGTGGAGAGCGCGGTCACCCTGGCACGCATCCTGGGTATCAGCGAGGCGGTGATCGGCCTGTCCATCGTGGCGGTGGGCACCTCCCTGCCGGAACTGGCCACGTCCCTGGTGGCAGCCTGGAAGAAGGAATCCGGCCTGGCGGTGGGCAATGTGGTGGGATCCAACCTGTTCAATATCCTGGGCATACTGGGTATCACCGCGCTCCTCCAGTCCATCTACGGTCAGGATTTCGACTGGGTGGATTTTGCCGTGATGCTGGCCTTCGCCGTGATCCTCATACCCATGGCATTCCGTACCCTGCGTATCACTCGACTGGCCGGCGGCTTCCTGCTGGGCGGTTACTGCGCCTACATGGTCTACATTTTCTACACCAACTGAAGGTCCCTGGCTTTACCCACGGCAGCTTTGCACGTATACATGCGCAGCCTGTGAGGAGTGACTCCGCAATGCAGACCCAATCCAGCCTGCCTGTCGACACGACGGCCGTTTTTGACCTCATCACCCAGGCTGTGCTGCAGCGGGGCTGGTGCTTCATTCCCGACGCCCTGCCCCAGGACCTTTGCCAGGCGCTGTTTCTGGAAGCCGTGCAGGACAGCAGCCGGGATTTCCGGCCGGCGGGAGTGGGGCGCCAGGATGACCATCAGATCAACCGTTTCGTGCGCCGCGATCAGATCCGCTGGATCGAGGGTGAGACACCCGCCCAGCAGTGTTGGCTGCGCTGGATGGACGATCTGCGCCTGCACCTCAACCGCCACCTGTTTCTGGGATTGTTCAGTTTCGAAAGCCATTTTGCCCGCTATCCCGTCGGGGCGTTTTATCGCAAGCATGTGGATGCCTTCCGCGGCGATGCCAACCGGGTGCTCAGCACCGTGCTGTATCTGAATCCGGACTGGACCACCGAAGATGGCGGAGCGCTGGTGTTGTACGATTCCGAGGATGGCGGACCGGGCACGGCGGAGCTGGGCCGCTTTCAGCCGGCCTTTGGCAGCTTGGCGGTGTTTCTGAGCGAAGCCTTTCCCCATGAGGTGCAGCCGACCCGGCGCGAGCGTTACAGCATCGCCGGCTGGTACCGGGTCAACTCGTCAAGCGACCAGCGGGTCGATCCGGCCAGATAGCGGCTACAGACCGGACAGGGGCAGCTGCTCCATCTTGAGGTCTTCCACCGCCTGATTGTGGGTGAGATAGCAATTGCCCGTGAGGCGGGTGAAAAAATCCGTGCGCCGCAATCTGTCCATTACCGGCCCCTTCACTTCCGACAAGTGCAGCTTGATGTTGAGCTCCTGCAGGTTTTCATTGATCTTCAGCAGGGTCTCCATGGCGCTCATGTCCAGCTTGTTGACCGCCGTACACATCAGGATGACGTGTTCCACCCTGGGATTCTTCGCCACCAGACCGTAGATCATGTCTTCCATGTAACGGGTGTTGGCAAAGTACAGGCTTTCATCGATGCGGATGGACAGCAGGTTATCGAAGGTCTGCACCTTGTGGCGCTGCACGTTGCGGTAGTGTTCGGTACCCGGCACCCGCCCCACCACCGCCACATGGGGCCGGGAGGTGTTGTACAGGGTGATGGCGATGGAGGCCAGCACGCCGGCGGCGATACCGGTTTCCACGCCGACCACCAGGGTCAGCAGAATGGTGATCAGCATGGCGGCGAAATCCGCACGGGACACTTTCCAGGCCTTGGTGAACAGGGAGAAATCGATGAGGGAGGTCACCGCCACAATGATGGTGGCAGCCAGGGTGGCCTTGGGCAGCCAGTAAATGAGTGGTGTGAACAACAGGGTGACCACACCGATCAACACGGCGGTGTAAATTCCCGCCGCCGGTGTGGCGGAGCCGGCATCGTAGTTGACGATGGAACGGGAGAAGCCGCCGGTGACGGGAAATCCGCCGGTGAATGCCACTGCCACGTTGGACATACCAAGGCCGATCAATTCCTGGTCGGGATCCACCTGCTGGCGGCGCCGGGCGCCCAGGGTCTGACCCACGGAGATGGATTCCACAAAACCGATGATGGCGATCAACATGGCGGAGCCCATCAGTTCCGAAATCAGCTGTGGCGAAACATTCGGCAGGGTGAGACCGGGCAGGCCGCGGGGGATGTCTCCCACCAGGGCCACACCCTGCTTATCCAGACCCAGGGACCAGGTCAGCACCGCCGTGATGATGACCGCCACCACCGGACCGGTCTTCACCAGGATGCCCGCAACCCGTGGTGCCATGCCGAACCGCACCAGCAGGGGCTGCAGTGCGGAACGCATCCACCAGATCATCACCAGGGCCAAGCCACCGATGCCCAGGGTGGGCAGGTTGGTGGCGGAGAGGTTTCCCAGCAGGGAACCGAGGATTTCCAGCAGGCTGTGCCCCCCGGCCGAAATCCCCAGAAGATGCTGCACCTGCCCGGCCGCGATGATGATCCCCGAGGCGGTGATGAAGGCGGCGATCACCGGATGGGAAAGAAAATTGGCCGCAAAGCCGAGGCGCAAAACCCCCAGCAGCACCAGAAAGCCTCCCGACAAGAGGGCCAGGGTCAGGGCCGCCGTCAGATAATCCGCCGAACCGGCTGCCGTGACCCGTTCAAGCGCGGCAGCGGTCATCAGGGAGATGACCGCCACGGGGCCGACGGACAGCGAAGTGCTGGTGCCGAACAGGCCATAGAACAATAGTGCAAAGATGCTGGCATAGAGTCCGGTCTCGGCCGGCAGGCCGGCCAGCAGGGCATAGGCCAGGGACTGGGGAATCAGCATGATGGTGACGATGACCGCCGCCATGGCATCATCGGTCAGTTTGGCGCTGTCGTAACGGCGGCCCCAGTCCAGAATCGGCAGGTAGCGGCGCAGAAATTCCATGTCAGCTCCCGATCGGGTCCATGGCGCTCAGCCGGTCACTGGCGGGCGCCGGTTTGTTCCGCCATGTTGGCCCGCAGCCGGGAGTAACTCGATTCCGGCCAGATCGACTTGACGTTATAAAATGCCTCGAATACCGGGATGCTGCCGTCCAGGGCAAGCCAGGGCAGTTTGGAACGGGTATGGATGTGCACATCCGGTTTCACGGCGGACGGCTTGTCCAGGGTGCCGGCCCGCACGAAATAACATTTGCCCGGGGCCGCATGGTATTCGCTCATGAGGGTAGTGCCGCAGTGGGGGCAGAACGACACGTCATGGGGTTTGCCGCTGCCGCCTTCGAGACGCACGGTGGCGGGTTGCTCTCCGCTGAAGCGTACCTTGCCGGCTTCGATCCAGATGTTGATGACGAAGGCGCTGCCGGACTGTTTCTGGCAGTCGAGGCAATGGCAGGCCTGCACGATGAGGGGAGTATCCAGCAGTGTGTAACGCACCTGGCCGCAAGCGCAGCCGCCACTCAAAAGCTTGTCAGTCATGATGGGAATCCTCGTTGGCGATCCGGCGTGTCTTGCTTAACCCTGGGCCAGCAGCGCACGCAGATCGATGATAGCGGCATTGGCCCTTGATATATAGCTGGCCATGGTCAGGGAATGATTGGCGAACACCCCGAACCCGGAGCCGTTGAGGATGATGGGAAAGAATACCGTGCGCTGGCTGGCCTCCAGATCGCGGATGATCTGGCGCAGGCTGGCGCTGGCATTCTTGTCCTGCAGCACATCGGCGAAATCCACTTCCACGGCCCGCAGGAAATGCAGCAATGCCCAGGTGGCGCCGCGGGCTTCGTAGAATACGTCATCCACCTGGAAGCGCGGGGTACGCACCTGCACATCGTCCCGTCCCGGCGTCGATTGCCGGGCAGCGGTTTCCCCTGCGATGTCGGTGTTGGCCCGACGAGCCCCGACGCTGGCGCTGAGGCGTTGGGACAGGCTGCCCAGGCGCGACTGCACATCCAGCAGCCAGCCGGAAAGATTGTCGGCCCGGGCATAGAACTGGGCGTCCGTATTGGCCGGGTCCGCGATACGGGACAGATAGCTATACAATCGGTCTATGGCTTCCTGGTACTCGGTCTCGCTCGGCGGAAACAACCAGCTGTCGCTGTTGAAGTGGAAATTCGGTTCCGCGATGATGAGATCGGAATCCTCGGTGGACTGGGACTGGGAGCGGCTGAACTTTTCCCGCATGGCACGGGTCAGATCGCGCACCTGCACCAGTACGCCGAATTCCCAGTTGGGAATGTTGTCCAGATAAACACCCGGCGGCAGGACATCATTGCTCAGGTATCCCCCCGGTTTGTTCAACAGGGTTTCCGCAGCTTCGATCAGGCTGGCAGTCATGGCCGCGCCTACCACATAGTCCCGGTTAATATCAGTCAGCTTTCGCTGCAGGCTGGTGTCGACATCGAAGGAATCGGGCTCCGCGCTCCAGAAAATACCGGCGGCCACAATCAGCAGCAGCAAAAAACCAGCCACGATGGCCGCCAGGCTGGCCGAGCGTGTCAGCAGCTCAGGAATTTTCATTTCTGCCCACCCGCAGGCGAATGATGGCCTGGTTGCCGATCTCGATGTTGCCGCGCAACCGGTAGCCGTCCACCGCATCGCGCATCACGGTGAACATCCAGCGGGCCTGCTCGTCATTGGGTGCAGTAATCAGCAGAAAGGCATCCTGCTCCCGGGCCTGGCGCGCGATATCCGCCAGCGTGCTCTGTGCTTCCGTCGTGCGCCGTGCCACGTGTCCCCCATCGAGTGTGAACACCAGGTCCCCGGAGTTCATCTCCGCCTGCAGGTCGGCCCAGGCGGCAGCGATGGCCGGATCCTGGGGATCCACCCAGCGTGCCCGTTCCAGGTAATTGGTGGCGGCCTCGAATTGTCCCTGGCGGGTGGCGTCGGCTGCCAGCTCCAGATAGCGGGCAACGATGTTGCGCAATCCCTCCAGCGCCTGGGCATTGCCCGGATCAAAGGCCAGCACCCGCTGGTAGCGCTGATGGGCGTTGTCATCCACCGGGGTCAGCAGTCGATCGTCCTGCAGGGCCCGCAGGGCATCGTACAACAGGTCACCGATGATCCTTTGACGCTGGAATTCCGCCTCCCAGGGCTCCAGGGCTGCGGCGGCGGGAGCCGACTCCGTAACTGCCGCGGCAGTCACGCCGCCCGCATCAGCGGCCGGCGCGGCCGGCGCAACCGGTCCGGTCTGACAGCCGGTCAGCAGCGCCAGGGTGAACATGAAAACACAGAGTCTGCCCATGGCAACCTTGTAACGGAATCCCGGATCAGTGAAGCAACGCGGAAAACGGCATGAATGTCAGCAAGTCCCCGACCTGCACCACGGTAGCGGGTGGCACGATCGCCAGACCATCGGACTGGCTCAGGGACGCGCTGATGGCTGAGCCCTGGCTATTATACGGAATCAATCGGGACTCGCCAGAATCCGTGGTGTGCACACTGACCCGCAGATACTCCTGCCGGTCGCCGCTGCGGCCTGCTTCGAATCCGGCACCCAGGCGCAGGGTCAGTGGCGCCACCTGGGCGGCACCGGACATGGTCAGCAGGGCCGGACGCACCAGCAGCAGGAAAGTGACGAAGGCGGACACCGGGTTGCCCGGCAGGCCGAAAAACGGCCGGCCCGCGACCCGTCCATAGGCGAAGGGCTTGCCAGGTTTGATGGCCAGGCGCCACAGGTCCAGGGAGCCCAGAGCCTGTACCGCATCCCGCACATGGTCCGCTTCGCCGACCGACACACCACCGCTGCTGATCACACAATCCGTGGTAGCTGCGGCGTCCTGCAAGGCCCGACGGGTGATGCGCGGGTCGTCGGCAATGATGCCCAGGTCCAGCACCTCCATGCCCAGGGACTGCAACAGGGCGGCCAGCGGGTAAAAATTCGCGTTGTAGATCTGTCCGGGGCCCAGTTCCTGACCGGGCTTAACCAATTCATCGCCGGTGCTCAGCAGCGCCACCCGCAGCGGCCGGCAGACCTCCACGGCGGCACAGCCCGCTGCCGCCAGATTGTCCAGGTCGGTCATGCGCAGGCGATGACCACGGGCGAACAGGCAGGTGCCACGCCGCACATCCTCGCCGGCAAACCGCACACTCTCACCGCGGGCAGGCGCCTGCAGGATCGTCACACTGTCATCATCCCATTGACAGTTCTCCTGCATCACCACCGCATCGGCGCCAGGCGGCAACGTTGCACCGGTGAAGATGCGGGCGGCGGTGCCGGGTGCCAGGGGTGCGCCCACCCGGCCGGCGGGAATGCGCTGGGAGACGGGCAGGCGGCACGGTACCCGGGCCGCCTCGGCCGCGCGCACCGCGAAACCGTCCATGGCACTGTTGTCGGCGGGCGGTACGTTCGTGAGGGCATGGACATCCCGGGTCAGCACCCGGCCGACAGCCTGCAGCAACTCCGCAGGCTGACTGTCCTGGCAACGGGGCAGATCCGCCAGCAGCCTGGCCAGGGCTTCATCGATGGGGGTCAATGGCGCGGCCATGGATCTCAGCCGCCCTCGTCCGCCAGGTAGTTCGATCCGGTTAGCTGGGCATCACCAAGGCCCTGCCAGGGGCGCTCCCCCTTGTCCGTCGGTCCGAGGCTGTAGGCGCCGGCCTGATACAGGGCCTTGATGCTGTTCTGCAGACTGCCATGCCAGGAGCGCTGCTTGATGCCGAAGGTATCGAAGATTTTCTTGCAGCCCAGGGTGGAGTTGGGCACCTCGGGAGCCGCAACCTGGGTTTCCCGGACGTCCACACTGTCGAGCAACTGATAGATATGCTCATCGTGCTGGGAGGCATATTTCAGCACCTGCAGGACAAATTCACTTTCCTTCTTGGTTTCCAGTCCGCAGTAATGGTAGGTGCCCCACACGTTGGCGTCGCAATCCACCTGCTGACAGATGGCGAGCAGCACCCGGGCGAGATCCTCCACGGGGGTGGGACTGAATCGACGCCGCACCACCTGCAATTCGCCGCGGTGTCGCTTGACGGCCTTGAGCCAGCCGCGGATCTCATCGTTGAGGGTGGGACCGAACAGCCAGCCGGTCCGCAGCACCAGGTGCCTTTCCAGCGCCTGCACAGCCAATTCCCCCTGCCAGGCCGACGTGCCATAGACCCCCACCGGATGGGTGTCGTCCAGCTCGTTGTAACCCAGTTTCTTCTCACCATCGAACACATAGGGGGTGGACAGCTGCAGCAGGGGCAGTTCCAGCTTTCCGCAGATCTGCGCCAGTTTGGCGGTGCGGCGCTGATTGGCCCGGCGGCAGGCATCCGCCGCCCGCTCCGCCAGTTGCGGTGCGTGCTGACTAGAGAATTTGAAAGGTGCCAGGTTGAGGACCTGATCCGGAGCCAGCCGCTGCAGATTGCGCTCCGCGTCAGCCGGATCCTCGTCATCCAGCTGCCGCTCATTGAAACTGTGGTGGGGAATTCTGCGCTGGCGCAGCAGGGAGATGAGTGCCTTTCCTGACGGGCTGGCCGCGCCGACGACGAGTAACTTCACAGGGTCCTAGAAAGGGATGTCATCATCAAAGTTGTCGAAACTGGCGGGCGCGGCGCCTGGCGCCGCGGCTTGGCCACCCTGGGCCCGCGCAGGGGTGCTGCGGGACTGTCCGAATTCCTGATTGTCCGCACTGCCGCCGGCCCCCCGGGAATCCAGCATCTGCATCTCGTTGGCAACGATCTCCGTGGTGTAACGCTTGACCCCATCCTGCTCCCAGGAACGGGTCTGCAGGCGGCCTTCGATGTAGAGCTTGGAACCCTTTTTCACGTACTCGCCGACGATCTCCGCCAGGCGATTGAAAAACACCACCCGGTGCCACTCCGTGCGCTCCTGATTTTCACCACTGGCTTTGTCCTTCCAGGTGTCCGAGGTGGCCAGGGTGAGATTGGCGACGGCGTTGCCGTTGGGCATGTAACGGGTTTCAGGATCCGCCCCCACGTTGCCGACCAAAATGACCTTGTTGACGCCTCTGCTTGCCACTGGATTTACCCCGCTGTCGATCGAATATTGGATTGCGCACAAGTCTATACCATGCTCCCGGCAATAGAAACATGACCGGCCCGGCCGCCATGGCCCGGCCCGCGACTTCTGAAAAATAAAATGGACAAATGGCGGAACCATGCTAGAGCCGCGGACGTAGAAGCCAATCACCAACGGGACATAAGCCGGGCTTTACTCACGCTCCGTTAATTAAAGATAATGCCGGGTTTGTTCCTGCCCACGAATCAGCCTGCGAGTCGAACATGGATACCATCCTGGTGCGGGGCGCCCGCACCCACAACCTGAAAAACATCAACGTCAGCATTCCCCGCGACAAGCTGGTGGTGATCACGGGATTGTCGGGTTCCGGCAAGTCCTCCCTGGCCTTCGACACGCTCTATGCGGAAGGCCAGCGGCGCTATGTGGAATCCCTGTCCACCTACGCACGGCAGTTCCTGTCCATGATGGAAAAGCCGGACATCGATCACATCGAGGGTCTGTCCCCGGCCATATCCATCGAGCAGAAATCCACCTCCCATAACCCCCGTTCCACGGTGGGCACCATCACCGAAATCTACGACTATCTGCGCCTGCTGTTCGCGCGGGTGGGGGAACCCCATTGCCCGGAGCACAACATCGCCCTGGAGGCGCAGACCGTCAGCCAGATGGTGGACCAGGTGATGGCTCTGCCGGCGGACTCCCGGGTCATGGTGCTGGCTCCCATCATCCGGGAACGCAAGGGTGAGCACCTGCATGTGTTCAACGAGCTGAAGACCAGCGGCTTCATCCGCGCCCGGGTGGATGGCCTGGTATGCGAAATCGATTACCCGCCCAATCTGGAGAAAAACAAGAAACACAGCATCGATGTGGTGATCGACCGCCTGAAGATTCAGCCCGGCATCGAGCAGCGCCTGGCAGAAAGTTTCGAGACCGCCCTGCAGCTTGCCGAAGGCCTGGCCACCGTCAGCTTCATGGACGACAAGCCCCGGGAGGATATGGTTTTTTCCTCCCGCTTCGCCTGCCCCCAGTGCGGCCACAGCATCACCGAGCTGGAGCCCCGCCTGTTCTCCTTCAACAATCCGGCCGGCGCCTGCGCCAGTTGCGACGGCCTCGGAGTGAAACAATTTTTCGATGAGAACCGCATCATCGTGGATGCCAGCCTGTCCCTGGCCGAGGGTGCCATCCGGGGCTGGGATCGCCGCAATTTCTATTACTTTCAGATGCTGACCTCGCTGGCGGCGCATTACGGCTTCAACCTGGACACCCCGTTCACCAAGCTGGCCAAGAAATACCGGCAGGTGATCCTGCAGGGCAGCGGCAACGACGTGGTGGATTTCCATTACGTGAACGACCGGGGCGATACGGTGAGCCGCAGCCACCGCTTCGAGGGCATCCTGCCAAACATGGAACGCCGTTACCGGGAGACCGAGTCGGGCATGGTGCGGGAGGAACTGGCCAAGTATCTCAGTTCCCAGCCCTGCCCCGACTGCGAAGGCACCCGCCTGCGCCGCGACGCCCGCTTCGTGCTGATCAAGGGGCTCAATCTGCCGGCAGTGACTGCCATGACCGTGGCCCAGTCCGCCGATTATTTCAACAAGCTCAAGCTGGCCGGCAAGCGGGCCCAGATCGCGGAAAAAATCCTCAAGGAATTGCAGGCGCGTCTGCAGTTTCTGGTGGACGTGGGGCTCAATTACCTGACCCTCAACCGCAGCGCCGAGACCCTGTCCGGTGGCGAGGCCCAGCGCATCCGCCTGGCCAGCCAGATCGGTGCCGGTCTGGTGGGGGTGATGTACATTCTGGACGAGCCTTCCATCGGCCTACACCAGCGGGACAACAGCCGGCTGCTGAATACCCTGTTCCATCTGCGGGATCTGGGCAACACGGTGATCGTGGTGGAGCATGACGAGGAAGCCATTCGCAGCGCCGATCACGTCATCGACATCGGTCCCGGTGCGGGGGTTCACGGCGGCCGCATCGTGGCCCAGGGCAATGTGAAAGACATCATGGCGGCACGGGAATCTGTCACCGGTCGCTATCTGTCCGGCCAGGAGTCCATCGCCATTCCTGCCCAACGCACGCCGGTGGACAAGCAGGCCATGCTGGTGCTCAAAGGGGCCAGGGGCAACAATTTGAAGGATGTCACCCTGCGCCTGCCACTGGGGTTGTTCACCTGCGTCACCGGAGTGTCCGGCTCCGGTAAATCCACCCTGGTGAACAACACCCTGTTTCCCCTGACGGCGACCCGGCTGAACGGCGCCACCACATTGAACGCCGCGCCCCATGATTCCATCGAAGGGCTGGAACAGCTGGACAAGGTGGTGGACATCGACCAGAGCCCCATCGGCCGCACGCCGCGCTCCAATCCCGCCACCTACACCGGCATCTTCACTCCGGTGCGTGATTTGTTTGCCGCCACCCCGGAGGCACGGGCGCGGGGCTACAAGCCGGGCCGTTTCAGTTTCAACGTAAAGGGAGGCCGCTGCGAGGCCTGCCAGGGTGACGGCATGGTCAAGGTGGAAATGCACTTCCTGCCGGACATCTACGTGCCCTGTGATGTGTGCCGCGGCAAGCGCTACAACCGGGAAACCCTGGAGGTACGCTACAAGGGCAAGAACATCAACGAGGTGCTGGACATGACCATCGAGGATGCCCGGGAATTTTTCGATGCAGTACCGGTGATCGCCCGCAAGTTGCAGACCCTCATCGACGTGGGTCTGTCCTATGTCTGCCTGGGCCAGGCGGCCACCACCCTGTCCGGCGGCGAAGCCCAGCGGGTCAAGCTGTCCCGGGAGCTGTCCAAGCGGGACACCGGCAAGACCCTCTACATCCTGGATGAACCCACCACCGGACTGCATTTTCATGATGTGCGCCAGTTGCTGGCGGTATTGCACCACCTGCGCGACCAGGGCAATACCATCGTGGTGATCGAACACAATCTCGACGTCATCAAGACCGCCGACTGGATCGTGGACCTGGGCCCGGAGGGTGGCAGCGAAGGCGGCGCCATCATCGCCGAGGGCACACCGGAGCAGGTGGCCCGCAACAAGGCCTCCCACACCGGTCGTTACATCAAGAAACTGCTGGCGCAGAAATAGGAATTTTTCTCATCCAAGGCCGGTTGTAACACTCTGTAAAGTTTGCCGGCGGCAACTTCCGCCCGCCCGTGAATTTCCTGCCAAAACCCCGGCCAATTCAGGTGGTTCCGGTTGCTTTTCAGGCGGAAAAATCGTAGCCTCGCCCGAAGCTGTGGTTGAACCACATCAGCTTGAAGAAGTGTGCATTCTCAGTTCGGATCGAACGATCCGCACGTAAAGAAAACCAGAAGACACACCTCCCCTTTAACAACGAAACGGAGCCATGTCAGTGAACCCGAAACTCACACGCAGACGTTTTATCAAGGGGGTAATATTCTCCGGCGCCGCGGCATCCACCGGCGCAGGAATTTACCTCGCGAATGCCCAGTCAGGGAATTCCGCCGCCGAACGCTTGATAACACTGAATATCAACGGACGCAGCAGACCAGTAGACGTATTGCCCCAGGAGACCCTGGCTTACACCTTGCGCTACAAACTGGACCTCACCGGTACCAAGATCGGTTGCAACCGCGGTGAATGCGGGGCCTGTACGGTGCACATCGACGGCGTACCCAACTACGCCTGCTCCGTGCTGACCCACAACGTCAAGAACAAGGCAGTGACCACCATCGAGGGCATCAAGGCCGCCGATGGCACCCTGCACCCGGTGCAGGCGGCCTTCGTCGCCGAGAACGCACCCCAGTGTGGTTTCTGCACTCCCGGCCAGGTGATGTCCGCCGTGGCCCTGCTGGCCAGCAATCCGCGTCCCACCCGTGAACAGGCACTGCAGGCCATGTCCGGCAACCTGTGCCGCTGTGGAGCCTATGAACACTATCTGAACGGCGTCATGCGCGCCTCGGGGCAATTATCATGACTACACACATCGGAGTAGATTTCACCCCGCCGGACGTACCGGGCAAGGTCACCGGCGAGATCAAATACGCAGAAGACCACAAGCGTGAAGGCATGGTCTTCGCCCGCCTGCTCACCAGCCCCATGCCGGCAGGCCGGGTGGTGAGCATCGATGCCTCTGCAGCCCTGCGCATGGACGGTGTGGTCGGCATCTTCACCGCCGACGATCTGCCACCGGTACCGCCCCCCGGTAATCCGGCCCTGGCATCGGAATACGTCACCTATGTGGGTCAACCCATTCTGGCGGTGGCGGCCATCAATGAGGAAATCGCGGAAAGCGCCATCCAGCGCATCCGGGTCGAGTACGAGCGCCGCCCCTTCGTGGTGGATCCCCTGGACAGCCTGACACCCGGCGGCGCCACCGCCTATCCGGAAGGCAATGCCCTGGTGCGCACCCAGGAGGAAGGACCCGAAGGCTCCCCCATCATTGGTGCGGAAATCCAGGACGTGAAATGGCCCCAGTCGGCCATCGACGCCTTCCGCAGCGGCCGCGATCCGGCCGGTGGCCGTTTCACCACCGAATGGACCTATGGCGATATCGACGCCGGCTTCGCCCAGGCGGCCGCCATCGTGGAAGAGCCCTTCGTCACCATCGGCTACCCCCACCACTCCCTGGAATCACGCACCTGCATGGCCTACTGGGAAAACGGCAAGTGCTACTTCCATGGTTCTCTGCAGAGCCAGAGTGCCGCCAATGCCGGCCTGGCCCGCATGCTCAACATCGATCTGGCGGACCTGATCTTCATCAACGAGGCCACCGGTGGCGGCTTCGGTTCCAAGATCGGCCCCTATCCGTTCATGGCCATCACCGGCAACTTCTCCCGCATGCTGAACCGTCCGGTGCAACTGCGCATTACCCGCGAACAGGAGTTTTACATCGGCTCCGCCCGTTCCGGGATGCAGGGCTGGATCAAGGTGGGCGTGAAGGCGGACGGCAAGGTCTCCGCCGTCGACCTGGTGATCGTCAATGACGCCGGCGCCAACGGCGGCGGCAGCGGCAATTCCTCCGCCGGTCACGTCACCGTGGCCTACCAGCCGGAAAACATGCGTTATCGCGGCATCGAGGTGTACACCAACACCACGCCCCGCGGTGCCCAGCGCGGCCCCGGCCAGAATGAAATGGCGGCGGTGCTGGCGCCGATCATGGACAAGGCAGCCCGTCAGATCAACATGGACCGGGTAGCCTTCCGGCAACGCAACGCCGCCGACCGCAACGGCTTCCAGGGTGGCGATCGCAGCCCCATCACCGACGCCAACGTGGCACTGGCCCTGCAGCAGGGCTCTGAACTGTTCGGCTGGAACGCCAAGCTCAATCAACCGAAGCGCAATGGCAGCAAGGTGCGCGGCGTGGGTGTGGGCATCGGCTATCACGGCGCCGGCAGTCGCGGCTATGACGGCCTGGTGCGCATTGCACCGGACGGCAGGCTGCACATCCACAGTGGTGTGGGCAACCTGGGCACCTACTCCTATGCCGGCACCTGTCGTGCCGCCGCAGAGGCTCTGCAGGTGCCCTGGGAAAACTGCGTCATCGAACGCGGCCGCACCGATGCCCACCTGCCCCACAGCTCCGGTCAGGGTGGCAGCAACACCATCTTCACCCACACCCGTACCAACTGGGTGGCGGCCCAGGATGCCATCACCAAACTGAAGGAGATCGCCGCTGCCGAACTGGGTGGTGCTCCCGAGGACTATGACATCGGTGGTGAGCGGGTCTTCAGGACTGCAGACTCCAATGTTGGCATGACCTATGCCGAAGCTGCCCAGAAAGCCATTGAAATGGGTGGCAAGTACAGCGGCATGGAGTATCCGGAAGACATCAACCCCCTCACCCAGCTGGCCGTGCAAGGTCTGCAGGGCAGCGGGCTGATCGGTGTATCCAGGGACAACCTGGGCGGTCGCGCCCAGCCGCCGGGTATCCTGGTGGGCTTCTGCGAGATCGAAATGGACATGGACACCGGCAAATACGCCATTCTGGATTATGCGGCCGTGGCGGATTGCGGTGTCATCGTACACCCCAAGAACTTCGACAATGCCATGCGTGGCGGTGCCGTGTGGGGCTTCGGCATGACGGCTCTGGAGCGTCATGTCTATGACCCCCAGAACGGTCTGCCGGCCAACGTGGGCCTCTACCAGAGCAAACCGCCGACCTACCTGGATGTTCCCACCGTGACCAAGACCGGTGCCGTTGGGATCCCCGACCCGGACAACCCGGTGGGCGCCCGCGGTATCGGCGAACCCACTCAGGGTGCGGCCGCCGCCGCTCTGGCCAGCGCGATCTCCGATGCCCTCGATGGCTACCTGTTCAATTCGCAGCCCATCACCGCGGACATGATCGTGAATCACTTGGCTGGTAACACCTACAGCACCAAGTCACTGAAAACCAACACTTTCTGAGGTTAACTATGCCATCACATGACGTTATGCCAAATATGGAGCTCTACCAGCCTGTGCAGGTAGAGGACGCTCTTGCGCTTGCTGACCGTCTGGCAGAAAGGGGCTGGTTGGTGGGAGGTGGGCAGGACACTTACGGCTGGTTGAAAGACCGCGCCAAGTCCGCCGACGCCCTCATCGATCTCAGCGGCATCGAGGCCCTGCGGGGCATCCGGGAAACCGCTGACGGTATCGAGATCGGTGCGCTGACGACCCTGACGGAGGTGGCGGAGAACGCCCTCATCCGGCAGCGCTACGGCCTGCTGGCCGATGCCGCCAAGGTGGTCGCCAGTCCACAGATCCGCAACATCGGCACCCTGGGGGGCAATGTGTCCCAGGATGTGCGCTGCTGGTATTACCGCCGCGGCCTGTCCTGCTATCGGGCCGGTGGCAACCTGTGTTACGCGGACACGCCCCAGGGCATGAACCGCGAGCATGCCCTGTTCGAAGGCAGCCGTTGCGTGGCCGCCAGTGCGTCCGATACAGCTCCCGCCCTGGTGGCCCTGGACGCGGTCATGGTTATTCGCAACGTCCGCGGCGAACGACTGGTGCCGGCGGAGGAGTACTTCGTGGGTCCTGCCCGGGATATCGAGAACACAACCGTGCTGCGACCGGGTGATATCCTCACCGCCGTCCGCATACCGGCCGCCTGGGCCAATGCCACGTTCTATTTCGAGAAAGTGGCTGACCGCAATGTGTGGGACTTCTCCCTGGTGAATGTCGCCGCCGCCTTCAGGCTCAACGGCAGCACCATCGAGGACTCCCGCATCGTGTGCGGCGCAGTACAGGCCACTCCACGACGGGTTCGCAATGTGGAAGATGCCATCCGCGGCCAGGCCAAGAGCGAAGCCACTGCCCAGTCAGTGGCCGCCATGGCCACTGAGGGTGCCAGGGTCCTGGCCCATAATGGCTTCAAGGTACCCCTGATGCAAAATCTGGTTCGGCGCGCCATCGCCGCCTGATCCGTCGGCAAAAGAAAGGGCAGCTATTTGCGTAGCTGCCCTTTTTTTATGGCCGGATCATTCACCCGGCACATTCATCTGCTGGCGGCCGGCGGCGCCGGCCATCGGTACTGTCAGAACAGCTGGGCCACCAGGTAACCGCCCACCACGATGCAGACATAACAGGCAAAAATGGCTACCGCGACCGGCAACAATTTGGCGTCACGTTCTTGAGTGGTATGTGCCATGGTTTGATCTCCCTTTGAATTGACTTTTGACCCGGTCAGATTAATAGCCCCGCGTCCTGCTGTATTGATGTACATCAGAATTTGCTATTGTTTGCGGGCCGTACTGAAAACAGGTTTCTTATGGACAAGATCAAAGAGTGCATCGTTCGCCCCTCCACCAGTCTCAACCTGCTGTCACACCGGGAAATCGCGGCCGCCATGGAGACCAATCAGGATGTGTTCCAGACGTTCCGTGATTGCGCCCTGGCCGTTCTCAATACCGGTAACGAGATGGACGATGCCACCGAGATGCTGAAGATGTTCGCCGACTTCCGAGTGGAGATCGTGCCTGAATCCCGCGGCATAAAATTAAGGGTGCAGAATGCTCCGGCCTCGGCTTTTGTCGACGGCAAGATCATTCGCGGCATCCAGGAACATCTGTTTTCCGCCCTGCGGGACATCGTCTATACACAGGACAAGATCAACCGCGCCGGGGGCTTCGACATCAGCACCGGTGAGGGCATCACCGATGCCGTGTTCCGCATCCTGCGCAATGCCGGTGTCGTCAAACCCAACCGCGCCCCCAATCTGGTGGTGTGTTGGGGCGGCCATTCCATCAGCCGGGTTGAGTATGACTATTCCAAGGAAGTCGGTTATGAACTGGGGCTGCGGGGGCTGGATATCGCCACCGGCTGCGGCATTGGCGCAATGAAGGGGCCGATGAAAGGTGCCATGATCGGCCACGCCAAGCAAAAAGTGACAACCGGCCGCTACATAGGCATTTCCGAACCGGGAATCATCGCCTCGGAATCCCCGAATCCCACGGTGAACGAACTGGTGATCCTGCCGGACATCGAAAAGCGCCTGGAGGCGTTCGTACGTCTGGCCCACAGCATCATCGTATTCCCGGGCGGGGTGGGCACCATCGAGGAGATTCTTTATCTGCTGGGTCTGCTCATGCAGGAACGCAACCAGGAGATTCCGCTGCCGGTGATCTTTACCGCACCGGCCAGTGGCGAAAGCTATTTCCGCTCCCTCGACGAATTTCTGCGCGGCACCCTGGGCGATGACGTGGCAAGGCATTACGAGATCATCATCGGCAATCCGGAACGGGTGGCACAGCTTACCCTGCGCAATCTCAACCAGGTCATCGCCCAGCGGCGGCGCACCCACGAGTCCTACGCCTTCAACTGGGAATTGCATGTGCCGGAAGCCATGCAGTGGCCGTTCGTCACCACACATGAAAACATGGCCGCATTGGATCTCGATCCGGCGTTGCCCAAGGCGGAACTGCTGGCCCAGTTGCGGCGGGCGTTCTCGGGTATCGTGGCCGGCAATGTGAAGGCTTTCGGCATCCGCCAGATCGAGCAGCGGGGTCCGTTTCAGCTGCGCGGTGACCCCACGTTGATCAGCGCCATAGACACACTGTTAAAGCATTTTGTGTCCAGTGGCCGCATGAAGATCAGCGCCGAGCGCTACCGGCCCTGCTACGAACTGCGCAGCAGCGCGGCAGCCTGATCCTCAATCCGCGGCCTTCACCGGGATCGCAGCCAGACGGGGCCGCACGATATCCGCCACGGCATTGAACCAGAACGGCTCATCGTTGAGATTCGGAATCAACTGCAGCTCTTCGCCGCCGGCTTCCACAAACTGTTCCGCATACTCGATGCCGATCTCATGGATGGTTTCCAGGCAATCGGAGACGAACGATGGTGTGGCCACCGCTATGCGCTTGATGCCATTTTTGGCCAGCTGTTCGATGTGCTCGTCCAGATAGGGTTGAATCCACGGCTCCTTGCCGAAGCGGGACTGAAAGGCGACCGAGTAGAAATCATCGGGCCAGCCCAGGGCAGACACGATGCCGCGTGTAGTGGCCATGCACTGGGCGCGGTAGCAATAGCGGTTCTTGTCGGTGATGGAGGCGCAGCAGACACCGAAACGGCACACATCATGCTGGTCTGCCTTGCGCAGATTGCGCTCCGGCAGGCCGTGATAGCTGAAAATGACGTGTTCCACCCTGGAGAGGGGTTCCCGCTGGGGCAGTTGCCGGCTGATCTGCACGGCCCAGGCACGAATGAACGCCGGCTCCTCGAACAGGTCATCGATAAAAGTGAGATTCGGCGCTACCGGCCATTTCGCTGCCGCCTTGCGGACGGCGTGAAACACCGAGGCGGTGGTGGCGGTGGAGTACTGGGGAAACAGGGGCAGTACCACGATATCGGTCACTCCCCTGCTCCGCAGTTCGTCCATGGCCTCATGTATGAACGGCGCACTGTAGGCCATGCCGATCAGCACCGGCACGTCCTGATCCGCCAGGGCCTGTTCCAATGAGTCGCGCATTCGTTCCGTATACACCTTGAGGGGAGAACCGCCCTCCATCCAGATTTTTTCATACTGCTTCGCAGTCTTGGGCGCGCGGAACGGCAGAATGATCAGATTGCGCAGCAGCCAGCGACCCACAGCGGGAATGTCAAACACGAACGGGTCCGCAAAGAAGTATTTGTAGAATTGCCGCAGCCCTTTGGCCGTGGGTTCCGCCGGTGTGCCGAGATTCAGCAACAGGACTGCCTTGTTCAAGGTGACGTTCTCCAGAAAAATTTCAAAACAGGGGTTACGTGGTGATGGCGCAGGTGGATCAATGCCGGATCAGGGCGACAGTAGAGCCGGCGCCGCCTGATCCACCTGCTTGACGAAATACGCCATGAAACGTGCCATGCGCTCGAGACCCGGCGTGGAAATCACCTCCAGCACTTCACCGCTGGTATGGTACAGCGGTGGTGCCTGCATGGTGGTAACGATGGGCACACCGGCGGCACGGTATCCACCCCCTTCGCCGCTGGCCATGGTGGAGGGACCGGACACGAAATTGGTGCCGTAGCGCTGCACACCCAGATCGAACAGATTCTCCAGGAACGGGGCGCTGTTGGTGATGCCGGCAACGATGGGCGCCTCGCCGGCATCGGCGACATACTCCCGATAACCATCTGCATATTCACTGCGGGCCGGCACCAGATTGCGTTGTGCCACGTGCTCCAGATTGACGATCAACAGGGCGTTACCGAACAGATCGGGATTCATGGCCACCGCATTGGCCGGCCCGTTCAGCCCCGGCGTATGGTGACCGGCACTGGCCACCAGCACCAGGGTGCGCTGCAGGCTGACATCGGGTCGGGCGAAATGCCGCGCCAGGGACACCAACACGGCCAGACCATCGCCGTTATCGCCGGCACCGTCGAACCAGGCATCGGCGTGGGCATTCAACACCACCACCTCCGGGGACTGACCGGGAATCACGGCCACCGCGTTGCTGGCCTGCAGATTGCCGTGTACACGAGCCTGCAGGCTGAGGCTCATGCGTAAGAGGTCAGCGGCCCCATTGCGGGCCGCCTCATCCATGACGGCGGCGAGAAACAGGCCGTCGCGGCCACCGATGTTGAAACAGGGCCCGCCACAATTGGACATGTCCCTGGCCATCTCATTGCCCGGCAGATCGATGATATTGATGACGGCCACCGCACCGGCTGCCATGATGTCCCGGGCGCGGGGCACTACCGTGTCCCGCTCGAACACCAGATGGGCCTGGGGAGTAACCTGCTGAACGGCGATCTTGCCCCGCACATCGGTATTCATCAGCTGGGCTGCACTGCCGGTACCCACGAACACCAAAGGCGCCGTCAGGCTGCCACCGGCAATCTCGGAGGGTGCCAGGGCCACGGCTGTACCCAGAACCACATCCTCGCTGCCGGCCCCGAACAGGGGGTCGGCCAGCAACCGCACCTCCCAGGACTCCGGTAACCACAGACTGCTGTCCCCGTCCTGACTGAAGGTCTGCAGGCGCACATCGTCGATCCCCGCCGCGCGGAATTGCCGGGCAGCCCATTCCACGGCTTGCCGGCCGGAACCGAATCCGCTGACCCGGCCCCAGACCTGGTCGCTGTTCAGCTCCCGGCTGGCCAGACTGCGACGGGAAATCGCCACGATTTCGGCCAAATCGGCCTGGATTCGCTCACCTCGCAACTCCGGATAGTCTTCTTCGCCGACAGGCACCCGGGCAGGTTGCGGCCCGCGACTGCCGATAATGGCCGGCACATCGTGGGGTGCGAAGGCCGGGGGCAGGTCGATGCCGTACCAGGCTGCAGTCTGGGCCAGACCAAACATGGGCAGGCAGCTGCAGACAATGAGAGCTGCCCTGGCAATGGGGGATGTCACCGGGCCGGGCCTGCGGGGGTCTCGGTATGAATGTGCAAGGCGCCATTGAGAGCACCGGGAAGCGGCAGGGCAATGGTGGAAGTTCGTGGTTTTGCCATGGCAAACATCCTGAAAACTGCAACAAAATGGCATTGTATGCAGATAAGCGTGGGAATCAAATAATCAGTAACTGAAAAAAAAATTTCCCGCCTGCGGTGCTGCCCGCCAGAGAAGGGTATGATGTCCGGCAATTTGTGTAGGTTCTACACACTGTCCTGCAAACCAACCGCGAGAGGGGAACACCCGTGAATCGATTAACCCGTTTGGCTGTTAGTCTCGTCTTGACCGTCCCCGCCACCAGTGCGCTGGCAGCGGAGCGAGTCGGCGACTTCGCCCTTATCGACCATCAAGGCGCCTTCCACCACATGGCCTGGTACGACGACCAGGAGGCCGTGGTGTTGATGGTACAGGCCAATGGGGCCGCCGAAGTCAAAGCCGCCCTGCCCGGCTTCCAGGACCTGGCCCAGCGCCATCAAGGGGTGACCTTCCTGTTGATCAACCCCGGCCAGACCAGCGATCGTGCCGCCGTCCAGGCCGACCTGGCTGCCCTTGGCGCCGAGCTGCCGGTTCTGATGGACGATGCCCAGCTGGTGACCGAGTCCCTGGGGCTCAAGCACATCGGTGAAACCGTCATCTACAATCCCAAATCCTTTGAAGTGGTCTATCGCGGCAGTGCGGAAAGTCTCGACACTGCCCTGGGCCAGTTCCTGGCCGGCACGGACGTTGCCGTCAACTCTACTGCCACCGGCACGGCCATAAGCTTTCCTGCCCTGGCCCAGCACCAGCAGCAGGCACCGTCCTACAGCCGGGATGTGGCGCCGGTCATCGCCGAGAACTGCGCCACCTGCCATCGCGCCGGCGGCATTGCCCCCTTCGCCCTGGACAGCTCCATGGCTGCGCAAGGCTGGTCCCCCATGATCAAGGAAGTGGTGATGACCAAGCGCATGCCGCCGGGTCAGATCGACAACAAGGTGGGTCACCGAATCAAGAATGAGATGAATCTGTCCGATGCCGAGATGCAGACCCTGGTGCACTGGGTCGACGCCGGCTCCCCGGTGGACGGCGATGTGGATCCCCTGGCCCAGCTGACCTGGCCGGATACCAAGTGGACCCTGGGTGAACCCGACCTGATCGTCAAGGTGCCGCCCCAGACGATCCCCGCCACCGGCATCATAGACTACCGGGACATCCCGGTGGATCTGGGCCTGGATCGGGACGTGTGGGTGCGCGGCAGCGAAGTGGTGCCCGGTGATCCCACCGTGCTGCACCATATCATCACCACCGTGGTACCGCCGGAAGGCGCACCGGACCCCGGCCAGGTGATCATGGAATTAATCAATCAACTGCCCGCCGAACGGGCCCAGGAAGTGCGCACCAAGATCTTTGCCGCGGCGGCTTCCGGCCAGCGTCCCAATATCAACGAAATTCTGGAGCTGCTGGGACCCGATGTGAACGTGGGGGCCCTGCTGGGTGGCAGCACCGATCCTGACCTGGCCTCGGTGGCCGGTTATGCCCCGGGGACGACGGTGAGCCTCTATCCGGAGAACGTGGGCGGTCTGCTGAAGGCCGGCACCAGCCTGAGCCTGCAGATGCACTACACCACCTCCGGCAAGGAGACGGTGGATGCCACCGAGATCGGCATCTACTTCTATCCGGAGGGAGTCGTGCCGGAAGAGCGCATGGCAGGCGGCGTCGGCAATGCCTTTGACATCAGCATTCCGGCACAGGCCAAGGATCACGAGATGCAGATCAGCACCGTGATTCCTAAGGACGCCTATGTCCACAGCCTGATGCCCCACATGCATTTCCGTGGCAAGCGCATGAGTTTCACTGCCGTCTATCCGGATGGCAGTGAGGAACTGCTGCTGTCGGTACCCAACTACTCCTTCAACTGGCAGCTGACCCACGAGCTGGCGGAGCCGGTGAAGGTACCGGCCGGCACCCGCATCGTGGCCACCGGCGCCTTCGACAATTCCTCACAGAATGCCTTCAACCCGGATCCCAACTCACCGGTGTACTGGGGTGAGCAGAGCTGGGAGGAGATGTTCATGGGCTTCTACAACTGGAAGTACGAAGACCAGGGCGGCGAGTAATCCTCACCCATAAAAAAGCCCCGCGATGCGGGGCTTTTTTTTTGCCTGCTCTCGTTTTGTCCGCTTATTGCCGCGGCGGCGGCGGTGTCCAGTCACATCCCTCGCACTCGGGTGACAGATCGTTCTCCGCCAGCACCGTGAAGATAAAATCCCGCCACACCTCGTTGGGCTGCCACACCGTGTTCATGTCCGCCTTGGCCTGGGCCACCGGCACCTCTTCGTAGATCACACGGTAAAGAAAACTGAAGGCGGTGGCGCGGAAATTGACCTGGCAATGCAACAGGGTCTTGCGGTCCTGGCCCCGGCGCATGGCATCGGCAAAGGCGTAGAAATCGCTGGGCAGCGGATTGTTGAAATCCACCGGCACGTGGAGATATTCCATGCCAAGGCCCTTCACCACCACGTCCTCATCCGCCACCGCCGTGGGATTGTTGGTGAAGGCCAAATAGACGATGCGCTCGAAGCCGTTCTCCTTCAACAGGGGAAACTGCTCCCGGGAAGGCTGCCCGGCGCTGGCGAAGGTCTCGCTGTACTGGCGGAAATTGCTGATGGCCGCCAGGTCGGCGGCGAGTTCCTCGAGTCCGTGGCTGTAGTTCATGGTCATACCCAAAGTCATTATGAGGCTCAGTGTGACAAACGGTGTTTTCATGACGGGTTCCTTGCGTCGTTTCCGGTTGCCAGATCATATAAAATTCGCGCTTTATTACCAGCGGTAAATGCAACCATGCAGGAAGAACGCCTGGCAGCCTGGCGCCACAGCCATACCTTCGGACAGGACAGGAAACAGCCGGGGGAAACCCGCACCCTGGTGGTGATCGGCCTCACCACCGCCATGATGGTGCTGGAGATCACGGCCGGCCTGGTGTTCGGCTCCATGGCCCTGCTCGCGGATGGCCTGCACATGGGTTCCCACGCCGTGGCATTGGGCATCGCGGCGTTCGCCTACATCTATGCCCGCAAGCATGCCAGCAGCGCACGCTTCAGTTTCGGTACCGGCAAGGTCAACACACTGGGAGGCTATACCGGGGCCGTGCTGCTGGCGGTGTTCGCGGCCATCATGGCCTGGGAGAGCCTCAGCCGCCTGTTGAACCCGGTGGCCATCGCCTTCGACCAAGCCATTGCCGTGGCGGTACTGGGACTGCTGGTGAATGGGTTTTCCGTGGTGGTGCTGGGTGATGGTCATCATCACCATCACGACCACGACCATGACCATGACCATGACCATGATGACGATCATGATCATGATCATGATCACCACGGTCATCACGCTCCCCGCCCGGATCACAACCTGCGTTCCGCCTACCTGCACGTACTGGCCGATGCCCTCACCTCCCTGCTGGCCATCGTGGCCCTGCTGGCGGGCAAGTATTTCGGTGCCGCCTGGATGGACCCGGTCATGGGCATCGTGGGGGCGATTCTGGTGGCACGCTGGTCCCTCGGCCTGCTGCGCAGCACCAGCAGCGTCCTGCTGGATGCCCAGGCTCCCCTGGCCCGCCGGCGTGCCATCGCAGAGTATCTGGAGGTGCCAGGACACACCCAAATCGTGGACTTGCACCTGTGGTCCGTTGGCCCTGCCACCGATGCCGCAGTGATCACCGTGGTGTCCCGTGAGCCCAGATCACCGGACTATTACAAGGCGCGGCTGCCGGCCACCCTGGGACTTGACCATGTCACCATTGAGGTTCACGCTTACCCCGACTGAATCTGCCTGAAGGAATCACCATGCGAGTCGCTTTGCTGCCCTTACTGTCGTTGCTGTCCGTTCTGTCCGCCTGTACCTACAACCTGCGCCTGCCCTATCTGTACGAGGGTGATCCCGGCGTGGAACTGCAGCCGGGCGAATCCGCCACCCTGCGCTTCTTCACCAGTGATTCCCGGGCCGACAGCGGTGTGGCCATGCTGGCGGGTGTGGACTACGACATCGGGATAAGCCTGCTCAGCAACTGGATCGACGGCAGCATCGACACCAATGAGCGGGGTGAATCCCTCGGTGTGGACGGCTTTGCCGACAGCCTCATGCCCAGGGAATTCTATGGCATGCTCAAACGCTCACGGTCACACCGCTGGTTTGAATTGATGGTGTATCAGGACAATTGTCCGGGCGAAAGCCTCAAGGGCTTCACGGAACTGGACTACGATGCCGAACAGGGCACCTGGCTTTACCGTGCCACCTGCACCGGCAAGGCCAGCCTGCACGTCAATGACGCCTTTGGCTTCTACGGCAATAATGCCGGATACGCCAACATCACCATTACCCGTCGCTGACCCGAAGGGTATGGGTTCCTGTCCTGCCGGGCACGAAACGCAGCCACTGATTGATGCAGTCCGGGGC
Organism: Pseudomonadota bacterium; assembly: GCA_046047495.1. Taxonomy (GTDB): domain Bacteria; phylum Pseudomonadota; class Gammaproteobacteria; order Pseudomonadales; family Pseudohongiellaceae; genus NORP240. The sequence goes on along the minus strand of JBJOHV010000019.1, from coordinate 21,385 downwards.
CTCTCCAACGGTGTGACTCACATAGATGATCTGTGTACTGGTCTGGGCGGCGATCCCATCCACCACGGCCAGGATGAGACGACGGAAGTGATCATCCAGCCCCACGCAGGGCTCATCCAGGATCAGCACGGCAGGATTCTTCACCATGGCGCGGGCCAGCAGAACCAGGCGCTGCTGGCCAAATGACAAGGTGTGATAAAAGTCACGGGCCAGCGCATCGATGCCGAAAGCCCTGAGCCAGGCGCGGGCCGCATCGGCCTGACTGGCACCGCTGTCCTGATACAGGCCCACCGAGTCGAAAAAGCCTGACACCACCACGTCCAGCACCCGCCAGCCCCGCACGTATTTGCCATGCAGCTCGTTGGAGACCACACCGAAAAAGCGCTTGATGTCCCACACCGACTCGCCGCTGCCGCGGCGCCGGCCGAACAGGCTCACCCGTTGCCCATAGGCCTTGTGATTGTCCCCATCGATCAGGCCCAGCAATGACGATTTGCCGCAGCCATTGGGGCCTTCGATCAGCACGTGCCGGCCACGTTCCAGCCGCCAGTTGATGTCGGACAACACCGCTCTCCCGCCATAGGCCAACTCGACATCCACCAACTCGATCAACGGTTCGGATTCCGTGACAGCTGTGCTGGCGGGTGGGGTCGGCGGCAGCACCACCGGCGGGATCGGCCGCTCCTGCCACAGTTCACGGCAGGCGGCGGAGGCAAGCACCTCATCCAGAGGACCCTGCTGCACCACCCGCAGGTCTGACAGCAAGGCCAGATGGGTGATGCCGGGCAGAATCTCGCTGCGTCGCCGGCACAACTGGATACTGCAGGTGCTGTCATCCATCCAGCCCTTCAACAATCGCTGTATGGCGTCCCGAGACTCGCGGTCGATGGACTCCAGTGGATCGTCCAGCAGCAGCACCGCATCCAGGCCCAGCTGCCGGGCGAACAGGGCCCGGGCCAGCATGGCCTTGCGCAGCTGTCCAGAGGACAGAAAGCGGATGCCCTGTTGGGCGAGGTCAGCGATCTGCAATTCCGCCAACAGCCGATTCAACTCCGGCTGCAGATCGGCTGCCAACGCCCTGCCCTGCAGGATGAGTTGCAGCACAATGGTGCCTGCATCCTGGGCATTGGCGTTGTATTCACTGATGTCGTGACGGTTGTCCTGTTCCCACAGGCGGCGCTGCTCTTCGAAGGATACCGGCAGCAGATCCCGGCGCGGCTCGAAACCGGGCGCCAGCGTAAGGGCTGACTGGCAGGCGGGCAATCGTCCCTGCAGAACAGTCGCCAGCAGAGTCTTGCCGGCACCATTGCCGCCGAACACACACCAGTGCTCGCCGCGGCGGATGTCCAGGCGGTCCACCACCAGCTGCCGGCGGGCATCCAGCCGGCAGTGCAAGCGGCGCAGGCTCAGTAGCGGAGGGGCGGTAGGCATGCTGTCAGGCAATCCTCATGGTCTGGACTGATCAAGGCCGGGGAAATTGGTTATAATGCCGCGCCAATTGACACCCCGCACCCGTTGGCTGCCGCCAGCCGGGCCATGGCATGAGCACCTGAGTACAATGACCTTCACCACACTGGATTTCATCAGCTTTGCCTGGTTCGTGATCACCTGGACAGGCTACAGCATTTTTGCCCGTATGGCGGCCCGCCGGCGCAACAGCCTGTCCAGCGTGCTGTACCTCTTCCGCAAGGAATGGGTGGCAAAGCTCAGCACCAATGGCATGAGTGAGGTTGATGCGGAACTGTTGGCCAGCCTCGAGAAACAGGTATCCTTTTTTGCGTCCACCTCCCTGCTGATCCTGGCCAGCCTGGTGACAGTGCTGAGCACCGCCAGCGACGTCTTCATGAATCTGTCGTCACTGAGTTTCGTGTCGGCGGTATCCGTACAAACCGTGCAGGTAAAACTGCTGCTGCTCATCATCATTTTTACCTACGCGTTCTTCACCTTCACCTGGTCAATCCGGCAGTACGGCTTTTGCTTCATACTGTTCGGGTCATCGTTCCACACAGTCCGCTACTATCAGGAACCCAGGGAGTTCCGTGCCACCACCGCCGAACGCAATTTTGATGCCGTGGCCAAGGTATTGGATCGTGCCGCCCACAGCTACAATTTTGGTCTGCGGGCTTATTACTTCGCCCTGGCTGCTCTGGGCTGGTTCATCAATGCCTGGGTTTTCATCAGCGCCTGTGCCGTCATCCTGTTTGTGCTGTACCGTCGCGAGTTCGAGTCCTCGACCCTCAAGGCCCTGGTGACCTCCCGCATGGCACTGGTTCCGGTGGCTGTCGGCCCGGCGGCTTCACCATCCGGCGATACCGCCACACCGCCAGCCTCCTGAGGCATCAGGGTCGATGACCCAGGGCGCGCTGCATCACCTCATTCTGGATAGTCAGCATATGCCCGATGGAGCGGCGCCAGTACTCGGAGTTGTGGGCGCCATGCGCCTGCATGAAATCCACGGCAACATTGTTCAGCAGCAATATTCCCAACAACTCCCGCGCTTCGGCCATCAAGCCATCCTCGGTGCCGGCATCCAGATAAAAATGGGGCAGCTGGCTCTTGGGGACCGTATAGATGATGGTGAACGGATCGTAGGCTTCAGCCTCCACCACGGTGTTGAAGGCTGCCCGGGAAGGGGTGCGCTCCTCCTGAGTGCTGAATCCCGGTATGTCGATGATGCGTGAAATCTGCGCATCGGCTGCGGCGATCTGGGCCTGCATGTCAGCCGGACGTTGCCGCGGCTGAAACGGGATGCCCTGGCGAATGCGTTCTGCCTCGCCGCGGGCATAGCTGAGGGCGCCGCTGGTGCTGCCGACGGAGACGAACATGTGGGGGTGTCGTAAACCAAGACTCACCGCCGCGAAGCCCCCCATGGATAGCCCCGCGATGGCCCGCCCTTCGCGACGCGCCTCCGTGCGGTAGTGGCCGTCCACGTAGCCGATGACATCCTCAATGAGATGGTCCTCCCAATTATCCGCAGGCGCGCCGTCTTGTCCGGCATGATTGACGAACCAGGTGTTGCCTCCATCGGGCATGACCAGGATGAGATCATCCAGTGCCCGCGCGTAATACGCCCCATTCAGATTGCGACCCCAGACGGTGTAGTTCTGCATGTAACCGTGCAACAGATACACCACCGGATAACGCTGCTCACTCTCGTCATAGGATGCCGGCAGCACGATATCGAACTTCATGGTGCGCGCCACCGCCGGGCTGAAGAACTCCACGGTTTGCAGCCCTGCCGGGATGGGGGCTTCCGCCAGTTGCAGACTGGGTGGCGGCTGGCTCAACGCCGGTGGGCTGCACAGCAGCACAGCCCACAGCAACAGGATGGCTCGGCTCAACGGGCGGATTCCAGCAGCTGCTCGGAGACGTCCCACAGTCGTAGGGCGCTGTCGTCATCAACCGCCCAGGCAGCCACTCCACGAAAGCGCGGCGTGTCGGCTGTCGCCAGTTCCGCCACATCACAATCCTCGCAATACACTCCACCGAGGTTCTGCAACCGGGGATTGGTGGCCGCCCACAGGGTGGTGGTGCAGCCCTGGCTGGGGGTTTTAAACAGCGCCTTGACCTGCTCGCTGATGTTGCCATCCTTGTCGGTCCAGCCCAGCGCCACCATTTCCTCCAGGGGCAGATGACGCTGCAGGGGTGTCAGGATGCCGCCGGGATGCACGGCAAAGGCCCGCAGCCCCTGATCCCGGAATTTGAGGTCCAGGCCCAGGGCAAACAGGGCATTGGCGGTCTTCGACTGCCCGTAGGCGATCCATTTGTCATAGGGGTCGCGCCGGAAATGCAGATCATCCCAGCGGATGTCGGAACGGCGGTGAGCGGTGGAGGACAAACACACCACCCGCGCTCCCCCCGCCCGCAGCAGCAGCGGCAGCAGCGCCCGGGTGAGCTCGAAGTGGCCCAGATGATTCACGGCAAACTGGCTCTCCCAGCCGTCGCCGCTGCGGGTTTCCGGAGGGGCCATGATGCCGGCGTTATTGATCAGGATATCCAGGCGGGTGGTTTGCGCGGCCACATCCCGGGCATAACGGCGCACCGAGTCCAGATCCGACAGATCCATCTGCCCCAGCTCCACCTGGTCTACCAGGTCGCCGAGTGTCTGACGGGCCTTGTCCAGGTTGCGAACGGGCACATGGACCCGGGCGCCGGCCGTCAGCAGGGCCCGGGTGGTTTCCAGACCGATACCACTGTAACCGCCGGTGACCAGGGCAGTTTTACCCCCCAGATCCACACCCGCCAGGATGTCCGCCGGTTCGGAACGGGCTCCGAAACCACTGTTGATCTTCACTTGTTGTTGTGCGGCCATGGGCAGTCCTCCGATAGAGCGGCAAGGGTAACACATCCCTTTTTACGCCACTCAGACTGACCCTTGCTTAATCTTCCGGCAATTGGCAAAGTTGCAGGCCCATCCCGGAAACAGTGAGTCACTCCCATGAATAACCAAGAAAAACTGGAAAGGGTGGCCGGCAACGGTCTGTTGCATCGGCGTCATCTGCTGGGCCTGGGTGCCCTCGGTATGGGGACCCTGATGGCACGTCCCCTGCTGGCCGCTGACAATGCCGGGCTGAGCATGCCGGCCTGGTCCCGCATGCCGGGTCCGGGCCCATCCGACTACGGCCAGCCCTCCCCCCATGCAGCCGATTACCGCCGTCTGGCACCCCCCAGCGGCGCGCTTTCACCGGGCTCGGGATCTTCCCGTTCACCCCTGGAACTGCTGCAGGGCAGTATCACCCCTAACAGCCTGCATTTCGAACGTCACCATGCCGGGGTGCCGGCCATCGATCCCGCCCAGCACCGGCTGGTGATCAACGGTCTGGTACGGCAACCCCTGGCATTTGCCTACGAGGACCTGTTGCGTTATCCCATGGTCAGCCGCATCCATTTTCTGGAATGCTCAGGCAACAGCGGCGCACTGACCGGCAGCACGGCCCCCGGTGGCAGTGCCGGCGCCATCCATGGCCTGGTGTCCTGTGCCGAATGGACGGGCATTCCGTTGTCCGTGCTGCTGGATGAGGCCGGCATTTCCGAGGGTGCGCGCTGGATCCAGGCGGTGGGCGCCGATGCCGCCAGCATGGGCCGCTCGATCCCCCTGGGCAAGGCACTGGACGATGTGCTGGTTGCCCTGTTCCAGAACGGCGAACCGGTGCGGCCGGAACAGGGGTATCCCATGCGCCTGTTCGTGCCCGGCTGGGAGGGCAATGTCAGCGTCAAATGGCTGACCCAGATCAAGCTGGCCGAGTCGCCGGCCCAGTTCAGGGACGAAACCTCCAAATACACCGACACCCTGGCGAATCGCCAGAGCCTGCAGTTCACCTTTCCCATGGGCAGCAAATCCGTCATCACCGCCCCCTCGGGCGACATGCTGTTGAAGGGTGCCGGCATCTACCAGATTTCCGGCATTGCCTGGTCGGGTCATGGCAGTATTCGCAGGGTGGAAGTCTCCGCTGATGGCGGACGCAGCTGGGCCGACGCGGAACTGCAATCCGATGTGAAACGCAAGGCCCTGGTGCGATTCCGTCTGCCGTGGCAATGGCAGGGCGGGCCTGCGGTGCTGCAGAGTCGCGCCACGGACGAACGGGGCAATGTGCAGCCCAGCCGGGATTCCTGGATGAGCGAGGTCGGCACCTTCAACCGCTATCACTTCAACGGCATTCAGAGTTGGGCAGTTAACAGCGCCGGGGAGGTCAGCAATGTCTACGCTTAACAAGTCCTTGCTGGCCATGGCCATCGGGTGTGCCCTGGTGGTGAGCCAGAGCCTGGCGCAGCAGCCCCGTCTGGGTGCCCCCATCAACCCTGCCGAGCTGGCGGAGGTGGATTTGATCGTGCAGTCCGACGGCAGTGGCCTGCCCGCCGGTAGCGGCTCGGCCCTGCAGGGCAAGGCAGTGTATGAGCGTCGTTGCCAGGCCTGCCACGGCAGCAATGGTGAGGGCGCCAACCCCAGCCTGCAGCTGGTCGGCGGATCCATGCAGTCGGAAGGCACGCCGATCCGCACCGTGGGCAGCTATTGGCCCTATGCCACCACCGTGTTTGACTACGTGCGCCGGGCCATGCCGGCGGATGCACCGAAATCACTGACCGTCGATGAGGTCTACCAGGTGACTGCCTACCTGTTGTATCTGAATGGCATCATTGCCGAGGACCACGTCCTTGATTCCCGCTCCCTGCCGGCAGTGCAGATGCCGAACCGGGATGGTTTCATCGACCGCAGCACTGTTCATTAGGGCACAAGCCAGTTGCTCATCCGGGTCGAAGCCGGCCGGTCAAGAGAGCCAGGACCGGCCTCGATACTGCCGCAACAACACCGGGGAGCGGATTCCTTGCAACTCATTGGCAAGGAGCCCGCATCCCCGGTAGTCTGCCACGGCACGGGGCTAGGACTGACGCCCCGCCTTGTGGAATTTGGCCTTGAGCATGTACCACATGCCAATGCCGCTGGTTGGCGCAAACACCAGTACCGACAGGAAGCCCGCCACCATCAGCTCCGTCTGCCGATCGAAATACACGACAAAATTGATGGCGGCAAAGATGGCGATGACCACCACGAAGGTTTCGACGATGTAGTTCCAGTAATACCTGGCGAAACCCTGGCGTTCGATATCCGCCCATTCCTCCGCTGTATAGGGTTTTAACCGCAACATAGGACTCTCCTCAGGTCATGAACAGGGCCCGTCATGGGAAATGAGATACATGGCCCCCGAGATCGCGCCACCGTAAATGGCGTTGGCAGCCGCCACCCAGGGACCGCCGGCCGCACCCCTGAGCAGACCGCCCACGGCACCGCCGAACGTGGACCAGCCGAAGCCCTCCAGGTCCGCACAACTGCCACCCCTTACCACCTGCATTTCTTCCATTGTGAGTACACGCATGGGATCACTCCTTGAATTGATGAATTTCCCTGCCGAGCGGGCGGTTTTCCATGCTGCCGCAGCGATGCCCGCGCGGGCAGGCACCGGAAAAACTAGTCCAAGGGGGTGGGGAATACAACGGATTTCTTGGGGGTCAGGCCCTGTCAACCGGCTGGCAACTCTCAGTCGCCAAAATGCAACTTACTGCGGTTCAATTCATCGACCCGGGAACAACCCATCAACACCATGTCCCGCTCCACTTCCTGACGCAGGCGGCTCAGTGCCCGCTCCACCCCCGGCTGGCCGCCGGCCGCCAGGGCATAGAGATAACCACGGCCGATCATGCAGGCTTTGGCCCCCATGGCCAGCGCCTTCAGCACATGGGTGCCACGTCGCACACCACCGTCCAGAATCACTTCCAGCTTGTCCCCCACCGCATCCACGATGGGACCCAGCTGATCGAATGGGGCCGTGGAGCCGTCCAGTTGCCGCCCGCCATGATTGGAGATCATCACGGCGCTGGCACCCACCTCCACTGCGCGCCGGGCGTCCGCCACAGACATCACGCCCTTGATGGCGAACGGGCCACCCCAGGCTTCGATGACTTTCTGCGCATCCTTCCAGGTGATGGAGCGGTCGAACTGGCTGTTGATGTAACCCACCACGGAGGTGAGCTTGTCGGTACCGGAGGCGATCTTGCCGGCCACGTTGGCGAGGCGGAATTTCTCATGGGTCAGATAGTTCCACGCCCAGTCCGGATGGCTGGCAAAACTGGCCAGGCTGGAAAGGGTCAGCTTGGGCGGCATCACCATGCCGGTCACCAGATCCCGCTCCCGGTTGCCCGCCACCAGGGTATCCACCGTCAGGCACAGGGCTGAAAAATTGGCCGCCTTGCAGCGGGCGACGAAATCCATGGTCAACCCGCGATCCTTGTGAATATAAACCTGAAAGCACTTGGGCCCCGGCGTCAGGGCTCCAACGTCCTCGATACTCACGGTGGAAATGGTGGACAGGCTGTACATCGTGCCGGCGGCATGGGCAGCACGACAGACGGCGCGCTCACCGTCGTGATGGAACAGTCGGGTCATGCCGGTGGGCGACAGGAAAACGGGCCAATCGATCTTCTGGCCCAGCACCGTGGTGCTGAGATCCATGTCGGACAGGTCTGCCAGGGCATCGGGTATCAGTCGCACCTTGTTGAAGGCATCGGTATTGCGCCGCAAGGTGATCTCGTCGTCGGCACCACCGTCAATGTAATGAAACAAGGGTGCCGGCAGTCTTTTTTTGGCCAGTCGGCGGAAATCCTCGGTGTTGTTGCAGTCTTTGATGCGCACGGATCTTACTCCTTCACTCGATGATGCCGTTGTGGACCAGGTCTTTGAAGCGCCCTGGCAGGCCGCCGGCGCTGGCTGGCTGTATCTGCAACATCAGCACCGCCACCGTGCCGGTGACGGGATCCGCCCATGAATAGGTGCCCAGGGACCCATTCCAGCCAAACTCGCCATCGTTGACGCCAAACTCGCTTTTGGCCGCATCGATGACCACCGCCAGCCCGTAACCCCAGCCGCGGTCCAGCATGGGGGAATCCGGATTGGTGCCGATGGGCAGCAGCTCGGGAGCGATGTGATTGCGGGTCATGTCCACCACGGTTGCCGGCTGCAGGATACGTTCCCCGTCCAGTTCGCCCTGATTCAACAGGGCTTGCAGGAAACGCAGGTAATCCGGCACCGTGCTGACCAGACCGGCCGCGCCTTCCAGCAGGGGCGGATCCTCGGTGATGGGCACTTCCATTTCGGGTTCCACAGTCAGCTCACCGCTGTCGCCATCCCGACGGTATACCTTCACCAGACGCTGCACTTTTTCTGCGGGCACGAAGAAAGCCGTGTCCTGCATGCCGAGCGGCCCGTACACATGGTCCTGCAGATAGTCATCCAGGGGTTGGCCGGACACCACCTCCACCACCCTGCCCAGAACCGAGATGGATTCACTGTACACCCACTGGGCGCCAGGGTCGCCGATCAACGGCACACCGGCCACCTTGTTGGCAAACACCTCGAGGGTATCTGCACGGTCCCGCACCCGGCGCTGCTGGTACAGCAGGCTGTTGCGATGACTGAGACCGGCAGTATTCAACAGCAGGTCTTCTATGGTCATCGGGCGACTGGGTTTGCGCTCGGCACTGAGAAAGGGTTCGTCAGGATTGATGAAGACGAATTGAAAGCCGAAGCGGGGAATATAACGGGATACCGGATCGTCCAGCCTGAGTCTGCCCTGCTCGATCAGCTGCAGGGCCGCCACGGCGGTAACGGGTTTGCTCATGGAACGGATCTGGAAAATGGCGTCGTCCGTCATGGGCAGCTGCTGTTCCCGATCCTGCCAGCCGTGACTCTCCAACAGGACCAGGCGGCCATGGCGGGCCACCCCGGCCACCACTCCGGCCACCTGACCGTCGGCCACCGCGGAGGCAAGCAGTTCCCGGATGAGGGCGGCGTGTTCCGTCGAGAATCCGATCGCCTGGGCGTCGGCCGCCGGCAGTCCACCGGCAGGCGCGGCAATGCCACCCGGCGGGGCCAGCAGCAACGACAGCAACCCGCATCTGATCAGGGGCATCACATTCATAACCGGTCTCCGGTGTCCGCTCAGCGAAACAGCCCTTTGTATTGCTCGCGCAAGAGGTTCTTTTGCACCTTGCCCATGGAGTTGCGCGGCAGGGTGTCCACGAACAGAATTTTCTTGGGTTGCTTGAAGCGGGCGATGCGGTCGGCCAGATGCTGATAGATCTGCTGCTCGGTGACTGTCGCCGTCTTGTCGGTCACCACTACCGCCACCACACCCTCGCCGAAGTCGTCATGGGGCACACCGATGATGGCGGTTTCACCGACACCCGGCAGTTCATTGATGCAGGTCTCGATCTCGATGGGGTAGATGTTCAATCCCCCCGAGATCACCATGTCCTTGTTACGGCCCACCAGGGTGATGCGGCCTTCCTCATCGCGGCTGGCCAGATCGCCGGTGATGAAGAAACCGTCGGGGCGGATGTCCTCGGCGGTCTTTTCCGGCATCTGCCAATAGCCCTTGAATACATTGGGCCCACGCACCTCCAGCACACCCACCTCGCCGGCCGCCACTGGGTGACCTTCGCTGTCCACGATACGGGTTTCCACCTCCGGCAGGGGAAAGCCCACTGTGCCGGCCACCCGATCACCCTCGAGGGGATTGGACACCAGCATGCCGGTTTCCGTCATCCCGTAACGTTCCAGAATGAAATGCCCGGTACGCTGCTGGAACTCGTTGAAGGTTTCCGCCAGCAGGGGCGCCGACCCCGAAATGAACAGGCGCATATTGGCACACACCTCCCGGGTAAATCCGGGATGCTTCAGCAGCCGTGTATAGAAGGTGGGCACACCCATCAGCACCGTCGAACCGGGCAGATGGTGAATGATGCGGTCCGCATCGAAGCCCGGCAGGAAGTGCATGGTGGCGGCGCTGAGGAAGGCGCAGTGCAAGGCCACGAACAGGCCGTGCACGTGGTAAATGGGCAGGGCGTGCAACAGCACATCCTGATCGGTGAACCCCCAGATCTGCACCAGATGGCTGGCATTGCTCGCCAGATTGCGATGGGTCAGCATGGCGCCCTTGGAGCGCCCGGTGGTGCCCGAGGTGTAGAGAATTACGGCGACATCGTCATCGCTGCGCGGCTCGATGGTGGGGTCCGCGGACAGTCCGCTCACCGCGTCCGGCAGGCTGCCCTGGCCATTGCGATCCAGGGTTTGCAGGCGGATGCCCCGTCCCTCCACGAGCTTGCTGAATCCAGCCAGCCTGGCTGGGTCGCACACGAACAGACCCGGCGTGGCATCACCCAGGAAATAATCCACTTCCTCCGGCGTATAGCCGGTATTGAGGGGAATATAGATGATGCCTGCCTGCAGGCAGGCCAGATACAGGCTTACACCGAAGGCGCACTTCTCCGCCTGTACCACCAGCCGGTCGCCGGGTTGCAGGCCCTGTTGGCGCAGGTAACTGCAGATACGCGCAGACAGCGCCAGCACCTGGGCAAAGGTGTAATCCGGGCCATTATCGCAGTGGAGACAGACCTTGTCGGGAAAGGGAGCTGTGCGCTCGGCAATCAGCGCAAAGAAATTCTTGTTCATTACTATGGGTCCAGGGCGGTTGGCTGAGCGCTGGGATGATAGCGGATTCACTGTCAAGTTCGCTACAATTCCGCCACCTGCCTGCGGCCACCGACCGCACCCGTCCTGGAGCCACGCCATGGCCTATATCGTTTTCCGCTATCTGCACCTGCTTGCCATCCTGGTGCTGGCCGGCGCGGTGCTGATCGAGAACCTCGCCATCAGCCGCTCCCTGTCCCGGGAGGATCTGCGCAATCTGGCCAGAGTGGACGCGGCGTATGGTATTGCCGCGGCTGCCGTCCTGGTGTTCGGCCTGATCCTGTGGCTGGGTGTCGGCAAACCCGCGGAGTTCTATTCCGGTAATCCGGTGTTTCACGCCAAGCTGGGATTGTTTGTACTGATGGGATTGGTTTCGATCTATCCCACCGTGTTCTTCCTGCGTCAGCGCAATTCCACCGTTGAACCGATTGCCGTTCCTGCGCTGATCCCGTGGTTGCTGCGGGCTGAGCTGGTATTGTTGTTGTGCATCCCCGTGCTGGCGACACTGATGGCGCGGGGAATTGGACTGAGCAGTTAGATTGACAGGTGCCGGGCACAAGGGGCCGAAGGCACCAGGGAGAAAGCCATGAAATTGAAAAGATTTGTCGTCGTCCTGCTGCTGACGGCCTGCCTGCCGCCCGCTGCAGCTCTGGACAAGGACGCGCTGCGCAAGGCCATCAGCGGTCCGGATCGGGAGGTGACGGATTTCGTGCGTGATGATGCACGCAAGCCCGTTGAGGTACTGGATTTTCTGGGCATAGAAAGCGGCATGTCGGTGCTGGATGTGTATGCCGCCGGTGGCTATTACACCTTCATTTTGTCCAAGGCGGTGGGCCCGGAGGGCCGGGTCTTTGCCCAGAACACGCCCCGCGGCCTGCGCTTCGAGGAAGACCGCCAGGAAATCTCCCAGGGAGAGGCGCTGGAAATGAAGATCCAGCGCGGCAATCTCACCAATGTCACCCATCTGGTGCAGTCCATGAACGACATCGGGATTGCGCCGGAGTCCCTTGACGCCGTGCTGGTAGCCCAGATACTGCATGATTACTACAACGGCAATCCGGATCGGGCCCTGGAACTGCTGCTCAAGATCAAGTCCCTGTTGAAACCCGGTGGCATCGTCGGGCTGATCGATCACGCCGGACTGGCGGACGCGGACAACCGCCGCTTTCATCGCATGCAGAAGAGCCAGGCCATCGACATCGCCCAGCGGGCCGGTTTCACCATCGTGGCGGACAGCGACCTGCTGCACAATCCCAACGACAGTAAACGACGCTCCATATTCGATCCCATGCTGAACCGCAACACCGACCGCTTCCTGTTGAAACTGCAAAAGCCCTGACAATCAGATCCTGACTTTCAAAAGAGGTATGGCCATGACGACCCTGAATACCCGAATACTCCAGCTCTCCCTGCTGATCGGTCTGGCCGGCGGGTCCTTCGCCGTGGCAGCCCAGACCACCGGTTTCCAGGCACCCACCACCTGGTTCGGGGATCCTGACCTGCAGGGAATCTGGACCAATAACACCATCACACCGTTAACCCGAGCCGCGGAATTCGGCAATCGGTTGTCCCTCAGTGCGGAGGAGGCCCGGCAACTGGAGATGTCGGTGGCGGCCTTCGGCGAGGAGCAGGATCTTCCCAGCGACCCCGATCGGGCCCCGCCCAGCAAGGGCCGTATCGATCTGCAGGACAGTTACAACAATTTCTGGTTCGACGATGGCACCCACGTGGCCGTGTATGACGGCGAGTACCGCAGCTCCCTGATCGTCGATCCGCCCGACGGCCAGCTGCCGGCCTATACCGAACAGGCCCAGCAGCGCATGGCCCTGGAGCGGGCCGAGCGGGAACGCTTTGGTGCCTTCGACGGACCGGAGTTGCGCCCCCTGGCGGAGCGCTGCCTGCTGTCCTTCGGTTCCAGCTCAGGCCCTCCCATGCTGCCGATCCTGTATAACAACCATTATCAGATCGTGCAGGCTCCCGGCTACGTGATGATCCTGGTGGAAATGGTGCATGATGCCCGCATCATCCGCCTCGACGCCGATCCGCTACCGGGTGTGATGCAGCCCTGGATGGGTGACTCCATCGGCCGCTGGGAAGGCAACACCCTGGTGGTGGAGACCCGCAATTTCAATGACGCACAACGCTTCCGCAATTCCTCGCCGGCCATGGTGGTGACGGAACGTTTCACCCGGGTGGCGGATGACAAGATCCAGTACCGCTTCACGGTCCATGACCCGGACACGTTCGTGCAGGATTTCAGCGGGGAAATTCCCATGCAGCTGACCAGCGAGCGCATCTTCGAATACGCCTGCCACGAAGGCAACTACGCCCTGTCCGGCGTACTGGCGGGAGCCCGTCTGGAAGAGTCCGGCGCCTTCGAGGATTGATCATCATGGGAGATGCCGACAAGGCCGTGAAGATTCGCCTGCAGCGCAGCTTCGCGGCGACCCCGGAACAGGTCTTTGATGCCTGGGTCATCCCCACCCTGCTGGGCAACTGGATGTTCGGGCCCAAGGTGCGCAGGGAGGAGATCATCAGCCTGGAGAATACCCCCCGGGTGGGAGGCATGTTCTCCTATGTGGTGCAACGGGACGGCCACACCATCAATCACATCGGCCGCTTTCTGGAAATCCGCCGGCCCGAGAAACTGCAGTTCACCTGGGGCATCGAAGGTGAAGGAGGGGACAATTCCACCGTGCTGCTGTCGCTGCTGCAGGAACAGGGCAAGACCCGCCTGCAATTGGTCCATGAACTGCCTGGTGACTATGCCCATTATGCCGAGCAGGTGAAGCAGAGCTGGGCCCACATGTGCGACGCCCTGACCACCCTGCTCAACAAGAAATCCTCCCAGCAATCCCTGTTGCGCTGATTGCCCGTCTAACGTCCTATGGCGGACTGTTCGGCTTCGGCGATGGTGCGCCGGGCCGCTTCCGGCAGGATATAGCCATCCGCCGCGTTCTGCTCTGCCACGGACCGCACCGCATTCACATAACTGGCGTGATCCGGATAAAGCTGCCTGAGGAGATCGGCGGAAAAAGGCTCGTGGGAGCCGTACAGAAAACAAAAGCGGTTGCCACCGTTGTTCATGCCCGTATTGGTGGCAGTGGGTACGGCATGGGTCGCCAGGCGGATGCCGCCCAGGATATTGCCATGCTCATCCCGCTTGAATTCCAGCTGCGGCAACATGCGGGCCACCGCCAGGGGCTGTGCCGTGGGCGGCGGCGTGCCCTCGTGCATCCACACCTGCATGTGCTCGAAGGCCGCATCCATCACATCCCGGAACGGCACCCGGCTGTAGGCCGGCAGATCACAGCCCGGATCCCGCTCCCGGACACTGTCGACGGGCTGGCCTTCGGCCAGGGCACGCATGCGGGCGTACTCCAGTTCGAAAATGATGTCCACGTGGGAGCTGCCTGCCACCTCCCACTGACGGAAATAATCCGTATCGGGCTGGGGCTCTGCGGCCCGGCGCGGCATGTCGGTTTCCGCCATCAGCTTGAAGATCCTGACGTCCTGGTCATCCCGGATGCGACCACCGCCACCGTGCACGATGAAGCCGTCGAATACCGGCTCCCGTGGGTGGACATGGTTCAGGTAATTGGCCAGCCGGCTGGCGGACTGGGAATGTCCGGTAGCCACCAGCTTGTCAGCCTGCAGCCCGGCCAGAATGTCCACCTGGCCGGCCGGGGTGGTTTCCCCCTTGCGGTTCACCGCCCGGGCCACTGCGGACAAAATGTCATAGGAAAGCGCATCATCCATCACCATGCCGGCGTGGGTGACATCCAGGCTGCCGTAACGGTCCGGACTCCACTGCCTGAGGGATTCGATGCCTTCCCGTTGCGCTGACACGGCAATGTAGGCATAGCCATTGGCCACCAGGTGGTGACCGGACTGCCACCAGTCGATGTCCTTGTCCGTACCACCGGTGACATTGAGCCACTCGATCACCACCGTGCCGTTGAAACCGGCCGCCGGCGGTCGCCGCACAAGGAAGCGGGTACGGTAGGGATGGCCGCTGTCGATTATCTCACCGGTGCTCATCTCCGGCGCCGTGTAACGGTTGGCCGTGCCCTCGATGAAATATTCCTCCTCCACATAGCCGGCTGCAGCCAGCTCGATGGCCGAGGCGTTGTAGATGAAATTGCGCGACGGATCGCCGGGCGCCGTGGCCTCTATGGGGCCGCTGATGGTGGCATCCGGCACCTGTGCAAACAGCTGCGTGCTGATACCCAGGACCAGGGCCGTGCATGTCAGCAGCCCCCATGCTCCGTTAAAGCTTGATTGACTCTTCATGGTTTTCTCCCCTTGTTGATCAACTGGTCCAGGTACGGGATCTGATGTCCTGTTTGGCAACCTTGTCGCGCAGATAGTGATCCAGCTCGGCCTGTTGCTCGGTGCTGAACAGCAGTCCCAACTTGGTGCGTCGCCACAGAATGTCATCGGCGCTGCGCGCCCACTCATGCTCCACGAGGTAATCCACTTCGCGCTGAAACAGGCCGTTGCCGAAGTTCATGCCCATGTCCGCCATGTTATTGGTATTGCGCAGGATGTCGAAGGCGAGATTTCCGTAGGCATGGATCCAGCGTTTGATGATGTCGGGCCGGATCCATTTGTTGGCGCTGGCCATGATCTGAAACAGTTGCTCGCGCATCTTGAAATCCCCGCCAGGCAACACGGCCTTGCGGGTTCTGGAGCGCTTCATGCCCGGCAGGGAACTGCCCAGCTTGTCCACCGCCTGCTTGGCTAACAGGCGATAGGTGGTGATCTTGCCACCGTAGACCGACAACAGGGGCTGCGGCGTTTTCTCAAACTCCAGCCGGTAATCCCGCGACACCTTGCGGGCCAGAGCCTGTTTGCTGTCGATCAGCGGCCTGACACCGGAATAGGTGTGCACCACATCATGCCGTGCAATGGACTTTTTGAAATATTTGTTGACTGCGCCGATCAGGTAGTCGACTTCTGCATTCGAGATGGCAGCTGCGGCGGGATCACCCGTGAATTCCTCCTCGGTGGTGCCGATCAGGGTGAAGCGCTGCTCATAGGGGATGACGAAAATCACCCTGCGGTCTTCGTTCTGCAGCAGATACGCCTGGTTGCCCGGTTGCATCAAGGGCACCACGATATGGCTGCCCTTGACCAGCCGCACCGCCAGAGCCGGCTGCTGGCCGGTGGACCGGCTGACCAGGTCGCTGACCCAGGGCCCGGTGGCATTGATGACGGCGCGGGCCTGCACAGTGTGCTGTTCCCCGGATACGTGATCCAGCAGGGTGGCGGTCCAGCCATCGGCGCCGGCAGCCAGTGCCGTGCATTCGGTACGGGTCATGATACGGGCCGATTTGCGCGCCGCCTGCAGGGCGTTGAGCACCACCAGCCGGGAATCGTCCACCCAGCCGTCGTAGATGCGAAAGCCGTGCCTGAGGGACGGGTCGAGGGGCGAATCGGCGGGAAAGCGGACCGCACCGGCAGTCTTGTAACTGGGCC
Organism: Pseudomonadota bacterium; assembly: GCA_046047495.1. Lineage (GTDB taxonomy): Bacteria > Pseudomonadota > Gammaproteobacteria > Pseudomonadales > Pseudohongiellaceae > NORP240. The sequence goes on along the minus strand of JBJOHV010000019.1, from coordinate 4,884 downwards.
GGTAGGCCAGGGTGTTGTAGAGGAACAGTCCCAGCCGGATCAGCAGCCAGGGACGGTGGTGTTTCTCATAGGGCAGGTGAAAACAGATTGGATGAATGACGTGGGGCGCCAGATGCAGCAGGGTCTCCGATTCCTTAAGCGCCTTGCGCACCAGACCGAATTCGTAGGTCTCGAGGTAGCGCAATCCACCATGGATGAGCTTGGTGCTGGCGGAGGATGTGGCGGAAGCCAGATCGTCCTTTTCACACAGGGCCACCGACAGGCCCCGACCAGCGGCATCGGCTGCGATCCCTGTCCCATTGATGCCGCCGCCAATCACAAGAAGGTCGAAAGTTTGCATGTTCGCGGCTCGCATCCCCGGCTGTATCAGTGGTGCCGTCCACTCTACATCACATAGATTGTTGCAACATTACAATCAGTTCGCCATCCTAGCGGAAACCGTCCGGGCTGTAACCTGCCAGGCGGATGAAGCACTCTGAATAGACGTCATCTGTATGAGAAATTCACCACCTGCCACAGGGATGGGGGAGACACCTTCATGAGCCGTCACATACTCGCCATCGACCAGGGGACCACCTCCAGTCGCGCCGTGGTGTTTGATGACCGGGGACAATCCCTTGGCAGTGGCCAGGCGGAGTTTCCCCAACTGTTCCCTGCCAATGGCTGGGTCGAGCATGATCCGGAGGCCATCTGGCAAACCACCCTGGACAGCTGCCGTGGCGCGCTGCAGGTGGCCGGACTGAACGCCACCCAGATCACCACCATCGGCATAACCAATCAGCGGGAAACCACCCTGCTGTGGGAGCGGGCCACCGGCAAGCCACTCCACAATGCCATCGTGTGGCAGGATCGGCGCACCGCTGATTTTTGTGATGAACTGAAGCGGCAGGGCAAGGAATCCCTGGTGGCCGCCAGGACCGGGCTGTTGCTGGATCCCTATTTCTCCGCCAGCAAATTGCGCTGGCTTCTGCACTCGGTGCCCGGCGCCATGGCGCGGGCCCGGGCCGGGGAGCTGGCGTTCGGCACGGTGGACACATTCCTGCTGTGGCGTCTGACCGGCGGTCGCTGCCACGCCACCGATGCCACCAACGCCTCCCGCACGGCCCTGTTCAACATCCATGCTCAGCAGTGGGACCCCGAACTGCTGGAGTTATTCGATATTCCCGCCGCCGTATTGCCCACAGTCCAGGACTGCGCGGCCGATTTCGGCCACACAGACCCGGCCCTGCTGGGCGCCGCCATCCCCATACAGGGCATGGCCGGTGATCAGCAGGCCGCCGCCTTCGGTCAATGCTGCTTCGAGCCCGGCATGGCCAAGAGCACCTATGGCACGGGCTGCTTCCTGCTCATGAATACCGGACGACAGGCCCTGAGCTCTGCCAACCGCCTGCTCACCACCGTGGCTTATCGTCTCAACGGCAACACAAACTATGCCGTTGAGGGCAGCATCTTCATGGCCGGCGCTACCATGCAATGGCTGCGGGATGGCCTGCAGCTGATCCGCTCGGCGGCGGACTCCAGCGCCCTGGCACAGCAGGCCGGTGACAGTCTGTCGGTTTACCTGGTGCCAGCCTTCACCGGACTGGGTGCCCCCTATTGGGATGCCCAGGCCCGCGGGGCGATATTCGGCCTAACCCGCGATACAGGGATTAAGGAACTGGTGACCGCCGGCCTGTTGTCCGTGTGTTACCAGACCCGGGATCTGACCGAGGCCATCGCGGCGGATGGAACGCCACTGAAAAGCCTGAGGGTGGACGGCGGCATGGTGGCCAATGACTTTCTGCTGCAGGCCCTGGCCGACATCCTGGGTTGCCGGGTGGACCGACCCCGGATCATCGAAACCACCGCCCTGGGCGCCGCCTACCTGGCCGGCCTGCAGGCGGGTATATTTCCCTCCCTTTCGGCCATTACCGAATTGTGGCAGCTGGATCAGGCATTCTCGCCCAAGCACGACGACGACTGGCGACGGCGTTATTACGCCGGCTGGCAGGATGCCGTGCGCCGCACACTCAGCGACTTCCCCTGCAATGACTGACCTGCGTATACACCTGATCCGCCATGGACAGACGGATTGGAATGCCGTGCGCAGAGTACAGGGGCACAGCGAATCCGAACTCAATGCCCTGGGTCGCCAGCAGGCCCAGGCCCTGGCCGGCAACCTGGATTCCCTGCCCCTGGCCGCCGTGTACTGCAGCAGCAGTGTCCGCACCCGTCAGACGGCGGACCATGCGTTCGGCCATCGGGGCTTGCCCATGCACTACCGCGATGACCTTCGCGAAATCTTCCTGGGGCCCTGGGAGGGCCGGCTCTATGCCGAGCTGGAGAGGGATGATCCGGAGCAGTTTTACAATTTCTGGCAGGCACCCCACCGGTTTCATGTGGCAGGGGCGGAAACTTTCGATGCGCTGCAGCAGCGGGGAGTGGCAGCCCTCAAATCGATATGCAAGGATACGACCCGGGGTGACATCGCCGTGGTCAGCCACGGCGCCCTGATCAAGGCCATCCTGACCCATTTCGAAGGCAAGTCCCTGGACCGCCTGTGGGATCCCCCCCAGATGCACAACTGTTCCCACAGCATCCTGGAACTGGACGAGCAAGGCTCCGGTCACATCGTCAGATATCTGTGAATACCATCGACAACAACAAGGAATCCGCCATGAACAGTGCAACCGAGTCCCAACAGAAACGTCTTCGTATCAGCCTGCTTGCCGTACTGGGGGTGGCCATTACCGCCGGTGCGCTGGCCGGTCTGCTGGCGTTGCTGGCTCCCCTGGGTGTCTGGCTGGGAATGTGGGACTTCCGGCGCGGTTTTGACATGTTGCGAATGGCCAACAACCACGCTGACTGGATTGCGATCTTATGTCTGGTGTGCACGGTGGCAGCCACCGTGGCTGCGCACCGTCTGCAGGTCAGGCTGGACAAGCGTCTGCCCATCCTGGCCGGCGTGGCGACTATCGCCGCCGCCCTCGCCTATTTCTATCCCCAAAGCTTTGCCGCACCGGCCGGCAGCAGCTACCCGCCGATCCATGACATTTCCACCGACACGGTGAACCCGCCCCAGTTTGTTGCGGTTCTGCCGTTGCGGGCAGATGCACCCAATTCGGCGGTCTATGGCGATTCACCCCGGCTGGACGCTGCCGAACTTGCCCGCCTGACACGGGAAGCCTATCCGGACCTGCAACCCTGGCGAACGGACCGTCCCGCCGCCGAGGTGTTCGATCGCGCCCTCGCCGCGGTGGATGAACTGGGTTGGGAACTGGTGGACGAGAATCGGGCGGAAGGCCGCATCGAGGCCACAGACACCACATTCTGGTTCCGCTTCAAGGATGACGTGATTATCAGCATCACAACCGATGGCGGGCAGACCCTGGTGAATGCCCGCTCCGTATCCCGGGTCGGCACCGGCGATGTGGGCACCAATGCCAAGCGGCTGCGGGCATTTCTCACCCTGCTGCAGCCGTAGGTCTGTGGCCATGGCAAACCGCTCCAATCTCACCAACCTGCTGGTGTTCGGCGCCGTCGTCCTGGCGGTGGCAGGGCTGTCCCAGTTCATCGGCCTGCAGGTCATCCAGCACATTCCTGAGCAAGCCACGGTGGAGATCAATACCCTGCTGCACTTCACCCACGTGCGCAATCATGGCGGGGTGTTCGGCATGCTGCAGGGCCGCGGCTGGCTGTTCGCCGCCATCAGCCTGTTGTTGCTGGCCAGCGTGGTGGTTTACCTGTACCGGGCGACGGACCTGCCGCGCTATGAATACGTCTGTTTCGGCTTCATCGTCGGTGGCGGCGGCAGCAATATCCTCGACCGCCTCATTCATGGCAGTGTCATCGACTTCATCGACATTCAGCACATTCCTTACTGGAATTACATATTCAACACGGCCGATGTGATGATCCATGTGGGCATCTGGCCGTTGTTGTTCATGAGCCTGTTCAGTCACCGTCTGCAACACAAATCGGAGGCATAAAAAAACCCCGCCTTGGCGGGGTCTTTGGGGACACTGATAACTTAATAACTTAACGTGCCTCTGCTAACCGAAATCCGTCTTAAGTTATTAAATTATCAGTGTCCCCGTCGCAGTTACATGCGGTAGCAGACGGTGTAGACGTTGTCTTCGGAGTACGCTGCTGCCAATGTGGCGTTGGACGGCGCCGTGTTGGTGCCACCGGTACCCAGGGTTGCACGCAAACGTCCGGAGGCACCCAGGCCGTCATCCAGTTCGTTGTCGATGGCAATGGCGGCGGAACCCGGCACCTGGCTCAGGCACACTTTGTTGCCGGTCAGGTTGCCGCCCATGTTGGATGCGGTCACGCCCAGCAGGCCGCCCCAGGGATTGCTAGGCAGCGCCAGGGCGCCGGTATCAGCCGGATTGCCGGCGATGAAGCCGGCGGCTTTCAGCTGTTGCCAGAAGGGGCCGCCTTCGCCGGCACCGGTAAAGGTCTGGGCAGTGGTCACTTCCAGGTTGCCGTCGGCGTCACCGGCCGCCACGGAGGTCCAGCTGGCTCCGCGGGCAGACAGGGTGGCCGCAGGGCCATCATCGCCCGGGATGCGACCATAACGGTCCTGATAGGCAAACACGGCGGCGGCAGTGCCGTTCATGTCCTTGACGGCCTGTTTGACCCGGGAGTTGTTGATCAACTCCTGACCCTGCAGCACGCCTCCCACCAGCAGACCAATGATCACCAGCACAATGGCGATCTCGATCAGGGTGAAACCCTGCTGTCGCTTACCGACTTGCGGAAAACTCTTCATGCTAAAAACCTCGATTATCAAGTGAATTTAACTGTCGTGCGGACAGCCGGCAATCTAGTCCGGGCCCGCAGAAAAATCAGCTTGGGTCTACTATAGTGAGGTGCCGGAATGACCACAATATGTAGGTTTTT
>JBJOHV010000018.1:0-128040 GCA_046047495.1 Pseudomonadota bacterium | reverse complement strand
AAAATATAGGTTCTCGGGCGGGGAGAGGCGTAAATCCGCAGGAAGTATTCCACAGTGAACAACAGGGTAAAGAACCACTCAAGCCCGTAAAGGAATCCGCCATAGCGGGTATGAAACAGGGCAGTGGAATCCAGCATTACGGCTATTACGCTGATAATGATGGCCACGATGAGCACCAGGTCGAACAGCCTGCCCGCCCGGGTGTCATAGCCGAATATGATTTCGTTGAGCCGGGAACGCAAGGGTGAATCCGGTGCTTGCGGGGTTGTGGTCATATCAGGGTTTGATCACCAGGATGTCGCAGGGGCAATCGTCGAGAATCTTTTCCGCCGTACTGCCTACAATCGCCCGTTCCAGGAAGTTGCGCGACAGGGCGCCGATCACCAGAACATTGGCGCTGCACTTTTCCAGGAAATTTATCAGTGCCGGGACCAGCTCGCCTCGCGACATTTCCACATGGCTGGGATCGATGTGGTGACTAGCCAGCAGCTCCTGCATTTTCTCCTCATGCTGGCGCTGGATGGATTCCGTCTGCTCGCGGGTTTCCAGTGCGGAGGGAAACATGGTGCTGACGAACGGGAAGTAGCAATGGAAAACCCGCGCAGTCTGGTGAAATCTTTCCGCAATCTGCTCGGCACTTCGAATCAATGCGTGGTCTAGCCTGGACTGCTCCGCCTTGGCATGCAACGGGTCGACCGAAGCCACCACACTGCCGTGTTCGATCCAGTCTCTGTGCTTGACCAGCAGCAGGGGAGCCGGACACTTGCGGATCAGGCGCCAGTCTGTGTTGGTGATCAGGGTGCGTTGCAGGACGCTGTGCTGGTGGGTGCTTTTCAATACCAGGCCCGGCTGATATTCGCGGACCTGATGGATGATGGCGTCGGACAGATCGGGCTCTTCGGTGAATGCGCTGGAGGCGATCACGTCCGCAGCCGTGAACTCCTCCAGCAGAGCGGTCAGAATCTTGTTGTAGTGTTCGACGTACAGCTGACGTTGTTTTTCGATGAAAGCGGCGCCCATGCCCTCATAGGCATGGGATTGCTGATTGAGCGTGTTGGCGCTGTTGATAAAAAACCGCAACTCGATGGCAGGGTGTTCGCTGCCGCCATCCCCGCTGCCGCCGGTCAGGGCACGCTCGCGGCGATCCGCGTCGATGATGTTTCGCACCCGGTCGGTGACAAAGTCCCGCTCCACCGTGGGATCGATGACCACCATGATGCGACGCAGGTTCTTCATGCCGGACTCCCGTTGTTGTTTTATGACGCAACCGGTGCACGCTGGCGCCGGTGCCACAGCCTAACACCGGCACCGGCGCTGAAGCCAGCCTTCAGCCGATGCTGATCCTTTTGCTGCTGGCTTCCTTTGCCGTTTCCGGAAGTTTGGGTACGGTGATGCTTAACACACCGTCCTTGAAGGAGGCCTGAATGTCCTCCTGTTTGACTCTGGAGCTGACGGAGAAACTACGGGAAATACTGCCGCTGCTGCGCTCCCTGCGGATGACCTTGCCGCGCTTCTTCTCCTCGGACTCGGTCTCCTTGCTGGCGGACACGGTGAGCACGTTGTTCTCCAGGGTCACTGCGATGTCTTCTTTCTTGACGCCGGGCAGATCCGCCACGATCTCGTACTGCTTGTCATTTTCATGGATATCCACCCGCATGCCACCGAGGCCTTCGGCGAGCCGGGACTTGCCAACCACCATGGGAAAACCGGTGAAGAAATCGTCGAACAGGGAATCAAAATTCGAAATCTGGTTCTTGGGTATCAGGTTCATGATCCACTCCTGTTTGTAGGTGCGTGAATAGTGCGTGAATTACTGTGATTGGAGCGCATCACCAACAGACTTTTGGTGTATGCTTTGCGCCACTAGTATCTTGGGACGGACAGTTCATTATCAAGTCGATGAACGGCCGGTTCCGCCAATTCGAATCAACTACTGATTTAGGTCAACAATGAACAAGGGTGGTATGCACTGATGGCAACCAGATTCCTCGACTTCAGGACCGGCGTGTTGCTGTTCGGCATCATCGGTCTCACCGCCTGCGGCCCGGTGGAAACCACGGTGGAGTCCCGCCCGGCGGTCAACGTCCCGTTCGTGCCGGATGTGAGTATCAACGAGATCATGGTGGGTCAGATCGACCATGCCGCCCGGTTCGTTTTCGACATCGGCGCCAATCCCGATCAGACCTTATTGGCCAATACCTGGCAGGAGCTGGAGCATCACGCCATTCAGCTGGTGTCCGCCACCAGCGCCATCACCATGGGCGGTGCCGGCGAGAACGATGCCACCTGGATCGCCCAGTCGGATTGGCGGGAGTATGTGAGGCAGTTCAATGAAGCCTCCCTGCTGGCATTGCAGGGAGCCCGCAACCAGGATCTGCTGTCGGTACGCAACGCCGGGGAAATACTGGCGGCCAGTTGCGACGGCTGTCACCAGCAGTACAAGCCGGAAATCCCTACCCAGGGCTTCTACCGCGCCCACGACTATTGAGCGGCCTCAGGTTGATGCTGGCCCGGTCGTGACTAGGAAGCCTCGCGGATCATGTTGCGGGCAATGATGAGCTGCTGAATCTGGCTGGTGCCTTCGTACAGACGGAACAACCGCACATCCCGGTAGAAGCGCTCCACGGCATACTCGCTGATGTAGCCCGCCCCGCCATGAATCTGTACGGCCCTGTCAGCCACCCGCCCCACCATCTCCGTGGCGAACAGCTTGCAGGCCGATGACTCGGTGCTGACGTTCTCCCCAAGATCCCGTTTGCGGGCGGTTTCCAGCACCATGCAACGGGCCGCATAGGCCTCGGTCTTGGAATCCGCCAGCATGGCCTGGATCAGCTGGTGCTCGGCAATCGGCTGGCCAAACTGTTTGCGATTGATCGCGAACAGGAGGGCGTCCTGGATCAGCCGTTCCGCCACCCCCACACTGACCCCGGAAATATGCAGACGCCCGCGATCCAGCACCTTCATGGCGGTGATGAATCCCTCGCCTTCCTTGCCGATGAGGTTTTCCGCCGGCACCGGGCAATCCTCGAAGATCACATCACAGGTGAGGGAGCCGGCCTGGCCCATCTTCCGGTCCACCGGACCGAGGGTGATGCCGGGCGTGCCCTTTTCGACGATGAAGGCGGAAATCCCCCGCGCGCCCTTGATGTCGGGGTTGGTGCGGGCCATGACGTTGAAGGTGTCGGCTACCGGGCCATTGGTGATATAGCGCTTGGTGCCGTTGATGAGGTAATGGTCCCCTTCGCGTCGCGCCGTGGTCTTCAGGGCGGCGGCGTCGGAACCCACATCCGGCTCGGTGAGGCAGAAGCAGCCGATCCACTCGCCGCTGGCATACTTCGGCAGGAATTTCTGCTTCTGCTCCTCGGTGCCGTCGAACACCACGGCGGCAGAACCGATGCCGTTGTTGGTGCCCATGATGGAGCGGAAGGCCGGTGAGGTCTGGCCCAGGGTCATGGCCAGGTAGATTTCCTCTTCCATGGTGAGCCCCAGGCCACCGTATTCCTCGGGAATGGTCATGCCGAACAGGCCCAGGGCTTTCATCTCCTCGATGATCTCGTCCGGCACCCGGTATTCCTCCGCCACCCGGGACTCGCTGGGAATCAGGCGTTCACGTACGAACCGCTCCACCATATCGATGAGTTGGTTCAAGGTTTCCTGGTCTCTGATCATCCTGTCCTGCTCCTGGGCCGCGCTTGGCGTAACTTAGCACACTGGCTCGACTTGACCCACAGACCTCGCGTATTTACTGGGCCCGGGCTTAATTCCACCGGTGGGAGCCCTGTGCTAGACTGACCACCTTTTTGCCCCGGCAGGACGTCAAGCGCAGCCGGGGCCTCACCAACCTGTCAGAGCATCCGATGCCCACCAACAATCAGACCGAAGTATTTATCTACGACGGTGGCCGCTCAGCATTTGGCCGTCACGCAGGCGCATTGTCGGCCCTGCGTCCCGATGACCTGCTGGCCCATGTCATCCGGGAAGTGGTTCAGCGCAATCCCTTCACCACAGACAATTACGAAGACGTGGTGATCGGCAATACCAATCAGGCCGGAGAGGACTGCCGCAACGTGGCACGCTTCGCGGCCTTGCTGGCGGGTCTGCCGGACAGCGTGGCGGGGGTCACCGTCAATCGTCTGTGCGGATCGGGACTGGCCGCCATGCTGGATGCCTCCCGAGCCGTAAAATGCGGCGAGGGACAGTTGTTCATCGCCGGCGGTGTGGAGTCCATGAGCCGCGCTCCCCTCATTGTCTCCAAGGCCCATACGGCCTTCGACCGCGGTCAGCAGATCGCCGACAGCACACTGGGAGCCCGCTTCACCAATCCCCTGATCTCCAAGGGCTTTGGGGATGACACCATGCCCCAGACCGCGGACAACATCGCCCGTGACCTGGGCATCTCACGGGCCGACAGCGACCGTTTTGCCGCTGCCTCCCAGGCCAAATACGAAGCCGCGCGCCAGGCTGGATTCTTCCAGGGCGAGATCATTCCCGTCAGCGTGCCCCAGGGCCGCAAGGCGCCGCCCCTGGTGGTGGATGCCGACGAGCACCCCCGACCGGGCACCAGTGCGGAAGCCCTGGCGGGGCTGCGCCCCTTGTTCGAGGGGGGAGTGGTGACCGCCGGCAATGCCTCCGGCATCAATGATGGTGCGGCTGCCCTGATTCTGGGTGATCGCCAGGTCGGCGAACGTTTTGGCGCCAGACCCAGGGCGCGCATCCTGACCGGCGCCGTGGCGGGGGTGGCCCCACGGGTCATGGGGCTGGGTCCGGTCTTCGCCGCACGCAAGGCGCTGGCACGAGCCGGCCTCACCCTCAGGGACCTGGATGTGATCGAAATCAATGAGGCGTTTGCCACCCAGGTGCTGGGATGTCTGCACATGCTGGAGCTGGATTTTGCCGACTCCAGGGTCAACCCCAACGGTGGCGCCATCGCCGTCGGTCATCCCCTGGGCGCGTCCGGTGCCCGTATCGCCCTGACGGTGCTGCGCCAGTTGGAGCGCAGCGGTGGTCGCTACGGGCTCGCCAGCCTGTGCATCGGTATCGGCCAGGGCGTGGCGGCAATAATTGAACGACTGGATTAGACGCTGGATGAAAATCAGAATCAAAACCGAGGAGAGGGCCTAGCCAATGTCCAACGCAGTTTCCTATGAACTGGTGGGGAATGTCGGTGTCATCACCGTGAACAACCCGCCGGTCAACGCATTGTCCCAACCGGTAAGGCAAGGCCTCAAGGAAGGTCTGCAGACCGCCCAGGGCGATGCCAGCGAAGCCATCCTGATCATCTGTGACGGGCGTACCTTCATCGCCGGTGCCGATATCACCGAATTCGGCAAGCCACCCCAGGATCCGTCCCTGCCGGAAGTCCTGGCCGCCATGGAAAATTCCCGCAAGCTGGTGGTGGCCGCCATTCATGGCACCGCCCTCGGCGGCGGATTCGAAACCGCCCTTGCCTGTCACTACCGGTGTGCCCTGGCGTCCGCCAAGGTGGGCCTGCCGGAGGTCAAACTGGGTCTGCTGCCCGGTGCCGGCGGCACCCAGCGTGTGCCCCGGGTGGCCGGTGTCAGCGCCGCCCTGGACATGATCACCAGTGGCAATCCCGTATTGGCCACGGAGGCCAGCGACATGGGGCTGATCGACGAGATCATCACGGACAGCGATCTCAAGGCCGGCGCCCTGCGCTATGTCGGCGACCTGATCGATTCCGGCGCCCCGCTCAAGCGTATTCGAGACATCAATATCGATCCGTCATCCGTCGAGCCGGGGTTTTTCGAAAATTATCGCAAGCAGCTGGCCAGGCGCGCCCGCGGCCAGATCGCACCGGACCGCATCGTGTCCTGCGTGGAAGCCGCCGTCACCCTGCCCATGGACAAGGGGCTGGCCAGAGAACGGGAGTTATTCGCGGAACTGGTTAGCTCGCCGGAATCGCGGGCCATGCGGCACATTTTCTTCGCCGAGCGGGAAGCAGCCAAGATCAAAAACATGCCCAAGGATACGCCCGTGCGCGACGTCAAATCCGTGGCCATCATCGGCGGCGGCACCATGGGTGGAGGCATCGCCATGTGCTTCGCCAATGTGGGCATCCCGGTGATCCTGCTGGAGATCAACGACGAGGCCATGCAGCGTGGCATGTCCATCATCAGGAAGAACTATTCCATCACCGTGCAGAAGGGCAAGATGGATGCCACGGAAATGGAGCTGCGTCTGGCTCTGATCACCGGCACCACCCGCTACGAGGACCTGCAGGACGTGGATCTGGTCATCGAGGCAGTGTTCGAGAATCCGGACATCAAGAAGGAGGTGTTCGCCAAACTGGATGCGGTCTGCAAACCAGGCGCCATCCTGGCCTCCAATACGTCCTATCAGAACATCGATGACATCGCCACCGCCACCCGGCGGCCCCAGGATGTACTGGGCATGCATTTTTTCAGCCCCGCCAACGTGATGAAGCTGCTGGAAGTGGTACGTGGCGCCAAGACGGCAGACGATGCACTGGCCACGGCCATGCAGATCGGCAAGAAGATAGGCAAGGTCTGCGTCATGTCCAATGTGTGTTATGGCTTCATCGGCAACCGCATGTTGTCCGGTTACGGCCGCGAAGCCCAGATGCTGCTGATGGACGGCTGCACACCCTCCCAGGTGGACGGTGCGCTGGAGTCCTTCGGCATGGCCATGGGCGTGATCGCCATGAGCGACCTTGCCGGGCTGGATGTGGGATACAAGGCACGTCAGGCCCGCAAGGATGAACTGCCCAAGGATCCCAAGGGCTATCGCATTCCCGATCTGCTGGTGGAAATGGGTCGTCTGGGCCAGAAGAGCGGTGCCGGCTTTTACAAATACGATCCATCGACTCGTGCCAGGATCGCCGATCCCGAAGTTGAGGCGCTGATTCGATCGGAAGCACAGAAACTCGGCATCGAACAACGTCAGTTTACGGACGAGGAAATTCTCCAACGCTGCTTCTATCCCCTGATCAACGAAGGCGCTCTCATTCTCGAGGAAGGCATTGCCCAGCGCCCCAGCGATATCGATGTGGTGTATGTGTATGGCTATGCGTTTCCGGCCGCAAAGGGTGGCCCCATGTACTATGCGGACCAGATCGGGCTGCGCAAGATCTACGAACGCATCTGCGAATTCCGCGACCTCTACGGTGAACAATACTGGAAGCCTGCTCCACTGTTGAAGAAACTGGCCGAGGAGGGCAAAACCTTCGCCGACTGGGCCCGGGACAATTCCTGACCATGATGGAGCAACCGCAGACATGATCGCCTACCAGACCACCGCGCCCGGCGCGCCGCTGTCCAGGGTCGAACGACCCGACCCGGTACCCACCGGCACGGAAGTACTGCTCAGGATGCGCGCCTGCGGCGTCTGCCATTCCGATATTCATCTCCACGACGGCCTGTTCGACCTGGGCCAGGGCAAGACCCTGGATGTGGCCCAGCCTGGGTTGACCCTCGGTCATGAAATTTTCGGCGAGGTGGTGGCCGTCGGTCCGGACGTGACCGATGCCAGGCCCGGCGATCGCCGGGTTGTGTACCCCTGGATCGGGTGTGGTGAATGTGCATCCTGCCGGCGTGGCGAGGAGCACCTGTGTACGCCGGGTCGTGCGCTCGGCATCGTGCGCCCGGGTGGCTTCGCCGATCTTGTAATGGTGCCTCACAGTCGATACTTGTTTGACAAGGGTAATGTAGCCGAATCCCTTGCGGCCACCTATGCCTGCAGCGGGCTGACCGCCTACAGCGCCCTCAGGAAGCTGGGGCCGCTGGTGGAAGGGGATCATGTGGTGGTGCTGGGTGCCGGTGGCGTGGGCATGATGGCCATCCAGATCGCCCTGTCGGTCATGAAGCTGCAACCCATTGTGGTGGATATTGATGACGCCAAGTTGCAGGCGGCCCAGGCTTTAGGTGTCCAGCAGGTTTACAATTCCGGCGATCCGCAGACCGCCAGGACCCTGCGCAAGCACACCGGCGGGGCCTACGCCGTGCTGGATTTCGTCGGCTCCGAGAGCACGGTGAATTACGGGCTAAACTGTCTGCGCAAGGGTGGCAAGCTGGTGGTGGTGGGCCTGTTTGGCGGTTCGTTGACACTGCCCATTCCCTTCCTGCCCATGAATGCCCGGACGATCCAGGGCAGTTATGTGGGAAGTCTGGCGGAAATGGGCGAGCTGATGGCCCTGGTACGGGATGGCAAAATAGCCCCCATCGAAATTCATGAGCGACCGCTGGCGGAAGCGACTGCGGCGCTGGATGACCTGAAGGCCGGCAGAGTGCGCGGGCGCCAGGTACTGGTCAATTTCTGAAACCCCGGTTGCCGCGGAACGGCGACTGACACCCTGACAGGAGATAAGTGATGTCACATCCACAAACCAAGGCCGCGGATGACCGCAAGGCGAAATTACTCACTAAAACGGTGGAGCACATCGATATCACGTCCTTCGATGCCCGCCCCATCATCGCCGCCATGGACAAGATGTCCTTCACGTCCCGCGATCTGGCCAGCGCCACGGAAATATTCAACGAAATGTTGTCGGATGAGTCCTGCAGCATCATTCTCACCATCGCCGGCTCCACCTCCGCCGGGGGTTGCATGCAGCTGTACCACGATCTGGTGCAATACAACATGGTGGATGCCGTGGTGGCCACCGGCGCCACCATCGTCGACATGGATTTCTTCGAGGCCCTGGGCTTCAAGCACTACCACGGCAATGCCTTCATGGATGACCGGGAGCTGCGCAATCTCTACATCGATCGCATCTACGACACACTCATCGACGAGGAGCAGTTGCAGGCCTGTGACCACACCATCGCGGAGATCGCCGACGGTCTTGAGCCGCGCCCCTATTCGTCGCGGGAATTCATCAAGGAGATGGGGCGCTGGTGTACCCAGAATGCCAAAAAGCACAATTCCCTGATCGAGGCCGCCTATCGCCACGATGTGCCGATATTCTGCCCCGCCTTCACGGACTCCAGTGCAGGTTTCGGCCTGGTGGTGCATCAGGATCGCAATCCCAGGCAGCACATGAGCATGGATTCCATCCGGGATTTCCGCGAACTGACGGACATCAAGATCAAGGCCGGCACCACGGGGCTGCTCATGATCGGCGGTGGAGTGCCCAAGAATTTCACCCAGGACACCGTGGTTTGCGCGGAAATCCTCGGCAAGGAAGTGGATATGCACAAATATGCCGTGCAGATTACCGTGGCGGACTCCCGGGACGGAGCCTGTTCCAGTTCCACTCTGAAAGAAGCCTGCTCCTGGGGCAAGGTGGATATCGCCCGCGAGCAGATGGTGTTTGCCGAAGCCACCAGTGTACTGCCGTTGCTGGCCAGTGATGCCTGGCATCGGGGCCACTGGAAAAACCGTCAGCGCCGCCATTTCGGCAAGTTGTTCGATTGACCGACGGGTCCATCCGCGTGTCCCGTATCCGCGTCCCGGCAGAATGGAGTGAGCAGCGGCGCCTGTTCACCGCCTGGCCGTCCCATGTAGAACTCTGGCAGGAGGACTTGCAGCAGGCGCGGTCTGAGGTGGCTGCCATGGTGCGCGCCCTGGCGGCGGGCCAGGCGGTCACGGTGATTGCCTGTGGCGCTGAAGCGCTGACCACCGCCAACGAAAGCCTCGGCGGGGTGGCACGCATCGTGTCAGCCCCCTTTGGGGACATCTGGGTCAGGGACACCGGCCCGATATTTGCCGGTGTGGACGGGCAGCTTACCGCTATCAGATTCCGCAATAACGGCTGGGGTGGCAAATATGCTCTGCCCAATGATGACGCCATAGGCGATGAGATCGCCGCGCTGGCCGACACTCCGGCCATCCAGCATGAATTCATCCTGGAAGGTGGCGCGCTGGAGCACAATGGTGAAGGCTGGGTGCTCACCACCCGCCAGTGCCTGTTGAACCCCAATCGCAATCCCGGCTGGACCCAGGAACTGGCGGAGCGCCATCTGCAGGAATCTCTCGGGTGCAAGAGGGTATTGTGGCTGCAGGAAGGGCTGCTCAACGATCATACCGACGGTCATGTGGACAACCTGGCCCGGTTTATCGGGGCAGATACGGTCGTGTGCCAGCATGCCAGCGGCGCGGATGATCCCAATGCCGACTTGTACAAACGCATTGCCATTGAACTGGCCAGCCAGGGCCTGCAGGTTTGCACGATTCCCTCGCCAGGTCGGGTGCTGTCGGAGGACGGCGAGGTCATGCCGGCGTCCCACATGAACTTCATCATCGGCAACCATGCCGTGGTGGTGCCTGTCTATGGTACCGCTTCCAGCGAAGAGGCGGTGTCCCTGTTGCAGCAACTGTTTCCCGATCGCCAGGTCCTGGGCGTGCGCTCCAATGCCTTGCTTACCGGCGGAGGTTCATTCCACTGTATCACCCAGCAGGAACCAGCCCTATGAGCGACAAGTCTTCGCGCATGATTACCGTTGCTGCATTGCAGGCCTCCTATGGTGATTGCATGGATGACAATATTGAGAAGACCATAGGGCTGATCCGGTCGGCGGCATCCCGCGGAGCCCAGGTAATCCTGCCGTCGGAGTTGTTCCAGGGATTGTATTTCTGTACCACCCAGGATGAGCGCTGGTTCGATACCGCGTTTCCAGCCGGCAGTCATCCCTGCGTCACCCGATTGCAACCCCTGGCCCGCGAGCTGAAGGTGGTCATCCCGGTGTCCATTTTTGAACGCGACGGCCCCCATACATACAACAGCGTGGTGGTGCTGGATCATCAGGGCGACATCATGGGTGTCTACCGCAAGAGCCACATCCCCGACGGCCCCGGTTATCAGGAAAAGTTTTATTTCCGACCGGGCGATACGGGTTTCAAAGTGTGGGACACGGTCTACGGGCGCATTGGTGTGGGTATCTGCTGGGATCAATGGTTTCCGGAGTGCGCCCGGGCAATGATGCTGAAGGGAGCTGAGGTCCTTTTTTATCCCACGGCCATCGGTTCCGAGCCCCACGATCCCAACCTGCAGACCATGCACGCCTGGCGCCGCGCCATGCAGGGCCATGCGGTGTCCAATGTGGTGCCGGTGGTGGCCGCCAACCGCATCGGCACGGAGCGGGCCAACCAGCTGCCCCAGACCTTCTACGGGCGGTCATTCATCGCCGATCATCGGGGCGATTTGCTGCAGTCCTTCGAGGCTGACGAGGAAGGTGTGCTGGTGCAGTCCTTCGATCTGGATTTCCTGCGCAAGCACCGCAGCGCCTGGGGGTTCTTCCGTGACCGGCGTCCGGAGCTGTACTGAGGACTCATCTGGAGATTGCATCTACCCGGTGCTAGACTGCGTTGCACCGATGCACGTGGAAACGGGGTAGCAATAAATGGTGCAATCACTTGACGCTTTCCGGGCGGAGACCCGCGCCTGGCTTGAGGACAACTGTCCACCTTCCATGCGCACACCCATGGCGACCGACGAGATCGTCTGGGGCGGGCGCAATGCCACATTCAAGAATCCCGACAGCAAGCTGTGGTTGCAGCGCATGGCGCAGCGCGGCTGGACCTGCCCCACCTGGCCGGCGGAATACGGCGGCGGCGGACTCAGCAAGGAGCAGAACCTCATCCTTACTGACGAATTGCGGCGCATCAATGCACGGCCCGCGCTGTCCAGCTTCGGCATCAGCATGCTGGGTCCGGTGCTGCTGGAGTACGGCACTCATGCCCAGAAGGAGGAGCACATACCCCGGATCGTGCGCGGTGAGATCCGTTGGTGCCAGGGCTACTCCGAACCGGGTGCCGGTTCCGATCTGGCGGCCCTGAATACCAGGGCGGTCCTCGATGGAGACAACTATGTGATCAACGGCTCCAAGGTGTGGACCTCCTATGCCAATCTCTCGGACTGGATATTCTGTCTGGTGCGGACCGATGCCGAAGCCTCCAAGCATGAGGGCATCAGTTTCATTCTGTTCGACATGCAGAGCCCGGGAGTCACCACCAAACCCATCCGCCTGATCAGTGGCGCCTCGCCGTTCTGCGAGACGTTTTTTGACGATGTCAGGGTGCCGGCCAACCAGCTGGTGGGTCGCCTCAATGATGGCTGGACCATCGCCAAGCGCCTGCTGCAGCACGAGCGCACCATGATATCCAGCTTTGGTCTGGCCGGCGGCAACATCGACCGTGGTGCCAACGCCCTGACCCTGGAAGCTGCCGCGATGCATTACCGGGGCGACAGCGACCGCATCTCGGATCCCGTGCTGCGGGATCAGATTGCCCTGTTCAAAATGGACAGCGAAGCCTTTGCACTGACCTCCCGCCGATCCATAGAGGAGACCCGGTCGAATCAGGGGCCCAATGCCACCTCCTCGATGCTGAAGTATTACGGTTGTGAATTGAACAAACGGCGTTATGAACTGATGCTGGCCGCCATGGGCAGTCAGGCATTGGGCTGGGAAGGCGAGGGCTTCAGTGATGACGAGCTGGCCATTACCCGGGAATGGTTGCGTTCCAAGGCCAATTCCATCGAAGGCGGCACGGCCGAAGTGCAGCTCAACGTGATTGCCAAACGGGTTCTGGGTCTGCCGGACCTGCTCAGCATCGGCCGCAAGTAGAGGCAGAGAACCCAATGTCTTTTTTACTCACTGAAGAACAGCAGATGGTGCAGGAATCCGCCCGGGATTTCTGTCGGGAAAATGTTCCTCTGACGGTGCTGCGCCGCCTGAGGGATACCCAGGATGCGAGGGGCTTTGATCAGGCAATCTGGCAGCAGATCGTGGCACTGGGCTGGCCGGGCATGACCATTGCCGAGACATACGGCGGTTTCGGCTTCGGCTATACGGGCCTTGGTCTGGTGCTGGAGGAGTCCGGTCGCTGCCTGCTGAGTTCTCCGTTGATCGCCACCGTGCTGCTTGGGTCCACCGCCATCGGGCTGGCTGGCAATGAGACTCAGAAACAGCAATGGCTGCCAGCCATCGTGGCCGGCGAAGTGCTGTTTGCACTGGCCTGCGAGGAGCTGCCCCATCATAGCCCTTATCATGTGGCGACCCGGGCCCGTCCCGATGGCAGCGGTTATGTACTGCAGGGACGCAAGTGTTTCGTGCTGGATGGTCACATCGCCGACCGCCTGATCGTCACCGCACGCACCTCCGGCAATCCGGGTGACCGGGATGGTATCAGTTTGTTCATGGTGGATGCCGCGGCCGCGGGTATCAGGCGACAGCGCACCTGGATGGTGGATAGCCGCAATGCGGCAATCATCGAATTCGACTCTGTGAAGCTTCCTGCGGAAGCCTTGTTGGGTACCGAGGGGCAGGCCGGGGCCGTGCTGGATCAGGTGCTGGACGTGGGGCGCATCGGCCTCGCGGCGGAAATGCTGGGCAGTGTGCAGGAGGTGTTCGACCGCACAGTGGAATATCTGAAACAGCGGGAACAGTTTGGTGTGCCCATCGGCGCGTTTCAGGGCCTGCAGCACCGGCTGGCCCATCTGTACGCGGAAATCGAGTTGTGCAAATCCGTGGTCCGGGCCGCTCTCCATGCCCTGGATCACGAACCGGCCCGGGTTCCCCTGCTGGCATCCCTGGCCAAGGCCAGGCTGTCCGAGGTTTTATTCACCGTCAGCAATGAAGGCATCCAGATGCACGGCGGGATCGGCATGACCGATGAGTTCGATATCGGCTTCTTCATCAAGCGTGCCCGGGTGGCACAGCAGTGCCTGGGTGATGCGGCCTATCACCGCAACCGCTACGCCGACCTGCAGGGCTTTTAGGACCCATGAGCATGGATGAATCAGTGAATGTGTTTGATGAGCCCCTGGAGACCTGTGGCGAGGATCCCGTCACCGGTTTCTTTCGGGACGGCTGTTGCAACACCAGCATCCACGACCAGGGTTCCCACACCGTCTGCGTGGAGGTGACCCAGGACTTTCTGCAGTATTCCCGTTTCCGCGGCAACGATCTGTCCACTCCGGTTCCCCAGTACGGTTTCCCCGGGCTAAAACCGGGTGACACCTGGTGTTTGTGCGCGGCGCGCTGGCTGGAGGCCTACAACCACAAGATGGCACCGCGGGTCTATCTCATGCGGACCCACAAGAAAGCGCTGGACATCGTGCCACTGGAATTGCTGAAGCAGCACGCGGTGGACATCAACTGACCCACCCCGAAACCCCCTGACCAGCCTCAAAGTGCCCGGCAACCCGGCCTGCATCCTGTTATTGCTCTGCCGGCTGTGCACTTGACAGGCCGGGGAGGGGTGACGCATCATCGCCGCCCTATGAATACACAACTCAACTTCTGGTGGCTCGCTGAAACGGGCCGCCCAGTGAAAATCGACTGATTCCTTCCTGGCCGCCCGATGTGCGCGGCGGCCTTTTGTTTGCAATCCTGAGTTCGCCAACGGTCACATCGGGTACCAAGGCCCGGAAACTGTCATTGGGGAACTGAACATGCCTACACTCAATCATCTGCAATACCAGACCGCTGCCGGCATCACCGTGCGGCGCGCCGGCAGCCAGCAGGACTATCACACCGCCATCGACCAGCTGGTGGACCGTCTGGATCAGCACCAGGGGGTGCTGCTGGCGTCCTCCTTCGAGTATCCGGGGCGCTATACCCGCTGGGACCTGGGTTTCAGCAATCCCCCGCTGGAAATCTCTGCCCGTGGGTTGGAGATGACCCTGCGGTCTCTCAACCGGCGAGGCCAGGTGCTGTTGCCGGAAATCCACCATGCCCTGCTTGGTGCCGGGGAGCTTGCTTCACTGGAGCATGATGCCCACGCCATCCGTCTGACGGTATGCAATCGCGGGGAGCCCGCCAGTGAAGAAATGCGCAGCCGCCAGCCCTCGGTGTTCTCGGTGTTGCGCCGACTGGTGGAGGTTTTTCGCTCGGCACAGGATCCCTATCTGGGGTTGTATGGCGCCTTTGGCTATGACCTGGGTTTCCAGTTCGAGGATGTGACCCGGCGCCATGTCCGCGCGGCGGACAGCCGCGACCTGCTGCTCTATCTGCCGGATGAGATCCTGGTGGCGGATCACCGAACCGAATCGGCAATCATGCTGCGCTATGACTTCGTGTGCCGGGGTTGGGGGTCGGAGGTTCGCAACGAGACCACCGGTGGCTTTCGCCGCACGGGTGAGACCCAGCCCTTCGTGCCTGCCTCCCAGGTACAGCGCAGCGGAGATCACCAACCCGGGGAGTATGCTGCCAGTGTGGAACTGGCCCTGGAGCAGTTTCGGCAGGGCAACCTGTTTGAAGTGGTTCCCGGTCAAGTTTTTTATGAGCCCTGCAAGGACAGACCTTCGGCGGTATTCCGCCGCCTGAAAAAGAGCAATCCGGCACCTTATGGGGCGTTGATAAATCTGGGAAAGCAGGAATATCTGGTGGCGGCATCGCCGGAAATGTTTGTGCGGGTGGACGGTGAACAGATCGAGACCTGTCCCATATCCGGCACCATACGGCGCGGTGCCGATGCCATCGAGGACGCGCAACAGATACGTACTCTCCTGAATTCGGCCAAGGACGAATCCGAACTGTCCATGTGTACGGATGTGGATCGCAACGACAAGGCCCGGGTCTGTGTGCCCGGCTCCGTGCAGGTGGTGGGGCGGCGCCAGATCGAGATGTACTCACGGCTCATTCATACCGTCGATCATGTCACCGGCACACTGCGCGAGCCGTTCGACGCCCTGGACGGATTCCTGGCCCATACCTGGGCGGTCACCGTCACCGGCGCACCCAAACATGGCGCCATGCAGTTCATCGAGAATCACGAGAAGTCGCCGAGAGACTGGTATGGCGGAGCCCTGGGGCAGATCGGCTTCAACGGTAATCTGAACACCGGGCTTACCCTGCGCACCATCCGCATCAAGGACGGAGTGGCCCAGGTGCGGGCCGGCGCCACCTTGCTGATCGACTCCGACCCGGCGGCCGAGGAAGCGGAAACACGCCTGAAGGCGTCTGCCCTGCTGGAAGCCATCCGCGGGACCTCTTCACTGCAGGCTGCCCAGGCCGCCACGGCTTCCTTGTTGGGAAATCTCGCGCTACTGGGCCGTGGACTGCACCTGCTGATGGTTGACCACCAGGATTCCTTCGTACACAACCTGGCTGCCTATTTCCGCCAGTGCGGCATGACGGTGACAACCCTGCGTCCGGCACAGGCGCGGCAGTTGCTGGTGTCCCGGGAAGCTGCTGCAACCCCGATCGATCTGGTGGTGCTGTCCCCCGGACCCGGGCGACCGGCGGACTTCGACATGGCCGCAACCCTGTCTCTGTGCATGCAGCAGCGCCTGCCGGTGTTCGGCGTCTGCCTGGGTTTGCAGGGCATGGTGGAATACTTCGGAGGTGAACTGGGTCTGTTGGAACATCCCCAGCATGGCAAACCGTCGGTGATCGAAACCGGACCGGGCTGCCTGTTCGAGGGCCTGCCCCGCCGCTTCACGGCCGGCCGTTATCACTCACTCCATGGGGTGCGGATACCGGACTGCCTGAGAGTCACCGCCACTGATGCCCAGGGAACGGTTATGGCTGTGGAGCATGTGAACCTGCCCCTGTGGGCCGTGCAGTTCCACCCCGAGTCCATCATGACCCTGGATCAGCAGGTCGGTCTGCGGCTGGTCGGGAATGTTGTAGAATACGTGGCCGGTCAATCATTGCAGGCCAGAACCGGCTGAAGGGTGCTGGTGCTCACCCGCCGTGCGCCGCTCCCAGGGGAAGTCCATGCCACATCCAGACAGTTGCCAGCGATTCATGTTCACCGAGAGCGATATCCGCGGTGAGCTGGTGAATCTGCAGGACAGTTATCAGCAACTGATGGCCAACAACGCGTATCCCCCGGCGGTGCAGGAATTGCTGGGGCAGTTTCTGGCGGCCAGTGTACTGCTCAGCACCACCATCAAGTTTGCCGGGCGTCTGGTGCTACAGGCCCGCAGTGACGGTGAGATTCCCTTGATCATGGCGGAGTGCACCAGCGAGCAACAGGTGCGGGGCATAGCCCGCTTCAATGATATTCCCGTAGGCACCCACTTCCGGGAGCTGCTGCGCAACGGCGTGCTGGCCATCACTATCGAACCCGAGGAAGGGGAGTCCTATCAGGGTATCGTGCCGCTGGAACAGGATACCCTGGCAGGCTGTCTGGAAGATTACTTTCAACGCTCCGAGCAACTGGCGAGCCAGTTTCACCTGGCGGCCGACGCTGAAGCCTGTGCGGGCCTGCTGATCCAGCAGCTGCCGCCCCAGCTGGACCGCGATCCCCTGTCACGGCTGGAGGCCTGGAACACCATCAGTCACCTGGCTTCCACCGTATCGGACACCGAGTTGCTGGAGCTGGACAACGAAGTGCTGTTGTATCGCCTGTTCCATCAGCAGCAGGTAAAACTCTTTGCACCCCGCAGCGTGGAACACCGCTGCAGTTGCAGCCGCGAGCGCACGGCCCGGGCCCTGTTCACCCTGGGAGAGGCGGAGATCATGGACATCGTGGCGGAGCAGGGGAGTCTGGAGATCAATTGCGAATTCTGTGGACGGCAGTACCGCTTCAGCGCCGAGGAGATGCGGCTGTTATTCGAAGATCACGACGGTCAATCCATTCACTGAATGGACATCACTGCAGGGCGTGTTCGAGCCAGCGGGCCAGGCGCACTCCCGCCAGACTGAGACGGACAGCCGCGATGTCTTCCATGGCGACAATGTAGTCCGGGTCCAAGGTCACCGGCTGGATTACCGTTCCCGAAGCGTCCGCCCGGCGAATTGCGGCGACCACCGCCTCGTCATACACAGCGCCGCCAAGCAGAATATCCCGGCTTTCCGCCATCCACTGGGACCAGTCGTCCACTGCGTCGGCGGGCAACGGGTCATCTTCGATGCCCGCCAACAGCCCGTTCCGGGTGGCGGCAAAATCCCGGTTTGACAGGGCACCGTCCCATCGGGCGTGCAGATTGAGGTCGCCATCGGTGGGGACCCCATTGCCACCGGCATCGCCGTCCTGCAGCGCCAGGCGAGAAAAGGCTGTACCGGTGTGCAGGGGCTGATGGATGTCGCCGCCCAGATGCAGTATCCAGCACAGGGCGACGGCCCGGTCGGCAGGGCTGCTGTCCGCATCGGTGAATACCCGGGCGTTGTAATCCAGGGCCAGCAGAATATTGTTCACCTGCGCTTCGGACTCAAGCTGCGCGGCCGGCAGTGCCATGCCGTCCGGGAACGGGCTGATGTCGATGTAGGTATTGCCCTGGCGCAGGGCGCGATCGCGGATCAATGCGCCGTCGATATAGTGCCAGTTGGAACGGTTATAGCGGCGCCGCTCCTCATCCGGCAGATCGCGGGCCACATCCGGCCAGTAAGCCGCCCTTCCCAGCAGCCAGCTCTGGCGCTGGGAAAGGGAGCCCAGACGGATTTCCTCCGGCATGGCGGCCGTAAAATCCTCCTGATAGCGGGGATGGGCCTGCAGAATGTCGTACAGCTGTTGGCGGGCGGAATCGGAGAGCTGTGCCCAGGCAATCTCACCGGTAAGCCGGTGACCGAAATCCCACCAGGCATGCGCCGGGGTACTGCCGAGAAATATCAGCCCGGCCACGGCCGACATCAGGAATCTGTGCATTGGGGATACTCCTGTGAAGAGCGCTTCAGCTTAGCGATGGAATATGACAGATTCGCAGCGAATCCGCCGTTCAGACTTCCAGCCATTCCGCCCGCACATCGGCGGCATCCCGCAGGCTGTCCGGTGTGCCTTCATAGACCATCCTGCCGTGTCCCATCACATAGAGGCGCTGGGAAATGCGCAACGCGATGGACAGTTTCTGTTCCACCAGCAGGATGGAGACGCCGCGCCGGGCGATTTCCGCCAGCAGGGTTCCCACCTGTTCCACCAGCTTGGGTGCCAACCCTTCGGTGGGCTCGTCGATCATGATGAGATCGGGGTCGCCCATCAGGGTCCGGCACATGCACAGCATCTGCTGCTCGCCGCCGCTGAGCACGCCGCCGGGCACATCCGCCCGCTCCCCGAGATTGGGAAACATGCGGAACATTTCGTCCATGGTCCAGCGACCGCTGCCGCGGGTCGACTTCATGCCCAGCAGCAGGTTCTGGCGCACCGTGAGGGTGGG
Source organism: Pseudomonadota bacterium (assembly GCA_046047495.1). GTDB lineage: Bacteria > Pseudomonadota > Gammaproteobacteria > Pseudomonadales > Pseudohongiellaceae > NORP240. The sequence goes on along the minus strand of JBJOHV010000018.1, from coordinate 109,022 downwards.
AAATATATCCCGGTTTTCCGGCACGTAGCCGATGCCAAGTTTGGCAATCTGAAAACTCCTGAGACCGGCAATTTCCTGGCCGCGGTATTTTATCGATCCGACCGGCGCCACCTCGCCCATGATGGTCTTCACCGTGGTGGAGCGTCCCACCCCGTTGCGCCCCAGCAGGCTGACGATTTCCCCGTCACCGATATGGAAATTCACCCCCTGAAGGATGTGGCTCTTGCCGTAATAGGCGTGCAGATCCTTGACTTCAAGCATGGCCGGCCTCCACACCCAGATAGGCTTCCTGGACTCTGGGATTGCCGCGGATGGCCTGGGGCACATCCGATGCGATCACCTCGCCGTAGACCAGCACGGAGATGCGATCCGCCAGGCCGAACACGATGTTCATGTCATGTTCCACCATGATGAGGGTCTTGCCCTCCGTCACCCGGCGAATCAGATCCACGGCATTCTCCGCCTCGGTGTGGCTCATGCCCGCCACCGGTTCGTCCAGCATGATCAGGTCGGCGCCGCCGGCGATGGCAATACCCAGTTCCAATGCCCGCTGCTGGGCATAGGCCAGCTCGCCAGCCGGATAATGGGCCTTGTCCCGCAGGCCGATCTTTTCCAGGGTCTCGGTGACCCTTCGATTGAGGTCGTCCTGGCGCCCCAGCAGATGCCAGAACGAGTAGCGGTAGCCGCTGCTCCACAGCAGGGCGCAGCGGATGTTTTCGAACACATTCAGCAACGGGAAGATATTGGTGACCTGAAAGCTGCGGGCCAGGCCCATGCGGGCAATCTGGTAAGGCGGCAGGTTGTGTATTACCCTGCCCTGGAACTCGATAGTCCCGGATGTCACTTGATAGAGTCCGCTGATGAGATGGAACAGTGTGGATTTGCCGGCCCCGTTGGGGCCGATGATGGCATGCTTTTCCCCGGGCATGATGTCCAGGGAAACGCCCCGGATGATTTCCGTGTTGCCGAAATTCTTGCGCACATCCTTGAGACTAAGGATCGTCATCAGGGCTGCTCTCCGCGGGGGGCATTGGCTGCCCTCCAGGCGTGGTTGAGTCGGGGCAGTGAGCGCAGCAAGGCAAGAAGGGCGGTGGCTGTAACGGCAACGACCAGCAGCCAGCTGGCGGCTCCGCTGGTGGCGAGGGTCAGGCCGAAATAGTGCATTTCCGCATCTTCACTGTGGCTCATTTCCAGCATGGCGATGCACCCCAGCAGGAAAACCAGGGCAGGTACTCCAGTCAGCAGGTAGGGTAACGCCAGGCTGGGCAGCTTGCCATGGTGCCAGGCCAGGCGGTGCATCATGATGAAGCCGGCGAAGCCGCGGGGCAGAAACATGACGGTCAGTACGAACAGGATGCCGAGATACAGCATCCACAGTTCCGTGTAATTGCTGAGCAGTGAGTTCATCAGGGTCAGCAGCACGGCGCCAATGATGGGGCCGATGAAGTAGCCCAGGCCGCCGATATAGGCCATCAGCAGCACCCGGCCCGAGGTGACGGCATTGAGATTTTCCTCGGTGAGAATTTCATAGTTGAGGGCGAACAGACCGCCCGCCACGCCTGCAAAGAATCCGGCACAGCAAAAACTGATGAACCTGACCCGGCGTGCGCTGTAGCCGATGAATTCCGCCCGCACCGGATTGTCGCGAACCGCGTTGGCCATGCGACCGGCAGGTGTCTGGGTGAACAGGTACATGAACACGGTGGCGATAAACGTCCACACCGCGGCCAGGTAATAGATCTCCAGATTCTGGGCGAAATCCACGCCGAAAAACGGCGGGCCGTAGGTGCGATCTGCGCTGACTCCCGCTTCGCCGCCAAAGAAACTGACGAAGATCAGGGATGAGGCGGCCACCAGTTCACCGATGCCAAGGGAGATCATGGCGAAAACGGTGCCGGCCTTGTGGGTGGAGAAGCTGCCGATGAAGAGGCCAGCCAGCAGCCCGAACAGGCCGCCCACCAGGGGAATGAAGACCACGGAGAAGACCACGGTCTCGTTCTCTATCATCAGCAGCGCATGCACGGCGAGGAATCCGCCCAGGCCGAAATAGACGGCATGGCCGAAGGACAGCATGCCGCCCTGGCCCAGCAGCATGTTGTAGCTGAGGGCAAACACGATGGCGATGGTCATCTGGTTGAGGATGGAGATCGCCAGTATGGAATCAAACAGGCTGGGCAACACCAGCAGAATCACCAGGAACCCCATCCAGGGGGCCAGACGTCTCACTATGCTGGCGATATCCATCAGCTTTCCCGTTTACCGAACAGACCCCTGGGCCTGAAGATCAGCACCAGCACCAGCAACAGGAAGGGCAGGATCGGGGCGATCTGTGGCAGGGTCATGGTCCACAGATCGGTCAAGGGGTGATCACGGTCGAAGCTTACCCCCAGCAGTGCCAGCAGATCCGGCATGCCCACGTCGGAGGCGATGGCGTAGGACTGCAACAGGCCGATCAGCAGTGATGCCACGAAGGCGCCGAACAGGGAGCCCAGTCCGCCGATGACCACGATCACGAACACGATGCTGCCCAGCACGGTGGCCATGCCCGGGAAGGTGGTCAACACCGGCCCGGCAATCACTCCCGCCAGACCCGCCAGGGCGGAACCGACGCCGAACACAGCCATAAAAATGAAGGGCACGTTATGACCGAGGTTGGCCACGGTGTGGGGATGGGTGATGGCGGCCTGGATGATGATGCCGATGCGGCTGCGGGTCAGGGTGTAGTAGAGGCCGATGAAGATGCCGATGGAAATGAAAATCATGAAACCGCGGTAGGCGGAGAATTCCTGACCGAACAGGGTGAACAGCGGGAAGTCGAGGATTTCCGGCGTGCGATAGCTCTTGGTGTCCCGGCCCCAGAAGAACTGTACGGCTTCCTCGATCAGAAAGGCCAGGCCGAAGGTGAATACCAGTTCCGCCACGTGGCCGGACTTGTGCACCCGGCGCAGGCCGTACCTTTCAACCAGGGCGCCGAGCACGCCCACGATGAGCGGCGCCAACAACAGGCCGGTCCAGAAGCCCATCTGCTGACTGATGGAATAGGCGAAATAGGCGCCCAGCATGTAGAAACTGGCGTGGGCGAAGTTCAATACGCCCATCATGCTGAAGATGAGGGTCAATCCGCTGGCCAGCATGAACAGCAGCAGTCCGGTGACGAGGCCATTGAGCGTCGCGAATACGAAAACTTCCAACATCAGGTCAGGACTCCGACGACCGTTAACTGCAGTGCTTCAGGTTCAAGGGTTAACGGCGCGGCCGGTCCATCTCGCAATGCACCGGAGGGATGGTGGTTTCCATGGGCACACTGTATTCCGTCAGCAGGCCAAAGCCGGAATTGTCGGCGTCGAACTCGATGTCCTGGTCGGTATGGCGGGAGATGTGCAGGGCCTGCATGATCTGGTGGTCCTCGCCCCGCATCCAGATCTCTTCCCCGCTCAGGTTGGTGAAGCGCATGTCCTCCAGAGCCATGGCGATGTCATAGGGATCGGTGCTCTGGGATTGCTCCATGGCCGCCACCAGCATCTGCAGGGCATTGGCGATGCGGGGCTGGGTCATGTCGAAGCCCGGGTTGGCGGCCTTGAAAGCCCGGTAATAGGCCTTGCGTTCTTCCGTGGGCAGGGGATTCGATGCGTCATTGTGCACCAGGTAGATCTGGTCGCGGGCATCGGCCCCCAGGGTGGCGGTAATGCCGTCGTAGGCGGCGTAGAACGTATAGATGGGAACATCCAGTCCGGAATCGATGATGGAACGGGCCAGGGACACCATGTCGGCACCGAAATTGCCGGTGATCACTGCGTCGGCGCCGGAGGCCACGATCTTGGTGACGTAGGGGGTGAAGTCCTTGACCTGGCCTATGGGATGGAACTCATTGCCGACGATGGTGATGTCTGGCCTCTTTTCCTTGAGCAGGCGGATGGAGGTGTCGGCCACTACCTGACCGAAGGAGTAGTCCTGACCAATGATGTAGACGCTCTTGATTTCCGGCTTGGCTGCCAGATAGGTGGTCAGGGTATCGAGCTTCATGTTGGCGTGGGCGTCGAAGCGGAAATGCCAGAAGCTGCAGTTTTCCTCGGTCAACACCGGGTCGACGGCGGAATAGTTGATCTGCAGGACCTCCTGCCCGGGATTGCGGCGATTGTGCCGGATCACCGTGTCGTTCAAGGTGTTGGCCACCGCCGAGCTGTTGCCCTGGAAGATGATGCGGATGCCTTCCGCCACGGCGCGGCGGAACTGCAGCTGAGTGTCGGTCGGGCTCTGCTTGTTGTCCAGGGGAACGATTTCAATCATGCGACCGCCCAGAATGCCCCCCTGGCTGTTGAACAGGTGGTCGGCGGCAAATTGCAGCTGTTTGAGGCCGCTGTTGCCGATGGAGGCAAACGAGCCTGACAAGGGATCAATGAAGGCGATGCGGATCGGCTCCTGAGCCCGCACCGGAGTGATCGAGATGCAGAACAGGACCAAGGCCAGAAGAGGGGCCAGGACAGTGGACAGCGACATGCGGCTAAGTTTGATCATTGGGGCGCACACTGAGTGTTGTTGTTAGGGTGGTCGGCTGACGGTCGCGAGTTGCCTGACCTTACCCCAGAGACCCTTGGCAAATCAAGCGGATGCCGACACCCGACCGGTGTGCCGGGACAGTCCGCCAAACTGGGAACAAGCCCCTTAAAAAGGCGTACAATGGCGGGCACTTACCCATCGCCCGATTGCGGACATTGCCATGTTGCTGGCCGGTTACGACATTCCAGACAGTGAAGTGGAGCTGAGTGCCATACGCGCCAGCGGACCCGGAGGTCAAAATGTCAACAAAGTGGCAACGGCCATCCATTTGCGCTTCGACATCAGGGCCGCCAGTCTGCCGGAACTGGTCAAGGAGCGCCTGCTGGCCATGGGTGATCAGCGCATTTCCAATGACGGGGTGGTCATCATCAAGGCCCAGCGCTACCGCAGCCAGGAGCAGAACCGCCTGGATGCCCTGCAGCGTCTGGAAGGAATGCTGCTGAAAGCCAGGCAGCAGCGCCGGGTGCGCAAGGCGACCCGTCCCACCCTGTCCTCGGTCAACAAGCGCCTGCAGGAAAAGAAGGTGAAAGGACGCATCAAGGGCATGCGTGGCAAGCCCAGGGGAGACCTGTTATGAAGCAGGTCTGCGCTGCGTTGCTGGTGGCGGGGATGATTCTGCCGGTGCCGTCCGCCGTGGCGCAGACGGAGCTGGACGATGCCACATTCCGCTTTGTCGCCGCCAGCCTGCAGGCTGTCAGGCGCGAGGGTCAGTTCCCTGCCGCCCTGCAACTGATGGACGGACAGGCAGTGCTTCTGCTGGATCTGCTTGACCAGTCCTATCATCGCTACAAGCAGGGTGTGGAGCCCGACAGTCCTTTCTGTCGCTTCTACATGGATCCCGAAAACGGCCGGATGGAGATCGAGGAGCGGGCCGCCAAGGCCTTCCTCTATCTGCCGCCGCTGGCCAGCCGCCTGGAACGTTATCACCAGGCCACCCTGGAATTTGAGGACAAGGTGCGGCGTGGGCTGGGCGACTCTGTGTGGACCCACATCGCCGCCGCGCGATTGCAGGCAGCCAGCTTTGAATATCTGCCGTCATGGGAACTGGCGGCGGAGGAGAAAATCCATTTTGCGGACACCGTCTGCGGACTCTGAGGAGAAGCTCTCATCATGATCATTGGCGTACCCAAGGAAATCAAAACCCGGGAATACCGGGTTGGCATGATACCCGCCGGCGTGCGGGATTTGACGGCACACGGTCACAAGGTGCTGGTGCAATCCGATGCGGCGCAGAAGATTGGCATGGACAACGCAGCCTATCAGGCTGCCGGTGCGGTGGTGGTGGCTGATCGTGAGCGCATTTTCGCCGAGGCGGACCTCATTGTGAAAGTGAAGGAGCCCCAACTGGAGGAGTGTCGCCTGCTGCGCCCCGGCCAGACACTGTTCACCTATCTGCACCTGGCGGCGGTGCCCGACATCACCGATGCCCTGCTGGCCGCCGGGGTCACCGGCATCGCCTATGAAACGGTGACAGATGCAGCCGGGCGCCTGCCCCTGCTGACCCCCATGAGTGAGGTGGCCGGACGCATGTCCATTCAGGCCGCGGCCCACCACCTGGAAATCACCCAGGGTGGCCGGGGCGTATTGCTGGCCGGAGTGCCCGGAGTCAAGCCCGGCAAGGTGGTAATCCTGGGCGGTGGTGTGGTGGGCCGCAATGCGGCTCAGATGGCGGTAGGTCTGGGAGCCGATGTGATCATCCTCGATCGCAACGAACCCCGCATGCGGGAGCTGGAGCTGATGTTCGGCAACCGGGTCAGGACGCTCTATTCAACGGAGGAGGAGATTGCCCGACAGATTACCGATGCGGATGTGGTGGTGGGTGCCGTGCTGATCATCGGCGCGGCTGCTCCCCACCTGGTCACCCGTGCCATGCTGAAGCTGATGCAGCCCGGTGCGGTGATCGTCGATGTGGCCATCGATCAGGGCGGCTGTTTCGAAACCAGCCGCCCCACGACCCATGACGATCCGGTCTACGTGGTGGACGGCATCCTGCACTACTGCGTGGCCAATATGCCCGGTGCGGTTCCCCGCACCTCGACCCTGGCTCTCACCAGCGTCACCCTGCCACCGCTGTTGCAGCTGGTGGAACAGGGCGTGCTGACGGCATTGCGCAACAACCCTCATTTGCGCAATGGCCTCAACGTCTATCGGGGTCAGGTGACCCACCAGGGTGTGGCGCAGGCACTGGGCAGGGAGTACGTGGAGCCCCTGCATGCCCTGGACGGCTGACCCAGGGGACAGTTTCGTCAATACACCTCGAAAAGACCTGCGGCACCCATGCCGCCGCCCACGCACATGGTGCATACCACATACCTGGCACCACGCCGTTTGCCTTCGATGAGCGCGTGACCCACCATGCGGGCACCGCTCATGCCATAGGGGTGGCCGATTGATATGGCCCCGCCATTGACGTTCAACAGGTCGTTCGGAATACCCAACTTGTCACGGCAATAGATTACCTGCACGGCGAACGCTTCATTGAGTTCCCACAGGCCGATGTCCTCCATCGTCAGACCGAAACGCTTGAGCAATTTGGGGATGGCATAGACAGGCCCGATGCCCATCTCGTCGGGATCCAGACCGGCCACGGCGATGCCCCGGTAGGCACCCAGGGGCTGCAGACCTTTCTTCTCCGCCAGAGCGGCATCCATCAGCACGGCCGCCGAGGCGCCGTCGGAGAGCTGACTGGCATTGCCGGCGGTGATGCAGCCGCCCTCGATGACCGGTTGCAGACCGGCCAGCCCTTCCAGGGTGGTGGTGGGACGGTTGCCCTCATCCTTGTCCAGGTTCACATCGTGCAGACTCTGCTGCTTGGTGGCCTTGTCCACGAACAGCATTTTCGCCGGCAGGGGAACGATCTCGGCTGCGAATTTTCCGGCTGCCTGAGCCGCCGCCGTGCGCTGCTGGCTCTGCAGGGCATACTCATCCTGCTGTTCACGGCTGATCTTGTAACGGCGGGCCACCACTTCGGCCGTTTCCAGCATGGACATATAGGCGTGCTGGGATCGGGCGATCACATTGGGGTCCTGGGCACGGTAGTTGTTGCGATGCTCATTCTGCACCAGGCTGATGGATTCCAGCCCGCCACCCACCACAATGGGCATATGGTCGTCGATGATCTGCTTGGCGGCTGTGGCGATAGCCATCATGCCGGAGGAGCACTGGCGGTCGATGCTCATGCCCGATACGGTGTTGGGCAGGCCGGCGGCGACGGCGGCCGTACGACCGATGTTATAACCGGACGAGCCCTGCTGCATGGCGCAGCCCATGATGACATCGTCCACTTCCGCCGGATCGATGCCGGCCCGCTGCACGGCGTGGGCGATGGCATGGCCGCCGAGGGTGGGAGCCTCGGTGTTGTTGAAGGCGCCACGATAGGCTTTGCCGATGGGTGTGCGGGCTGTCGATACGATGACTGCTTCTTTCATGCTCCCCCCTAGGGAATATTATTGAAACCTATTTTCGGTGGCACGTGGCTCACGGGACACAGGGTGGTGGTCGGGCTAGCGACCGTACGCGCCAGGGATGGCGCGTCCGAGCCCCCAGGGACGGGTTTACGGCGTGTCGCGTGCCCGACCACCACCCTGTGTCCCCGCAGAATATCACTACCTCGGGGCCGGCTCCCGCTCACTGCATGCCGACTAATTCGGTGATTGATCAGCAGGCAGCAAAATCATGCCGACGATCCTGTCGATGGCTGCACGGGCCAGTTGCACCATTTCCTCATCGGTGCGGTCCTGGATCGGGTGCGGCACGAATACCGACATTGGCTCGATGCCCAGGGATTTCGCCTGGGCCGCTGCGGCCTCGATGAATTCCGTCGAGGCCACGAAGCCCGCCGGAATCCCACGACCTTCCAGGTTCATGATGTCATGCAAACTGCACGAGGTACATGAACCTCAGTCGGCCAGGCCTTCGATGACGGCATCGCATTCCTGGGCGATCTGCTGGCTCAGCGCGATTGGCGCCACCCGGGTGAAGGTGGGCTTCATGTAACGCTGCACGGAAGCCCCCAGGGCCTCCAGCTGGCGCTGTACCTCATCGAGAAACTCCTTGCCACGGGGTTTGGATATGTCCAGCAATCCGATGGTGACACCCTGCAGGCCGGCCAATCGCTGGTTGAGCGGCCTTTGAGTCGTCTGCAATTCACCGGTGGGATCCAGCAACGTCGTTGCCATGCATGCCTCCTGGTTACCTGGTTGAAAGAGAAGGGTCTTTATATCTTTTTCGCGACCAGTTGACTACCGCGCTCGCCGGAGGCGACCCAGCCGCCGATGATGGCGGAGAACAGGCCGGCAGTGCCGCCGGCACAGGCGATGTGGAAGCCGCCGTCACGGAACTTGTTGAGGGTTCTGTCCCGCAGTGCCACCGGCATGCCTTCGGCAATGCCGCCGGCGCCGCGCACCACTGCCGTGCCGGGAATTCGCAGGGCATCGATGATGGCTGCCTTGACCTCGGCCTTGGTCCACCCTCCCTGGCGGAACACCCGGCGGTGTTCCGGAGACAGCACCAGCAACCCATCCGCCATCATGCAAAGTTTGCCATGGGCCACGCTGCGCAGACTCAGGGCCAGGCTGCGGGCCAGGGATTCAGGTTGGCGGGATTGTTGATCCATGAAAGCCTGCACACCGTCACCGGCAAACAGGGAGACCACGGAATCGTCCCGCTGAAAACCCTGTTCCATGGCCAGACTGGGCCAGTCAGGCTGGGACTCGTCCTCGCTGAAACAAAATGAATATTTGCCGGGATTGCCCAGGGTCGCACGGTCGATGCCGCCGGGTTTGCCACCACCCACGTTGCGGATCAACAACTGCAGGGCGCGTCCGATGGTGGCGTTGGCGCGGTTGCCCTGACCCAGGGCATTGACCCCGGAATTCATACCGATGCGCCGGGCTTCGGGGCCGTTGACGATCACCACCGGGGAGGAGAAGTAGGTGGTGCACAACAGCCCGTGCATGCAGAAGCGGTCGTCCAGCGCGGCCTCCACTACCGCCAGCACCGTCGGAAAATATTCGGGTTTGCAGCCCGCCAGTACAGCGTTCACTGCCACCTTTTCCACGCTGCAGGGCACATTGTCCGGCGGTATCACACCAACGATGTCGGAGGCCTTGCGCGGGGTTGCCCGCAACATGCGTAAAACCCGCAGCGGTGTCGGCGGCACCACCGGCAGGCCGTCGGTCCACCCCCGGTCGAAGCATGCCTCCATGACATCCTCGGCCTCATCGATCTCCAGTTGCCGGGCCTGCAGGCTGTCAGCTCCAAAGCGTAGGGCCAGCCGCTCCGCCATTCCCGGTTCCTGGGTCAGGGAGCCGCAGCCAGGTTGAAATTCCGGCATGTCAGAGCCCAGGTCCGCCAGGCCGGTGAGTTGCCGCCAGGCGGCACGATCCCAGCCCACGATGCGATCGGTCTCGCTACCGTCCTTGAATCTCAGCAGGGTCGGCACCACCTCGATGTCGTGGCGGAAGGAATAGCCCAGGTCGGCATCCAGAGTGGCCGGGGCCAGGCCCGCCAGGAATGCCGGATCGTCCTGGACATGGATCTGCAGGGACTGGCCATAATGGTCGCCCAACAGGCGAATGACCGGCTCGATACGGCGACAGGTGCCACAGTCCTGTTTGACCACCAGGGCTAATTGGCTTTCAGAGGTGTCTGGCACGGGTAGGCTCCTGCAGTGGTAAGGCGTCTGGCGGCCACCTGGCCGGCCCGGCAAGTCTAGCCCAGGCCTTCGGTTACTGACAAAGAGGGTTCGATGTCCACCACATCCATCGCGGGATTGATCATACTACTGCTGATCCTGGCGGCAGTGGTATTCCGGGTTTATTACTGGCCGGAGCTGCGTCTGAGACGGATTCTGCAGCAGCCGTTCCCCGACCGCTGGCACCGGCTGCTGCCCCGGGTCCTGCCGGTCTATCCCCATTTGTCGCCCGACCTGCAGCGGCAATTGCAGCAGCGCATCCAGCAGTTCATCGCCGACAAACGCTTCGTGGGTTGCGCTGGCCAGGCCATCGACGACGAGGTGCGCATGGCCATCGCCGCCCATGCCTGCCTGCTGCTGCTCAATCGCCCGACCGGGTGTTATCCCCAGCTGGACGCCATTCTGGTGTACCCGTCCACCTTCGTGGCCAACCGGGAGCAGGCGGACGAGGCCGGCCTGGTATCACTGCATCACATGCCCATGGAAGGGGAATCATGGAGTCACGGCAAGATCGTCCTGGCCTGGGATGCGGTGCGCCGGGGAGTCGCCCGTGCCGACGACGGCCAGAACGTGGTTCTCCATGAGTTCGCCCATCAGCTGGACGATGAGGACGGTGTCAGCAACGGCGCGCCCCTGCTGCATACCCGTGGCGCCTATCAGAGCTGGGCGCGGGTGTTCGCAGCGGAATTCGCCACGCTTCAATGGCAGGCACGGCAGGGCTGGCACAGCCTGCTGGACCATTACGGGGCGACCAATCCGGCCGAGTTTTTTGCAGTAGCCACGGAGACATTTTTCGAACGGCCACACGAGCTGCAAGACCATCATGGGGAGTTGTACCGGGAACTGCAGGCCTATTACCGGGTGGACCCGGCCAGTTGGACACTGCCACCCCCGCAGGCTGGAATTCAGTAAGTGGCTGTCATTCAGTAGATGAAGCCGAGGGCACCGATACCGACGAGAATATTGATGATCATGAACACAGAGGACGTGCGGGACATGACCTTCCACATCTGCGGGCCCTTGTAAGCCGCCCGTATGCCCAGCAGCAGCAGACCCGTATAGCCCAGCATCAGGGACACCAGCAGCAGGAAGCGCAGCCAGTCCTCCCGATCCACCGCCTGGCTGGCGGTGACGAAGAAGACGGCGGCACCGATGAAATACAGCCACCAGTAGGTGACGGCGAGACCGTAGTGACCACCCAGTATCTTGCCCAGCAGGCTCTTGCTTTCGGAGTGTTCCATCCCGTCCCCCTTGTTGTAATGGCGCGCTAGTGTACCCCAGGGGCAGGCGCGGTAAAACATTCTGCCAGGCTCCGTCAGGTGCCCGGAATGCAGGACGAATCGACCGGCAATCCCACAATTTGTAACAACTGTGGCGGTGGAATGCTTATAAACTTCCGGGATTAAAATAACTGCGGACCCTCGATAATGAAGCCGACCACCCCTCCGTTCAAACTGCGTCTCGCCATGCTCGCCCTGGCGGCAAGTTTCAGCTTGCCGGCACTGGCCCAGGAAACCGTCAGTGACAACTCCACGGTAGTCTACCCGGCCTCCTATTTTTCGGAGTGGGCTCCGGTAACGGCCCAGGACATGCTGTCCAGGATTCCGGGTATGGACAATCAGCGGGGCGGTGGTGGTCCTCCCGGCGGTGGCGGTAATGTCAGTCGTGGCGGCCGCGGCCTGGGCGGCGGCGGTGGCGATCAGGTGCTGGTGAACGGCAAGCGCACCGCGGGCAAGAACAATCAGACCCGTGGCATGCTGGATCGCATCACCGCGGATCAGGTGGACTACATCGAGATCATCCGGGGCACCTCCGGGGATCTGGACGTGCGGGGCAGCAGCCAGGTGATCAACGTGGTGTTGTTCGAGGAGCTGTCCAGCAGCAGCATCAATTACGAAGTCAACATGGACCGTTATGACGACAGCCACAATCAGCCCGGTGGCTCATTGTCCTACAGCGGCCAGACCGGCAACCTCAATTATCTGATCAGCGCCATTGCCGAGCCGCGTTATGACCATTACGAGAGCGACGAGGAAAGCGTGCTGGGGAATTTTTCACCCAACGACCGGATTTTCGAGGAGCGCATCCGGGAGCAGACCAGCTACCAGGTATCCACCAATCTGGATTACTCCATCAGCGACAATGCCAGCGCACGGCTCAATGGCCTGTATGCACTGAACGACAACCCCACCGATGTGTATCGCTATACCACCAATTTGCGGGTGACCCCCAATACCCTGCGCATCGAGCAGGAAACCATTCCCGGCGAACAGGACAATTGGGAAATCGGTGGCGACTACGAATACCGGTGGGACAACGGCAGCCGCTTCAAGGTGCTGTTCATCGGCAATGAAGCCAATGAGGCCAGCACCCGGGAGCGCTACCAGCTGGACGGCAACGGCACTCCGGTCAAGAACCTGTTCCTGGACACCGACAGCACCATCTCCGAGCGCATTCTGCGCGGCTCCTACACCATGAACCTGTGGGAAGGGCAGAGTATCGAGATGGGGGCTGAGCGGGCCCAGACCACCCTGGATTCCATGCTGCGCCTGGGTGTGGCCAGCAGCTCCGGCACCCCCAATCCCGCCTTCGGCGGGCTGGTGCCCGTGTCAGTGGCCAATGCCAATTCCACGGTGGAGGAAATCCGTTACGAGCCCTTCGCCGTGCATAACTGGCAGCTGAATCCCCGCATGACCCTGGAAAGCACCCTGGAATGGGAGACATCCACCATCACCCAATCCGGTGACGTGTCCAAGGAGCGGGATTTCCAGTTCCTGAAGCCCAAGGTGGATTACCGGTTCGATGTCACCAATACCTTCCAGCTGCGGGGCCGGGTGGAATACGGGGTCCGGCAATTGAGCTTCTCCGACTTCGTGGCCTCCCAGGATGCCAACGACAACGACGCCAATACCCAGGCCGGTAATGCCAACCTGGAACCGGAAACCATGTTGACCGTGGATTTCAATGCGGAGTACCGCCTGCCCAATGATGCGGGTGTCCTCAACGCCGGCATCAATTACATGGAGCATTACGACAAGATCGAGCGCATCGACGTGTCGCCCTCGGAAACCAATCTGCAGTCCGCCAACGGCAACATCGGTGACGGCAATATGTGGATAGGCCGGGTCAGCGGCAGCGTGCGCATGGGCATGATCAAGCTGCCCAACCTGCTGGTGAACTCCAGCCTGGAGGTGCGGGATTCCAGCATCCAGGACCCGTTCCTGGGTATCGATCGCCGCTTCACCAATTACGAGCGGGGGCGCTTCATGGTCGGCTTCCGACACGACATTCCCAGCATGCGCATGAACTATGGTGCCAGCTGGAACAATCGCTTTGACGACAATATCCTGCGTTACGACATCGACGACATCGAGTCCACCTCCGGCGATCCGATGGTGATGGCGTTCGTGGAGTTTGTTGCTTTCGGCGGTACCACCTTCCGCTTCGATGCCCGCAATGCCACCGCCGGTGTGCAGTGTCGCGACCGGTTCCGTTATGACGGACGCATCAGCGCCGGCATTCTGGAGGAAGTGGAGAAGCAATGCGGTGGCTCCGGAAAAGTGGTGTCCCTGAAGATCAACGGCACGTTCTGATCCCGCGATTCCCGGGCCGGCTCCTGCAAGACCGGCCCGATCATCTGCGATTTGATACGAGGAGTTCACATGAGAATGGCAAGTCGGGTCGTCATGACCCTGGCACTATCCCTGGCTGCACTGCCGGCGCTGGCAAATGACCTTGAACGCCTGCAGGCGCTCAGTGTGGGTGCTCACCGCAGCGCCGCCAACATTGCCCGCAACGAATACCGTCATCCCGTGGAGACCCTGAGCTTTTTCGGTCTGCAGTCCGGCATGACGGTGATAGAGATTCTGCCTGGTGGTGGCTGGTATACGGAAATTCTGGCTCCGTTCCTGAAGGGCAACGGCACCTACTACGCTGCACATTTCTCTGAGAATCCGCCGCTGTCCTATATGCGGCCGAATCTGGAGCAGTTCAAAGCCCGCCTGGCGGCGGATCCCGAAATTTACGGTGAAACCATTCTGACCCACCTCAATCCCCCCAGCGAAACCGCCATTGCGCCGCCGGGTTCAGCCGATCTGGCCATGACCTTTCGCAATGTGCATAACTGGGTCATGGCGGGCACCCAGCACGAGTTTTTCGCAGCCTTCTTCACGGCCTTGAAGCCGGGCGGGGTTCTGGGTGTGGTGGAACATCGGGCCCCACCGGGCAGCAGCATGGAATTCATGCAGACCAGCGGCTATGTGACCCAGGATTATGTGATTGAACTGGCGCAGCAGGCCGGCTTTGAGTTTGTTGCGGCTGCGGAGATCAATGCCAACCCTCTGGACACCAAGGACTACGCCGAGGGTGTATGGACCCTGCCTCCCACCTTGCAACTGGGGGAGCAGGACCGCGCCAGGTATCTTGCCATCGGCGAAAGCGACCGCATGACCTTGAAATTCGTCAAACCGGCCGACCGCAATTGACAGAGGCAGCCGGTGGTCTCAGGCCGCCGGCTGCTTCAGCACTGCCCCCGTTCCGTCTCGTATCTCAACCTCCACCGGTATGCCGTGGCGTACCGACTGTGTAACGACACAATAATCCTCGAAGATGGCCAGCACCCGCTCCAGATTGGTGAGGTCTTGCGCGGCCGCTTCCATTTGGATGCCCACCGCCAGTTTCACGATGCGCCAGCGACCTTCGATCCGCTCCAGGGTGCCTTCGCAGCGGGCGCTAAGCTCCCCGGGATCGGATTTGAATTTGCGGATGGCGAACAGCAGGCTGGCGGACAGGCAGTTGGCCACCGAAGCCGCCAGCAGGGCCGATGGAGCCGGACCCTCGCCGCCGCCCAGCGGTTCGGGCTCGTCCGTCATGAAATTGCCAAACTCGCCAAAGTCGATCTGGAACAGGTAATTTTCCAGCAGCTTCAGATCAACCTGGAAAGTTTTCTGTTCCATGCCCGCAGCCTAGCTGTTGCTGTCAGCGGGCTTGGCAGTCGGAGTGGCCGAAACAGTCTGCGCCGGTGCAGCCGGACTGGTGCTCGGTACGGATGATGCTGCGGGTACCGGCAGCGAGGGCTTGCGCTTGGCTGCCCGGCGCTTGGCCAGCGCCAGTTTGGCACGCTTGGCTTTCGCTTCCGTCTCGGCCTTCATTTTACGCGCCCAATCCTTTTCGAATTGGGCCAGGACCTTGGCCCGGGCTGCCAGTTTGCGGTCGAATGGCTTGGCGGCGTGCAGCTTGCTTTCCGCGGTGACCAGGATGTCCTTGGTCTCCTTCAATGAATTGCCCAGCAACAGGCTGGCGGCACGGGCTTTCTTCAGCTGGTTCCTGGCAGTCTTGGTGCCGGACTTTTTGGCTTGTACGGCTGCCTTGGCGGCTTGTTCCCTGGCCTTCTTCAATTGCAGCTGCAGGGACTTCAACTTCTTGCGCGCAGAGCTCAGTTCCTTTTCGTGACTGGCAACATAACTGTCCCGCGCCTTGGCGAGTTTCTTTTGCAGGTCATGAAATTGATTCTCCAGCTCTTCTACGACGTGGGGCTTACCGGGTTTGGCTTTGGCCATGATGACGCTCCATTGATGGCTGTGAAAGGAACAACTGGTTATCGATCATTGTGCGGATTGGGCGAGACCTACTCCAGGTCTTTTTTGTACTCCCCCGCCATGGCTAGGTGATTCAGGCGAGCCCGTTTGACCAGGGCCTGTTGGGCGGCCACGGTGTTGTCAGCCTTGCCCTGCCAGGCTTTCAGGGCTTCTTCCTGGAGAGCCCGGCCATAGGATATGGACAGGCGCCAGTCAGCCCTTGCGGTCTGCTGATTGATGGCATTGAGATTTTCCGTGGCCTCCTGGGAACTCTGGCCGCCGGACAGGAAATTGATGCTGGGCACCGCTGCCGGCACCGTGCGGTGCAGAACCCGCAAAGTGGCCTGCGCGACTTCCTCCGCGGGTGCGCGGCGGCACTCCTTGCCCGGCAGCACCATGTTTGGCTTCAGTACCATGAGCTCCAACACCACCTTGTGCTGGTGCAGGGCGTGAAAAACGGCGTGCAGAACCGCCTCGGTGACTTCCTGATGCCGCTGGATTTCATGCTTGCCATCCATCAGCACCTCGGGCTCCACAATGGGCACAATACCTTCAGACTGACAGACAGCGGCGTAGCGGGCCAGCATCTCGGCATTTGCGCGAATGCCGTGGGCTGTCGGCGCCTGGGGCTCCACGGCATATACCTCGCGCCACTTGGCAAACCGGGCACCGGCCTGCTTGTACTGACGAAGCCGCTCCGCGAGGCCATCCAGGCCGAAGGTGATCAGATCGCCGGGAGACAGGGGCAGGGGTCCCTTGCCCTTGTCCACCTTGATGCCCGGCACGATGGCCTGTTGCCAGGCCGCGGTGGGAATGCTGTCGCCGGATGCCGTCGTCTGCGCCAGGGTCTCCTCGAACAGGATGATGGCACTGATGTAATCACCCAGTCCCGGTGCCTCGACCAGCAGGCTGCGCCAGGCTCGACGATTTTCCTCGGTGGATTCCACGCCAATCGCGGCAAATCGCTTGGCGATGGTGCCGGCGCTTTCATCGGCGGCAAGAATGCCACGACCGGGCTGCACCATGTCGCTGATCGTGCTTTCCAATTCAGGGATGAATTCCATAAGCAAAAGCTCCTCGTGCTTTGTGGCTTCAAATGACCTGCTGCAATTAAATAGTCTGGGGCGGCGCCTAGCAACCAGTATGCAGATCAATCGTGTATTAGTTTGCGCTAGCTTAAGGAATGATCGTGACAGAGGGATGTCCCGATGGAGCGGTTGTTCATTCGTAGCGCAGAGCCTCGATAGGGTCCAGATTGGCGGCCTTGGCAGCCGGCAGAATCCCAAACACGACACCGACGAAACCCGAGAATCCCAGGGCCAGGGCGGCAGCCCAGAAGGGGATGGTGGCGGGGGGGAAAGAGGGAATGTTGCTGGCGATCAGTGCCCCCATGCCATAGCCCAGCGCGAGCCCGATGATGCCTCCCAACAGGGAAAGGAACAGGGCTTCGATGAGGAACTGCAGCAGGATATGGTGGCGTTTGGCTCCGATGGCTTTACAGATGCCGATTTCACGGGTTCGCTCGGTAACCGATACCAGCATGATATTCATGATGCCGATCCCGCCCACCAGCAGGGAGATGGCGACAATACCGCCCACCACCACCGTGACCATATTGATAATGTTATCCACAGTGTCCATCAGCTGATCCGGGGTCTGGATGACGAAGTCGTCATCGTCCTCCATGGACAGATCATGGGCGCTGCGCAGCAAGGTTCTGACTTGTTGGGAAACGGTTTCCACGTCGCTGGTCTCACTGACGCTGAGCTGAATCTGGATGTCAGTCTGGGTGCGGTTGCCCTGGATGCTTTCCATGGTGCTGAAGGGAACCAGGGCAATGTCGTCCTGGTTGAAACCCATCATCTCACCCTTGGGTTCCAGCAGCCCGACCACTTTGAACCACTCGCCGCCGAGCTCGATATATTCGTTGACGGGGTTTTCCGGCAGGGCAAGATTTTCGCGAACGGAATCACCGATGACCACGACCCTGCGCCGGGTCTGCTCGTCACTGTTGGCGAGAAACCTGCCGGCTGCCGTGTAAAACTGCCCCACGTCCTGATAGGCATAGGTGGTCCCCATGATCTGACTGAAGGCGGTCTGCGAGCCGTATTTGATCTGGGCCGAGCGGGTGGCATAGAGGATGGGAGTGATGGAGGCTATGCCATCCACCCGCCGTTCGATCGACTCGAGATCATCGGATGTCAATCTGGCCCTGATGCCCTTCATCTGATCCTGCAACGGTGTATAGGAACGAATGGTCAGGCTGTTGGTGCCGAGCGCGGAAAACTGCTGGCTGACGGATGTGCGCAATCCGTCCGTGAGCGACACCACGGCGATCACGCCGGTTACACCAATGACGATGCCCAGGGTGGTGAGGAAGCTGCGAAAGCCATGGGCCAGGATGGAAATCATGGCGGATCTGGCGCTTTCCAGCAGGGAGAACAACATCTCAGTGCACCGCCGCCGAGCTGGTTGAAATGCTGTCGGCAAATATCCTTCCATCCTTCAGTTCCACGATGCGTCGGCAATGCCGGGCTATCTCGTCTTCGTGGGTTACCAGAATCACCGTCTGGCCCTCATTGTGCAGCTCGTCAAAGAGCTCCATGATCTCCACCGTGGTGCGGGAGTCCAGATTGCCGGTGGGTTCGTCCGCCAGCAGGATGGACGGATGGGTCACCAGGGCCCGGGCGATGGCGACTCGCTGGCGTTGTCCTCCCGACAACTGGTTGGGCAGGTGGTCCATGCGATTGGCCAGCTTGACCCTTGCCAGGGCCTCTTTCGCCATTTCACGACGCTTGCGCAGGCCGATATTGCGGTAGATCAGCGGCTGCATCACATTGCCCAGGGCATCCGCCCGGGGCAACAGGTTGAAACTCTGGAAAATGAAGCCGATTTCCCGATTGCGCACTTCAGCCAGGTCATTGGGCTGCATGTTTTCCACATTGACCCCGTTGAGATGGTAATGCCCGCTACTGGGTCGATCCAGGCAGCCCAGGATGTTGAGCATGGTGGACTTGCCCGATCCGGATGAGCCGATGAAGGCGAGGTACTCATTGCGGTTGATATCCAGGCTGACGCCGTCCAGGGCATGGACAGTCTGGCCGCCCATGACGTAGTGCCGGGTGATATCACGCAGCTCGATCAATGCCATAAGACGGGTTCAGGGTTCCAACAGAGTGGCAGTCAGGCGGTCGCCATCCAGCAGATGGCGCAATTCCGAATCCGGGCCGATCACGATCTGCGTACCTGCATCCACTCCGCTGATGATTTCCTGGTATTCGTCATCGGATACGCCCACTTCGACCCGGGTTTTGCGCGCCACGCCATCATCATTGACGAACACGAAATACTCGGTCCGCAGGGCGGCGCGATCCTCTTCGAAGATGACAGCCGCCAGCGGAGCCGTCAGCACCTGTTCATCCTGACGGGTGAAAATTTCAGCCCGGCAGGACATGCCGGGGCGCAGCACCACATTGCCGGGCTCCGTGATTTCGA
Source organism: Pseudomonadota bacterium (assembly GCA_046047495.1). Lineage (GTDB taxonomy): Bacteria > Pseudomonadota > Gammaproteobacteria > Pseudomonadales > Pseudohongiellaceae > NORP240. The sequence goes on along the minus strand of JBJOHV010000018.1, from coordinate 89,699 downwards.
TCTTCACGGTAAAACTCAGACCCTGGCGACCCTGGGCGATCTTGGCGGTGTTGGCAATATAACGCACGACCCCTTTCATGGGGGAATCCGGGTAGGCGATGGCAACGATTTCCGCTTCCTGGCCCAGGGCAATGGTAGCCACGTCCGCCTCGTCCACCAGCACCTCGGTATAGATACTGTCGGGATTGGCGATGGTCATCAGCGAGGAACCGGGGATATTGGTGGAGCTGGCAATGGCGGTCTCGCCCTCCTTGATGTCCAGACTGGTGATCACACCCCCAATGGGGGATACGATCTGGGTCTTGCTGAGCTGGTCGTTGACCTGGTCCAGCTGGGCCCGCGCCTGTGCAAGGCGTTCCTTGGCGGATTTGAGGTCGATCTCAGCCAGCTCCAGCTGGTTGCTGATGTTGTCGAACTCATCGTCGCCGATCATGCGGCGCTCATGGAGGCTCTTGGAGCGTTGCCACTGGCTGCGCAGATTGGCGATGCGGACTTCCTGTCGCTCGATATCGATGGTGTTGAGGCGCAGGGAGGCTTGCGCCTGTTCCAGGCTGGCGCGCAGATTCCTGTCGTCCACCCGCAATACCAGCTGCCCCGCGGTAACCCGGTCGCCTTCCTCCACCAGCACCTCGGACACCTTGCCGATGACCTCGGAGCTCAGCATGACTTCCTCTTCGTGGGCCAGGAATCCCGATGCCAGGATGGAGGGGCTGATGATGCGGCGCTCCAGCGTCGCCACCGTGACCTCCTTGGCATCGGCGCCGGTCACGGAACGCATGACGATGGGCACGGCAATGACCGACGCGACCACCAGGAGGACGAAAAGAGGTTTGGTTATATTCATGATGCTCCGACGGCGGACCTTAACACAGTCACCGTCAGGTCAAGGCGAAATACGCCAAAGCGCCCAGAATTACTGCATAAGGCGCCAGAACTACGGCAATGCCCTTGGTCCAGCTGCATTTGAGCCACTGATGGTAACCCATAACCGTCAGCGCCACACTCCAGAACATGGGCAGGTTGGTGCCATCCAGGATGCCCCGCATGATCATGCTGTCACCCCCGGAAATACCCAGGCTGGACAGGCTCAGGGAGTTGGCTTCGTAAATGCTCAGTTGTCCGTTGGGGCTCATGATGATGTTGACCGCCATCACCAGCACCACCAGCAGGTAGGGCAGGCTGGTCCAGCTGATCAGGGAAAACCACTGGCGGAAGCGGATACCGTCCCCACCCAATGCGGAGACCAGGGCCAGATAACCGGCCTGCAGGGTATACACCAGCAGGATGCTGATGGCACCGCCGATGGTTGATGTCACCGTCATCACGGTCTGGGACTGCTGGGTCATTGCAGTCCTGATCTGCTCCTGCTGTTCGGCATTGGCATTGCCCATGCGGGAGATGATGTCATCCACGTACCAGTCGTAATCCACCGTCTGGAAGTACCAGGCGTAAATCAGCACGGTGGCAATGATGGTGATCAGCAGGGGAAACAGAACGGTTGGTTTGCGCTGCAGGGCGGCGAATGCCTCGCTCGGGGCGGCAAATACATTGATGGCGATGGCGAGGGGATTGGCCGGCGGCGCGTCTGGGCTGTCGGTGGGAGATCCAGCGTCTTTTAACGATTCCGTGTCGGTCATGGCGTGCTCCTCTGGGAAAGGGTAGCTGAAGTATAGGCGCTAAACCCGGAAGCGCTGAATTATTTCTGGAACGAACCTGGCTCAGTCCAGCATGAAGCGTTGCAGGCGCTGGCTCAGCAGGCGGTTTTCCCTCAGCAGCCGGTCCCGCTGCTCCAGCAGATCGACGATGAGCACAACCGCCGACCACTCCAATTCCAGATCACGATGCAGGCGCCCGGCGCGACGGGCCACACCCACCATGGTGGTATCGAACATCCACTCCTCGCGGGTCTGGCCGTGGGGTTGCACGATCCCGTGCTCCACCAGCTGCAGGAAGAGGGTCTCCGGTAGTTCCGCCGCCTGGCAGATGTCGGTCAGGGTCAATGTGACAAATTCATCGGTCATGGGCGTATCCTCAGGAATTCAGTGATGACCGTGGGTCAAACGAACTGGACTGGGCCAGTTGTTGCCACAGGCGGCGCGACTGTTCGTCAGATCGCTCCGGCATGACCACCTTGAGAATGACAAACAGATCCCCGGGCGCTGCGGATCCGCTCCGGCCAGGCAGACCCTTGCCCTTGACCCGCAGGCGTTGGCCGGTCTGGCTATCGGGTGCGATAGTCAGACTTATCTTGCCCTCCAGGGTCGGCACGGTGACCTTGGCGCCCAGGGCCGCTTCCCAGGGTGCCACCGGCAGGGTGATGTTGAGATCACGTCCTGTCACATCGAACAGGGGATGGGGCACCAGCTTGATGCGCAGGTACAGATCGCCTGCGGGGCCGTCACCGTAACCGGGGCCGCCCTGGCCGTTCAAGCGGATGCGTTCACCGTCCAATACGCCTTTGGGGATGCGAACCTTGAGGCTCTTGAGGATGTCCTCGAGGCGCCCCTGTTCGCCATAGTGGGGCAGTTTGTACTCGATGGTCCTGGTTTCGCCTTTGAGCGTGTCTTCCAGGAAGATGGGCATGTCCAATTCCACATCCTGCCCGCGGGTGGAAAACATGTCTTCACTGCTGGTGAAACCGCGGCTGCTACGACCGGATTGCTTGAAACCGCCGCCGAACATGGCTTCGAAGAAATCGGAAAAGTCGCCACCCTGAAACCCGAAACCGCCGGTCGAACCCTGCCAGCCCGGCGGCGGGGTGAAGCTTTCCCCTTTACGACCGTAGGTGCGCAACTGGTCGTACTCGGCGCGCTTGGCATCGTCACCCAGCACTTCGTAGGCCTCGGAGACCTCCTTGAAGCGCTTTTCGGCGTCGTGCTCGGTGCTGACATCGGGATGAAACTTGCGCGCAAGACGGCGATAGGCGGTCTTGATGGCTTTTTTGTCGGCCGTCGGATCCACCCCGAGAATCTCGTAATAGTCTTTGAATTCCATAGCGTACTATACGTCCAGCTGGCGAAAGAATGATAGGCAATCGAAGGTATGCCAACAAGCCAATACATGGAGACTGAACAGTGGATCCTCAATGGCAGCACTGCTGAAAATTGATCACGTCACTATCCTGCGCCGCGCCTGGCCCATCATCCTGGCCAATGCCACGGTACCGTTGTTAGGGTTGGCGGATACCGCCGTGCTGGGCAATCTGGGCACGGTCACGGACCTGGGTGCCATCGCGCTGGGCGCACTGTTGTTCAGCTTCGTGTATTGGAGTTTCGGGTTTCTGCGCATGGGCACCACCGGTTTTGTCGCCCAGGCCGCCGGGGCGGGGGACGAAGCAGAGGTGCGGGCGGCGCTGGGGCGGGCCCTGCTGATCGCCGCAATGCTTGGCTGCCTGTTGATCGTGCTGCGGGGGCTGATCGATGAGCTGGCCTTTTCCCTGCTGAGTGCCAGCGGGCCGGTGGAAACCGTGGCATCCGGCTACTTTCAGCTGCGCATCTGGGGGGCTCCGGCCACCCTGGCGATGTTCGTCCTCATGGGGGTATTGATTGGCCTCGGCAACAGCCGGCTGATCCTGTTGCTGCAATTGTTACTCAATGGCCTCAATATCAGCCTGGACGTGTGGTTTGCCGGGTATCTCGGTATGGGGGCCAGAGGCATTGCCCTCGGCACCCTGCTGGCCGAATGGATCACCCTTGGTGTGGCTTTGGTGGTGGTAGTGCGCCTGCTGGCGACGCGCCGCAGCGCTGCAGAGCGGTTCTGGTCTCTGGGGTCCCTGCTGGATAGCAGCAAGCTGCGCAAGACCCTGGTAGCCAATCTGAACATCATGGTACGCACCCTGCTGCTGATTTTCTCCTTTGCCTGGTTCACCAACCAGAGTGCCCGCTTTGGCGATGCCGTGCTGGCTGCCAATCACATATTGCTCGAACTGGTGTCCTTCGCGGCGTTTTTTCTGGATGGTTATGCCTTTGTCGTGGAATCCCTGGTGGGCACCGCCGTGGGCGCCCGCGACCGGGCCGGATTGGACCTGGCCATCCGGCGCTCCTCCGAACTTGCCGTCATCACCGCCGTGGGTTTGGCGCTGCTGTTGTGGCTGGGGGGGCCGCTTGCCATCACGGGACTGACGGATCTGGCCGAGGTGAGGCAGGTGGCGGGGAGCATGGTTTGGCTGGCGGCCATCTATGTGCTGCTGTCTTTTGCCGCCTTTCAGCTGGACGGCATCTTTATCGGCGCCGGCCGCACGGCGGCGATGCGCAATGCTGCGCTGTTGTCGACCGGGTTTTTCCTGCTGGTGTGCTGGCCGATGCTGGGCCTATACGGTGCGGTGGGGCTATGGTGGGCATTTATTCTCTTCGTGGTGGCCAGAGCAGTTGCCTTGCTGTTTTACCTGCCTGCCTTGCGGGCCAGCATCGCCTGAGCGTCAATGGCCTCCGGGCATGATATGGGGTTCCAGTTCTATGCGCTGAACCGTGCGGCCGCGCATTTCAATGGTCCCCCGGTAACGCTGCTCCCCGGTGGAGGTGAAATCGAACTGGTAGCTGCGCCGCATACACCAGCCACCGGACGGGTCACGCATGGGTTTCACCGACTCGATGAACAAGGTGTGATCCAGCAATTGCACCCCTTCGTCCTGGCAGCGGCGTTTGGCCTCGGCTACGGCCAGGGTTTTGACGCCATCACTATGCCACCAGAATGTCGCGATGGTAGCGATCACACCCAGCCAGACCAGCAGGGAAAGTGTCAGCATGAGATCAGGTGGACGTATTCGAATGGGCCGCATAGCGTCGGATATGGGGCTCCAGAATCTCCAGGGCTGTTTTGTCGCAAGGCGGCAATTCCGCATCACTGAGGCGCAAGGGGGTTACCCTGTCACCCCAACGGACCAGCCCGGCTCCCCAGGTCAAACCAGCTCCGAAGGAGGCCATCAACACATGATCCCCGGGTTTGATGCGGCCCTCCTCCAACGCCTCCGTCAGGGCCACGGGAATGGTGCCGGCCGAGGTATTGCCGTACTTGTGGACGTTGACCATGACTTTTTCTTCGGGGATGTTCAGGCGTTTGGCCAGGGCATCCAGAATGCGCTTGTTGGCCTGATGGGGAACCACGATGTCCACCTGCTCCATGGTGAGGCCAACCTGCTCCAGCACATCCTCACAGGCCTGTGCCATGCTCCTGACCGCCCGCTTGAAGACTTCCTGGCCTTCGAAATTCCAGCCCACGTAAAGGAATTCGTCGCTGAGGCGGCTGTAGGCACTGCCCAGGTTGGTGATCTGGATGGCGTATTTGGCATCGGACTCACAGCCGATACGGGCCGCCAGCAGCCCGGATTCGGTCTCACTGGCCTCCAGTACCACGGCGCCACAGGCACCACCGAACAGCACGGCCACATCACGGCGCGCCCAATTCATGTAATGACTGATGAACTCGCCACCGATAACCAGAATTTTTTTGTGGGCACCCGCCTTGATCAGATTGCTGCCGATATGCAGACCATACAGAAAGCCTGTGCAGGCGGAATTGATATCGATGGCCGCGGCCTGGCGGGCCCCGATGGCATCCTGGATGATGGAGGCCGTGTTGGGACACAGGGAGTCCACGGTAAGACTTCCCAGCAGGATCAGGTCCAGTTCCGCAGGGTCCAGGTCGGCGGCAGCCAAAGCCCTGCGGGCGGCCACGATGGCCATATCGGAAAAATTGCAGTGACAGATGCGGCGCTCACGAATACCGGTGCGGGAGGTGATCCACTCGTCGGAGGTTTCCATGAACGTGGTCAGATCCTGATTGGTGAGCACCGCGGGCGGCACGCATTTTCCCCAACCGGTAATCTGTGCAAAAGGCATGTGTGAGATTCCTGTTCCGGCAAGCCACCTGGATCGAAGTCTTGTATCGTACCAGGGCCGCCTGTTGGTATTTTTCGGATAGTTAGATCAAACGCGGAGCATACTGCATTTTGCTGGTTGAAGGTAGACGGGGAAAAGGGATGAAAGGAATACTGCTTGGTCTGTTGATGATACTGCTGGCCCCTGGCCTGCAAGCCCAGGAGCCGGATGCCGATTGGGAAATGCTGCTGCAGAACTCGGTCAGGGTCATGGAGGGCGGCCGGGCGACCCAGGTGGATTATGCCGCGTTGGAACGGGAAGCAGCCCAATTGACCCGGTATTTGACTTCACTGTCAAGAACCACCGAATCCGAGTTCGAATCCTGGCCCCGGCCGGCCCGGCTCGCCTTTCTCATCAATGCCTACAATGCCTGGACCCTGGATCTGGTGATGACCGGTTACCCCGGAATCGATTCGATCAGGGATCTGGGAAGCCTTTTTCGCTCTCCATGGCAGAAGAAGTTCATTTCCCTGCTCGGCATGACAGTGTCGCTGGATCACATCGAGCACGAGCTGATTCGTGCACCGGGTGTCTTCGACGAACCGCGCATTCATTTTGCCGTCAACTGTGCCAGCATTGGCTGTCCCGCATTGCGCTGGGAACCCTACACTGCAGCCAAGCTGGAAAGCCAACTGGAAGACGCAACCCGGCTGTTTCTTTCCGACCGCTCCCGCAATCGCTTCGAGGACGGCAGGCTGTATGTTTCAGAAATCTTCAAATGGTACCGCGAGGATTTCGAAAGAGGTTGGCGTGGCACCTATTCCGTGGCTGAGTTTCTGTCGCTGTATCATAAGGTGCTGGGGCTCGATGTTGAAACAGCGGCCCAGCTGCGGGAAGGCGCCATTCCGATTCGTTACCTGGACTATGACTGGGGCTTGAACGACGTGACCGAACCCTGAACCGCCGTGCTACACTCCAGGGCGGAAGAGCGTCATCCCCGGTGGGGTGCCCGGACTTCAAACCCGGTGAGGCTCGTCACCATGCGCGCCTGGTGGGTTCGACTCCTGCCTCTTCCGCCAACCTCACTGCTGCAAAGCCATTAGCCGAGCAGGAAGAGCGCCGCCCACTGTTTCGCCCTCTTGGGTCCCGACGAGGTGCCCGGCTGGTGAGAGGGTCTGGGGAAAAAATGCCATGGGTGCCCGCTCAGATTCCTGCGTTTTGTTTGATGAACCCGCCCAGCAGCTTGAATTCCTCCGCCCGGTTACTGCCCTTGCGCCAGGCAATGCCTATGGTGCGAAAACTCTTGGCCCCCATCGGGAGCGTCTTCACCCGGGTATTGCGCAGCAGGTTGGATTTCTCCGCCATGGACGGCAGAAAAGTGATGCCCAGGTCGGCATCCACCATCTCAACCAGGGTTAGCAGGCTGGTGGCCGAATAACGGCTGACTCGATAGCCGCTTCGCAAATTGCAGGCATCGATGGCGTGATCCCTCAGACAATGGCCATCCTGCATCAAGATCACGCTCTCCATTTCTTCGCGATTGAGTTTGTGATTGGAAGGATCAACCCGTTGGGTTCCATCCCGGTAAGCCAGCAGGAAACGGTCCTGGAACAAGGGCAGGTTTTCCACGCCCCGCAAGTCATAGGGTAGCGCCAACAACAGTACATCCAGCTTGCCGGCCATCATCTGGTCATGCAGCTCAGGCGTCTTGTCCTCAGTGAGAAACAGGCGCAGTTTGGGGAAAGCCTTGCGCAGTTTTGGCAGCAAAGTCGGCAGCAGGAATGGTGCAACAGTGGGGATCACCCCAAGATTGAGATCTCCGGTCAGAGGCTCACGCTGGCCCCCGGCGACTTCCACCAGCGCTTCGATGTCCTGCAGGCACAGTCGGGCATGGACAGCAATCTCCTTTCCGATGGCTGTGATCGTCACCTGCCGGTTCGTGCGGTCCACCAGCTGGACTTCCAGCAGACTTTCCAGTTCCTGAATGGCGTTGCTGAACGCCGATTGCGATACGTGGCACGTCTCTGCCGCCTGCCCGAAATGCTGGGATTCTTCCAAAGCCACAAAATAGCGGAGCTGTTTTACGGTGGGGTAACGCATAAGAGATCTAGTCGATCAGAGTGACAGATATTATCTATTTTAGGTATCGGCAGCATTTCTCTACTATCGAACAATAAATATTCACGAAGGAGGTCAACCCATGCAAGTGGACATCGGGCTGAGCAAACAGCAGCGGGAAACCATCGCGCAAAACCTGTCTCGTCTGTTGGCCGACAGCTACACCCTTTACCTGAAAACACACAACTATCATTGGAATGTGACGGGTCCTCAATTCACCGCGCTGCATGCCATGTTCGAAGCTCAGTACACTGAGCTCGCCATGGCGGTGGACAGCATTGCCGAACGGATTCGGGCCCTGGGCATGCCGGCTCCGGGATCCTACAGCGAGTTCGCCAGGCTCACTTCCATCGCAGAGGCCCAGGGCAATGAATCAGCCGAGGACATGATTCGCCAGTTGGTCAAGGGCCAGGAGACAGTGGCGCGAACCGCGCGCAGTGCCTTCCCGGCAGCGGATGAAGCCCACGACGAGCCGACAGCTGATCTGCTGACCCAGCGTATGCAGGTCCATGAAAAAACTGCGTGGATGCTGCGCAGCCTGCTGGAGTCGCCCCAAACCGGCTGATGACAAGCCATAAGGGTTGGCTCAGCCCTTTGAAATCATTGTGGAAATTCCCCGTGGTGGCGGCATTATGCCGTCATCAGGGGCTGCGTTCGTGCTGTCAAAAAATTCTGTCCTGATCCGGAACGAGCCTGTATGATTGTTCACCTCTAGAAGTACTTCGGTTAGTTCCATGACCTATTGTTTGGCAGTTTCCGTAAATGACGGCATGGTTTTTTGTTCGGATTCCCGAACCAATGCCGGCATCGATCAAATCAGCACCTATAGCAAGATGTTCCGCTTCGGAGTCGACGGCCAGCGGCAGTTTGTCATCCTGTCCGCCGGCAATCTTGCCACCACTCAGGCGACCATTGCCCAGATCAAACTGGACATAAAGAAAAACGCTGAAATCAACCTGATGACGGTGACCAGCATTTTCGAAGCCTCGGACTATCTGGGTGACGTCAGCAAAGCCCAGCAGCAGAAGCATGGCGGAGGCTCCGGTTTCGAAGCCAGCTTCATCATCGGGGGGCAGATTGCCGGCAGTCGGCACGAGGTCATCCTGGTGTATCCGGAGGGCAATCACATCACGACTTCCGAAGACACCCTCTATCTGCAAATCGGGGAAAGCAAATACGGCAAGCCCATTCTGGATCGCATTCTGACTCCGGAGCTCAATCTGGATACCTGCGCCCTCTGCGCCCTGGTGTCCATGGATTCCACTATGCGCAGCAATCTCACTGTGGGTCCGCCGGTGGAGGTGCTGGTGTATCGCACCAACAGCCTGATCCTGGATGGCCATCACAAGTTCGATGCCAACAGCGAGTTCTTGCGTGAGATCAGCCGTGGCTGGGATCAGCGTTTGAAGGATGCCTTTCGCCAAATGCCACCGCTTGCGTGGGCAGCCAATTGGGACAAGCCCCGGGAAGAATCAGGCGGATTGTGATCGCTGCTGGCTGATCACCGGCAGGAACCAGGTGGCTGCGATCTGTTCGTGAATCCCCGCGATTTCCACCTGTAATTCGTCGATGTAGGTAAACAGCCCACCCGCCAGCAGTAACGGTATCTTGGCTTCCTTGCCGCGGCGCAGCGCTGCTGCCACCTGCCGCATGGCGTTTTCGTTGTTGGGCAGGTCGCTGATGCAGTTCTGCACCTGGGTCAGACAGTGAACCACTGCGCGCGGGAACAAGGGATCTTGCAAGAGGAACATCACCACATCTTCCGCATTCACCCGATCACGCACGTGCTGACGGTACATCTGATAGGCGCTGATGGATCGCAACACGCTCATCCACAAAATATTCTCATAGGGCTCGGAAGGTGGACTTTCACCATCGGTTCTGGCAGCCAGTGATGGCAGCAGGCTGCCGGACCCCACGTCCACGATACGGGTGGTCATGTCTGCCCGCTCCAGGTTCCTGCCGATGCGAATAAAACTGTAGGCGGCATTGTGACTCATGGTACCGGCCAGCAGTCCGGTCAACTGCTGACAGTTTTCTATGATCTCCTGGAGCAGCTCGTGGCGTGGGCCGCGAGAAATCCCCTTGGCGGCATTGTCCTTGATGAAGTGGTACAGATTGTTGATCTGTTCAAATGCTTCGGCAGGGATGATTTCGCGCGTGGTCCTGGCGTTTTCACGGGCCATGGACAATACGCTCAACAGGGAGTGGCCATTTTGCTCCGCCAGCAGAAAGCGTACGATGGATCGCTCGTCCGAGGGCCGCTTGGTGGCCTCGAAAGCCGGATGAGTCCCGGTAATTTCCACCAGGCTGTGCCAACCCACCTTGGTGCCCCGCGGCAGATCCAGCAGCAGATTGGAATACACATTGAGCAGACGCGCCGTGTTTTCCGCCCGCTCCATGTAACGCGCCAGCCAGTACACCCGTTCTGCAACTCTGGACAGCATGGTCAGTCCCTCTCTCCCACGATCCAGGTGTCCTTGCTGCCGCCCCCCTGGGAGGAGTTGACCACATAGGACCCCTTGACCATGGCGACCCGGGTCAGGCCCCCCGGGGTGACATAGGATTTCTGGGCCTGCAGGATGAATGGGCGCAGATCCACATGGCGTGGCTCCACATTGCGCTCGCCCAGGATCGGTGCGGTGGAGAGTGAAATCAAAGGCTGCGCCATGTAGTTGCGCGGATTCGCCTTAATTTTGCGGGCAAACTCCTCGCGCTCCTGCTTGCTGGACTGAGGGCCCATCAACATGCCATAGCCGCCGGATTCATTGGCAGGCTTGACCACCAGCTTGTCCAGATTCTGCAGTACGTGCTGGCACTGCTTTTCATCCGAACAGATAAAACTCGGGACATTGGGCAGGATGGGATCCTCGCCCAGGTAATATTTGATGATGGCGGGCACGTAGGTATAGACCACCTTGTCGTCCGCCACACCGGCTCCCGGCGCATTGGCGAGGGCCACGTTGCCCTTAAGCCAGGAACGGATCAACCCGCTGACACCCAACACAGAGTCCTTGCGGAAGACTGTTGGATCGAGGAACAGGTCATCGATGCGTCGGTAAATGACATCCACCCGCGACAGACCCGCCACGGTGCGCATGTAGACACAGTCATCCTCCACCACCAGATCACCACCCTCCACCAGTTCGGCACCCATGCGCTGGGCCAGGAAGGAATGCTCGAAGTAGGCGGAGTTGTAAATGCCCGGGGTGAGGACAACGACTTCCGGATATTCCAGGCTGCGGGGCGAGATGGCGGCCAGGGTATCGAAAAGGGCGGTGGGGTATTCAGTGACGGGGAGGATGTTGTAGTTCTCGAACAATTCGGGGAAGACCCGCTTGGTCACCGTGCGGTTCTCCAGCATGTAGGACACACCGGAGGGGACCCGCAGGTTGTCCTCCAGCACATAAAATCTGCCGTCCTTGTCCCGCACCAAATCGGTGCCGCAAATGTGTGCCCAGACTCCGTATATGGGTTTGACACCCAGGCATTGCTTGCGGAAGTTGCCGGAATTCAGAATCAGATCGCGGGGAACGACCTTGTCCTTGAAAATTTTCTGGTCGTTGTAAATATCATTGATAAAGCAATTCAGTGCGCGGACACGCTGTTCCAGGCCTTTACTGGTTGTGTTCCATTCCTTTTCAGGAATGATGCGGGGGATGATATCGAAGGGCCATTCGCGATCTATATTGCCGGCATCGCTATATACCGTAAAGGAAATGCCCATGGTTTTGATGGCCAGTTCCGCCGCACGCTTCTTTTCCAGAAGCTCTGCATGGTTCAGCGATCGCAAGTAGGAGACCAGGGCCTGCGCGTGACGTCGTGCATATCCCGGAGAGCTAATTATCTCGTCATAAAAGTCGCCGGGGTGATATGATTTCCAGTCTACGCGCATATTGACGGCAAACGCCATTACTGAATCTTTGCAGACTACCTTACACAATGACCATCAAAGTAGCAATAACGCACAAGACCGTTTATAACTTTGACCGCATGGTCGAAATCTTTCCCCATGTGATCCGCTTGCGGCCTGCACCCCACTGTCGTACACCCATTCAAAGCTATTCACTGCGTATTGAGCCAAAGGATCACTTCATCAATTGGCAACAGGATCCTTTCGCCAATTACCTGGCCCGGGTCGTTTTTCCGGAACGCACAAAGAAACTGGCGCTGGAAGTCGAGCTGATCGCCGACATGACCGTGATCAATCCTTTCGACTTTTTCCTGGAGGATTCTGCGCAACACTACCCATTCAAATACGATCAGCAGCTCAAACGAGACCTGGCCCCCTATCTGGTGGTAACAGAAAAAGGTCCCAAGCTGATGGCCTGGATGAAATCCATCAAGCGCCGCAAGACGCCGACCGTGGATTTCCTGGTACAACTCAACAGTCAGCTGCAAGCAGCCATTGGCTACCTGATTCGCATGGAGCCAGGGGTGCAGACCTGTGAGCAAACTCTGGCCAATGGGACTGGCTCCTGTCGCGATACCGGCTGGCTCTTGGTGCAGATTCTGCGGCACCTGGGTCTGGCGGCCCGATTCGTTTCCGGCTATCTGGTGCAATTGACCGCTGATGTCAAGGCGCTCGATGGCCCTTCCGGCCCGGTTGCGGATTTCACGGACCTGCACGCCTGGGCCGAGGTTTATATTCCGGGTGCCGGCTGGATCGGCCTGGATCCTACTTCCGGGTTGTTCGCCGCCGAGGGTCATATCCCGCTGGCATGCACGCCGGACCCTGTCAGCGCCGCTGCTGTGACCGGCACGACAGGTGTGTGCGAAGTGAAGTTCGAGTTCGAGAACAAAGTTACTCGCATACACGAAGACCCGCGGGTCACCAAGCCGTTCAACGACAGCCAGTGGTCGCACATCGACGGATTGGGCAAGGCGGTGGATCGTGAACTGAAGAAGCACAAGGTGAATCTCACCATGGGTGGCGAGCCCACCTTTGTCTCCATCGATGACATGCAAAGTGCTCAATGGAATATCGCCGCCCTGGGAAAGGAAAAGCGCCAACTGGCCGGCAATCTGCTGCTTGATTTAAAAAAGCGATTTACCAGGGGTGCGGTACTGCACTTCGGTCAGGGCAAGTGGTATCCGGGTGAGCCGGTACCACGCTGGGCATTGGGATTGTACTGGCGTACGGATAAGGAACCATTGTGGCGCAATGCCAAGTTGCTGGCGGACGAATCGCAAAGCGGCAATTGCCGGGAGGATGATGCCAGGAACTTCATCGACACCCTCTGTGGAAACCTGGGTGTTCCGGCACGTTATGTGGTTCCCGGATACGAAGATAAATTGTTCTACCTGGCCCGCGAAGGGAGCCTGCCGGCCAATGTGGAGGTGGATGACAACAAACTCAAGGATCCATTGGAGCGCAAGCGCCTGCGCAAGGTATTTGCCCAGGGGTTGGACAAGGTCATTGGCTATACACTGCCCCTGGCCTGGGTGGATGACGGCAAACAGTCCCGCTGGCGCAGTTGTCGCTGGTATTTCAAACGGGACGCCATGTACCTTGTTCCCGGTGACTCTCCCATGGGCTATCGTTTGCCCCTGGACGGTATTCCCTGGCAGCCTCCGGAGAAAAAGCACCAGCAGTTTGAGAAGGATCCCTTCGCTGCCGATGAGCCCCTGAATGGCAACGGCTCACCGGGCACTGCCGATGAGGAGGATGATCCGGATACCATTTTCCATACCGCGCTGTGTGTGGAAATCAGGGACGGGAGGCTGTATGTATTTCTGCCGCCGCTGACCCATCTGGGACATTATGTGGCGTTGCTGGGTGCCATCGAGGATGCTGCAGCGAAGCTGAAGCTTCAGGTAATCCTGGAAGGCTATGAACCGCCCCGGGATGCCCGGTTGCGCAAGCTGATGATCACACCTGACCCCGGCGTGATCGAAGTCAACGTGCATCCGGCCCATGACTGGAAGGAACTGACTGGCATCATCAGTGAGTTGTATGAGGCCGCCAGGGTGTGTCGACTGGGCACGGAGAAGTTCATGCTGGACGGCAAGCACACGGGGACCGGGGGTGGCAACCACGTAACCCTGGGTGCAGCGCGGGCGGAGGACAGCCCGTTCCTGCGCCGCCCGGACCTGTTGGGCAGCCTGATTCGCTACTGGCAAAACCACCCCAGCCTCTCCTATCTGTTCTCCGGACAGTTCATAGGACCAACGAGCCAAGCGCCACGGGTTGACGAGGCGCGGGATGACAATTTGTACGAACTGGAAATCGCCTTGCAGCAGCTGGTGGAAGGGGAATCCCCGCAGCCCTGGCTGGTGGATCGCATCCTGCGCAATTTCCTGGTGGACCTTACCGGTAATACCCATCGCGCGGAATTCTGTATCGACAAATTGTATTCTCCGGACAGCAGCAGCGGCAGGTTGGGACTGGTGGAATTCCGCAATTTTGAAATGCCGCCCCATTGGCAGATGAGTGCTTTGCAGATGTTGCTGCTAAGAGCCCTGGTGGCCCATTTCTGGCAGCACCCTTACCGCAAGCCATTGATCAACTGGGGTACGGAGTTGCATGACCGGTTCATGCTGCCGCATTTCGTCTGGCAGGACCTGGGCTGGGTGGTGGAAGATTTGCGGAATGCCGGCTACGGATTCGAACTGGACTGGTTTGCGCCGTTTCAGGAATTCCGGTTCCCGCACTTTGGCACCATCCATGTGGCAGGTGTCGAGTTGGAGTTCACCGGTGCCATCGAGCCCTGGCATGTCCTGGGCGAGGAGAGCACCGGTCAGGGCACCTCACGTTACGTTGACAGCTCGGTGGAGAGATTGCAGGTCAAGGCCAGGAATATGACGAGCAACCGCTTCATCGTCACCTGCAACGGGCGCAAATTGCCGTTGCAGTACACCGGCAAGGAAAGTGAATACGTGGCGGGCGTGCGTTACAAGGCTTGGGCACCATATTCGGCTCTGCACCCGACCCTGCCGGTGAATTCCCCGCTGGTGTTCGATCTGGTCGATACGTTTAACAATCGATCCCTGGGCGGATGTACCTATCACGTCTCACATCCGGGTGGCAGGAACTACGATACCTTCCCGGTCAATGCCAACGAGGCAGAGGCCAGACGGGTTGCCCGTTTCTGGGCCCATGGTCACAGTCAGGGGGAGCGTGATTACCGCACCGAAGAGCCCCATCCCTCCCAGCCTTATACCCTGGATCTGCGGTATGGGGCAGCCAGCAAGCAGCGCAAGGTCTGATCAGATGTCCGGGGTGGCATCGTAATCCACAGTCTTCGTAAAAAGATGGGAGGTCTGCGGCAGGCTTTCAAACAGGCGTTTGAAGTGCTGCTGCACCACTTCCATATTGACGATGGAAATGCCGCTGGCAAAGCCGAACCAGACATAGAGTCCGTTGAGGTCACGGAACATGGCTGGTATGTAACGGGGCGCCTCGATGTGGCCCTGCAGATAGTGCTCGTAGAGCACCGGGATGTCATCCAGTGTCACCTTGCCGACAAACAGCATGGGAATGATTTCAGGGACGCCGGCCTGAATCGCGCTGCGCAGAAAGTTCACGTTCTCGATGAAGCCCTTGAGATAGGATAGATCCTTGGTGAAGCAGGATCCTCCCTCCACCATGCCACCTCGGAAGACTCGCTGGGTGATCTGATAGCAATAGGTCTTGTCCAGACCTCTATTCCGAAAATAGTCGAATACCTGCAGAAAATCAGCGCCGTTCTCGGCCATGTCGACGGCAACCACCCGGTCGCTGACCTTGAGCGCGCGCTGGGGATAGGAGCTGAAAGTCAGGGTCTCCATCAGAACCGCCAATCCTTCCTGACAGGCGGTAATCCTGGGTGAACCCACACTCAGCCAGGTTGCCCATTTCTGGTTGCGGCCGTTCAAGGTGGTTCCCACGTGGACCCAACCTTCATGCACCTCGAGTATCTGCAGGTCGAAGTCCGAAAATTCCACGTCCTGCTTGATCTTGATGTAATCCCCACCGGCAGCCGCGTCGGAAATAATGCCATCGCTGAGCATGATGGTCGGCTTGCCGTCTTTGAAGTAGGTGCCCAGCCGCTCCTTGAGTAAGACGACGGCCTTTTCGGCCGGGATATCTCTCTGATAGGGGCGCACCAGATGTCCGGCCCCCGGCAGCGAAAAAATTTCACACAGCTTTTCACCCAGCTTGCGCAGGCTATGCCGGTCGCCATGCAGGTGGTCTGCCGCCGACCCATAAAGCGCCTTGCTGTACTTGCCGAAGTCCGACTGGCCGCGATTCTCCAGCATGTCGATGACCTGCAGATACTGCTCTGTGGTGGTGACCAGAATATTTCCCAGCCCATCATTTCCCAGTTTGCGCTTGACGTCGTCACGCAGGGACTTCAGGTCGCAGCGCAGTTTCTCGGGTGCAAATCCCAGGGGAATGGAGTCGTAGTAAGCCTTGTCGATGTCGGGCAGGCGCCGGCAATCCCGCTCGAAAAATCGGGTGGCGCTGTCATTGGGCCATTTGATGGCATCCAGAATACGTATCGGCTTCTGCAACTGAATCAAATGATCAGAGAACTCCCGCAGGTGTCTCAAGTAGATAGATTGCTTCATTTTAGGGTTCTTGCCGGCATGAGATTGGATGTTCAGACAGAGTGGTCATTAGTCAGGCCCGGCGTTGCAGTCGAACCCGGTTGCGAAAACAGCTGCTGCAGACTCAGCCATCGATCATCGACGATAAACTCACACAGGCGCTCATAATCGGACTGCCTCCTGCGACGCAAATTCTCCGTAGCAGTCACAGCCTCACGAAAGAGATTGGTATATTCAGCCAGATAAGCCAGGGTGACATCGCAGTCGTGAATGTCCCCGCTAAGCTGCTGGAATCGCTTGATGTCTTGCAATAGGCTGCTTTGCCTGAGGTCGGGATCCAGCTCCAGCAAATAGTGTATGCGTTTGCCGACTTTGCGCATGGTATGGACGTTTTCCGGGTTGGCTGGTTCCCGTAGCACCAGGGGGCGCAGCCGCATGAAACGATTGATCTGTTTGCGTAACGTCGCCACATAGTGCGGAGCGAGGTCGACATCCACGGGATTCAATTTTGGTGGCTGCGTTTTATTGAGGCGCCTGGCAATGTCCATGGTCTGTTCTGTCAGCGTTTCACGCTTGTGCAGCAATATGGCAAGCAGCTCTGAATTTTCTGCAATGCCCAGTGCCGGCAGTTTTTGCATCATGACATCGCAGTCGCGGATGGCGCTGTTATGTCGGAAGAAACTTTTACAGTCTTCCATAAAGCGCTTGGTCTCCTGCCTCCTGCAAGCCGCAGGAATGATGCTGTAGGTTGCCTGCAGGCGTCGGAAGGCGGTGCGTACGCCGTGAATCGACGCCTCATCCGGGCTGCTGCAATACTCAGACAGACGCCGTCGCAGGGTTTCGAGTCGCTCGGTGAAAATCCCACACCAGGAGGATTCGACCGACGGAGGCTGGTTCGTGTTAGGCATATCAGGCAAGGTACAGGGCACTCAGGATCAATGTGTAAGTTATCCACATCAGGATTGTCAGGGGAATTCCGACCTTTAGGAAATCATTGAAGGAATAATTACCAGCGCTCATGACCAACAGATTTGTCTTGTAGGACATGGGCGTGGCAAAGCTGAGATTGGCCCCGAACAGAACAGCCAGAATGAATGGTTCCGGACTCACGCCAAGCTGGGTGGCTATGCCTACGCCTATGGGTGTGCCGATGACGGCCGCCGCATTGTTGGACACGATGTTCGTAAAGATTGCAATCAGCAGCATCAGTGCACCCAGGATCACCGTGGGGGAGGCGTCGCGGGTAAAGAACAGGAACAGCTCTGTGAGGTACAGGGAAGCACCGGTCACTTGCAATGCCTGGCCGAGAGCCAGGCTGGCCACCACCACGAACAATACCGAGGAACTGATGGCCCTGATGGCAGGACCCAGATTCAATACCCGGGTCGCCAACAGGATGATGGCTCCCACCATGCTGCTGACGGCGATGGGCATGATCCCGGTGGCTGCGACGATAACGACGCCCATGAGTGTCATGAAGGCGATGGGAGCCTTTTGGGTCGGGGGTACTTGTGATGTGGCATCCAGTACCAGAAACTCGGTACTTTGCTTCAGCTTGTGAATGTCGTCTTTGGCCCCCTGAACCAGTAACACGTCGCCCTGCTCAAGGGTGACGTCCATGATTTCTTCGGAGGGTTTCCAGATATCCTTGCCGGCCCGGTGCAGGGCCAGCACGATCAGCTGATACCTTTCCAGAAAGTTTGTGTAGCGCAGATTGGTGCGATCCAGCGGCGAACCCGCCACGACCGCCAGTTCGGCCACTGTTTGATTCTCTGCCTTGAGAGGATGATCTTCATCGACGATCGTATCACCGGAATACAATGTTGCTTTCAGGGCTTCGGCGGCGGCGCGGATATGACGGGCGGTGTCCATTACCCGCAAACTGTCGCCGGCACGCAGGACAGCATCAGGCAAGGGGAACACGTGGTGATCACCTCGACGTATACGCACGATATTGATGCCGTCACTGGCCAGTTTTTTGGCGTCGGCGATGGTCTTGTCCACCACCGGGCTGTCTTCATCCAGATGCAGGCGGGCTTGAAACAATCGGGGAGAGCTGTCGGCCAATTCGATTTTCCGATCCGGCAGCAACCGGGGCGCCACAAGCCAGAGATAGAGGATTGCCACTCCGCTGCCCAGGGAGGCGGGCACGATGAAATCGAACATCTGCAACCTGGGCAACCCCAGATCCCCCGCGACGCTGACCACCAGAAGATTGGTGGATGTGCCGATCGTCGTGGTCATGCCGCCGATCAAGGTGGCAAAACCCATCGGCATCAACACTTTTGATGCCGGGCTTTTTGTCCTCAGACACACACTGATCAATATGGGCAGCAGCAGAACAACTATCGGTGTGTTATTGATGAACGCGCTCAGCACGGCACTTATCAGCAGGGTGACCAGCAGTGAAAGGAAGGGGCTCACTGTCCAGAACCGGGTTAAAACCCTGCCGAAGGGCTCCAACGCTCCTGTTTGAACCAGCCCTTGTCCGATGACCATTAGGGCACACACTGTGACCAATGCCTCATGACCAAAACCATGAAAAAATT
The DNA here is from genome assembly GCA_046047495.1 of Pseudomonadota bacterium. GTDB lineage: Bacteria > Pseudomonadota > Gammaproteobacteria > Pseudomonadales > Pseudohongiellaceae > NORP240. The sequence continues at coordinate 70,684 of JBJOHV010000018.1, read as the reverse complement.
CCGTAGGGTCAAATTCCCCGTCAGTCAGGGGAAATGGGAACACTGCAAACACAAGGGCCAGAATTGCCAGCAGGACTAGGCTGGAAACTTCCAGAGGAAGGGACTTGCGGGTAAACATGTACAGTGCCAACGCGGTCAGCACCATGGCAAACAGAGCATGATGATTGGGGATGGTTGGAAATTCAGTCAACATGCAGGTGGCTCCGTGTCCCCGCTGATGCCGACCCGGGCGGGATTGCGATTGGTCATAAAGCGTCGGTTACCAGCACGGCGCGTGAACCCCACACTATCAAAATATTCCAGTAATTCAATACACAGGTTGCGCCCTATCCCGCTGGCGTCGCGAAACTCGATGACGCTGAAGGAGGGGTCTTGCGACTTGTCCGCCACCAGTTGCTCCACAAATTCCTGTATGCCGGTCAGGGTCTGCGGCAGGTAGTGCCGGTTGGGGGCGACCCGGACCAACAGGGCTGCCTGCTCCAGATCCTTGAGCAGGCATTGCAGTGAGTCCAGGGACAGATTCAGTGTCTCTGCAAGTTCCCGGGTCCGGGGGGCTACAAATCCCGCTTCGGCGAGCAGGGGATACAACCTGTCCATGAAACGCAACAGGTCGGGGTGCAAGATTATTTTGTGGTGCGGCAAAGCTAAAAAGCCAGCTCGTCCGGTCACTTCGCCACAGGTGCGCAACCTGGTTAAAACCAGGGGCAGTACTTTCCGTTGCGCCGGGTCGGCCCGCAGGATCAGTGTCCGCTCCTCCAAACCCGGCTGCTGAGGAAATTCTTCATGGTGGGTTTGCAGGGCTTCCAGCACCCAGTGTCGCAAAGAATCGAAATGGCGGCGATGAAGTAACCATGGCAGTGCTGGCGTAACCTGGCCGCCTTCGGCGGTACAGACCACGAAACTTTCCGGGGGCAGACTGTCCACCAGGGACAGCGCTGCCGCTGCCGTCAATCCCCGTGAGCGTGCAAAGTCTTCCATCCCAATGCCACCTTCCAGATCGCTCAGCTGTGTCAGCAAGGCCATGTGAGCAGGCGCTGTCTGGGATTTCAAACGCTTCAATCGTGCAGCAACACCGTAATTGTTACGGCTTGAATCCAGATCCACTACCTCACCGCCGGCCAGCGCATGCCGCCCGGACGGGTCCAACAGAACACAGTGATCACCCACCCACGCCAGCACGGGCTCACTCGCATGCAGACGGTAAAAAGGCGAGCCGGCACCCCCTGTACGGGCCATGGTCACCAGGGTATGTTGCGCTCCAAGATACAGGTGGTAGGTGGTTGCAGATCGAGGTGTGAATTCGACCAGAGTGCGAAATCGCACTTGCAGTCTGCGAGTCGGTAAAATTGCTTGCGGGGAACCCAACCAATGGCCGCGCTGATAGAGGCTGTAGTGCCCGTCTATCTGCAATGCCAGTCGCTGGCCGGCAGTGGCCAGTGACTGATCCACCGTGTGATGCCGGATGCCCTTGATCCTGACCGGCTGACCGGACGCGGAGTGGTGCAGGAACTGGCCTCTGATCAGGCTGCCGTTGCGCAGAAATCCTGTGACCACCGTGCCGATGCCCTTGAGTGTGAAGCTGCGATCGATGAAGAAGCGAGGGTGGTGAGCACTGTCCTCCACGGTCGTTCGGCTTTGCAGAAGGAGAGTGAAATGCTCCACCAGTGCATCGATGCCTTGACCGGTGCGGCTGGACACGGCAATCACGGGCAGCCGGCCAAGGCTGGTGTCCCGTAGCAGCTCGTTTACCTGCCGGGACACTTCCTGAATACGTGCCCGGTCGACGACATCAGATTTGGTGAGAGCAACCACACCCCTGCAGACTCCCAGCAGGTCCAGAATCGCCGCATGTTCAATGGTTTGTGGCATGACGCCATCGTCTGCTGCCACTGCCAGCAATACTGCGTCCACGCTGCCTACCCCGCACAACATATTGCCGATGAAGTTGGCATGGCCGGGAACATCCACAAAGCCCAGAGTCTGAATGGATGACCGGGCAGGTTCCGGATCATCCAGCCGGCGATAGGCATAGCCCAGGTCGATGGTCATGCCCGGGTCAGCCATCCCGGTGGCCTCGGTCAGCCGCCTTACCAGTGAGGTCTTGCCATGGTCCACATGGCCTGCAGTCGCAACGGTAAGGGCTTTTATGACCGTCGTCATGGGATGGCAGGTTTAGGGCCGGGAGGTGGCAGCCGGATCGATTGCGGGAGAAGGTTCACCATAAACTGACAGATGGGTTTTGGCCTCACTGCTGGCCAGCAATTTGCGTTCACCCCAGGTATCGAGGATTCGCTGATAGTGGGAATTGGCCTTGAACGGATCTCCCATAGCCGTATAGCTGCGTGCCAGCCCCAACAATGACTCCGGACGTTGGGGTGCCCTCAGGAGAGCTTCCCTGAAGATATCAGCCGCCTGAACGGGTTTCCCGGAGCGTAGCAGTGTTTCTCCGTAAAGTTCCAGGGTGGGCTTGATGGGCTGGGGCAGCCCATAATCGGGGCCTTGTATGGACAATTGTGCTCTGGCTTCCTCGAAGACCCTGCGACTCTCGATTTCCTGGCCACTGGCATATTGCAATCCTCCTTCGAGCGTCAGCTGTGTCAGCCGCAGGAGCCCGTCATGGGGGAATTTATCTGCCTCTGCTTTCAGGAGCTGATTGGCATTTCTGGCCAGCTCCAGATCGTGGATAACAATGGCCCCCAGGCCGACCGCCAACAGCTCAGGCGGACTGCCCTGCAGCGTGTCCTCAAACGGTAGCCACGTTTGCGACTCGACGGCATAGCGAGCCTGCATGCGTCCAAGAGTCCGTTGCGCGGACACGAGACCCGGGTTGAGATCGACGAGTTCCAGGACACGCTCCAACCACTCCTGCGCTTGCTGATAGTCTGCCAGCTGCAAGTCCGCATACTGTCCCCACTCCAGGGTTTCCAGCAGGACATCCAAAGGCATCCCCGGCTGCCAGGAGCCCCGCGCCGAGAAGAATGCGATCTCATTCGCCTCGGCAGTGTCATACCACTGTCCCTGATGAACGGAGGGGCGCGCGGCAACATGCCGCAGGTGTGCCGAAGGTGACTCGAGCTCCCGTAGTTGGGTGGCAGCCGCCAATGCCAGATTTAACTGTCCGGGTTCGTCGTGGGCCAGCACGGTGTACTGGGCTCCCCCTACATGCCCTGGATGCTGATTGAACAATTGCAGGGCGACTTGTCCGGCTTCCTGGTGTAGTTGCTGGCGGCTCGGACCATCAGACTGCGCGGCGACACTCAGCAGGGCCAGTGCATAGAATGCCTGGACTTCGGGTTCGCTGGGATGAATCCTGTAAACACGGGCCAGCTGATCAAGGAACGCCTGACGTCGCTCACGCAATCCGCCTGGGGTATTCAGAAAATCTTCCAAAGCCTTCAGCAAACCGGTCTCCAGTTCTCCGGTCACCATCGCCAGGCGTGTCTCGGTGGTTGGTGCCAATTTCGCCAGCACCGCATTCGGCGAATGCAGATCCAGGTCCTCACCCAATGGCGGGTTGTAGGTCAAAGCTTCGCCCCAATAGGCCAGGGCAAACTGCGGAGCTTGAGACTGGGTTTGTTGAAACAGGGAGCGTGCCTGTGCCCAGTCGAAGGCGTGCAGGCGGGAAATGCCCTGCAGGAAGTGCTCTCTTGCGTCGCCAGAAATCGCAGATGCCAAGGGAAAGTCGATCCGCCCTTGGGCGTAAACCTTGCCCTGGGAATGGAGAACCAGCAACAGCACCACACAGAATCCACCCCTGATGATGCCGGATCTCACTGTCACTGCTCTCCTGGATTGGCGGGGACCTGGTTGTCCGGTCAGACCGCCATGGGACGCCGCACCGGATGACCGTAGCGGATGATGAGGAAGGCCATACCTGCCGTGATCAGCCCTGCGATGACAAATCCGGCGTTAAAAATGCCCGAACCGAGATTGACGATTCCGAAGCCGATGGAACCAGTCATCAGTGCATAGTAGGCAAATGGCAGCAGGGTTTTTCGAATCACGGCACCTTCCCGGCCAATGAGACCGACGACAGCCGATGCTGCAACCACGTTATGGACACAGATGATGTTACCCGCAGCCCCGCCGACTGCCTGCAAGGCCACGATCCAGGTCGGATCCACGGCGATGCGTTCGCCAACTCCAAACTGAAACAAGGCGAACATCATGTTGCTGACCGTATTGCTGCCCGCGACAAATGCTCCCAGACCGCCGATGAACGTGGCGAAGAACGGCCAGGCTGTTCCGGTCAGGCTGGCAACCCCTTCGGCAAGAGCGATCGGCATCTGCTCAAATCCGGCGACGCCGCCACTGGTATTGATGAACACCTGGACCATGGGAACGGTGAATATCAGTGCCATGGAGGCCGGTAGCAGGGTGCGGCCGGATTCGCGCCAAGCCGTGAGATAAGCTGCCCGCTGCATTCCATGCAGGGCAAATGTCAGCAATGAAACGATGATGAAAATGCTGCCCGGTGACCAAAGGGGTTGAAATTCCGCAGTGATTCCCGTGCCGAAAATATCCGGCCAGCGCAAGGTGACCAGAGCATGCCTGAGGTATTGGGCCAGATTGAGCCAGGGCAGTCGGGTGACGATCAGTAACAGGGCAACCAGGAGATAGGGTGACCATGCCCGCACCAGGGACATGGCAGGTACTGCAGACGGATCCAGTTCTTTCACCAATGGCAGACCCGTCCATTCGGGATCCCAGTTCTCCTTGCTGTCAAAGTCCCACAATTGGTCGTTTTCCGGCATGAACAGGCCCTTGCGGGCCGCAGTAACCACTATTGCCAGACCAATCAGTCCGCCAAACATGGAGGGAAACTCCGGCCCCAACAGATTCGCTACCAGGATATAGGGAATGGTCATGGAAAACGCAGCAAACAAAGCGAATTTCCATATCTGCAATCCTTCTGCAAACGAACGATTGCGACCAAAATAACGGGTCATCACCGCTGTCACGATCAACGGAATGAAGGTGCCGGCGAGGGCGTGGATCAGTGCCACCTTGATGGCTATGAAATGCAGAAACTGACGCCACTCCTCGAAGCCCCTGTCCATGGCATATTGCAGCATCTGTGGATCTGCGGACAGGCCGGTGTTGATACCTACCAGTATGGGTGTGCCGATGGCGCCGAATGACACAGGTGTGCTCTGAATGATCATGCCTGCCACGACTGCGGCCATGGCCGGGAATCCCAGACCCACCATCAGAGGTACTGCCACGGCGGCCGGGGTGCCAAATCCGGCGGATCCTTCAATGAACGAACCGAACAACCAGGCGATGATGATGACCTGGATACGACGGTCGGGAGTGATGTCGGAAAATCCCTGGCGGATGGCATTGATGGCCCCGCTGTGTTGCAGGGTGTTGAGCAGCAGGATGGCACCGAAAATGATGAATATGAGCGACGCTGCAACCACCAGGCCGTTGATTGTCGCTGCCGCCACCTGGGCAACACTGACTTGCCATACCAGCAGAGCCAGCAAGGCGGCGGTCACATAGGAAATCGGCATGGCGCGGCTGGCTGGCCAGCGTAAGATCACCAGGAAAACCGCCACAGTCAGGATGGGTAGCAGGGACAGCAGGGCAAGCAGACCAGTATTCATCATTTTTATTCTCTGGCATTACGGGTTCCCGGAGCTTAGCAAAATCTACAGGGCGGCGACATCCTGAATTATTGGTGGAATAATACCCGTGACACCGAAACCTTGGCGACCGGTGGGGGATTCATTCTATGTATGATTTGTCGGGTAAAGGTGCAATTGTCACAGGTGGTACGCGCGGCATTGGCCGCGCCATAGCACTGGCCTTGCTGGCACGCGGCGCCAGTGTGGTGATCAACGGACAATCCGAGGCATCGGTGGACAGTGCCCTGATGGAACTGGATCATGACAATCTCTTTGGCTTCTGCGGTGATGTCAGCGACGAGGACACAGTCATCGCCATGTTCGACTACGCCGTGGAAGTACTGGATTCGGTAGACATACTAATCAACAACGCAGGAATCGCCATTGGCGGCCCCACACCCGACATGGACCTGGAATCATTCCAGAGGGTTTTGGATATCAACCTGACGGGGACTTTTCTCTGTGCGCGGGAAGCCATGCGAATCATGCAGGAGCAGGGCAGTGGACGCATCATAAACATCGGCAGTATTTCGTCACAGGTTCCCCGCAAAGGCTCTGTTCCCTACACGACCAGCAAATTTGGCATTCAGGGGATGACCCGGGCACTCGCCATAGAAGGGAGGGATCTCGGTATCATGGTGAGCTGTGTACATCCCGGCAGCGTCTACACCGATTTCTGGAACGACAGGCCTAATGAGGAGCCCAAGATGCAGCCGATCGAGGTCGCCCAGGTTGTGATGGCCATGTTGTCACTGCCCCAGGATGTCAATCTCATAGATGCCACAATACTCAACCAGACTCAGCCATTCCTTGGCCGAGGTTAAGCTGGGGCAGCCCGTTTTCGGACAGCCCTGAGCAGATAGTGCAGCAGACAGTACAAGAACGAAGTCGATAATTGCGCTGTAATACGGAACATGAACTCAATAGGAGCAACTCATGAACATCACCATCATCATCGTCCTGGTCATTCTGGCGTTGTTGTTTTTCTATTTCATTGGAATCTACAACCAGCTGGTATCTCTCAAGAACCGCTATCAAAACGCATTTGCACAGATCGAGGTGCAGCTGAAGCGCCGTTATGACCTAATTCCCAACCTGGTGGAGACGGCCAAGGCATATATCAAACATGAACGGGAGACTCTTGAGGCGGTCATACAAGCGCGTAATGCCGCGTCTGCCGGATTGGCTGCGGCCGCAGGAGACCCGGGGAATGCTGCATTGATACAGGATCTTTCCGCCAAGGAAACTGCTTTGACCGGTGCCCTGACACGATTCAATGTGGTGATGGAAGCGTATCCGGATCTGAAGGCGAACCAGAACATGATGCAACTGAGCGAAGAGCTCACCAGCACGGAAAACAAAGTGGCATTTTCGCGTCAGGCCTTCAATGATCAGGTTATGGCCTACAACACCTACAAGCAGAGCTTTCCCCAGACGTTGGTGGCCGGCACCTTTGGTCATGGACCCGATGCCAGCTTGCTGGAATTTGAGGACAGCGAAGCCATCCAGGCAGTACCCAAGGTCAGTTTCTGATCCATGGATTTCTTCCAGTCTCAGGATATCGCCAAGCGCAACACTGGCAGGTTGATCCTGTTGTTTGCCATTGCCGTGTTGTCATTGATAGTGATCACGAATGTGCTGGTCATGGCTGTCTTTGGTTTTTTTGGATCTTCCACTGGAGAGTCTCAAAACCTTCCTGTATTCGACTGGAATGTGTTCCTGCTGGTAAGTGCCGTTGTGCTCAGTGTGGTGGTGTCCGGGAGTCTTTACAAGATGGCCGCGCTGGCCGGGGGCGGGGCGAGAGTGGCAGAGATGCTGGATGGTCGTCTCCTGCTGCCTTCCACCCCTGATTTTCATGAAAAGCGGGTCCTCAACGTGGTAGAGGAAATGGCGCTTGCCTCAGGGACGCCGGTGCCTCCGGTCTACCTTCTGGAAGAGCAGGGAATAAATGCCTTTGCAGCCGGCTATGCTCCCGATGATGCGGTCATCGGCATCACTCGCGGTGCCATCGAGTCATTGACAAGGGATGAGCTGCAAGGGGTGATCGCCCATGAATTCAGCCACATTCTGCACGGCGACATGAGGATCAATATCCGCCTGATTGCGATACTGCACGGCATTCTCGTGCTCGGGATCATCGGATATCACCTTATGCGAAGTGGGTCCCATGCCCGTCGCTCGAAGGATTCCGGTGGCCTTGTCTTTCTGGGACTGGGTTTGCTGGTCATCGGTTATGTGGGCACGTTCTTCGGTAATCTGATCAAAGCTGCTGTGTCACGCCAAAGGGAATATCTCGCAGATGCCTCGTCTGTGCAGTTCACCCGCAATCCGGAAGGCATCGGTCACGCTTTGATACGCATCGCAAATCATTCCGAGCGGTCTTATCTCACCAATCCCAATCGCATGGAGATTTCCCATGCCCTGTTCGAGGAGGGTGGGCGGGTCCTGCTCAGTGGGCTGATGGCCACCCATCCACCCCTGGAGGACAGAATCAGAGCAGTCCTTCCCAACTGGGACGGCCGGTATGATCTGCTGCCGGATCCCGACTCATTTAGCGAACCCCAGACTCCGAAAAGCGAGGTAGCAGAGCAGCAAACTGGAATCACGGGCAGTGTCGGGGGTGCAACTGGATTGCTGATAGCAGACGCCTTGATTGCGCAGACAGGAAATCCATCCCGGGAAAGCGTATCCCAGGCACAGCAGATCTTGTTGCAAATCCCGCAATCCTTGCAGTCCGCCGCGCGCGAACCCGCCGGTGCTCGTGCCGTGATGTACCTGTTGTTGCTCGATGGCGATGGTTCGGTCAGAAGCGGGCAACTGGATGTGCTGCGTGCGGGAGCGGATTTCGGCGTATATGAAGAGGTTCAAAAGCTTGGCGATGTAGCCGGAAAACTGTCGCCAGAGATACGACTGCCATTGATCAATATCGCACTGGGAACCCTTCGTCAGTTGTCGAAAGAACAGTACATGCGATTGCGTGACAATATGGATAAGCTAATCGCATATGACAAAAAAGTGAGTCTGTTCGAGTGGTCATTGCAAACGATTGTCGCACGCCATCTGGACGCGGTTTTCATCAAAAAGCAACCTCGCCCGTTGGGTCGCGCAAAGTTGGAGGAGATGCCCAGGGAGAGTGCGCTGCTGTTGTCTGCTTTGTCTTATGCAGGAGGTGGGACTGACACGGCCAACCGGAGGGCGTTTCAGCTGGGAAGTGAAAAACTGGGCATTGGAGAATTGGTCATGGTCTCCCGCTCCGACATCAGCTTCAAGGGCTTGAATGCTGCATTGGAGCGTCTCAACGGCATCAATCCTTTGCAGAAGCCAGCCCTTCTGAAGGCCTGTGCAGCCAGTATCATTGCGGATCAGGTGGTCAGTGCCGCAGAACTGGAGCTATTCCGTGCTGTCGCCGATACCCTGGATTGTCCGATGCCGCCGATTAATTATGCTGACAGTTGACCCTAGGCCATCAGCCTATTTGTTTCGCAATGCAGCCTGGGCTGCGGCCAGTCGTGCAACAGGAACCCGGGGCGGCGAGCAGCTCACGTAATCAAGCCCAAGCTGGTGACAGAAATCAATCGATGACGGATCGCCGGCATGTTCTCCGCAGATTCCCAGTTTCAAGCCAGGCTTGACCCGCTTGCCGTTTTCAACCGCAAATTTCATTAGGCGGCCCACTCCGGTCTGGTCAATGCTGGCGAACGGGTTCTGGTTGTATATCTCTTTTTTGGAATAGGCATCGTAGAACAAACCCATGTCATCACGACTCAGACCCAAAGTTGTCTGTGTCAGGTCATTGGTGCCGAAACTGAAAAAATCTGCTTCTTCTGCAATCTCATTCGCCGTAATTGCGGCGCGGGGGACTTCGACCATTGTGCCAACCAGATAGTCGATACTGACACCGGTTTTCCGCATGACTTCGCTGGCTACACGGTGGACGATTTTAAGCTGATCCGCCAGTTCAGCCTTGAATCCCACCAGGGGGATCATGATTTCCGGCTTTACCTTGATCTTTTTCTTGGCTTTCAGGACTTGTGCAGCTGCTTCGAATATGGCGCGTGACTGCATTTCTGTGATTTCAGGGTGCAGGATTCCCAGGCGACAGCCCCTGCAGCCGAGCATGGGGTTTTCTTCGTGCAGCGCTTTAATGCGTTCAATAATGAATTCCAGTGGAACTCCCAGTTTGTCTGCCAGTTGGCGACGAACCACATCGTCATGGGGCAGAAATTCATGAAGCGGAGGGTCAAGTAAGCGAATAGTTACCGGCTTGCCATTCATCTCCTTGAACAATCCAATGAAGTCTTTCTTCTGAAACGGCAATAGTTTCCTGAGTGCAGCACGTCTTTCCACTTCATCGACAGCCAAAATCATCTGGCGCATGAAGTCGATGCGATTACCTTCAAAGAACATATGTTCAGTACGGCAAAGTCCAATACCCTCAGCCCCAAAGGACACAGCTTGGCGAGCCATCGCTGGTGTGTCGGCATTGGTTCGAATTCTCAGCCTGCGATACTTGTCCGACCAATTCATGACAGTCTGGAAGAGTTCGTAGGTATAACTGCGATCCGGTTTCAAGCGACCTTCGAGTACCCTTTTGACCTCGGACGGTGCGCTTTCTATCATGCCCTTGTAAATTGCTCCCGTGGTGCCATCGATGGATATGTAGTCGCCCTCATTGAGTACCACCTTGCCGGCGGTAAGGGTCTTTCGCTCGTAATTGATAATTACCTCACTGGCGCCGCAAACGCATACTTTGCCGAGCTGACGTGCAACCAGAGCTGCATGGGAGGATACACCGCCTCGAGAAGTGAGGATTCCCTGGGAATGCAACATTCCCTTCAGATCCTCGGGGGAGGTTTCTGTCCGGCACAGAACCACTTTATTGCCTTTTCTGATTTCCTGCTCTGCAGCGAGGGCGCTAAATGCGATGCGTCCCGTGGCTGCTCCCGGACCAGCCGGTAATCCGGTTCCGATTACAGTGGCAGCTTTCAGCGCCTTGGTATCAAAAACCGGGACCAAAAGGGAATCTATGGATTCGGCGGGAATCTTTAAAAGAGCCGTCTCCTGGCTCATCATGCGTTCACGTTGCATCTCTACGGCGATTCGAACGGCAGCCATGCCAGTGCGTTTGCCGTTACGTGTCTGCAGGATGTAAAGCTTCCCGCTCTCGATCGTGAACTCGAAATCCTGCATGTCCTTGAAGTGCTTTTCCAGCTTTGTTCTGACGCGCTCCAAGTCTTTGAAATTCAGGGGTAATTCCTTTGCCATATCGGCAATTGCATGGGGTGTGCGTACACCGGCAACAACATCTTCACCCTGGGCATTGATAAGGTATTCACCATAAAACACTTTTTCGCCATTGGCAGGGTCACGGGTAAAAGCGACCCCCGTGGCGCTGTCATCACCTGCGTTGCCAAATACCATGGCCTGCACATTTACCGCCGTACCCCATTCAGCGGGTATGCCGTATTGCTGGCGGTAAACGATTGCTCGTGGGTTTTTCCAGGAGCCAAAAACGGCGCTGATGGCTCCCCACAGTTGCTCCATGACATCCTGGGGAAATGCCTTTCCGGTTCTTTTCTTGATCAGGGACTTGAATTTTTTAACCAGTTCCTTGAGTTGGGGCGTTGTTAAATCACGGTCCAGGTGAACGCCATGTGAAAGCTTGAGGGTCTCGAGAACAGCGTGAAATGGCTCCTCATCTTCCTCATTTTGAGGCTGGACGCCCATTACGACGTCCCCATACATCTGTATAAACCGACGATAACAATCCCAGGCAAAACGGGGGTTGCCGGACACTGTTGCCAAGCCCTCAACGGTCTCGTCGTTGAGTCCCAAATTGAGAATCGTATCCATCATTCCGGGCATGGAATCTCTGGCGCCCGAACGGACAGACACCAATAAGGGGTTATCTCTTGACCCGAATACCTTACCAATCTGCCGTTCTATAGAGTGGATAGAGGACTCGACGTCCTTTAAAAGAGAGGGTGGATAGCGTCTGTCGTGGTCATAGTAATACGTACAGACCTCAGTGCTTATTGTAAATCCCGGAGGTACTGGCAAGCCTATAGAGGCCATTTCCGCCAGATTAGCCCCCTTGCCGCCCAGAAGAGCACGCATAGCAGCGTTACCATCCGTATGCTGGCCAAAGGCAAAAACATACTTTTTCCCGGCTTTTGATGAAGAATTACGATTTGAGGACGATCTCGAGCTCTTTTTCATAACCTGATCTGCGATTAAACCTACTTAATAATCCAACCTGAACGCCAATCAAAGCAAATGAATACCGAAATTGACGGCAAAATGAACCGGGAGAATAAAGCAGAAAAGGGGCAAAATCTAGCTTATAAGTAATATCAGAAATGGGATGACCAAGATATAAAGAAACCAAATTCTAGACTAAACACAGCTCTGATAATCAAAACCTCCTCCCATATCATGGGAGGAGGGTAAATCGGTTTAATACTGCCTTAAGTTAGATGTGTATACCTATCTATGCATACGTATGCAGTGTGGATGAAACTTCAGATCTAATTGAGCGACTTCGATACTCCATTAAATACCTAGGCAAGTTTTTAGCAATATTATAACGAGTTGTATAACTCACCCTTACAGTTTCATGACTCTCCTCACCCGCTCTTAATATCGGCGGTCCTTCATATATGCGAATCGGCATAGTCAAGCTGTGTATATAATCTATATTCTTATTGCGAGCGTCGCTCATCAGTAAGATATATGATTTTCGCTTCTTCAATATGTCAAGCATAAGGTGCATCCATACTAAGAATTGAAGCTTTGCAGTCTTGACTTGTGGCCCAATCCACAGGCCGTTAACTTCCATCATGTCAATCTTCTCTTTTCTAAAAAACGACGAGTTACTTTTCACTTTGTCAGGGACAAAGGTCAAGCTTCTAAACTGTGGCTGGGTCGCAAGTATGTAGCCACCAACTAGCTGATCGTGTAAGAATATTCCCACAACTTGGTTGTTTATTGCATATTCAAGGGGCAATTTAATGCCAACATAGTTTTTGAACTTTTCTAAGAAAAAATCTACTGATACTTCGTTGGTAATAACTTTAAAAGCCAATTTTTCCATTGTGTAACCCTCGGAAGAAACATGCCAGTACTTCGTATATATTCTGCATATTGAATTGAATACATGCTGTCGTTGAAAACCTTCTCTTCTTTGCGTGCTGACAAGAAGTAAAAGATCACCAACAAACCGAGTGTAATCCACAAACCTATCGAGTTAAACAGAAGTGAGCTTGATATCCAAGACAGGGTATAGGAAAGGTAGAAAGGGTGCCTGATAAAATAATAAGGCCCTGTTCGAATAATTCTAGAAACTTCGTTACTAAATGCAAAGTCCAAATTTCTTGCAGTAAACACGGACCACCAGAATAAGTAGAGTGAGCATGTATAGAGACCAATGCAAAATGCTATTGGAATTATGGGATCCAGAGCTCCCATGACTAACGAATAATACGTAACTAGAATTTGAACAGAAACAATCGAATCGTATAGTACGCTTATCGTTGTAAGGTGTTTTGGAGTGTAAAAAACATTGAATCTCGCCCATACAAGGCTGATAATTATCGTGGTATATAAAGCTAAAATTGTAAGGTGAATCAAGCTTTGCTCCATTGCTCGTAGTCAGTTTAAGTTTCTTGAATTCAAATGTTAGTACTTGTTAATTTGTTAGCTTATAAGCCAGCGGTTCATAATTTATTATATTTTTACGATTATTACTGCGGACAAAACGTAATCACTTAACAATAACTAAAAATCCATACAATTTAACAAGCCGTAGTTAACCCCATGCTAACCGCTAATGAAGATCGGTATTCTGCGTATTGTCAGCACCATAAAGCTGAATTTAATGCTGAGTTAAGCGCAGAAGCTTCGCGAGCGCTGTCTGGTTGGCCTTGTAGGATTGCAGCATTCCTTTTGACTGTATCTTCGTTAATGACATTTCTCCATCCCGCGAATCAAGAAAATCCATACCTTTCATATACATTATTTACGTATGCGATACCCATACTAATTGTCGTAAGTTATCCCTTTATAACTTATTTAATTGCAAGTCTTGAGAAAAAAAGTCCAGTAATTCTAGATATAGTGCTTATAAGCGGTATGCTAGGATTTTTGCTAACTTTAAACATTGTTCTAGTTGGTACGAGAAGTTTGTCAAATGTTGAAAGTGTGCGAGTGGCTCTTTCCGGGCAGATAAATTTTGCACTTCTTCTGGCAACTGCATTTGCATTTCATTCGTCATATTACATTACGATTATTAGGAATATAACAATTACTATTGGATCAGGATTGTTCTTGCTAGTAGTTGACCAAAATTTCTTTACACTCTATTGGCTTCAGTTGCTCCAGGGGTTTTTCGCAGGGTTAATATTCAGCTGGATATTCTACTCAAGTATGCGGACAAGGTTTTACTTAAAAGCAACTGAAGCAGACGTGAGACAGCATTTATATAACCAACTTTCTAAGCTTGTATATCCTCACCAACTTGAGCAAATAAAACTTGGAGATGAGCTAGAGAACACTATGCCATTAAAAGAGGGTAAAGCGATTATTAATGTCTTTGATGTTCAGCGGTCAAGTGGCATTCGACACGAGAAGACGCAGGAATTTTTTATGGGTGTGTTTCAGGCATTTCTGGAGATTTGTATGAAAGGCTACGAACACAATCCTCTCAGATCTAGGGCATTTCGCCTAAAAGAAACCGGGGACGGATTTATCAGCTCGGTGGGATATCCGTTTTTACCTACAGAAGCAAGATCCCTGGCAGATAGCGCACTATCTACCGCGCTGGAGATGTTCTCCGCATTCAATCAAGAGGTTAAGAAATTTGGCTATTCAAGGCCGATTAAAGGGGCCATGGGACTCGCCTACAACTCAGTCCAGGGAACGTTCCAAAGTGGAGGAATAAGATCATATGATCTCTTTGGTGATGCACTTATACAAGCAGCAAAATATGAGGAGCTTCGCAAACAACCACTTATTTGGAGATTGATAAGCGACCATGCGCGAGAAATTGGATTAGAACATTTCAACATCATGATCATTCAAGAAACAGTCTATAACTCGCTAAGCCCTGTCTATCGAGATTTGTTTGTCGAAATTGACCTAAAGAGCAGTTATTTCTCTAAATCAGATTTCCAACTTCCCTACGACAACGAAGCGCGCTATGTTTATTTCCATTTGCTGAATTGAAGGCGGCCTCAGAGAACAGGCGATATCAGCGATTCACCGCGCTCCCAAGCCAGAAGATTATCTAGTACCAACTGTCCCATTGACTGACGTGTTTCAACTGTTGCGCTACCGATATGGGGGAGCAACACAGCATTTTTCATTTGTCTAAGAGCTATAGAGACATGCGGTTCATTTTCATATACATCGAGACCAGCCGCTGCAATTACCCCATTTAAAAGCGCTGCCTCTAAGGCTTTTTCGTCAACTGTCGTACCCCTTCCGATATTGATGAAAACACCGCTGGATCCGAGTGCCTGAAAAACCTGCATGCCAATTAAACGCCTTGTATCGCGACCACCAGGAAGAACATTTAAAAGGATGTCGCAAGAATTGGCTAACTCAAGAATGGACGCGTAGTACTTGTAGGGTACATCCTTTTGATTTCGGTTATGGTATGCGATATTCAGCTTGAAAGATTGCGCTCGGACTGCGATGGCGTTACCTATTGCTCCAAGGCCTAATATTCCAAGAGTTTTTCCGGCTAGACTATGGCCAAAAGGAAACGCTCCTGTCGGCCATTTACCATCCCTTACATAGTCGTTGGCATTTATAAGATCACGTTGGCACATCAGAATTAGTGCAATAGCCATGTCAGCAACCGCATCATTTAAAACACCAGGCGTATTCGTAACTGCAATTGATCTTTTGCGAGTAATATCAAAATTGATAGCATCCACCCCAACGCCGAAACATGAAATAATTTTTAAATGTGGTAATTCGTAAATTATGGGATTCGTTGACCATGAGGCCGTAGCCACCGCCATACATTGGTTCTCGATGCTTTTGATCAGATCATGCTGGGCTTGCGGGCTCAGCTTCCACAATTTGTACGTCTTAAAGGAGGCATCAAGTTTGGCTACAGTATCGCTATGGAAGTCATTGACTATCAGTAATGGAGTCTTTTTCTTTGTTGATAGCATAGTGGTGTAGAACCTGGAATTGCGAAATTTGTAAAATGAGCCAATTATGGACGATAGTCAAACAGATCTCCTAAAGACTTTGCCTGCGGTAGATCTTCTCCTGAGGCGATCTGAGCTAGTGGGAGCTATCGATAAATATGGAAAACCAGCTGTTGTTGCGGCGGCACGTACCGTGCTGGCGAAATGGCGAGATAGAATAATCAATGGGCGACTATCTCCGGAATTGCATCAATGGCAATCCGGCCATATTGCGCAGATTCCCCATATATCTAGGGAGATTATGACATTGGTGGAAGAAAAACACCTGAATTCCATGAAGCCAGTTTTTAATCTCACTGGAACGAGTATTCACACCAATTTGGGAAGATCACTACTGCCGGATGCAGCGATTTCTGCAATGAACCAGGTTGCCGCTCATTCTCATGCGTTGGAGTTTGATCTTACCAGCGGTAGTCGTGGTGACAGAGACCTGCATGTGCTCGATCTGTTGATTGAACTTACAGGAGCCGAGAGTGCAACCGTGGTAAATAATAATGCGGCGGCTGTATTGCTGGTCATGAATACTCTGGCAAAGGACAGTGAGGTACCCATCTCCAGAGGCGAATTGGTGGAAATAGGCGGGTCATTTCGCATCCCTGATATCATGGCCAGTGCGGGTTGCGTTTTGATTGAAGTTGGAACTACCAACAGAACCTATGTTCGGGACTATTTCAAGGCCATCGGTGATAGGACGACAGCCTTGCTTAAGGTGCATACAAGCAATTACGTAATACAAGGATACTCCAGTTCGGTTTCCGTGCCAGAGTTATCAGAGTTGGCTCGAAGTGCCCGGATACCGTTAATTGTAGACTTGGGAAGTGGGGCTCTTGTAGATCTGAAGCGTTTTGGATTACCCACGGAGTCGACTGTTGCTGCGGTACTCGCCCAAGGGGCCGATATCGTGACTTTCAGTGGAGACAAATTGCTTGGAGGACCTCAGTCAGGTTTGATCGTTGGGCGCAGGGACTTACTGGAGAGAATAAATGCCAATCCGTTGAAGCGAGCACTTCGCGTAGACAAGCTTACAATGGCAGCTCTTAGGGCAGTGCTGATGCTGTACAGAAAGCCTGATGAGCTTCCAGAGACTTTGCCTGTACTCAGAACCTTGCTACGTCGTAGTGATGAAATCAAAGCCGTCGGAGACCAATTATTGCCCGCTGTGCAGGCAGCAATTGGAGGTATGATCAATGTGACTCTAGAGCCCTGTCAGAGCCAAATAGGCAGTGGGGCGCTCCCAACAGAGCTATTGCCCAGCTGGGCATTGTGCCTGCGTCCGATTCAAAGTGAGTTTGAAGGCCAAGGTAATTTAATGGCTTTGGCCACATCACTCCGACAGTTACCGATTCCGGTGCTGGGAAGATTGCATGATGGCGCTGTGTTTCTGGATCTGCGATGTCTCGACAATGGTGATGATCTGCATGCTCAGCTCTCATTACTTACCGGGTGACTTGGCTGGGCACGCCGCTACTTTAGGCTTGGTTTGGCAACACCAAACCGAAAAGCCATCATTGAAGCTGTCGACGCAATAAGCATTAGAATCAATAGCGGGAATGCTGTCCCGTTAAATACTATGGCAACGGTCTGTGCCGCCAATGCAGAAAGCGACATTTGCAGAAAGCCTGTCAGGCCAGAGGCGCTACCTGCAGTCCTGGGGAATTCATTGATAGCACCGGCCTGGGCATTTGGTAGTGTCACACCGTTTCCGAAGATTGCCACAGCAACCGGCGCAAACAATGCCAGGGGATGGCGTACCCCAAATAGTTGAAGTAATAATGCGACCACGATACCGCTGAGTGCTACGCGAGAGCCGTAGTCGATCATGCGATAAATTCCAAGACGATTACCGAATCGTCTGGAAACATAGTTGCCTGCCATGAATCCTGCCGGAATCATTATGAAGTAATATCCATACTCTGTTGCCGGCCTGCTTAAAGCTGAAACCATGATCTCTGGTGCTGCAGAAATAAAGCTAAAAAATACAACAGAGACAAAAGCCACACAGAATGCGTACCCACAAAAAATGCGTGAACGGAAAAGGCTCATGTAAGTAGTCAGCATATCCCTCACTCCCCCAAAGGGAACTGGGGACTCCAGGGATTCTGTCAGGCGCAGATTCATTAGAACGAACATTGCAAAGCTGAGAAATCCAATCACGATAAATACTGATCGCCATCCGAAGTCTACCATCAGTTCGCCGCCAAGCGCTGGAGACAGCATTGGGATCACCACCATTACCATTACCAGAGTGGAAATGATCCGGGCAGACTCCGCGGGCCCGTACACATCACGTACTATGGCTCTGGCCAAGACTAGGCCCACTGCACCACCAAAGGCCTGGATGATCCGTCCCAGGATCAGCAATTCAATACTGGGTGCAACAATACAAAATGCAGATCCAGCCAACGTCACCATCAATCCGATCAGCATTATCGGCTTACGTCCAAAGCGGTCCGAGAGTGGGCCATATACAAGCGTAGCAACAGCAATCGAGAGCATGGAGAGGCTGAGAGTCAGCTGTGCTGTCCCAGTACTGACTTGGAAAATTTCCCGTATAACTGGCAATGCGGGCAGTAGAATTTGCATCGCCGCTGGACCCAGAGCTGAAACCACGGAAAGCATGATGATGACGCCAGTGGAAAGCGTTCCAGGTGCGGTATCTGTTTTGGCGCTCACTGCAGAACCGTCAGTTCGTCTCGTTGACGATTGCGCTCCTGCTGGGCGCTCATTATGACGCTGGACCCAAGCAGGAGTGCGATTTGGGCTTCGCTGAGCTCGTAGCCTGGCGTGAATAACTGTCTGTGAAGGCCCGCGATCATTTGATCGAGTAAAGTCAGTCCAGAAACGCTTTCGGTAGGATCCAAGGTGTAGCACCCAAGCGTGCGACCGGTTTTATTATACAGACACGCGGTTGGTTCCGGTTTCATTCGCACCTCGAGGGGGAATCCATCTGTGATTTCCTGAAATCGTGGTGATCGTCGCAGTCCATTAACAAGTTCCCTGGAGTCCCGTGATCCATCATCTCTAAAGCTCACGGGGATTGATGTGCCCAATCTACGGATGATCCCTGGGTCAAGTTGAAGCGCGGATTCGAAATGTTGGAGGGCAGTATCTATCTGACCGGTCTTAAGGCTCGCATCCGCCATGCGGGCCTGCAATCGGGCGCGCAGGAGCACTTCCTGCTCGGGAAGTATCGGCAGTGACAATAAGCCGTTCTCCAAAACCCCAGGGTGATCGCCGCGCAGAAAACTGACTTCCGTAGCATAGGCGTGAAAGTAGCCCTCATTGAGCAGGAAGGCGCCCTGGCTGCGCGCCTGATCCAATAGTTGAGAGCTGATTCCTGTACCCATGAGACTGATAAGCTCGTGTTCCACCCACTCAGGAATATGCACGTCAAGCGGTGCGTAGGGCCGAAACCGATTCAACATGAGAGACTGGTCCGCAAACAGCGAAGCAGCCCGTCTTTCCGCGCGCCATGCTGATATTCTTAAGCCCTGGGACATCAGCCTTGCCTTGCTTCGTTGCAAGAAGCCAAGTGAGGAGGAAGCCTCCAATGCGGCTTGATAGGCTGTCTTGTGAGCAATCATGGTTACCAGGGCTGCGAGAGCATCCTTCTGGTCGTCATCAGCACTAAAAGAACCATTTCTGTCTGGCTCGTTCATGGCAGTGGTCGCAAGTCGAGCGGCATCTTCCCCGTATCCGGAAAGTACCAGGAACATGGCAGCGGCAAGTAAGTGCTCCGCACGATTCATTACGCCTACCACGGGAACCTGATTTTCACGCCACAACAACATACTATCCAGTGCCTGGCGTGCTTCATCCAAGCGACCCTGATTCATGGTTAAGTACAGCTTATACACCCAAGGATTGGCAACGCTTTCAGGATTTGGGAATCTGGCGGCGCGATCCAGAAAAGCTTCGGCCTCCTCAATCTTCAGTAAGCTTAGTGACACTTCCGAGGCATTAACCAAATAGACTGTATCTGAATCATTTTCAATAGCGGCGATATCTTCATCCTCATCGATGGCCCGATCACACGATACTAATGAACCTTTGGGTTGCAGGCTTGCCAGCTCAACCGCGCATAGCGTGTTCCATGCCCGCGCCCTGGCTCTTTCGTCATCACTTTCCTGCAATACGAGATTGGCGCTCGCCCTTGCTGCTTCATACTCCTTCAACTTGATGAGTGGCCAACCGCGGAACGATTCAACATCCTGTCCGTATATGGACTCCAGTTTCTCCAGGTAGCTGAGAGCGGCGACCTGATCGCCCATCAATTGATGGACATAAGACAGCTGTGAGAGTGTCAAATAGTGCCACTCGAGAAATCCTGAAGCCAAAGCACGTCCCAGGGATGAGTAATTGGTCAAGCTTTCAGCTAGGTTAAGATGGTATAGAGCGCGTGGAAGATTTGCCTCAACTGAGAACATAACCTCGGCGAGAGCGAATTGTGCACCCGGATGATCCGGTTCCATGCGGACCCAATTGTCGGCAAGCTCCCTGGCCTTGACATTTTCGTTGAGGTACAGGGCGTCGCAGATGGAAACGGCCCTGGAATCTGTTATTTCCCGTATGCCGAAACAAAGTGGTGCCGGTATTGCGGTGTCTTCCGCCGCATCCAATAGAGCATCAATCTCGGCATCGGATTGTTGTGCTACCGTCAATGGAGTCCAGCAATATAATATTGCGACAGCGATGCATCGGATCAAGCGTCGTAGATTACAGTAGGAAATACTCAATTCGCAGTCGGCCACTTGGTCAATGTGCTCCTTGCCAGTTTCTCCAAGGGCTCACGCATGCTGTCTTGCAGTATCTTGCTGAAATCGGCAACGCCTGGAGCGAGCTCCACCCGATGAGCAAGTGCAAATGGCAGTAGTGCCTCAATGTCTGTTGCGCTTACATAATCCCGACCATCCAGTGCAGCATGTACCTGTAAAGCAGGTAACAACAGCACCATGCTGCGGGTCGAATTTCCCTGCAACACCCGGTCGTCCTCTCGGATATTTCTTGATATATCCACCAGTGCCGCCTTCACTGCCGGGCTGATGTGGACTCCCTGATCAATGGCAGAGCGAGCGCTCAAGACATCCCCGCGGGAAACTGAGATGCGTTGCTCAGGAGGTCTGTCCCGGCGCTGCTGCCAGGTTTCCAGTACTTCAAGCTCGGCCTGCCGGTCAATGTGCTGCATCGTGATCTTGAACAGAAACCGGTCCAGCTGCGGGGTGGGGAGTGGGTAGGTGCCGATCAGGTCCAGGGGGTTCTGAGTGGCAATCACGAAAAAAAGTTTATCCAGTGGGTAGGTGACATTGTCAACGGTTACCTGCTTTTCCCCCATTGCTTCCAGCATGGCTGACTGTACTTTGGGAGAGGTGCGATTGATCTCGTCGGCCAATACAACGTGAGCGAACAGGGGGCCATGGCGGAAATGGAACGCGTTGCTGTTACTGTCAAAAACGGGGACACCAGTCACGTCCGATGGGAGCAGGTCAGGCGTGAACTGAATTCTCCTGAAGGGCATAATACTGGCATCGACGTTTTTGTCATCGGTGACGATCGCTTCACCAAGTGCTTTGGCAAGAGTGGTTTTGCCTGAACCTGGAAAGTCCTCCAACAGTACATGCCCGTCAGCGAGTAAGGCGATTATTGCCAGATCGATTACCTTGTCTCTGCCAAGCACGTGTTGTTTTACTGCATCGCGCAATCGCAGTAGGGTCCGCAGTGCATCCGCGATATCCGAAGCATGCTGGGTAGATTCCGTACCCGACAATGCAGGGCTGTTGGGAAATGCGTCGGATGTCATAGAGTTCTCCAGATCCTGAGGCGAGTTGAACTAATGTGTTACCGCACCAACAGCCACGGGTAAGGGTTGAGGGTGGCTAGTAACCGTTTCCATAGTGGAATGTTACTCCGTAACTCATCCCTCACCTTGTGTGACATTTCCCTCCACTCAGCCGTTGCTAGCGGATGGGGATTTACTCTGCCAAGAGCGCACTGCAGATGATTGTCAGTCAGGTGCTTGAATGAGGGAGAAATATTGCCGACACGTCTGGCGAATGATTCCCGGCTCTCCCCGATTCGTCGACGAAAGCCCATTGCAGCCAATCTGTCCAAATTGGCGCGGTAGCTCAATCGGTAGATGTTGGTATTGCCAGCAAACTGAACTATCAGTGTCCGGTAGGCTTTTACCAGATAACCGACTACCAGTGCTCCAGCTACCATGGAGTAGAGTGCATTCAATATGAGTTGCAACGGAATTCCGGAGCTTGATTGAGCGTCCAGGAATTCCTCAAACGCCGCGTCATTGCGCAGCATATCACCCAGCATCTGCTGCAACCCGTTCTGCGGGTCCGTGGTCATGTCAACCAGTGTCTGGCGGGGGGCAGGATCGATGATTACCCACCCCAAATCCTCAAAATAGACCTCTGGCCAGGCATGTCCGTGGATGGCCTGTACCAGCAATGCGGACCCGCCGGCTCTGTTGCTGGCTGGGACTGAATAACCTATGCCCACGCGCGCCGGAATACCTATGCTGCGGTAGAGATAGGTGGCAGCGAAAGCGAAATGCATGCAATAGCCTGTCAAGTCCCCAAACAAAAATGAAGCGGCTGGGTCCTGTGCAAAGGCATGCTCATTCTTGAGGCTGTAGATGCCATTCTCATCAAGATAACTTTTGATGGCATAAGCCCGGGCGAAAGGGTCGTCGCGAAACTCGGGTCTGAGTCCCTGCAATAACTCGGTGGCCAGCTGTTCGTAACGTGGGTCATCAGGAAGTTTAAGATATTCTTGCCAAATATCGGGACTCCACAGGGCAGATCCAATAGAACGACCCAGGAGATCGTCGAAGGAAAACTCCGGAACCATCGATTCAACGTCGTAGGTGCGCTTAAAGCGAAGGTTGTTAGGATTCGGCGTGCTTTCAAATGCCACAGGGCTGTCCAGGCCAAAAGGTGTTCGGTGGGGTGTCAGCATGCCGATACTGGTGCGTACCAGCTTGCGTTCACCCTGTCCCAATACCTGCTCAGTCAATTCTATCCGGGAGTTTGTGAAATGACCTGCAAGGTCCTGGTCCATATCACTGCGTAAAGTCTCATCCAAAAGTTGCCCGTTCCACTGTGAATAGGCTGTTTCGCGAAAATAATAGGAACCGCTGATCGGCTCGTAATCGTCTCGGAACAGGACGATTGCTACTGGAGCCTGAAGGCTTTCGGCGTTGTTTTCGCCATCTTTGAAGGGATTGTCATCCTGGCCACGTGATTGCTCCTGTCCTGTGAGTCCCAGATCATCGGTATACGATGGGGTGGGTAGCCCAAAAAACTGGACATACAGCAACAGGGAAAAACATAACAAGCCCAGGACGGCAAAATGGTAAGGGAGTCGTCGATGGTTGTGTTCAATCATCAATAGTGCCGCCAGGCTGAGCACGGCACCGCAACCCATGGCCATCAGGATTGACGCAGGGTCGATGCCGCGCATCAGAGCGAAATCGCCGACAAAATAGGGCCGATGGATCATTCCATTGCGGTGGGCGGCCAACGTGATTACAAATGCTGCCGCAACGAAGACAATTTCAAGGAAGGACCCGAATGTGGTGCGTTGGGCCAAAGTGCGCATGATGATTGTCACGCCACCACAAACCAGCAACCACTGAACGGCTTCAGCCGTGTTATAGCTGCCGATGGGGGTGAGCATACTGGCAAGCCAGTTGCTGGCAGTGAGCCATCGGGCAGCCAGGCCCCCCGCGATGATCAACAGCAAACATGCACCAACAAGTACGATTGTCCTGACTTGCTGCAAAGGGCGGCGGTGGATCAGGCCATCCACGAGGTAACAGCCAGCCAGACACCCGATGAATGAAGCAACTGAACCGCTGAGCCCTGTTACTGAAAGGCTGAGTACCCAATACCCTGATGCGATGATGCTGGCCCGCAGGCTGGTCGGCAGGAAATGTTGCTGAGGGTGATTGGGTAATGAATGCACGCGTTACACCTTGCGTAATCGTTGATCGAAACTGTGGCCAGTGGATCTGTCCACCACCAGGGTGGATTCTACAAGCTGCCCTACCTCGGTCAACAAGCGGGTGAGGTCGGCACGCGGTGTTTGTTGGGAATTCCCTGCCATCCACATGCCCACACCTACAGGTTGCGAATTGATTTCAGCGTCACGAAATACCAAGCGTTGCCAAAGTTTCATGTCCTGGTCTTCGACAAAGCCATCGGTGGCAAGAACCAGTGAAAAGCGCCCTTTATAACGGCCAATAGTCTGTTTGAGGGCGCCGATCCACGGGCCGGCTTTTGCTGCGGCAAACACTATGCAATGGGTACCTCCCTGCGCCGCAGAGGCGGTCAGAAAATTGTCCAGGCCGTAGGCGTATGGTGTGTCGATTGCACGGGATCCTGCGATGGCTTCCAATGCTTCACGGACCTCAGAGCACGGTGTTTCAGTCCCATCGGCTGAAAAAGCCCAATCATCACCTAGTACCCCGGATTCCACCGCCACACGCGCCACGGCTGCGGCCGCCTCGTCGTCTGGCCCAGACAGGAGGTAGGCAAGGGTGCGATTACTGTGGAAGACGCTCCTTTCCGGTAGTCTCACATTCAATTCCCGGGTACGTGCGTAGACTTTCCACATGATATTGCGTACCGAATCACCTGGTACGTAGGGACGGATTTCCACCCGATCGCCCTCCGGACTGCCGCTAGGACTGGGTAGACCATCCTCGGCCGTCAGGGAGCGTAACAATGGCAAGGACCGCAGGGTGTTGCTACGCGGCAGGGCTAACAAGTGGGTTGATTGGGCCTGTCGCCAGCGGTACTGGCACAAACCCAGGACATCGCTGACCGTAAACAGACGTACAAGTCTGTCGGTACGGCAACGCCGCAAGGGGATCAGCTCCTCCAACATCAGGCTGGCCGTCGTCGAGTGAATCACCCGGGTTTCGATATAGTCCGGGTAGATCACCCGCCAGGAAACTCTGATCAGGGGAAACATTCCGACACTTTGCAGGTCGAAGCCACTCTCATTCGGAAAGCCCGCTTCGAGATGCAGATTGCGCCAGGCTGAATTGTTCTGCAGATGCTGGCGTACCCGGAATTGCATCAGTACACCACCAATGATCACGCACAAGAGACAGAATACCAAAATGGCAATGGCACAGACTGCCAGAGCAAATACCACCAGATCCATAGCACCGTAGCCCAATACTCTCAATAGCATTAGGGCCAGACCCAAGGCAAACACACCCTGAAGGGTAAGCGGGAAATGCTCCCGCAGGCGCTCCAGTGTGGCCCCGATGGCAGCGAGAATGCCCCGCAATAACTGACTTCTCCGGGATGCAGACTTAGGGGAATTCATGGGGAAACCAGACAAGGTTGACAAGTGATAACAGACCAAGACATAAACTGTATTCTTGCATGCCTATTCCCACCTCACCAGCTTCCGGACGGAACCAAACCATGCCTTTCAATACCTTACTCCTGAACCTGGATGACGGAATCCTCACCATTACGCTGAATCGCCCCGAGCGTCTCAATGCCTTTACGGTTGAAATGGCAGAAGAGTTGATTCTTGCCTTTCAGCAGGCCAGCGAAGACGATGATGTCAGAGTCATTGTGGTTACCGGGGCTGGCAAGGCGTTTTGC
Organism: Pseudomonadota bacterium; assembly: GCA_046047495.1. Classification (GTDB taxonomy): domain Bacteria; phylum Pseudomonadota; class Gammaproteobacteria; order Pseudomonadales; family Pseudohongiellaceae; genus NORP240. The sequence goes on along the minus strand of JBJOHV010000018.1, from coordinate 45,199 downwards.
GCAGGCATGGATCTGGGCACCACAGGCAATGTCTTCGGGCTGGATGAGACGCTAACACCCTCATTACAGGATATGCGCGAGCGTCTCCTCGATCCCGCCATCGAATCCGGGGTCAGGGATACAGGTGGGCGCCTGACACTGGCGATTTTTGAATGCAAAAAGCCGGTCATAGCAGCCATCAACGGAGCTGCGGTGGGTATTGGTGCCACCATGACCTGCGCGATGGATATTCGATTGGCCAGCGACACAGCCCGCATCGGCTTTGTCTTCAACAAGATTGGCATCACGCCAGAGGCCTGCTCCACCTGGTTTTTACCGCGCATCGTGGGAATGTCACGAGCTCTGGAGTGGTGCTACACAGGGGAGATATTGAGTGCAGAAAAAGCGGTGGCGGGAGGATTCTTGAAGGCTGCCGTACCCGGACCCCAATTGCTCACGGAAGCGTACGCACTGGCCCGCAGCATGCATGCCCATAGTCCGGTAGCCATGGCTCTGACCCGCCAGATGATGTACCGCAATTCTGCTTTTTCCCATCCATTGGAAGCGCATCGCATTGATTCCCTTGCTATATTTTACTGTAGTCAGGGTAGTGGCAAGGAAGGTGTCCAGGCTTTCCTTGCGAAACGTCCGCCCCAGTTCACTGACCGGGCTTCCGTGGATATGCCGCCATTCTATCCGTGGTGGGCTGCCTAAATGGACAGCGCCTGATCAGCGCTCGACTGCCATGGCAATGCCCTGGCCTCCTCCGATGCACAGGGTGGCAAGACCGCGTTGTATATCCCGTCTGGCCATTTCGAACAGCAGGGTAACCAATACTCTGCAACCCGAGGCTCCAATAGGATGGCCGAGGGCAATGGCGCCGCCATTCACATTGACCAGATCCTGGTTCCAACCCAGCTCCCTGCCTACGGCTATGGCCTGGGCTGCAAAAGCCTCATTGGCTTCAATCAGCTGCAGTTGGTCCAGTGTCCAGCCGGCACGACTGAGGCAATGGCGGGTCGCTGATACAGGCCCGATGCCCATATAGGCAGGATCGACCCCCGCGCTGGCTGCAGCCCTGATTGTGGCCATAGGTTGTAAATCAAGTTCTTTCGCCAGTCGCGGGCTGCACAATGCGACAACGGCAGCTCCGTCATTGATGCCCGAGGCATTTCCCGCCGTCACTGAACCATCGGCCAGGAAGGCAGGCCGCAGTTTCGACAGGGCCTCGCTGTTGGTGTCAGGGCGGGGACCTTCATCGACCTTGAAAATCAGATCATCGCCCCGGCGTTGCGCAACCCTTAGTGGAATAATCTCCTCGATGAACTTGCCGTTGCTTTGGGCGGCAGCGGCTTTGAGTTGAGAATTCAAGGCAAAGCCATCCTGTTGCTCGCGGGTGATCTTGTATCGGGTGGCCAGGTTCTCTGCCGTGATACCCATATGGATATTGTGGAAGGCATCCCAAAGACCATCGCTGATCATGGTATCCACGGCCTCCCAATGGCCCATTTTCTGCCCGCTACGGGAATGGGGGAGCAGGTGTGCGGACTGACTCATACTTTCCATGCCGCCTGCAATCACCAGATCGGCATCTCCCGCGAGAATGCTCTGGGCGCCAAGTTGCACAGCCTTGAGTCCAGAACCACAAACCTTGTTGATGGTCATTGCCGGAACTGTGTCCGGAATTCCCGCTCTCATGGCCGCTTGCCGCGCGGGGTTCTGTCCGCAACCGGCGGTCAGTACCTGACCCAGGATGACCTCGTTGATCAAGGATTTGTCGATACCAAATTTTGCCAACACGCCTTGGATGACCTGGCAGCCAATCTCAACCGCGGGCAGTGTTGCCAGTGACCCATTAAACGCGCCGATGGCGCTGCGGCCGGCTGCAACGATGACTGCCTGGGGCATCAGCGGTTCACCCGATTGTTGATGAGGTCCTGGACAACTCCCGGATCTGCCAAGGTCGAGGTATCACCCAGGTTGGAAAGTTCGTTGGCTGCAATCTTGCGCAGGATCCGACGCATGATCTTGCCGGAGCGGGTTTTGGGCAGCCCCGGGGCAAACTGGATGATCTCAGGTTTGGCAAACGAGCCGATTTCCTGGCTGACCATTCTCATCAATTCCTGATGCAATTGCTCGGAATCCACGACACCTTCCATGGGCGATACATAGGCGTAGATCCCCTGGCCTTTGATGGGGTGGGGATAGCCCACTACGGCAGCTTCGGCAACCTGGGGATGGAGCACAAGAGCGCTTTCGATTTCAGCAGTTCCGAGGCGATGGCCTGAGACATTGATGACGTCATCAACCCGTCCGGTGACCCAGTAATAGCCATCCACATCACGATGTGCGGCATCGCCAGTGAAGTAATAACCTTTGTAAGTCGAAAAATAGGTTGCTATACAGCGATCGTGGTCGCCAAAAACTGAACGAATCTGGCTGGGCCAGCTTTGGCTCAGCACAAGATTCCCGGTACCTTCTCCGCTAATCTCTTTGCCATCAGCATCCAATAAAGCCGGTCTGACCCCAAAGAAGGGCAGCGCTGCAGACCCGGGTTTCAGGTCGGTGACTCCGGGTATGGGGGTAATCATTATGGAGCCGGTCTCGGTTTGCCACCAGGTGTCCACAATGGGGCAGCGCCCTTCGCCCACCACATGGTAGTACCACTCCCAGGCTTCCGGGTTGATGGGTTCGCCAACTGACCCCAGCAGCCGCAACGATTCCCGAGAGGTACGTGCAACCGGGTTGTCCCCGGATGCCATCAGAGCCCGGATAGCGGTGGGTGCTGTGTAAAAGATATTGACCCGGTGCTTGTCGATGACCTGCCAGAAGCGAGATACGTCCGGGTAAGTCGGTACACCTTCAAACATCAAGGTAACCGCACCGTTGGCAAGGGGACCATAGATGATATAGGAGTGGCCCGTTACCCAGCCCACATCCGCGGTGCACCAATACACATCCCCCTCATGGTAATCGAATACGTACTTGTGGCTGACCGCGGCACCCAGCAGGTAGCCGGCCGTCGTATGCAGCACACCTTTGGGTTTCCCGGTGGAACCTGATGTATACAGTATGAACAAGGGATCCTCGGCGTCCATGATTTCCGGGTCGCAGTGCTCGGATGCCTGTTCGGTAGCCTTGTGGTAGCAGACGTCGCGCCCTTCATTCCATGGGACTGCGGCCCGGGTGCGTTTGACGACAAATACAGTATGCACATTGGGGCACTCTTCCAGAGCGCTGTCCACGTTGACCTTCAGTGGAATGGTTTTACCGCCTCGAACACCCTGGTCGGCTGTGATGACCGTCCGGCAGTCCGAGTCAAGTATCCTGTTCTGCAGCGACTCGGGCGAGAAGCCGCCGAATACCACCGAGTGGATAGCGCCGATTCGGGCACATGCCAGCATGGCGTATGCGGCTTCGGGAATCATCGGCATATAGATGCTCACCCGATCGCCTTTGCCAACTCCTCTTGCCTTGAGCGCATTGGCGAGCCGGCATACCTGACTGTGAAGCTCCCGATAGCTAATCCTTTTGTCCTGCGAGGGGTCATCTCCTTCCCAAATGATGGCGGTCTGTTCGCCACGCTTTTCCAGATGACGATCGATGCAGTTGTAGGCGACGTTGAGTTTGCCACCCTTGAACCACGTGGAGTCTGCTGTGGCAAAATTGCCACCACTTACCTCGGACCAGGGTTGGTGCCAGAACAGCAATGCTCCAGCCTGCTCTGCCCAGAATTCGTCCGGGGATTCCAGAGAGCGTTGATACATTTCCAGATACTCTTCTTTGCTGAGATGACTCCTGGCCTTCTCAGCCGGGCTGACTGGATATATTTTATGTTCAGACATTGCATGGTCCCTGTCAGATTGGACGTGATTGGTAGTTTCCTGCAGCTGGCTGCGTGTTCCGGGGAGCGTCAGTATGCCTTAATCCCAAGGGTGGGAAAAGTGCGCTACCTTGCGGGGAGTTGATCGATGTCAAACCTGACATTGTCGATCAAACGGGTGTTGCCAAGATACGCTGCGGCGAGTACGACCAAAGCGGAATCGCTCTGAGTGGCCTTGACCAAAGTGTTGGCGTTACAGATGGCGAAATAGTCCGGGCGCAGACCGTGTGCCTGTAATTGCCTGAGAGCGGCAGTTTCCAGGCCGGCAAAATCCCGATTGCCCGAGAGAATTTTCTCCATGCATTCAGTCAAGGTTTTATACAGGGCAGCTGCATCGATGCGTTGAATCGCCGTCAGGTAGCTGTTGCGGGAGCTCATCGCCAGGCCGCTTGGTTCGCGTTTGGTTTCTCCGGCAATGATCTGTACTGGAAAGGCAAGATCCCTGGTAAGCTTTTTTATTATCAGGAACTGCTGATAGTCCTTAAGGCCAAAAAACGCTTCGTCAGGAAGGGCCATGTTGAACAGTTTGGTCACAACGGTCGCTACGCCCTCGAAATGCCCTGGCCGACTCCTGCCACAATAGTCGTCGCCCAGCTTCGGTACCGAAACGACTGTGTGGTTTTGGGTCCCGTCGGGATAGACTTCGCTTTTCGGTGGCCGGAAAAGGCAGTCACAACCGGCACCGGAGAGCAGATCAGCATCCTGTTCAGGGGTATTCGGATAGGCAGCCAAATCCTCATTGGCGCCAAATTGCATGGGGTTGACGAAAATGGACGTGATCACGAAATCGCAGCGGGATTTGGCCTGCTGCACCAGTGACAGGTGACCATCGTGCAGATTACCCATGGTGGGTACAAGACCTATCCTTAGTCCCTTGCTGCGGCGGGCAGCAACGGACTCGCGCAATGAATTAACGTCGATTACTGTCAACATGGAATGGGATTGATGCTCAATTGAAGCAGTGTTCAACAGCAGGGAAAGAGCCGCTCTTTACCGCCTTGACGTAAGCCTCTATAGCGCCAGGAATCCCATTCGGTGATCCCAGCAGGAAATTTTTGACGAATTTCGGCGTGATGGGTGATATCCCGAGTGCATCGTGAAGCACCATGATCTGTCCGGTCGTGTCAGGCCCGGCACCAATGCCGATTACGGGGATAGACAATTGTTCCGTAATTGTCCGTGCCAGGCTGCGTGGTACACATTCCAGTAGCAATATGCTGGCTCCAGATTCCTCCAGCATCCTGGCTTCAGAAATAATGGCCTGTGCCTGGGCTGTGTCCCTGCCCTGCACGTGATAACCACCAATGCGGTTGATGGATTGAGGGGTAAGGCCCATGTGTGCGCACACCGGGATGCCACGTTCTGCCAGGAGTCGTGTGGTATTTGCGATCCACGCGCCACCCTCGAGCTTTACCATCTGCGCTCCCGCGCGCATAAGCGCAGCGGAGTTTTCCAGAGTTTGCGATTCGGAGGCATATGACATGAAGGGCAGGTCGGCAATCAGAAAAGCACCGCGGTTACCACGCTTTACGCAGTTCATGTGGTAGACCATGTCATCCATGGTTACGGGCAAGGTGCTGTCATGCCCTTGCAATACCATGCCGAGTGAATCGCCAACCAGCAGAACCTCGACCCCGGCCTCGCTGGCGATACCCGCAAAGCAGGCATCATAGGCAGTCAGGCAGGCAAATTTCTCACCTCGGACGCGGATTTCGATCAAGGTTTTCAGTGTAACATTGCGAATTTTATGTTGCTGGCTCATGGTACTCACAATAGGGCGGGCTTGGGATTGAAGTACTGGGTGCCGGTCGGGACCGTTTTAATATAATCCACCAGTTGCTGATAGTCATCCTCGTTGCCGACGAGATCAATGTGGGTGCAATTGACTATGAGTAACGGCGCCTTAGTGTAGAAATGGAAAAATGTGGTGTAGGCCTCGTTTAGCCGGTCCAGGTATCTGCGATCGATCAGTTGCTCAGCGGGAATCCCGCGGCGCTGAATACGGTCCAAAAGTACCTCGGTGGGAGCTTGCAGGTAGATCACCAGGTCCGGGGTGGGAGCATCAATGATCAGGTGATCATATACGTTGGAATATAATCCGTACTCGTCAGGTTCCAAGGTCTGCTGGGCAAACAACTGATCTTTTTCGATCAGAAAATCTGCGATGCGCACCCGAGCGAACAGGTCATCCTGACGGATGTCCTGAATTTGCTGGGCTCTTTGAAACAGGAAGAATAACTGTGTTGCCAGGGCATGCTGGCGGGGATTCTGATAGAAGCGCTCCAAAAATGGATTCTGCTCCGCCTTCTCAAGCAGCAGATCATAGGCAAAAGTTCCGGCAAGCCGCTTGCAGAGACTGGTCTTGCCCACGCCGATCGGCCCTTCCACCGCGATGTAACGGGGCAGTGCTTTCGAGCTGCTGGTGGTCATGTGCGGCTGTCGCCGGCGGGCCTGCGTTTGCGTGGACGTCGACGTTTGCGCTTGCTGGAAGACAAGTCTCCAACCAGGGACTGCTGCTGATCTTCGTCAGCAGTCTGGAATTTCGTCCACCATGCGCCAAGGTTCTGGAGGTCCTCGCCAGACTCTTCGCGTAATAGAAGGAAATCATAGGCAGCGCGGAACCTGGGGTGTTGCACGATGGCTTCTATGCTGCGCTTATTGCGTCGCGCCATTCGCAATTGCAACTCCCAGATTTCTCTCGCGGCGGTGGTAAAACGTCGCGGAATAGCGGTTTGCTTCAATTGCTGCCCGATTACATGATTGGCCGCAGCCAACAGATCCTGTTGTGTATACTGACTGGAGCCCGCAATTTGCCGGAGTTCCCTGACAACGACAGGCCACAGCAGTGCGGCAAATAGGAATGCCGGAGTCACTGATTTCTCTTCCCGGATTCGGGCATCTGTGTTGCGAAGGGCAAGAAAGACGAACTTCGCAGCCTGGCTGTCTTCATCGCTCAGGCACTCAAGTGTGGCTGGAATGAGGCAGTTGCCAACTTTGAATTGTTGCAACAGGTGAAGTGTGGTTTCGCCGTAGCCTGCGCTGAAAAGCTTCAATGACTCATCAAACAACCTTGCCGGAGAAACCGACTCCAACAAGCCGGCAAGTTCGTTGATGGGCTTCGCACTGGCTGGCTCTATGCTGAAGTCAAGCTTCGCTGCAAGGCGTATAGCTCTTAGCATGCGCACCGGATCTTCCTTGTAGCGAGTGGCGGGATCTCCGATCACGCGGATCAGGCGCTGTCTGATATCCTCCATGCCACTTGTGAAATCCAAGAGTCGGAAACCATCGACGGTGTAATAAAGCGCATTGACGGTAAAGTCGCGTCGCACGGCATCTTCATTGATGTCACCGTAAACGTTGTCACGTAAGATCATGCCCGAGCTTGAATGTGCAGAATCAAGATGCTTAAAGCTGCGGGTATCATCACGCTCCGAAAACTCGTTTTCCGCAGTATGATGAGCGCGGAATGTCGTCACCTCGATGATCTCGCGCCCGAAGTGGATATGCACTATTTTGAATCTGCGTCCGATTATCCTGGAGTTCCTGAACAGTCGTTTTAGCTCTTCCGGAGTTGCATCTGTGGCAATGTCGAAGTCTTTGGGTCTATTTCCCAGCAGCAGGTCTCTGACACTGCCGCCCACGAGAAATGCCTGATAACCGGCATCGCCAAGGCTATAAAGTACTTTGAGGGCCTGGGGTGAAATGTCTCGTCTGGAAATACAGTGTTCGTCACGTTCGAATACGCGCACTTTATTCAGGTCGAGCTGACCCAGCACAGGGTCCGACTCCCGGTATTTGCCGGGACGGTGAGGTGCAGACTGACTGGGTTGGGGGGCTGGCTGAACTGCTTTCCCCCGGCTGAGGACTTTTTTCAACTTACTCAACATGGGAATGCTGGAAACCTGCTGCGGCCAATGACAGTGGGCCGGACACGTAAATCGTGCCGCAGGGCATGATACAGCAACCGGGAGGGAATGCCGAGGGGGTGATTAACACCCCCCGCAAGGAAGGTAACTTTTATTATTATTATTTTATTATTATTGTTATTCGTTTCAGGTAGCCCAAATGAGGCACCTTATAAGCATTCTTGTTATTTAATGCACTAACCTTAGTCAGAAACTGAGTAATGCAAATTTTCTTTTTCTTGGCGTTTATTATTATTGTTTGTTGTTATTATCGGACTACTTAAAGCACGTAGCGTGCCAAAGTTGTATATATCTTATTTATCAATTGGTTATATATCTAATGGCGTTCAACATTCTGGTAATATTTACAAACTGTTACTAAAGGTTGCCGAATAAATGAGTAGATCGGTAGCAGTAACACTTTTGTCATTAAGTGCGTTTCTTTTTCCGTGGCAGGCCAAACCGCTGTCGTCGTTCCCACAAACACTTCCGGCTGATACCCAGTTTACGTGCCAGTTGGGTCTCGTTCATGGAATCCTGATGCTCCAGCACAAAGCGCTGAAAATAGTCTTCCAGAGACAACTCGTCCGCCGGGTCCATTTGTGGACGCAAGCTGTCGTTGGGAATCGACTCCAAGGGGGTGCCATCAAAATCGATGGCCAGTAACTCCGCGCTGATCTGATTGCTCTCAGCAAGCACAACGGCACGTTCTATGGCATTCTCCAGTTCCCTTACATTGCCTGGCCACTGGTAATTTGCAATGGTTTCTATGGCGGCGTCGCTGAATTCAAGTACGGGAGTCTTAAGACGTTTGCAGGTTCGCTCCAAAATGGCATCGGCCAGTTCGAGGACATCATTTCCCCGTTCGCGCAACGGTGGAATCAGCAATGTCATGACATTGATACGGTAATAAAGATCTTCGCGGAACTCCCCGTCATTGACCAGCTGTTTGAGGTCCCGGTGGGTGGCAACCACTAGGCGCACGTCCACTTTCCTGGATTGCACCGAACCAACTTTGCGAATCTCATTCTCCTGCAGAACTCGTAACAAACGTGCCTGGGCTTCAAGAGGTAACTCGCCTATCTCGTCAAGAAAAAGCGTGCTGCCGTTGGCAGCTTCAACCAGGCCGGTGCGATTGGCCGTCGCGCCAGTGAATGCGCCTTTCTCATGGCCAAATAGTTCAGATTCAATGAGGTTTTCTGGAATGGCTGCGCAGTTGACCGAAATCATTTCCGCATGACCACGTGAGCTCAGCTTGTGAATCGCCTGCGCCACCAATTCCTTCCCAGTACCAGATTCACCATTGACCAAAACCGTTGAATCGGTAAGCGCGACCTTGCGGATGCGCCGGAACAACTCCAGCATTGCATCACATCGACCGATCATTCCAGGCATCGGTGGTTCAGCAGTGGTTGCAGAGTCAGCTACAATCGCCTCCGGCTTTTTGGTAGTCCTCTCCCGGATGATGCGGGCTACAGACTCGATAATTTCACTGTGCTCGAACGGTTTGGCGATATAGTCGACAGCTCCCAGCTTCATGGAGTCCACGGCGGATCTCAAACTGGAATAGCTGGTCATGATGAGTACTGGGGTTCTGGTGGCTTTGATCAGATCGGTGCCGGGAGCACCGGGAAGGCGGAGGTCGCTGATGATGACGTCAAACTCATCAATGTTGTAGCGCTCTAGTGACTCTTTGACAGTGCCGGCTTCACTAACCTTGTAATCATGGCGTTCGAGCAGCCGCTTGAGTGCCGTCCTGATAACTGGCTCGTCCTCAACAACCAAAATCTGATTCATTGCCGCCATCTAGTGTTTCAGCCAGTCATGCGCATGTCGTTGGTACCAGCTTCGCTGAGTTTGCTCCCTTGCTTATTGTTCTTGTTGTCAAAGTCCCCCGGAAAGCTGAGAACTACCCGGGTGCCCGTCTTTGTGATCGGATTTGTCGGGCTGATTATATCAATTTTCCCGTACATATCCTCCACGATGCTGAACACCAGCGACAGCCCCAGGCCTGTGCCTTCGCCAGCCTCCTTGGTGGTGAAAAACGGATCGAATATCCGATCCCGGATTGAAGGTGCAATACCGATTCCGGTATCACTGACTGTAATTTGCACCAGGTCCCCCACTCGCTGGCAAGCCAGCAAAATGGCAGACCCGGCCTGGCTGGCATCGCGCGCATTGTTAATCAAATTCAGTAGAACTTGCAACAAGCGCTGTGAATCGCCCATCACCGTTGCCCCGGGATCACACTCAACCTCATAAACGATGGACTTGGCCTTCTTGTCGAGAGACACAAGTGTAATGGCCTCATCGATGCAATCGCTGACCAGTACCGGTACCTTCTCATAGGTTGCCTTGTTGGTGCCAGCATGGGCGAAATTGACCAAAGACTGGACGATCCGTGAGGTACGATTGGTTTGCTCGATGATTTGCTTCGCCATCATTAGCAGTTCCGGGTCGTTATATTCATCGCGGATGGTTTGGGCCAGGCAGGCGATACCCGTGATGGGATTGCCGATTTCATGGGCAACGCCCGCGGCCAGTCTGCCGATGGATGCCAGGCGTTCACTGTGGGTCAGGCCCGCCTCAAGCAGCTCGGTCTCAGTCATGTCCTCGACGAGAATGATGACACCATCCGGCCGGTGGGCTGGTTCCGTGCTTTTCTCGATGACAGCCTTGTGGAGGTTCACCGAGCGCTTCTTCCCCTGTAACTGAAAATACTGCTTGTATAGATGGGGTGTGTCATGGCTGACGAATCTATGCAGGAGCGACAACCAGGGCTCCTCCAATTCCGCAAGTTGCAGGCCGGTTACGTCCTTGCTTTTTATCCCGGTGAGTTTTTCCATGGCGTGATTCCACATCACGATCTCGTTGTCTGTGCCAAGGGAGCAGACGCCCAGAGGCAGGTCCAGCAGCATCTGACGATGGTAACGTCGCAGGTTATCAAGATCCGCGGCCATCCCGGACAAGTTATGCTGATAGGCCTCAATCCGATTCTCTACCAGCCGAACGTCAGTAATGGAGTTATCTGATACGACACTGTAGGGTAGGTAACGGTCAATGATTGCGTGGGAGATATTGGGGCCCAGCAAACCGGACAAATTTGCTTCCAGGCGGCTTCTCAGCATGCGCAATAGCGAGGCCCTGCGCTCGTTATCGGTGATGTTCAATTCCTGCATGGCCTGGAGAACTTCCCGGCGGGCAGTTTTGGGGCCCAGGGGTTTCGAGAGTCGGTTAATAAATTCCGCCGGAGACTTGGCCAGCAGTCCGCTCCGTGTGCGCCTGCGCGTGGAGTTCAGTGCACAAATCTCAGCGGAATTACGTTCTTCGTCACTGGTGTCAGTCTGCAGGGACACGGTAATGAAAAGGACGATATTGACCAGCAGGGACAATACCGTGATCGTGGGCCAGCTTAGCTGCTCTGATGGCAGCATCTGTGGCTCAAGAGTGATGGGCAGCATCAGAAACAGAAACCAGATGCCAATGCCACCGATCAGCCCGGATATAAAGCCCTTCTTATTGGCGGCGGGCCAATAGAGCAAGGCGATAACGGCAGGGAGAAATTGCAGGCACGCTGTAAAGGCGACGGTCCCTATGGCCTGCACGCTGGATCTATCGTGCTGCAGGTAATAAAACAGAAATCCTGCCCAGATCAGCGTCACGGTCAGCAGGCGGCGGTTCCACAGTAGCCAACGATAGATGTCCCGTTGCGCCGTGGGTTGATAGATTGGCAATATGAGGTGATTAAGGCACATATTTGACAGTGCCAGGGTCACAACAATGATCAGACCACTGGCGGCCGACAGGCCACCGATGAAGCCGATCAATGTCAGCCATCGGGATTGGTACTCGAACCCGATGATGACTGGATAGTACTCGACAGCCGTCAGCGAACCCGACTGCAATCCGGCCCAAAGGATGGGCAATACCGGCAGGCTCAAGAGGAGCATGTAAAGGGGCAGTCCCCAGCTGGCCACTTTCAGGGCTCCCGGGCTGTGGTTTTCATTGAAGGTCATATAGAACATGTGTGGCATGGCCACGGCCGCGGTGAAAAACAGCAGGACTGTCACATGAAAGGCGCTGAAATACTGGGTATTTTGCAGACTGCTAAGTAATTCGGGTTGCCCGGCCAGCCAGGATTCCATCGCGCTGAACCCGCCAAATCCACCCTTCACGGCAAACCAGCCAACCGCCAACAGAGCCAGCAGTTTCACGATGGATTCGAATGCAATCGCCATGACCAGGCCATCATGCCGATGACGGCCTGTATTGCGGGAAGTTCCAAACAGTATGGCAAACAGGGTGATCATCAGGCAGAAGGTGACTGCCAGGGTGTTCTGGGATGTATCCGGAGCCAGGATGCCTATGGTGTCTGCCACTGCCTGGATCTGCAGCGACAGCAGCGGAGTCACTCCCACCAGGATCACCAGCGTGGTGATGGTTCCCGCCCAAGGGCTGCGAAATCGGAATGCCAGCAAGTCAGCCAACGAGCTCAACTGGTAGGTGCGGGTCAGCTCAAGGATCGGACGCAGGACGAGGGGGGACAGGAGAAATGCCAGGGAAATTCCCAGGTAGTGGGCAAGATATCCATAACCGTCGCGGTAGGCATTGCCTATGGACGTGTAATACGCCCAGACGCTGGCGAAGACACCAAGGGAGAGTGTGTAAACGAGGGGGTGCCGCACCAGGGACTGTGGAATCCAGCCCCGTTCGGTGATGTATGCGATACCGAACAGCAACGACAGGTAGCCGACCCCGAGGCCGAACAGGGTGGTTAGTTCAAAGTTCATCGACATCCTGTTCCCGGTGCAACCAGGCAGCCACTCCGATGAGCGCGAATGCCAGTATGAACGGACGATACCAGCCACTGCCCGCGCTGTTTATCCAGTCCATGCTCAGCAGAAACAGCAGGTACACGATCATCAGCAACGTCAATATGGGTCGCGAGATATACATGCCAGGGCCTCGTGCGGATCAATCGGGGGAGGGGGCTGTTTCCGGGATACTAGCCAACTTGGGCACCTTCTGTATATGCCAGCTGTCTACAGCCCAAGCTAGCAATTCTGAGGGTGGCATGCGCGCGGTAAACGGCGGAGGTGCCAGACCCAGGTAGCCCAGGGCGATCCGCAAGTGGGAGCCCGCCAGACGGGGATCCAGGGCCGCTGCCATTTGTTGTTTGCTCAATTTTTGCCCGGAGTGATCAACGATAACGGGGATATGACTGTAAGCCGGGGTGGGGTACTCCAGCAGGCGCTGCAGGAAGATCTGCCGTGCAGTGGAGTCCAGCAAGTCATGGCCGCGCACGATATGGGTAACACCCTGCCAGCAATCATCAACCACAACTGCCAACTGATAGGCAAACAAGCCGTCCCTGCGTTTGATGACGAAATCTCCGGTTGCACTGGCCAGCTGATGGGATTGCTGACCTTGGATGTGGTCCAAGAATTCGATGGAAACGTCATCCACCCGCAGTCGTACGGCATAGTCTGTTGTGGGCGGGTGGGCACGGGAGCGACACAGGCCGTCGTAGACCGAGCCCAGGGACTGCACACGTTGACGGCTGCAGTCACAGGGGTAGCAATAACCGAGATCCTGCAGGCGATCCAAGGCTTGCTGGTAGGCGTGCAGCCGCTTGCTCTGGTAGAGCACCTCACCGTCCCAGTGCAGTCCGCAGGCGTGCAATTGTGCCAGTATGAGAGGAGCTGCCTCGGGAGGCTCCCGGGCGGGATCCAGATCCTCCATGCGCACCAGCCAGGTCCCATGATTGGCCCTGGCGTCCAGATAGCTTGCGACAGCTGCAACCAGGGAACCCAGGTGCAGAGGACCGGTTGGTGAGGGGGCGAAGCGCCCGATGTAGGTGGCCGTGGAACTCAGGACCTTAACTGCTTTTCCTTGATCTCATCCAGGGTTTTACAGTCGATGCACTTGTTCGCCGTAGGGCGTGCCTCAAGGCGTCGAATGCCGATTTCGATGCCGCAGGATTCACAATACCCGTAGTCGTCCTGGGCAATGGCTTCGATGGTGTTGTCGATTTTTTTGATTAGTTTGCGTTCTCGGTCCCGGGTACGCAGTTCCAGGCTGAATTCCTCTTCCTGGGTTGCGCGGTCGGCGGGGTCCGGGTAATTGGCCGCATCATCCTGAAGATGATGAACCGTGCGATCGACTTCCTGCATAAGCTGCTCGCGCCAATCCAGGAGAATCTTCTTGAAATGCTCCCGTTGTTTCTCATTCATATACGCCTCGCCCCGTTTTGGTTTATACGGGACGAAGTTCTTGAGAACCGGTTGCGATTCCAGGCTTTGCGTCTTAGACATGATTCACTATGCCTCTATCTACGCCATTTTAAGAAAGCTGGGTAACCTACCAGATTTCGCCGGTGTATGCCATAAAAAATTGCGCACTTCAATTGGGTTGCGCAGACCACTACTATAGCGTCTGCTTATGACAGGACATCTCATCTCAGCCGCCGATCGGACCCGCTCAGTCAACCCGTTCCGGGTGATGGATGTACTCCGCCGTGCCAGGGAATTGGAGGCCGCTGGCGTCGATGTGGTGCACCTCGAAGTTGGTGAGCCGGATTTTTCCACTGCACAGCCAATCATCGACGCGGCACACGCCGCACTGGACAAAGGTCTGACTCAATACTCGGCTGCCGCTGGATTGCCAGTCCTGCGTGAAGCCGTCAGTGCCTGGTATTCCCGCCGCCATGGACTGACCATAGACAGCCGGCGTATCTTCATTACCCCGGGTGCCAGCGGCGGTCTGAACCTGCTGGCCAATTTGCTGATCAATCCGGGCGATGGTGTACTGCTGGCCGACCCCAGTTATCCCTGTAATCGCAATTTCATCAGGCTGATGGGCGGGCAGCCGCAACTGATTCCGGTCACACCCGCAACCCGTTTCCAGGTGGACGTCGCCCTCCTTGAGTCCCATGCCACTGCGGCGACCCGAGGCGTCTGGGTTGCGTCTCCGGGCAACCCTACCGGCACCTGCGTGGACCGGGCGGGCCTGCGCGCTATCAGTCAGTGGGCCACGGCTAGAGGCTGTCATTTGTTGCTCGATGAAATCTACCACGGCCTGCATTACATTGAGGATCTGCCAAGCCTACTGGAAATTGACCAGGGTGGATTTGTGGTCAACAGTTTTTCCAAGTACTTCGGCATGACAGGGTGGCGCATTGGCTGGATCGTGGTGCCGGACAATTTTGTCGACAAGGCTGACATACTGGCTCAGAACCTGTTCATAGCAGCTTCAACCATCGCCCAGCACGCCGCACTGGCGGCTTTTGCGGACGAAACCCTGGAAATTCTGGAGCAACGGCGTGAGGAGTTCCGACGGCGTCGTGACTACCTTTCAAACGCCTTGCGCGGGCTTGGCTTTACCATTCCCATAACCACGGATGGGGCTTTTTATGTCTATGCCGGCATAGAGAATTTTTCCGCAGACAGTGAAGCCTTCTGTCGGGATCTGTTGGAGAACCACGGCGTTGCCATTACTCCCGGCACGGATTTCGGAGATTTTCACTCCGGACGCTACGTCCGTATGGCGTTTACCAACAACATGTCTCAGCTGGAGAAGGCAGTGGAGCGCCTGCGGGCAGCCCTGGTCTAAGTCATGAGGTTTGATCCACCGCTGCGAGCAGCCGTGTTGTTGCGCCGTTACAAGCGTTTTCTCGCGGACATCAGGCTGCCAGACGGAAGCGAGCTTACCATTCATTGCCCTAACACGGGGTCTATGATGAATTGTCAGGAGACTGGCAGTCGCATCTGGTATTCAACGTCGGGTAATCCCAGCAGAAAGTATGCCCACACCTGGGAAATGGTGGAGACCAGCAGTGGTCACCGGGTGGGTATCAATACGTCGCGCGCCAACAACCTGGTCAGGGAGGCCGTTGAGGGCGGAAAAATAGCCGAGCTACAAGGTTATCTGGGAATCAGGGCTGAAGTCCCCTATGGTGATGAACGAAGTCGTATTGACCTGCTGTTGACCGGCAACCCATCGGCTGATGACTGCTATGTCGAGATTAAGAACGTCAGCCTGGGTGTGGGTGATGGAATGGGGGTATTCCCGGACGCTGTCACGACCCGCGGCCACAAGCACTTGCGGGAATTGATGAAGATTGCATCCGAGGGATATCGGGCGCTGTTACTTTTCTGTGTGCAGCACAGCGGCATTGATCGGGTTGGTCCGGCGGATGCCATTGATCCGGAATATGGCAGACTCCTGCGGCTTGCAGAGGCCAACGGTGTGGAGCTGCTTGCCTATGAAATCAGTCTGTCGCCTGCGGAATTTGTGCTGAGCCGGAAGTTACCCGTGGTGCTGCCTGCGGTGTGAGGAAATCCGGTTAGAAAGCCGGTCCAAGCAGATGCTTTTCGTCCACCATGATCAGCCCATTGTCATCCAGGAATGGCACGGCCTTCAGATACTGTCCCTTGCAGGGACCTGCCAGACAGCGGCCCGACTCAATTTCAAAAAGGGCACCGTGGGTTGAGCATTGGATCAGCGTGCCGTCGGGATCCAGGAATTTATCGGTTTGCCATTCCAGGGGAGTGCCAAGATGCGGGCACTGGTTCTTGTACAGAAAAAGCGCCCCGTCCTTTTTGACGGCGAACAAGTAGTGGCCCTCGCTCTCGAAACCTTTGGAGGTACCTTCCTCGATCTCGGCCGTGCTGCCAACGCAGAGCATGGTTCAGCTCAAAGCCTGCCCAAAGTCCGACAGCAGATCTTCGATATCTTCGATGCCGACCGAGACTCTTATCATGGAGTCCTCGATACCCATTGACGCGCGGCGCTGAGGGCCCATTTCGTGATAGATCGTATGTGCCACCGGAATGGCAAGGGTCCGTACGTCACCGAGGTTACTTGAGCTGATCACACAATCAAGTCGATTGAGAAAATCGAAACAATCGAGGTCGTCCTGCAAATCCAGACTGAAGAGTGCGCCGAAGTGGCGGAACAGTCCGGCTGCGCGCTCATGTTGGGGGTGTGAAGGCAAGCCCGGGTAATAAACCTTCTTTACCTGTGGATGGCTCGCACAAAATTTCGCCAATTGCATCGCGTTTGCACAGGCCCTATCCATACGCAGGGCCAGGGTCTCGGAGCCGACTGCAATATGATGCGCGGCCTCGGGCCCCAGGGTGGCGCCGAAATCCCGCAGGCCCTTCTTCTTGATTTGCGTTATGCCCCACAGGCGTGAATCCCCGCTCTTGTAGGTGTCATGGATATTCTGGAATGCAGCCCAGTCAAAAATACCTGTGTCCGTAACGGCGCCACCCAGGGCGTTGCCGTGACCACCTATGTATTTCGTCAGGGCATTGAACACCAGATGTGCCTGTACCACGGCCGGTTGAAACAGGTAGGGTGAGGTCATGGTGTTGTCCACGCAGTAAAGCAGCTGTCTGCTGCGGCACAGCTCGCCAATGCGCTTCAGATCGGCAATCTGGGTGCGGGGATTGGCGATGGTTTCCACAAAGACAAGGCGGGTGTTGGTTCGAATCGCAGCAGAAACCTGTTCCGCATCGGTGGCATCGACAAACGTTACCTCAACCCCAAACTGCTGAAAGGTGTTGAACAGGCTGTTGGTGTTGCCGAAAAGAAAGGCACTGGACACCATGTGGTCGCCCCGACGCAGCAGGGAAAACAGCACTGATCCGATTGCGGCCATGCCGGTGGCAAACGCGACGGTGGCAAGCCCGCTCTCCATCTGGGAAATCCGGTTTTGCAGTGCGTCCACGGTGGGGTTGACCTGGCGGCCATAGGTATATCCTGAGCGCTTGCCCTGAAATACCTCGGCCAGATGCCTTGCGTCGTCGTAGCCATAGGCAACCGATGTGTGTACCGGTTTGTGCAGTACACCATGTTCGGGATTGGACCTGCGATCGGAGTGCAGGTTGGTGGTAGTAAATCCTTTCTTGGTCATGGCAGGCGGAGGCAGGGCAGTGAATGGCGTGCAGCCGGTTTTATACACCAGCCATGGGGATAATGGAAGGCGCCGGCTAGAGGCCCTTAAATAGTGGCAATTCGTTTACGCGGGCTTCAATGGCGGCGATGCGTCGCTGGTACTCGTCGGGGTTTTCTCGGTACAGGTTGTTGAAATCGGATTCAGACAAACCGTCCTGATTGTTTGAAACAGCTGGCAAGTACTCCGCTTCATCACTCAACAGCAATAGCCGCGATTGCATGACACGGGCACTGTTCTCAGACTCTGTGGCCAGCCTGCCCAGGGCAACCCCAACGTAGTTGGCAGTCAGATCTGAGAAACTGAAGCCGGAGCGATACCGGGCGTCGTAGACCTCTTTGGAATTGGACACCGCAGCGGCGATGCCCGCTCCGGCAGATGCCGTTATGGCCGCGCTGGACACGATATGCTGCGCGAGATCCTGGCGGCGCTGCACCCGAACTTCTATCTGGCGTGCCTCAGGCAGTGACGTGGCCAATGCCGGACCCAATAACGGAGACATGTCCGCGCCATTGACATACATCGCGAGTGTCATGAGCAGGGTGCGGTTCTCGGCCACCGGGTCACCGCCATTGAGGGTGACCTGCTGGGCGGCGGCAAACATCGGGACCAACAGGGCGTTGAGTGAGATGGCCCGGGTCGTTGCCGGTATGGCATCCACAATGGCGGTCAGTAGTCTGTAATGGTTGATGATGCGCTGCTGATCGGTGGCGGAGACGAGCAGCAGACGGGCCTGATCGCGTATTCGTACCAACAGCGCCGGGTCCCATTGCAGCGCCAGCTGCAGTCTTTCCGGGTCCAGGCTGACAACCTGGATGTTTTCCAGCAGGGCGGTGATATCCCGGTAGGCATGGGTGTCGGCAAGATAGTAACGCTGCAGTCGATCGACCAAGCGGGACACCATTGCCCCGGGGATCGCCAATTGTCCCACCTGCAGGGAGTCCAGTTTCATACGGCTATCCTGGCTGGACAGGACGGCGCTCATGTTGAGCCACACCGGTAAGCCCTTGCCCAGCAAGGGGGCGCTGCCCTGCAGCACCAACCGTTGGTTGTCCGGCAAGCTGATGATCGCGCCCAAAGGTGAATCAAGTTGCAGCAACTCGATGCCATAACGCAGGAGCAGATTGAGTTCTTCCAGAGTAAGATTGATCAGCTGCCGGGTCGGCGAATCGATGTTGCCGGGGGCACTTTCCACCAGCAGCCGTTCCACACGGGACAATTCCGAACTGTCCAACTGGTGAGTGGTCACTGGCACACTGGGCTGGGTCTCTAGCGCCAGCAGTATCACCATCAGCGGAGTGCTGAGCAGCAATACCACCAAGGCCTTGAGAAAGATGCGAAAGAGTCTGCGGGGTCTGGTCATGCCCTGGCCACTGCTGTCGATATTGCTATCCAAGTGCGTGAAACAACGTGGATTTTACTGACAATTCCCGGTTTAATCGCTATAAACTGTGGTCCGTACCGCAATGTTGCGGCTTGGTTCAAAAAATAAGTTTATTAATCAACAGGTTGAAGTTAATATTTGCGGCACAAAACTGGCTGCGGGGTGAATGGGATGAAAATTGCCATGCAAAACAAGGTTTCCAGGTTTCGTCAGGCGCGAACAGCCGGGCTGCTGGCACTGTTGCTGGCCGTAAGTGCCTGCAGTTCACAATCTGCCAGAGAAACCGAAGCAGCTGCCGCGGAAGCCGCTCGTATAGCCGCCGAGCAGGAAGCCGCCCAACTGGCTGCCGAGCAGGCGCGGGCACGCGCAGCAGAAGAGGAGCGTCAGCGGCAGGTCCGATTGGCTGAACAGGCCCGCCTGGAGGCCGAACGGGCCCGCCAGGCTGAACTCGCCAGAGTCGAAGCCCAGCAACAGCAAGAGCTTGCGGAAATGCGAAACCGGCAACAGCGGGAAGCCGTGGCCCGTGCCCAAGCTGAGCGTCAGCAGAAACTAACCCGTATACGGGAGCTGGAGGCTCAGATCGCTGCCATGGAGGCCGCCATTACCGCCGGTAACGATGCCAATGCCAGCTATCGGGAAGCCGTTCAGATTGCCGAAGAGCTCCTGGATGTTCTGGCTGCCGAGCAGGCCAAATATGAGAACGTGGACGCCGACGGCAATCCGCTTGAACCCCTGTCCAAGGACCTCATTGCCGAGTTGGAATCCCGCAAGGATCAACTGATCCAAGACGCCCAGGCCCGCACCCCCTGAGCCCCCTCTGACGCGGGCCCGAAGGCTCCCCCTCATCCTTTGTTTGTCAAGGTTGATGTGGTAAAGTGCGCGCCTTTAATTTTATCAATCCATTGGGGAGAACAAGGTAGATGTCGGGCTTAACGATCACCTTAACCACGATTCTTTCGCTGTTCGGGCTGGGAATCGCCTTCTTTTACATGAACAAGGTCAAGGCCATTCCCCTTGATATGGGGCTGGAAGGGAAAGAAGCCGATCGCCTGAGATTCATCCACGGTGCCATCTCCAAAGGCGCCATGGCCTTCCTCAAACAGGAGTACCGATTCCTGGCCGTATTCATGGTGTGTTTTGCCGTGATCATTGCCGTGCTGATTGATGATCATCACACTGACAACGTCAGGGAAGGCATTTATACGGCCATTGCCTTCATTTTCGGCGGCGTGATTTCCATCGCTTCCGGCTATATAGGCATGATGGTGGCTACCCAGGGCAATGCCCGTACCACGGTGTCAGCCAAAAAAGACATTTCCAGTGCTTTTGACGTAGCCCTGAATTCAGGTGCCGTGATGGGATTTGCCCTCGTCGGGCTTGCCACCCTGGGACTGGTCATCATTTACGTCGTCATGAAAGCCGTTCTCCCGGCAGACCTTCCCAACTATGTTCTGATGGAAATCATCGCAGGCTTCGGCCTGGGCGGATCCACCATCGCACTGTTTGCCAGGGTCGGCGGGGGCATATTCACCAAGGCGGCTGACGTTGGCGCGGATCTGGTGGGCAAGGTTGAGCAAGGCATTCCCGAGGACGATCCCCGCAATCCGGCAGTGATCGCGGACAACGTCGGTGACAATGTTGGCGACGTGGCCGGTATGGGAGCCGACCTGTTCGGTTCATGTGCCGAGAGTACCTGTGCAGCCATGGTGATCAGCGCCATTGCATTCCAGAACAATCCGGATGCCCTGCTGTACCCGATCCTCATTTCTGCCGTGGGAATTCCCGTCAGTCTCCTGACTAAGCTGCTGGTCAGCGTCAAGACCGAGCAGGATGTGGCGCCCGCCCTGATGAAATTGCTGGTGATTTCCAGCGCCCTGATGGCGGTGGTCATGTACTTCTTTACCGTTGCGCTGATTCCCGAGTCCTTCGAGCTGAATGGCGAAACCTATGGAGCCATGGGGGTGTACTGGTGCTTCCTTTCAGGTCTGATCGCCGGCTTGGCCGTTGGCTTGTTGACAGGCTACTACACGTCCGGGGATTTCAAACCGGTTCAGGAAGTGGCCAAGTCCTGTGAAACCGGGGTTGCAACCAACATCATCTATGGGCTGGCACTGGGGTACAAGAGCACGGTGTTGCCCTACTTGGCCATTGCCGTCAGCATTTTCGTCAGCTGGGAGCTGGCGGGCATGTACGGTGTGGCCATTGCGTCACTGGGTATGTTGGGAACCCTGGTCATCGCCCTCACGATCGATGCCTATGGCCCGGTGGCCGACAATGCCGGCGGAATCGCGGAGATGGTGGGCCTTGAAAAGGAGGTGCGACGTCGTACCGATGTTCTGGACTCGGCCGGCAATACCACGGCAGCGATCGGCAAAGGGTTTGCCATCGGCGCAGCCATTCTTACCTCCCTGGCACTGTTTGCTGCCTTCATTACTTCATCTCAGAACCTGATGGCGGAGATGGGTGACAACACCCAGCTGACCATGAGCATCCTGGACCCTGTCGTCTATGTAAGCCTGTTCGTCGGTGCGGTGTTGCCATTCCTGTTTACCGCCATGACCATGAAGTCCGTTGGCAAAGCGGCATTCGATATGATCGAGGAAGTCCGTCGCCAGTTCCGCACGATACCTGGCATCATGGACGGTACCGGTGAACCGGATTATGCCCAGTGCGTGGCCATTTCAACCCGTGCCGCTCTGCGGGAGATGATCCCCCCGGGAATCCTGATCATGGGCACGCCACTGGTCGCAGGCTTCCTGTTTGGAGTACAGGCTGTCGGCGGTATTCTGGCCGGGTCCCTGGTGGCAGGTGGCGTATTGGCCATTGCCTCCTCCAACAGCGGCGGGGCCTGGGACAACGCCAAGAAATACATCGAGGCAGGCAATCTTGGAGGCAAGGGTTCCGATGTGCATAAGGCGGCTGTGGTCGGCGACACGGTCGGCGACCCGTTGAAAGATACTTCGGGCCCGTCGCTGAACATTCTCATCAAGCTGTCTGCAATCCTGAGCTTGGTTTTTGCCCCGTTTTTCGTACAGTACGGTGGCATACTGCTGTAAGAGATTAATTGCGCGTTCGCAAAAAAAGGGGCCAACAGGCCCCTTTTTTATGGCTTCCTATTATGGCTTCCGAATTTGTGATCTTCGTAGCCAATCAATCATCCCAGGCCCGCCGGTTCAACGATCCAGGCGTCGCTCGAAATGGTAAAGCACCCATTCCCGGTACTGATGCACCTCGTTGGTGGTGGTGTCTAGCCAGCCTGTGGTTGCACTGGTAATGCATTGGTAAATGCGAAAGGCATCGGTATCCTCAATGATCAGGCTACGGACCGATGGATTCAGGGTGTAATTTGAAATCTCCACCAGTCGCCAGTTGTCTGCCATGGTGGTAGTCACACAGGGTAGCGGGGTCAGCAGGTCAATATAGGGTAGCTCGGCCTCCGCGAATCCGCCGGCTGGCACAGCCAGATCCAGCGCCAACGCCGGGGCATCCCTGGTGCCTTCGTCACCACTGAACTCGATGGACTGCAGGCGAATAGGGACGTCTTGCTGGTTTTCCACTACGAGTCTTAGTCCGGCGCGCGCATTCTCACCCCATGCAGATGAATAGAGCGCAAATTTTACAGGGGCGTTATCGATGATCTGCTCAGTCGCCCCGGCTGTATCGGGCAGCAGGAATGAAAGCATTACCATTGCAGGGGTCAAGACCGAACGCATTGCAGCAGGCTCCAGGACAACAGGTCTTGCCGCAATAGATCACTATTGTGGCAATTTTTCAAGTTCCCATGGGCTTGAGAGTCTCCCGTCCATGGTTGCTTGGATTTTGAAATTGGATCAATGATAATCCAGGACCGTTGCCGAAAATCCCGGCGCCTACGCCGAGTTGAAAGGAAGCTAGTTTGAATCCTGTTTCTCAGATCCAGCATATCGTTTGCGTTGCTTCCGGCAAAGGCGGAGTGGGGAAATCCACCACTGCATTGAATATGGCCCTGGGCCTGCTCAAAATGGGGGAGCGGGTGGGTTTGCTGGATGCGGACATCTATGGCCCCAGCCAGCCATTGATGCTGGGCGTAGCAAAAGGCACTCGCCCCCGGATCGTCGACAAGAAGTTTATGGAGCCTGTGATTGCCCACGGCCTGCGATGCAATTCCATGGGATTCCTCGTCGACGAGAGAACACCAATGGTATGGCGGGCACCGATGATCATCGGTGCATTCAATCAGATGCTGGGCGATACTCTGTGGGGTGATTTGGATTACCTGATCGTCGATATGCCGCCTGGAACAGGAGATATTCAGCTCAGTCTTGCTCAGTCGGTACGGCTCACCGGTGCTGTCATTGTCACCACGCCCCAGGATGTGGCTCTGCTCGATGCGCGAAAAGGCATTGAGATGTTTCGCAAGGTGGATGTTCCGATCCTTGGTATTGTAGAGAATATGAGCCAGCATGTTTGCTCGCATTGTGGTCATCAGGAAGCGATTTTCGGCACCGGCGGTGCAACCAGCCTGGCACAGGAATATGGAGTGGAGGTTTTGGCTGCATTGCCCCTTGATCTGTTGATAAGGCAAAGGACCGACGAGGGCAATCCGGTTGTGGTTGCCGACCCTCGACACCCGGTCAGTCAGTCCTATTTGCAGCTCGCGCAGAACCTTCATGAGCGGGTGCTGGCCATCGAATCAGTTTCGGTGTCGGCCCCCGGAATCACCATCACGGAAGAATGACGCTGAGCAATACAGACACAACGAATCTGGAACCAAGAGGGCAGGCACTGTGGACGCGGTAAATCAATTCATGCTGTTTCTTGACGGGTATCTTGGCAGCGCGCCCTGGTTTCCCTATTTTCTTTTGTCTGTCGGGATATTTTTCACCCTGTACCTGCGATTCCCCCAGATCCGTTATTTCAACCACGCCATCAAGGTAACCCGCGGCAAATTCGATACCGATGAGGCGAAGGGTGATGCGAGTCACTTCCAGGCGCTGGCCACTGCCTTGTCGGGAACTGTGGGCACCGGAAATATCGGCGGTGTCGCCCTTGCTCTGCACCTTGGTGGCCCGGCGGCGCTTTTCTGGATGTGGATGACCGCTTTTTTTGGCATGACCACCAAGTTTGTCGAGGTGACACTTTCACATAAATACCGCGATATCACCGAGGACGGCACGGTGGCTGGTGGTCCGATGTACTACATGGAGAAAGGGCTCAATGCAAAATGGCTGGCTGTGATTTTCGCCGTGGCAACAGTGTTCTGTTCTTTCGGAACCGGCAACCTGCCTCAGATCAACAGCATAGCAGCCGGCATGCGGGATTCGTTTTCCATCAATCCCATGGTCACGGGAGCTGTGTTATCCGTTCTCCTTGCATTGGTCATCATCGGTGGCATCAAGCGAATTGCGGCCGTGGCGGCCGCCATCGTACCAACCATGGCGCTGATATACCTGGTGGGTGCTGCTGCGGTCATCATTCCCAATGCAGCCAATATCATTCCGTCGTTCATATCCATTTTTTCCGATGCCTTCACAGGCTCAGCCGCAAGTGGCGGTTTCCTCGGTGCGACCTTTGCCTATGCCTTGAATCGTGGCGTCAACCGGGGACTCTTCTCCAATGAGGCCGGACAGGGATCGGCACCGATTGCACACGCAGCTGCCCGGACGGAGGAGCCTGCCGATGAAGGCATGGTGTCCATTCTGGAACCATTTATCGATACTATCATCATCTGCACGATCACAGGATTGGTGATACTGTCCTCCGGTGTGTGGAAGGAGAAATTTGACAACGTATTTCAGCGAGCTGACATGCTATATGTGGCGGGTGAGTACACTGACACCAATGAGGAGGACAGGAGCGCGCTGTTCACTTTGTTGACCGGCACTTCGGATGGGGAAGTACAAAGATTCAGTGGCGAATTGCTGATAAGCAACGGACAGGCGACTAACACGAACCAATTTACCCTCCTGAACTCGCGATCTGTGGCGGAGGATGTCCGGTATTCGCGCAACGGAGTGCCTCTGACCGATACCCTGATGGTGACGAACGGTACTCTGCTGGATGCTTCAGTATCCGTGTCTGGCCGCTCCCTGCTGCATTCCGTGCCGCTGACCACCAAGGCATTCACTCAGGGATTGTTGGGTGACTTCGGTCAGTACATCGTGTCTGTCGGGCTCTTGCTTTTCGCATTTTCCACGGCAATAGCCTGGTCATACTATGGTGATCGCGCCATCACCTACCTGTTAGGCTCGCGTGCAGTGCTGCCCTACAGGATAGTTTACGTGCTGGGATTCTTCTATGCAGCCTTTGCGGATACCACGATAGTTTGGAATATCTCACTGATCACCATCGTGCTCATGACAGTCCCAAATCTGGTGGGCATTCTGCTGTTGAGCCGTGAGATGAAGCAGACGGTGTCTGACTACTGGACCAAGGTGCATCCCAATCGTGATCTCTAGTACTTGATCGCCTCACCCGGCAGGCGGATGGCGGACACTATTGCCTGCACGTCCGCCGGCGGCGCAGCAGTCACCCGAGCCACCGCCACTGCCACCACCAGATTGATCAAGGTGCCCATTGTGCCTATTCCTTCCGGTGAAATCCCGAACCACCACCCGGCAGCGTTGTCCGCGGCCGGGTTGACCAGCTTGAAATAGATGATGTAAGCCGCGGTAAATGTGAATCCACAAATCATGCCGGCAATGGCGCCTTCCTTGTTCATGCGCTTATTGAAAATTCCCAACACGATGGCTGGGAAGAAGGATGCGGCGGCGAGCCCAAAGGCGAAAGCCACAACCTGGGCCACGTAGGCCGGAGGATTAATTCCGTAATACCCTGCCACCAGTACGGCCACGAATATCGCCAGGCGGGCATATAACAGTTCTTGTTTCTCGGTAATACCCGGCATAAGACTGCGCTTGAGTAGATCGTGCGATACGGCAGTCGATATCACCAACAACAGCCCTGCCGCGGTGGAAAGGGCTGCCGCCAGGCCGCCAGCGGCAACCAATGCCACAACCCAGTTAGGCAGATTGGCAATTTCCGGATTGGCCAGCACCATGATATCCCGATTGACGGTCAGTTCATTGCGGGCCGGGTCCCCCACATACTGGATGCGGCCATCATTGTTCCTGTCATTAAACACGATCAGGTTGGTGGCCTCCCATTTGGTGAACCACTCGGGCACAGATGCGTATTCCGCGTTGTTGACAGTGTTGATCAGGTTGGTACGTGCAAATGCCGCTACAGCAGGCGCCGTGGTGTACAGGATCGCGATAAAGATCAGGGCATATCCCGCCGATCGACGTGCCGCTTTGACATTCGGAACCGTGAAGAACCGAATGATTACATGGGGCAGACCGGCTGTGCCGAACATGAGGGCGGCGGTGATAAAGAACACGTCCTGGGTGGTCTTCTGGCCTTCCGTATAAATGGGAAAGCCCAGGTCAGCGCTCATGCCATCGAGACGATCCAGCAGATAACCTCCGCCAAAAGCCTCGGTCAGTTCTGCACCGAAACCGAACTGTGGGATTGGTATGCCGGTCATCAGCAGGGAAATGAATATGGCCGGCACCATGAATGCAAAAATCAGCACGCAGTATTGTGCAACCTGGGTATAGGTGATGCCTTTCATGCCACCCAGAACGGCATAGAAAAATACAATGGTCATGCCAATGACGACACCAACCGTGATATCAACCTCAAGGAACCGCGAAAAAACAATGCCGGCGCCCTGCATTTGACCACACACGTAAACGAAGGAGATCACAATGGCGCAGAACACGGCGATCAGGCGGGCAGACCGTGAGTAATAGCGATCACCAATGAAATCCGGCACCGTGTATTTGCCGAACTTGCGCAGGTAGGGTGCCAGCAACAGCGCCAGCAGTACGTATCCGCCTGTCCACCCCATAAGATAGAAGGTGCCATCCCGGCCCAGGAAGGAAATCAGCCCGGCCATGGAAATGAATGATGCGGCTGACATCCAGTCCGCAGCAGTCGCCATGCCGTTGGCCAATGGCGAAACGTGGCCCCCGGCAACATAGAAATCATGGGTGGATGACGCCCGCGACCAGACGGCAATGCCGATGTATAAGCCGAAAGACAAAAAGATAAAGAGGTAAGTCCAGATCTGAACGCTCATGGCGACTCATCCTCCCGGGTACTGGACGTCTCGAAATCCTGGTCCAGTTTGTCCATCAGGTGGATATACACAAAGATAAGGATGACGAATACGTAGATAGAGCCCTGTTGTGCAATCCAGAAGCCCAGTTTGAATCCCCAAAACCGGAAATTATCCAGCCAATCCACCAGCAAAATGCCGCACACAAAAGATACGGTAAACCAGATCGCCAGGAGGAAGCCTACGATGCGGATATTGCGTTTCCAGTAGGCTTCCGCGCGCTTTTCGGACATGGGACACCTCGTTCTCTTTTCTTTTTTATTTCCGGGCATCCAGCGGGCCCGGGCAGTCGCGACTTCGTTTGTGCGCGGCAGCAGGCAGGGATGGTAGCACTGTTGGTTTTGGAGGTATAGCGAGAGGCTAGTGTCCTGTTCCGGGAGCTGCCGGGAGCCGGGTTAACCCATCCAGATAGGACAATAACCGACTGCGGATTTGTGGCAACTTGTGCTCCTGGGCTTTCAAATACTCCCGGTGAGCCTGCCGCAGCACCTGCCGGTCAAGCTGGGGAAAGTCATCGAGCAGTTGTTGTATGGCGGTATCGCCTTCATCCAGAACGCGGCTGCACATCTTTTCCAGTTGTTGCTGCCGGTGATAGGCCAGCCGATCCATCACGTCAGCCTTGTCCAGTGCTGCCAGTATCGCCTCGTGATCATTGCCGCGCATCAATCGGCCAATGTATTGAAGCTGGCGACGTTTGGCCTCGTGGCTGTTGGGGATCCGCTTGTATTCGGCCAGGGCTTGTCGCAGATGGTCGCTGAGGGGCAGGGATTGCAGTATCCCGGCCTTGCACTGCAACAGCCGTTCACCCAGCTGCTGCAGTTCGATCATCGCCTTTTTGCGCTGTGTCTTGCTGTCAGGCGCTGATGTATCTTGCTCGGAATCCATGGGAACCTACAAATAAAAGAAACTGGCCAGGCCAAGGAATGCGAAGAACCCGACGGAGTCCGTCACGGTGGTGAGTGCCACGGAGCCTGCCAGCGCAGGGTCGATATTCATGCGTTTGAGAAACAGAGGCAAATAGGCGCCACTCACGGCGGCGGTGAGCAGATTGATCACCATGGCTGCAGCGATGATGTAACAAAGCATGAGATCGCCATACCAGACATAGGCAACCACTGCCATCACAATAGCCCATAGCGTGCCATTGATGGCTGCCACACCCAGCTCTCTGGCCAGCAGCCATCGACTGTTTGCGGCACTGATGTGACCCAGTGCCATACTGCGTATCACCAGTGTCAGGGTCTGGTTGCCAGCCACACCACCCATATTGGCGACGATCGGCATCAGTACCGCCAGATACACCACGGCATCCACGGTATCCTGGAAGAGGTAAATGACGATGGAGGCGATAATGGCAGTCATCAGATTGACTCCCAGCCAGACCGCCCTGCGCCGGGCGGTTTTCCATACCGGTGCAAAGGTGTCGTCCTCTTCATCCAGGCCCGCCATACTCATCAAGTCGTGTTCGGCTGTATAGCGAATGAGGTCGACGATGTCGTCAATGGTGATGCGCCCTACCAGTTTCCCCTCGGCATTTACAACTGGAGCGGATACCCAGTCGTGCTGTTCGAACAGTTGGGCAACCTGGGTGGCGGCCATGTCCACGGGTATGGCTTGCACATCCGTCAGCATGATTTCGCGGACTGTGATACTGGGGTCTGAAACCAGCAATTTCCGCAGCGGCAGAATGCCCAGGAAGACATCATTGCGATTGACGACAAGGATGTTGTCGGTCATTTCCGGGATTTCATCGTGACGTCGCAGATAGCGCAGTACTACATCCAGGGTATGGCGGGGCCTGACGGTAATGGTGTCCGTGTTCATCAGACCACCGGCGGTGTCCTCCGGATAGGACAGTATGGTTTCCAGGCGCAGGCGGTCCTGTTCATCCATTGACTTAAGAACTTCGACGGTCAGGTTTTGCGGCAGCTGCTGAAGGATGTCTGCCAGGTCGTCAGCTTCCAGACCTTCGGTGAGCGCGGCAACTTCCTCAGCGCTGAGGTCCTTGAGGATTTCCGCCTGTATGTCCTCGTATAGATATTGCAAAACCTCACCTTCGAGGTCTTTCTCGATCAACTGCCAGAGCAGATTGCGGACCTTGGGCGGGGTCGACTCCAGCAAATGGGCAATACCGGCGGCAGGCAGAGCGTTCAACATCTGCCTCACCTGATACAGAGATCCGCTACTCAGCGCCTGGCTGAGTTGCTGAACCTGATCCTTTTGCTGTGTAGTGTCTTTGGCTTGTGACATGCCAATCCGTGTCCGTTTTTTTGGAGGTCTTTCGTGGAACCCTGTGCAGGTCAGTCTTCTTCGTCGAAGCGGTTGTTGATCAGCGCAACGATCGACTTGATTGCCAGCTCTTCATCTTCACCTTCGGCGATGATATTCAGGGTGGTACCCTTCACAGCAGCGAGCATCATCAGCGAGAGGATGCTTTTGCCATCGACCATTTTGTCATGTCCGATCTGGATTCTGCTGCCGAAGGTTGATGTTAACCCTACCAGCTTGGCTGCCGCCCTGGCGTGCAGGCCGGCGCGATTGATGATCATTACGGTAGTCTTTTGCATTGGATGGTTCCGATCAACGGGGCAGCTCACGGTGCCTGACTTGAACGTTTTTGATTCTGGTCGAGAAGAAGGCACCTAGCTTTTCACACAAATATACTGAACGGTGTTGTCCACCGGTGCATCCCAGGGCTACGGTTATGTAGCTCCGGTTATTCTCTTCAAAGCGCGGCAGCCAGGTTTGCAGGAAATTACGGATATCCTCATACATGCGCAATACCTGCTGCTGTGAGTCGAGGTACTGCTTCACTTTCTCATCGAGACCGGTCAGTGAGCGCAAGGAGTTTTCCCAATAGGGGTTCGGCAGGCAGCGCACATCGTAGACAATGTCGGCATCCACCGGCACGCCGTTCTTGAACCCAAAAGACTGAAACTGCAATGCCATTCCAACATCAGAGCCTTCGATGACCCTGTGCTTGATGGCATCCCGGAGTTCATGCAGCGACATGGCGCTGGTGTCGATATTCAGGCTGGCCAGGACAGAAATGGGTTCCAGCAATTCAGTTTCCTTGTCGATGGCTTCCGTCAATGCGACCTTGTCATTGGATAGCGGATGCTTGCGGCGGCTTTCACTGAATCGTTTAAGCAGAGTCTGACTGTTGGCATCCAGAAAAATGATTTCCGGTTTGATGTTCTTGGAATTCAGTTCAGCATAGACTCCGGGAAATTGCAGCAGGTCAGCATGGATATTCCTGGCGTCGATACTTACCGCCACCCTGGATATATTGGACGCTTCGGAGGTGAGACGGTCGGCAAGGGACAACAGCAGGCTGGCAGGCAGATTATCGATACAATAATACCCCCGGTCCTCCAGAATATGCAGCACGGTACTCTTGCCGGAGCCGGACCTGCCACTGATGATCAATAGTTTCATGCGTCACACTCGAGCCCGCCGCAACGGGGTTTCAGGACGGAGATTGTCATGTCAGCTGGTAATCGCCACATTGTAAAGATCTTCTGCGTTATGGGTGTGACGCAGGATGTAGCAAAAATGCTCATCGCTGAACAGCTCTGCCAGCTGGGCCAGGGTGCGGACGTGCTCATCGGTTTTTTGCTCCGGTACGACCAGCACAAAGAGCAGGTCAACGGGCTTGTCATCGATCGCATCAAAATCGATGGGCTGACTGAGAG
Organism: Pseudomonadota bacterium; assembly: GCA_046047495.1. Taxonomy (GTDB): domain Bacteria; phylum Pseudomonadota; class Gammaproteobacteria; order Pseudomonadales; family Pseudohongiellaceae; genus NORP240. The sequence continues at coordinate 14,234 of JBJOHV010000018.1, read as the reverse complement.
TCACCAGTGCTCCCGTAATGCGCTCACATTGTGATACGCGGCAATGGGGAATGGCGATGCCGTTGCCCAATCCAGTACTGCCCAATTGCTCGCGGGCCATCAGGGCATCAAAAATTTCATTGGCAGGCAATCCTTCCACATCAGCTTCGATCAGTTCACTGATGGTTTTCAGAATACGCTTCTTGCTGATTCCCTCAATGTCACAAAAACAACGTTCCGGTGCCAGTATGTCTTCCAGATGCATCGCTTTATTCTCTATGTCAATTTCTAAAAATGGATTGGAGGTTGTCGGTCGGTGATCAGGCGCTCACATCAATCCAGACGCTTGCGTTCGTTGGATGGCGGTATCGACAATGACTCCCGGTATTTGGCTATGGTGCGGCGGGCCACGTTGATACCTTGTGCTTCCAACAATTTGGTTATTTTGCTGTCACTGAGAGGTTTCCTGCTGTTCTCGGCGGCGATGAGCTTCTTGATGATGGCCCGGATGGCGGTTGATGAACATTCACCTCCGCCTGAGGTGGAAACGTGACTCGAAAAGAAGTACTTGAGTTCGAAGATTCCCCTGGGGGTATGCATGTATTTCTGAGTCGTGACCCTGGAAATCGTGGATTCATGCATGTTCACGGCTTCCGCAATGTCATGCAACACAAGCGGCTTCATGGCCTCCTCCCCGTAATCTAGAAAGCCCTTTTGATGCTCAACGATACGAGTGGCTACCTTCATCAGTGTTTCGTTGCGGCTCTGCAGACTCTTGATGAACCAGCGCGCCTCCTGCAGATTGTCCCGCAGATAATTGTTGTCACTGCTGGTATCAGCGCGTTTGACCAGTGCCGCATAGTCGGCATTGATGCGGATGCGAGGCGCGATGTCGGGATTCAGTTCGACTCGCCATTTGCCAGTATCCGATTGTTTGGTCACTATCACGTCGGGCACGATGTAGGATGTTGAAGGTGGAGCAATATCCGCCCCTGGCCGTGGATTCAGACTTTCGATGAGGGCAACAGCGTCCCGCAACTGGTCTTCCTTTAGCCGGGCACGTCGCATGATCTGGGCATAGTCGCGGTTGCCAAGCAGGGCCAGATATTCATTGATGATAAGGCGGGCGTGCTGCACTGTGGCTGCCTGATCGGGGCGGTCGAACTGGCTGAGTTGAATGGTCAGGCACTCGGCCAGATTGCGGTAACCTACGCCTACCGGGTCAAATTGCTGCACTCTGTGCAATACCGCCAGCACTTCGTCAAGATCCACATCCAGGGTTTCGGCCAATCCGGCATGGATGGACTCCACATCCGACGTCAGCATGCCATTGGCATCGATGGCATCGATAAGAGCCATTGCAATCAGCCGGTCGGTTTCTGACATGGGGGTCAGATTGAGCTGCCACAGCAGGTGATCCTGAAGGGTTTCCAGGGCTGAGTTACGTGACTCGAAATCACCGCTGTCGCCTTCGAAGCTGCCATTCGAGGAATAAGTGTTGGTGTAAATATCATCCCAGTTACTGTCCACCGCCAGGTCCTGGGGGATGTCCTCCTGCCAGTCGTTGGGTTCTGTACTGGCTTCCTGCTCGTGAACAGCGCTGCTGAAATCCGTCGTGGTGTCCGCAGTCTCCCTGGTGTCCTCGGAGGGAGCTTCGATATCGCCATCGTCGTCCCCATCCTCGACGAGTTCCAGCATGGGGTTGGATTCCAGAGCCTGGTGAATTTCCTGTTGCAAATCCAGGGTGGAAAGCTGAAGTAAACGAATCGCCTGCTGAAGTTGCGGAGTCATGGTCAGCTGCTGACCAAGCTTTAACTGAAGCGATAGTTTCATGCTGGCTACATCGTCAAGGGGGCTTGTGCAAACCGGGCTGCTGCTTGAAATCCATTGCCGGTGGACTACGGTGGGGGGCAGTATAGCAAGTTTCGTGCCCGTAGGGCAGGTAGGGCTCAGTTCGGGTTAAAGATGGAACTGCTCCCCCAGGTATACCTGCCGCACTGTGGGGTTGTTGAGAATGGTGTCGCGGTCACCCTCAGCTATGATCTGACCCTCGCTGACCACGTAGGCTCGTTCACAGATCTCCAGGGTTTCGCGCACATTGTGATCGGTCAACAGCACTCCGATCCCACGATTTTTAAGGTGCAGGATGATTTGCTTGATATCGCTGACCGAGATCGGGTCAACACCCGCAAAGGGCTCGTCAAGCAGAATGAATTTGGGGTCAGTGGCCAGGGTGCGCGCGATTTCCGTGCGCCGGCGTTCGCCACCGGACAAGCTCATGCCCTTGTTGCCCCGGATATGGGTAATGTGAAATTCCAGCAACAGGGCTTCCAGCATGCGCTGGCGGCTTGCGCGGTCCAGATCCTTGCGGGTCTCCAGGATGGCCATGATGTTGTCCTCCACAGTCAGAGTGCGGAAGATGGAGGAATCCTGAGGCAGGTAAGCCAGACCGTTGCGGGCCCGTTCATACATAGGGCGCTGGGTAAGGTCCTTGTCGTTGATCGAGACGGAGCCGGCATCCGCGCCGATGAGCCCCACAATCATGTAAAAGCAGGTAGTCTTGCCGGCACCGTTTGGTCCCAACAGACCGACAATCTCACCTTTGGCAACCGTGATGGATACGTCCCTGACAACCTGGCGTCCCTTGAAACTCTTGCCCAGGTGAGTGGCCTGCAACTTGTCCATCAATCGGTTTGCCGGGTTAGGACACCGCTGCAGGGCCCGGTATAGTGGGTAATACCGCTGTCGGTGAAATACTTGATGGATACACAACTGAGGATGTCATTGCCTTGCTTCAGGTTGGCAGAGCCGACGAGCTCGATGACGGGTTCGCCCTCCGAATAATAGAGGATCGTGGAGCTGTCACCCATGACGACCGCGCCATCGGTCTCCAGTTGTTGCTGGTAAGTGGCTGGTGATCCGCTGATGGTGATCCGGGTTATCGAATCCGAATCCAGCACTCTCTCGAAAACAGCGCGATCACCGGTGATCTGCAGTGTGCCTTGCGTAACTCTCACATCACCCTCGATGGTGATGATTCGCGTGTTGTTCTCCACCCGGCTTGTTGAATTACCACTGGAGCTGTAGATCACATTCTGATCCTTGTCGGCTTCCAGTGCGACTGCAAGGCTGGTCAGTGTCAGGCTGACCGCAAGAGTCAGGACCCTCCTGATGATGCATCTGGCTGAATGGTCAATTGCTGACATTTGATTCCAGTTCTTCCAATGGCTTTCCCGGCGGAGAATAGCGACCGTTCACGTTTCGTTTGAATGTGATGATTTCTTCGGTCAGGCTGGCGAACATGCCGTCAGCTGTCTGCTTCAGATTGTCGCTCACCATCACGACCTGATCTTCGGTATTCAGCGTTTCCAGGTTGGGATCAATGCTGAGACGGTTCATCGACAGCACGGTGCGACTGCCGGCTTCATCCATCAGGTACAACTCGACGTTGCCGGTGAGCTCGATGTTTTCGATGCTGTTGCCTGAATCTGTAGCAGGCGAAATTCTGCCCGAATCTGACACTATATTCCAGCGCGATTCACCCTCGCGAAACATGCGGATGAAGGGTGCCTCCAGAACGGTTACCTGGTCCCGATAATGCAACTGGCGATCCGCCTGCAGGGTGTAGTCCACCAACCCATTGGCATCGAACAGGATGGTGTTGATTCCCTCAGCATAGGCTTCCAGATTTTCGGCCACCGGCTGATCCTGGGGAGGGGCATCGTTGCTGACGGTGTCGAACCAGTCGAGTCCGAAAAACAGGGTTATGGCCACCATGCCCGGGATGGCTATGAATGAGATGCGCTGCATACTGAAGGCAGATTTGCTCATCAAGGGCTCCGGGACGCCAGAAGAAAATCACAGATTTCCCGGACAGCACCGCAACCGCCTGGCGCGCTGGTCTGCAGCAGGGCAACCTGCTTCACGGACGGGTGGGCGTTGGGTACGGTTATTCCCAGGCCCACTGCCTCAATCACCGGCAGGTCCGGCAGATCATCGCCAGCATAGGCAAGCGCAGAGAGCTGCAGGTCTGCATGATCGGCCAGGATCTCCTCAACCACCGCCAGCTTGTCCTCCCGACCCTTGTACAACAACTTAATGCCCAATTCATGAGCCCGTCGCGCCAGGGCAGGTGAGTCGCGGCCGGAAATGATGCCGACCGGGATGCCGGCCTGCTGGAGCAATTTGATTCCATGACCGTCCAGGGTATGAAAAACCTTCATTTCCTCACCGTTCGCAGTCACATAAAGTCTGCCGTCTGTCAGCACTCCATCGACGTCCAACAGAAGCATGCGAATCTGCGCGGCCGCCTTTGTTACTTGCTGCTGGTTTCCATTGAATTGCATTGCGCTTTCCCCGGTTAAACCACGTTCGCCTGCAACAGATCCAGCATCTTGACGATGCCAACCAGTTGCTGATCATCATCCATGACCACCAGCACATTGACCTGATAATCCTGCATCAACCGGGCAGCCTCCACAGCCAGTGCGTTCTGGTCAATGGATTTGAATTTACGTGACATAACAGATTCTATAGGCGTTGCCTTGATATCCCTGCCGGCATCGAGGGTGCGGCGCAGATCTCCGTCAGTGTAGACTCCGACCGTGTTTCCCGCGGGATCAATCACCGTCGTCATACCAAAGCCCTTGCTGGTCATTTCCAGCAACGCCTTGCTCAGCGGTGTAGTGAGCAGCACCCTGGGGATGCTCTGGCCGCTGTGCATGATGTCCTTCACCTTTAACAGCAGGCGGCGGCCGAGGTTGCCGCCGGGATGGGAAATTGCAAAGTCCTCCGGGGTGAAACCACGGGCTTCCAGCAAGGCCATTGCCAGGGCATCTCCGAGTACCAGTGCCACGGTGGTGCTGGATGTGGGCGCCAGTCCCAGAGGGCAGGCTTCTTCCTGGACCTGGGCATCGATGACGGCGTCCGCCTGTTTGGCCAGCTCCGAGCGGACATCCCCGGTTATACAGATCAGCGGCACACCCTTGCGTTTCAGGACCGGCAATAGTGTCAGCAATTCAATCGTTGTGCCGGAATTGGAAAGGGCGATGACCACATCCTTGTCGGTTATCATACCCAGGTCACCGTGGCTGGCTTCGCCAGGGTGGACGAACATGGCTGGAGTGCCGGTGCTGGCCAGCGTGGCGGCGATCTTGCGGGCTATATGACCGGATTTTCCCATGCCGCTGACCACCACCCGTCCCTGGCAGGCAAGCATGAGTTGGCAGGCGTGTTCGAAATCCGCACCCAGGTGTGCCAGCAGGCCCTCCACCGAGCGCAGTTCGATGGCGATGGTTCGCCTGGCGCTATCAAGAAAGGATGAATCGCTGCTCATCGTTCTCACTTTTCCTTACGCAAGTTGTATCAGCATCAAAGAGAACCACCCGCAATACATCAGGACAAACGCCAACCCATAGGCGCGGCCGATCATGCGATCCTGCTTGATGGCCCGGAAGCAAAACAAGGCAAGCATCAGGGTCATGATCAGCATTGTAGCGTAATCGCGGGTGAAGAGCTCAGGCTCGATCCGATACGGTGCAAAGAGGCCGGGAAATGGCAGCACAGCCAGGATATTTAGAATGTTCGATCCAACAATATTGCCGATGGCCAGCTCATGATGACCGCGCAGGGCGCAGGTAATCGAGGCCGCCATCTCTGGCAGACTGGTTCCCAGGGCGATGATGGTCAGGCCAATGATGGCGGAGGAGACACCCAGAGTGCGTGCAATGGAGCTGGCTGCATGTACCAGAGCCTCGGCGCTGAGGATCAGCAAGCCCAGCCCCAGGACCAGGTAGGCGATGGCGCGTAGCCGGCTGAGCTGCAGGAGGTTTTCCTCCTCAATGTCCGGTACCGAGGCTATCTGCACCTCCCGGCGCACCAGCTTGTAGCCAAAAAATACGGTAACCAACAACAGGGTGAGTGCGTCCAGCGGCCCGATGTAAAAGTTGGCAAACAGCATGCCGGTAATGACGGTGACCAGCAACAAGGCTGGGATTTCTTTGCGAAACAGGGTTTTCGGGGGTGCCAAGGGGCTGATCAGGGCCGCCACACCCAGGGCGATACCGATATTGAAGATGTTGGAGCCAATGGCATTGCCGATGGCAAGCGCAGGTTCATTCTGGAAGACTGAAGCGGCAGAGGAGAAAATTTCCGGCGCCGATGTCCCGAACGCCACGATGGTCAGACCAATCATCAGTGGCGATACGCCCAATTTTCTGGCCAGTGCCGAGGCACCGAAGACGAATTTGTCAGCCCCCCATATCAACCCGACAAAACCAAGGACTATGATGACAGCGTCTAACGCCATAAGCGGAATCTGGGTGCCATTTTGATAAAGCGCACAATTAGAAGCGGGAAATCAATGGTTTGCAAGTAATAATTTATTGGGGACTGCAATTGATGTAAACTGCGCCACTGTTTTCCTGAACCCGGGGTTCATCCCCTGGCAACGCTGCGATCCGGGTCCGGATTCGTGGTCCGGGCCGAGCGACCTGTTAAGTGTGCGTAAAGAGTTCCTGCTGTTTAATCCTGTCCAGTGATCATCCTGCAGACCGCTTGTCAAATTGGAGATAAGCAAATGAAACTATTGAAGAATATTTCACTTTTACTGGTGCTGTCCTGGCCCCTGTCTGGCCTGGCCCAGGAACCCGCCATGTCAGCGTTGGAGACAGCCGAGAAGGGCGTGCAGACCCTGCTGGAAGCGGTGACAGCTTCCAAGCAGTATTTTCTGAGTGACCGCGATCGCTACTTCAGCGAGGTGGAAACCGTCCTCAACAGCTTCGTGGATTTTGAGGAGGTGGCCATGGTGGTAATGTCCCGCTACGCCGAGAGCGCCACGCCAGAGCAGCGGCAGCGATTTGCCCAGATACTGAAAACCACACTGACCCGCTTTTATGGCGCAACCCTGGCTTCCTACAACGGTGAGGAACTGGTCTTCATGCCGTCCACCAATACGCCGGAGGATCCCCGGGCCGATCGCGTGGTTGGAATGGAGCTGCGTGGTGCTGACAGTAGCTTCCGGGTCCAGTACCAGATGTTCCTCGATGAGGACAATCAGTGGAAGCTTAAGAATCTCAGTCTGGGCGGTATAAATCTTGGTCGTCAGTATTACACCCAGTTTGCTGCCGCCATGTCCCAGTACAACAATGACATCGATCAAGTCCTGGACAACTGGAAGTAGCGGAAGGCGTTGGAAATTGGATAATCAACAAATCAAATCCCTGCTGGCTGCCGAGCTGCCTGATTGTGAGATTGCGGTTACCGGCGATAACGGCAAGTATCAGGTTATGGCGGTGGGTCAGGTATTCGAAGGATTGTCTGCAGTGAAACGGCAGCAGCGGATTTACAGCATTCTGGGAGATCACATAGCCAGCGGTGCCATACACGCCGTGACCATGCGATTGTTGACACCCGCAGAACATGGCCCGACCTCCTGACGGCGCTCACTGAGCCCGGGAACTCCGATGGACAAACTTATAATCAACGGTGGCGTCAGCCTCAATGGCGAGATTCGCATCGCCGGCGCAAAAAACTCGGCATTGCCCATACTGGCTGCAACATTGTTGACTCCCGATACGGTGCAGGTCTGCAATCTTCCCCATCTCTATGACATCACAACCATGCTGGAACTGTTGGGATGCATGGGGATAGAGCCTATTGTGGACGAGAAGCTCAACGTGGAGATCAACAGCAGCACGATCAGGAACTTCAATGCGCCCTACAAGCTGGTTAAGACCATGCGTGCATCGATTCTGGTCCTGGGTCCCTTGCTGTCGCGGTTTGGTCATGCGGAGGTTGCATTGCCGGGTGGCTGTGCCATCGGTAGCCGACCGGTGAATCTGCACATCAGTGCCCTGCAGGCCATGGGCGCCAATATCATCGTGGAAGACGGCTATGTGAAGGCTTCCGTGAAAGGCAGATTGAAAGGCTGCCCCATCTTCATGGACATGGTGACAGTCACCGGTACGGAAAATGTCCTGATGGCTGCCACCCTGGCAGAGGGCACCACCGTGATCGAGAATGCGGCCCGGGAACCCGAGGTGGTCGACCTGGCCAACTGCCTGATCAAAATGGGTGCCGACATTCAGGGGCATGGAACGGATACCATCGTCATCAACGGTGTGCCCGAGCTGCATGGCTGCAGTTATTCCGTCATGCCGGACAGGATAGAAACCGGCACTTATCTGATTGCTGCCGCAGCAACCCGCGGCAGGATCAAGGTTAAGGACACCCGGCCTGATATTCTGGAGTCTGTGCTGATAAAGCTGGAGCAGGCTGGAGCTGACATCAAGGTGGGCCCGGACTGGATACTCCTGGACATGCATGGCAAGCGGCCCAAGTCGGTTTCCGTGCGCACAGCGCCTTACCCGGCGTTTCCAACCGACATGCAGGCCCAGTTCACCGCTCTCAATGCCATAGCAGAAGGGGTCGGATCCATTACCGAGACGGTATTCGAAAATCGCTTCATGCATGTCCACGAAATGAACCGCATGGGTGCCTCGATCAGAGTGGAAGGCAATACAGTCATCGTGGAAGGTGTGCCAAAGCTCAAGGGAGCGCCGGTCATGGCCACTGATCTGCGTGCATCCGCCAGTCTTGTGATTGCCGGTCTGGTTTCAGAAAACGAGACGCTGGTGGATCGCATTTATCACATCGACCGTGGCTATGAATGTATCGAGGAAAAACTGCAATCGCTGGGCGCGAAGATACGCCGCGTTCCGGCCTGACATCGGTAAGGCACATCCGGTCCCTGCATCATGAATTCACCCAATCTCGTCATAGCCCTGACCAAAGGGCGCATCCTGGAAGAGGCCCTGCCCCTGTTCGAGGCAGCCGGTGTGAGCCCGCTGGAGGACATACGGCAAAGCCGCAAGCTGATATTCGCCACCAGCATGCCCAATGTTCAGCTGATGGTGATACGTGGTTCGGATGTGCCCACCTACGTTGAGTTTGGCAGTGCGGACATCGGTGTGGTGGGCAAAGATCTTCTGTTGGAATACGGCAGCGAGGGATTTTACGAGCCTCTGGATCTCAAGCTGGCCCGTTGCCGGCTGATGACTGCCGGACCAATGGAGAAGAACGCCGAACAGGGCAGGGCGCTGACGGACCGCAATCCCCGTCTCAGAGTCGCCACCAAATTTGTCAACATCACCCGTCGCCATTTCGCCGAACAGGGGCGCCAGATTGAACTCATCAAGCTCAACGGTGCGCTGGAGCTTGCGCCCTCCATGGGGTTGGCGGACATCATCGTGGACATCGTGGATAGCGGCAATACTCTTAGGGCCAATGGCCTGGAGCCCATAGACCAGATTGCAGAAATCACTTCCAGGGTCATCGTCAACAAGGCGGCCATGAAAATCAAGAACAGTGCGATCCGGGATATCCTGGGCAAGCTGCGGCGTGCTGTCGAAGCCAATGAAGCAAGGGGTGAGCGGCCATGAGCAATGACTCAGTGACCATCACCACCCTGGCCACTACGGATGTGGATTTCGATCAGCGTCTGCACGACAAGCTGGCGCGTGACATGCTGGTTGCCCCTGAGGTTGTCAGCGCCGTGACGAAAATCCTGCAGGCAGTAAGGGCCGAAGGTGATGCTGCGGTGCTTCGTTATACGCAACAATTCGATCAGCGGTCCGCGAGTTCGGTCAAAGCCCTGGAAGTTGGACAGGAACAACTTCAGCAAGCACTGGATGCCTTGCCTGCAAACGAGGCCCAGGCACTGCGTCACGCCGCTGCACGTATCCGTGCCTACCATGAGAAGCAGAAGACGTCATCCTGGCACTATGAAGAGGCGGATGGTTCGGTCTACGGTCAAAAGGTAACAGCTCTGGCCCGGGTGGGAGTGTATGTACCGGGCGGTAAAGCCAGCTATCCCTCATCCATGCTGATGCTTGCCATCCCCGCTCAGGTGGCTGGCGTTCGCGAAATCATCGCCACCGTGCCCACGGCTTTTGATCTGCAAAACGAACAAACCAGGCTGGTTTTCGCGGCAGCGGCTCTGGCAGGCGTCACCCGTGTGTTCACCATCGGTGGCGCACAGGCCATAGCGGCGCTGGCCTACGGCACTGCGAGCGTGCCGCGGGTGGACAAGATCACGGGGCCGGGCAATATCTATGTCACCGCTGCCAAGAAAATGGTGTTTGGCGAGGTGGGCATCGATATGGTGGCCGGTCCTTCGGAATTGACCATCATTTGTGACGGAAAGACCCCCCCGGATTGGATCGCCATGGACCTGTTTTCCCAGGCTGAACACGATGAGCAGGCCCAGTCCATCCTGATCAGTCCGGATGCCCGGTTCATCGCAGAAGTGCAGGCAAGTATTCAGCGCCTGCTGCCGGAGATGGCGAGGAGTGACATCATCAGACGTTCCCTTGCCAATAGGGGTTTGTTGATTCAAACACAGGACCTGGACGATGCGGTGCGGGTGAGCAATCTGATTGCACCGGAGCACCTGGAGCTGTCGGTGGCTGATCCTGAAGCACTGCTGGACGGCATTGACAGTGCAGGTGCCATTTTTCTGGGTCGGCATACAGCAGAAGCATTGGGGGATTACTGTGCAGGGCCGAGTCATGTGCTGCCCACTTCGGGTACTGCGCGGTTCTTCTCGGCTCTTGGAGTCTATGACTTTCAGAAACGCAGTTCAGTCATCAACTGTTCGGCGCAAGGTGCTGATGTGCTGGCCAGGACGGCTGCCACTTTGGCGCGTCGTGAATCCCTGCCTGCCCATGCACTGTCGGCGGAATATCGCCGTCTGCAGGACGATTGATTCAGGGTGCTATCACCATGGCCTGGCCGAACCCCAGAACGGTTGCCAGACTGAGATAACGCCCTTCCCGATAAACCTGAACCATGACACTGTCACCCGGGTGCTTGTTCTGGAATTCCATCAGGATGTTTTCCTCGTCCACCACATCTGTTTCATCCACCCGGGTTATGACATCACCTGCCAGGATTCCTGCCCGCTGAGCAGGCCCTCCCTCTTCGACATTCTCCACCAGCATGCCCTGTACATCCGGGGTACCGAAGAACAACATGCTGGTTTCTTCATTCAATACTTCTCCGGTTACCACGCCGAGGTAGCCGGGATTGTCCGCGATGACCTTGGCGATCAGCTCATCCATGACTCTGACCGCGGCGTTCACAGGGGTGGCGAAACCGATGCCCTCAAACCGACCCGATTCAGAGAATATGGAGGAGTTGATGCCGACCAGTCGGCCGTTGCGGTCGATCAGTGCGCCACCAGAGTTGCCGGGGTTGATGGCCGCATCGGTTTGAATGACATAGCTTTCAGTATCGGTGGTCTGGTTGCGGTCCAGAGCGCTGACAATCCCCTGGGAGACCGACTGCCCGATATTTCTTGGATAACCGATGGCGAACACGACGTCGCCTATCTGTAGATTATTGTCGTCTCCAATCTGAATGGGCGTCAGGTTGTCCATATTGATATGCAGGACGGCAAGGTCATTGGTTTCGTCAAAAGCCACCACCTTGGCAGGGCTGCTGCGGCCATCCTTGAGCGTCACCACGGTGTCGAACAGATTCACCCGGTCCCGCACCACGTGCAGGTTCGTCAGAATGAAGCCGTCGGCCCTCACGATGACACCTGAACCGAGACTGGCCCGTTCGCCGAGATAGAGGTTGATGCGATCCTGGGACGCGAGCTCGACACTCTCCACGTCATAGGTAGTGGCGTTTATGCTCACCACGGCGGGAGCAGCCATGCCGATGGCCTCGGCGAATGTGGGTGGCTGAACCTCAGGTACGGATGGCTCCGGAAAGTCTTGAAGCCGTTCGTTCAGATCGCGCAACTGCTGGAATTGCAGCAAAACCAGGGCGATTAACACGCCGGTAACCACCGGCCAGCCGCTGAACTCGAGAAATTTGCGCAGTTGAATCATCATCTCTTTGTCATTCGGGCCGTCGGAATTGCTCAACCCCTTTTACCGTGAATGGCCGGGCTAATATACCGTGTCAATTGAGCGGTTACCATGCAGGCGCATTAGGTGGATTACTGGTGCCCAGATTTGCTATCGGGCGCCGGGTTGCCGATTTCCAGGAACCGCGCTAGATGACTTTGTGTTCCCGGAGCAGGCGAATGACTTTGCGTAGACATTCATCGACACTCAAGGCCGAGGTGTCCAACTCCAGATGGGTGGTCTCAGGCTCGTCGTAGGGGAAGGAAACACCCGGAATAGTGCCCGACTCGGCAGCCTGGGCAGCCGCATAAAGGCCGCTGGGATCGCGCTGCATGCAAACTTCCAGGGGTGGATTGAGGTAAACAATCAGGCAATTGTCCTTGCCGATGACGCTCAAGGCATGATCCCGGGAGTCGCGGCTCGGTGCCACGAAGCTGGCACAACAGATCAAGCCGGAGTCATTGAGAAATTTTGCCACGTGGGCACTGCGCCTGAGGTTTTCAGCACGGCCCTCCGCATCGTGGGGCAGGTCGCGACTGATGCCCAGGCGCATGGTCTTGCCATCCAGCACGGTTGCTACCCGACCCATGTCGAACAGCCTGCGCTCAAGACCATGAGCCAGTGTCGATTTACCGGATCCGGAAACACCGATGAACATGATTGTGGCCGGGCGTTGCCCGTAGCGGGCCGCTCTTTCATCCCGGGTCACATGGGTCACGCTGCTATGTGACTCGGCAGCCACCTCTCTGCGGGGCTCCACCCCGGTGATCATGCCGGCACCTATGGTGACGTTGCTGAGCCGGTCGATGAGAATGAAGCGACCGGTGCCGCGATTGATCCGATAGTTGTCGAAGCAAACAGGCTGGTCGATTTCCAGCTCACACAGCCCGATCTCGTTCAATTCCAGTGTGGGCGCTGGCTGCTTTTCCAGGGTATTGATGTTGGTACGGTTGCGTATGGTGGTGATCTTGCCGGTAACCACCTTGGAATTCAGCTTGATATCGTAAAGTTTGCCGGGTAACAGCGGCTGTTCTGCCATCCATACGATAGTGGCCTGGAAATGGTCATCCAGGGTTGGCAGATTGTCGGAGTGCACCAGCATATCGCCGCGGCTGACGTCGATCTCATCCTCCAGCGTCAGGGTCACTGCCATTTCCGCGTGGGCGAGTTCCAACTCTTCATCAAAGGTCACGATGGATTTGATGCGGCTGGCCTTGCCCGAGGGCAGAACGGTAATTTCATCACCCTTGCGGACGACGCCGGATGCCAGTGTTCCGCAAAAGCCCCGGAAATTCAAATTGGGCCGATTGACATATTGCACGGGGAAGCGCAGGTCGCGGAAATTACGGTCCGCTGCGATTTCGACGGTTTCCAGAGTGACCATCAGCGGTGCCCCCTGATACCAGGGCATGTTTTCGCTCTTGTTGACCACGTTGTCCCCATTGAGGGCCGAGATGGGCAGAAAGCGAATGTCGGCAGCTTCCAGTCGGGTCGCAAAATCCAGATAGTCCTGCTTGATCTGATTGAAAACCGTCTCGCTGTAATCCACCAGATCCATTTTGTTGATGGCCACGATGATATGGCGGATTCCAAGCAGTGACGTGATGTAGCTGTGGCGACGGGTCTGGGTCTGCACACCATGGCGGGCGTCGATCAGGATGATCGCCAGGTCGCAGGTGGAAGCTCCAGTGGCCATGTTGCGGGTGTACTGTTCGTGGCCCGGTGTGTCGGCGATGATGAACTTGCGCTTGGCAGTGGAGAAGTAGCGATAGGCAACATCTATGGTGATGCCTTGTTCACGTTCGGCCTGCAAGCCATCCACCAGCAACGCCAGATCCAGTTTGCCGCCGGTGGTCCCGGATTTCACACTGTCTGCCTGAATGGCCGCCAGTTGATCCTCATAGATCATTTTCGAATCGTGCAGCAAACGCCCGATGAGTGTGCTTTTTCCATCATCCACGCTCCCGCAGGTCAGCAAGCGCAATAATTCCTTGCGTTCGTGCTGGGAGAGGTAGGCACTGATGTCAGTGGCGATGAGTTCGGATTGATGAGACATGCATGTTCCGGGTCAGAAATAACCTTTGCGTTTCTTTTCTTCCATGGAGCCCGCCGTGTCGGTGTCGATCAGCCGGCCCTGGCGCTCCGAGCTGGTGGTCAGCAACATTTCCTGGATGATCTCCGGCAGAGTCGTGGCCGTCGACTCCACAGCCCCGGTCAGGGGGTAGCAGCCAAGTGTGCGGAACCGCACGGTCTTTATCTCGATTTTCTGATCGGGGCGGATCGGCATACGATCGTCGTCCACCATGATGTCCACACCGTCCATGTTCACCACCGGGCGCG
>JBJOHV010000017.1:0-15959 GCA_046047495.1 Pseudomonadota bacterium | reverse complement strand
GCGAAGATGCGCACAAAGCCACCCAGTTCCAGCGTACTGTCGGCCCCCGCCGGTGCCGGCCACAACAGCGGCAGCACGACCAGCAGACACACCCGTGACAGCGCTTTCACCCCATGACCCTCACTCAGGGACTCCGGTACAACTGGTGACAGGTGGCACAGGTTTCCATCGTGCGCTGCACCGCCTGCTGCAGCGCGGCATACCGGCGATCCTCGGCCAGCGCCTGCAGGCTGGCGGCGTCGGCGCGGAGGCGCTCGGCCAGCGCATTGAATCGGGAGCCCCGTTCAGCATCCAGCCCCAATTGCGGTTGCAGGGACAGGATGGTCCGGGCGGCTTGCTGGAGTTCCGCTGCCGCCAGGGCGATGTCCCGGGATTTGCGCTGCCGTTCGGCATCCAGCTCCGGCTGGGTGCGGTGCTGATCGAAGGCCAGTACCTCGATCTGATTCCACAGGGCGGAAATCCGGCGGGTCATGAGGCCATGCAGATCGGCATCGGAAACGGCTTCGGGGGTGGGCGCCCGGGCGCAGGCCGTCAGCACCACGGCCCCGCCCAGGAGCAGGGACGCGGGACGCAGAAAGCGGATCACGAGCGGACGGGTGTGGGGCTCAGCGGCCCGCTTCGGCCAGGGATTCCTCCACCCGGGCACCGCGCAGGATGGCCAGCATGGCGTAGTTGCCTTCGTGGCAGGCGTATTCATACAGCTGGCCGGCCACCTTGGTCATGGGTACCACCGCGGTGATGGTGTCGGTGAAGGTGGCCGGGTCTTCCAGAGTCCATTCATAGTCCACGGTCACGGCATCGACCCGGGTGAAGCGCTCGGTCAGCACCTTGTCCCAGTTGGTGCCGGCGGGGCCGTAGCTGGAGGACAGGCCATTGAAGTTGCGGGTAACCACCACCAGGGTGTCGCCATCCCAGTAGCCCTGGGAATCCCCGGTCCAGGAACGGGGATGGTTGTCCAGGGAAGGAAAGTCCGCCGGTGAGGCATACAGGGGCACGATGCGGGCATCGTGGATCATTTCCGTCAGCAGCACCACGTGGTCCCGGTTCTGGAAAATCTGCACATTGTTGTTGTAGAGGCTGGGGTCCATGGGGGGCCCGGCGTTGAAGCCGATGATGCAGCGCTCCGACAGGCCGCGATCCTCCGGACCGTCGGTGCCGATACCGCCGGCGCCGCGCCGTACCGGCCGGGATTCCCCGGTGGTCTCACCGCCGTACACACCCTGGCTGGCGATGGCGCCCGGTACCAGGGGCGGCAGCTGACCGTTCAGCGGGTAGACGATATGGGAGGTGCGGACGGTGTTGCCGATGCCCGCATTCTCGATCCAGAAATCGTTGTAGGACTCATCCACACCGCCGATGGCCAGGGCCGCATCGGAACCGGCATCCCGGGCCGCCCGACGGGCACGGATCTCCTCGATCTCCTCCTCGGTGAGGAACTGCCGCTCGCCGAAACGCGCCGGGCGCTGCATGGGCACATCGGAGGAGAAATTCCACACCCCGTGCAGATCGGGCTGGCCCCATTCGGTGCGGGGTACCACGTAGTCATCGGCGGCCCAGGCGCCGGACAGGCACAGGGTGCCCAACAGGGTGGTCACTATGGGTCTCAGTTTGAACATGGTGTACTCCACGGGAGTCGGCTTGATGAATTGGATTGCCGAAGGAGGGTACTAACCAAAGCGCCCCCTGTGCAAGAGCTGCTCCGGGGCAGACGTCGGCCCGGAAAACTGATCGATATCAGAACTCTGTGGAATACTGACCCGACGTTGCTTTCCTTGGCAGCGCACCGACCGCTAGAATCCCGCCCTGTTGCTGAAACCTGCGTAATGTGAATCATGACCCGTTATCTTGTCGCCGCCGGTCTGTGTGTCCTGCCGGCCCTGGCCCTGGCCCAGACCACACCTCCCGAATTGTTCACACCCTGGGGTCACCCGGATCTGCAGGGGACCTGGTCCTACGCCACGGTCACGCCCCTGCAGCGCCCCGCGGCCCTGGGTGACAAGGCCTATTACACGCCGGAGGAGGCCGAGCAGGCGCGCCTGCGGGCCGAGGACGAGAGCGTGGACATTCCCGGAGACCCCATCGGCTGGTACGAGAAAGGGGATGTGATGCCGGATCTGCGCACCTCCCTGATCGTGGACCCGGCGGATGGCCGCCTGCCCCTGACCGAATTCGCCCGGGAACAGCAGGCGGCGTTGAATGCCTATCGCCGTGACCATCTGGCGGACACCTGGCTGGACCGCACCACCTGGGACCGCTGCATCATGTACCACGGCGTGCCGCCGGTCTCCACCGGCTACAACAATTCCTTCATGATCCTGCAGACCCCGGACACGGTGGCCATCTATTCGGAAACCATCCATGACGTGCGCATCATCCCCCTGGACGGCCGACCGCCACTGCATGACCGCATCCGTCAGTGGAACGGCAGCTCCCGGGGTCACTGGGAAGGCGACACCCTGGTGGTGGAAACCACCAACTACAGCGACAAGACCGAGTTACGCTTTCCCTCCTCGAGTCAGACCCGGGCCGTGGAGCGCTTCACCCGGATCAGCGAGGACGAGATCGACTACAGCTTCACCATCGAGGACCCGCTGATCTACACCCAGCCCTGGACCGCGATGCGTCCCCTGCCCCGACTGGATGATTACATCATCTATGAATATGCCTGCCACGAGGGCAACCGCTCCCTGTACAACCTGCTGCGGGGGGCGCGGCTGCAGGAGCAGCAGGCAGAGGCCGCTCCCTAGCGGCCGGCCCGCCGGCTCATTTCAGGGGCAGGCGCTTCTCCGGGTCGGGCCGGAAGATCAGATAGCTCAGGTCCGTTTCCATGGCGCTGAACCAGTGGGGCGTATGGCCGGGAATGATGATCACGTCACCCGGTCCCACCCGGCGACTCACACCGCCCGCGATGCCCGAGCCCCGCACCCAGGTGGGATTGTTGGGCGCGTCCTGCGCATCGGTGATGGTGCCCCCGGTGACCAGGGTGGCGTAGCCCGTCAGCATGTAATAGATCTCGGTGGTGTCGACCCGGTGCAGGTTCGCGCCGCCGGGCAGGGCCTTGGGACGAAACACACCAAACACCCCGATGTGGTAGTCCCCGGTGACCCGCACCGTGCGGATGGCGGTATCGCTGACCCGGTCTCTGGGCAGCGCGTCAATGAACTTGGTGATGTCTTCGGCGGTCAGGTCGGTGGCGATGGGGGGTACCGCCGGGGCGGGACTCTGGGCAGCGGCGGCGGCACTCAACAGCAACAGCAGCAGGGCGGTGGTCATCGTTCTCATTATTGGTCACTCCCATGGAAATTGAATTTCAGTTGTCTCTGTTGCAATACTGCGCTCAAAGATCGCCGACCTCCACCCTATCCACATTCTGGAAACCCCGCGGCAGCTTGTTGCCCCGCCGGCCCCGCTCACCCCGATAATGCTCAAGATCCCCCGGTCGCAGATTGTGATGACGTTTGCCGGCATGGATCGTCAGCCCCTGGTGGGGCGACAGGACGGCCAGGGCCACCACAAACTCCACCCGCTCGGCCACCCGGCCCGACGCTATGCTGAGAATCTTGTTGCCCTTGCCCTTGGCGAGACGGGGCAGTTCATTCAGGGGGAACATCAGCATGCGACCCTCGTTGGAGATGGCCACGATCAGATCCTGCTCGTAGTCGCTGACCAGCAGTGCCGGCAGGACCCGCGCGCCCCTGGGCAGACTCAGTACCGCCTTGCCCGCCTTGTTCTTGCTGATCAGATCCCCCAGCCTGGCCACGAAACCATAACCGGCGTCAGAGGCCAGCAACACATCATTGTCCTCGGGTCCGATCAAGACCCCTTCGAAGGTGGCGCCGGAGGGCGGACTCAGTTTGCCCGACAGGGGCTCGCCCTGCCCCCGCGCCGAGGGCAGGGTATGGGCCGGCAGGGCATAGGCACGCCCGGTGGAATCCATGAACACCGCCTGCTGGTTGCTCTTGCCCTTGGCGGTGAGCTTGAGCCGGTCACCGGACTTGTACTGCAATCCCTCCGCATCCACCTCGTGGCCCTTGGCGGCGCGGACCCAGCCCGCCTGGGAAAGCACCACGGTGACCGGCTCGGTGGAAATCAGTTCCACCTCACTGAAGGCCTTGGCTTCCTGGGCCTCGACCAGGGGTGAGCGGCGCTCGTCGCCGTATTTTTCCGCATCCTCCATCAGCTCTTTCTTTATCAGGGTCTTCAGGCGGGCGGGGGAACCTAGCAATTGCTCGATGGTCTTGCGTTCATCGGCCAGCTCCGCCTGTTCGGCCTTGATCTTGACCTCTTCCAGTTTGGCCAGGTGGCGCAGCTTCAATTCCAGGATGGCTTCGGCCTGACGATCACTGATGGAGAAGCGTTCCATCAGCACCGGCTTCGGCTTGTCCTCGGTGCGGATGATGTGGATCACCTCGTCGATGTTGAGGTAGGCGATCAGCAGGCCCTCGAGGATGTGCAGGCGGTCGAGGATCTTGTCGAGGCGGTATTGCAGGCGCTTGCGCACCGTCTCGGTACGGAACTCCAGCCACTCCTTCAGCAGGCTGACGATGTCCTTCACTGCCGGGCGCTTGTTGGTGCCGATCATGTTGAAGTTGACCCGGTAGTTCTTCTCCAGATCGGTGGTGGCGAACAGGTGTGACATCAGTTCATCGGTGTCGATGCGATTGGAGCGGGGCACCACCACGATGCGGGTCGGGTTCTCGTGATCCGATTCATCCCTCAGGTCCACCACCATGGGCAGTTTCTTCTTCTGCATCTGGGCCGCGATCTGTTCCAGCACCTTGGCTCCGGAAACCTGATAGGGCAGCGCGGTGATCACCACTTCCCCATCCTCGACCTTGTAGGTCGCCCGCGCCTTGACCGAGCCGCGGCCGGTTTCATACAGCGCCAGCAGTTCCGCCCTGGGTGTGATGATTTCCGCCTCGGTGGGAAAGTCCGGACCTTTGATATGCAGGCTCAGGTCCTGAACCGTGGCCCGGGAGTTCTCCAGAAGGTGAATGCAGGCACTCACCACTTCACGCATGTTATGGGGCGGGATGTCGGTGGCCATGCCCACCGCGATGCCACTGCCTCCGTTGAGCAATACGTTGGGCACCCTGGCAGGCAGCAGCTCCGGCTCGTCGAGGGTGCCGTCGAAATTCGGCTTCCAATTGACCGTGCCCTGCCCCAGTTCGGACAACAGCAGATCGGCATAGTCCCGCAGCTTGGACTCCGTATAGCGCATGGCGGCAAACGACTTGGGATCGTCCGGCGAGCCCCAGTTACCCTGGCCGTCCACCAAAGGATAGCGGTAGGAGAAAGGCTGGGCCATCAGCACCATGGCTTCGTAACAGGCGCTGTCGCCGTGGGGATGGAACTTGCCGATCACATCGCCGATGGTGCGGGCGGATTTCTTGTACTTGGCTCCCGCCTTGAGACCCAGCTCCGACATGGCGTAGATGATGCGCCGCTGCACCGGCTTGAGACCGTCGGCGATGTGGGGCAGCGCGCGGTCGTTGATGACGTACATGGAGTAATTGAGATAGGCCTGCTGGGAGTAGGCCTTGATGGCAATCTGCTCCTGGCCGTCTTCGGTGATGGTGATTTGGTCGGTCATGATTCAGTTTGATCTCTTGTCAATCTGCGTGGTCTATCGCGAAATGCACTTAAATATGTCGTGCCTGGGGCACTCGTGGGCCTCCGGTGCTGCGAACGCATCACTCGGCGATGTCCGCCAGGTTGCCGGATTCCTCCAGCCAGGTCTTGCGGTCCGGGGCCCGCTTCTTGCCCAGCAGCATGTCCAGCAGGTCGTCGGTGCTTTGCTGCTTGCGGCCGCCGGCGCTGTCGTCCAGCACCAGCTTCACCAGGCGCCGGGTGTCCGGTGCCATGGTGGTTTCCCGCAGCTGCAGGGGATTCATTTCCCCCAGCCCCTTGAAACGCTGCACATTGGGTTTGGCGGTCTTCTTCTCGGCGGCGATGCGGTCCAGGATGCCCTTTTTCTCGTCGTCGTCCAGGGCGTAGTACACATCCTTGCCCACGTCGATGCGGTACAGCGGCGGCATGGCCACGTACACGTGACCGGCTTCCACCACCGGGCGGAAGTGCTTGACGAACAGGGCACACAGCAGGGTGGCGATGTGCAGTCCATCGGAGTCGGCGTCCGCCAGGATGCAGATCTTGCCGTAGCGCAGTCCCTCGATGTTTGACGAACCGGGGTCCACCCCCAGGGCCACGGCGATGTCGTGCACTTCCTGGGATGCCAGGATCTCGTTGGAGTCCACTTCCCAGGTGTTCAGTATCTTGCCCCGCAGGGGCATGATGGCCTGGAATTCCCGGTCCCGGGCCTGTTTGGCCGAGCCGCCGGCGGAATCACCCTCCACCAGGAACAGCTCCCCGGACATCACATCCTGGCTGGAACAGTCCGCCAGCTTGCCTGGCAGAGCGGGGCCGGCTGTCACTTTTTTGCGGGTCACCATCTTGCCGGCCTTCAGGCGGCTCTGGGCATTGCGGATGCACAGTTCGGCTATGGCCTCGCCTTCGGCGGTGTGCTGGTTGAGCCACAGGCTGAAGGCATCCTTCACCACGCCGGCGACGAACACGGCGGCCTGGCGGGATGACAGACGCTCCTTGGTCTGGCCCGAGAACTGGGGATCCACCAGCTTGGACGACAGCACGAAGCAGCACTTCTCCCACACATCTTCCGAGGACAGCTTTAAGCCGCGGGGCAGCAGATTGCGGAACTCGCAGAACTCCCGCAGGGCATCCAGCAGGCCGGTGCGCAGGCCGCTGACATGGGTGCCGCCCTGGGGTGTGGGAATCAGGTTCACATAGCTCTCGGCGATGACCTCGCCGCCTTCCGGCAACCACTGCACGGCCCAGTCCACCGCTTCCTGATTGCCCTGCACGGAACCGGTGAATGGTGCGGCGGGCAGAGTTTCCCATTCCGCCGTGGCGCCGGTGAGATAGTCGGTCAGTCCATCCTCGTAATACCACTCCTCGCTCTGGGCCTTGTCCTCGCTCACCGTATTGTCGATGAAGCTGACCCGCAGGCCGGGACACAGCACCGCCTTGGCCCGCAACACATGCTTCAGCTTCGGGATGGATATTTTCGGTGAGTCGAAATATTTTTCATCGGGCAGGAAGCTCACCGTGGTGCCGGTGTTGCGCTTGCCGCAGGTGTCGATGGGTTTGAGTTCCGAAGCCTTTTCGCCGTTGGCGAACTTCATCAGATACACCGTGCCGTCGCGCCGCACCGTGACTTCCAGAGTCTTTGACAGGGCGTTGACCACCGACACACCCACGCCGTGCAGACCCCCGGAGTATTCGTAATTCTTGTTGGAGAACTTCCCCCCCGCGTGGAGACGGGTAAGGATCAGCTCCACACCGCTGACTTTTTCTCCCTTGTGTTTGTCCACCGGCATGCCGCGGCCGTCATCGGTGACCTCCACGCTGCCATCCTTGAACAAGGTGACGCTGATGTTCTTGCAGAAGCCCGCCAGGGCCTCGTCAACGCTGTTGTCCACCACCTCCTGTACCAGGTGATTGGGTCGGGTGGTGTCGGTATACATGCCGGGCCGTTTGCGCACCGGATCGAGTCCGGTGAGTACTTCGATGGCATCGGCGTTATAGGTCGTGTTCATGCTGAGTGGTTCTTGGCAAGTGTCGCAGGGTGAAAGACTGGTGATGAATGCTATTTTATCGCGCGCGCCAACTAATTCTGAATAGTCAGGAATTCGAACACGGTGGGCAGCTGGGATTCGAAATTCCGGAAACTGTGATCACCCCCGGGCTGCACGATCTGGGTGGCGCCCTGATAGCGGGTCACGGCACGCCGGTAATCCAGCACCTCATCACCGGTCTGCACCAGCAGCAGAAAGTCGTCGGGCCGGCTGAGTTCCGGTGGATCCAGCTCTGCCAGTTCCAGCACATGCTGTTCGGTCACCACATGCACGCTATCGGAATAATAGTTGCGGTGTTCGCCGAGGTAATTGCGCCAGTAATCCTGGGGCCGCACCGCGGGGTTGATCACCGCGGCCCGCAAAGAATTGCGTTGCGCCAGGCAGGTGGCATAGAACCCCCCCAGGGAGCTGCCGATCAGCGCCACCTGCTGATGGCCATGTTGGTCGATGATCCGCTGCACCTCGGACACACAGTGTTGCGGACTGCCCGTCAAGGCCGGCACCGCGAGCCGCTCGTCCAGGCCATGGTCCTGGCAGTACCTGACCACCTGGCGAGCCTTGTTGGATTGGGGACTGCTGAGAAAACCGTGAAGGTAGATGACGAACGTTTCAATCAAAGCTGCATCGCCGCTCAGTAGCCGGCACTGCTGAAATCCGCCTTGAGCGCCTGGCCCTCGGCCCGGATCACCTCCGACTCGATGCTGCCATCTGCATGCAATTGCAGGCGTCGGTAGCCGGGATTGAGATTGTCCAGGGCAAAATCGATGACTTCGGGTTTGAACTGGATGCAGGTGGATGGCGTGCAGAACAGCCGGATGTTGTTGAACATGAAATCCAGCTCCTGGTGAATGTGCCCGTACACCACGCCGCGCACCCGGTCGAACTTGCTCACCAGTTCCAGGAACTCGCGATCGTTGCGCAGGCCTATGTCCTTCATCCAGCCGGCACTGCCGGGAATGGGGTTGTGGTGCAGGCACACCAGACAGTGTTCGGCGGTGTTGTTGGCCTGCATCTCACTCAGGGTGGTCTGCAGAAACGACATTTCGGAGCGATCGAGAAAGCCATGCACGTGACCCAGGCGGCTGGAGTCCAGCATGATGATGATCCAGTTGCCGATCTGTTCGATTTTTCTGCCGGCATCCTGGGCGGTTTCCGAACTCCGGGCCACTGACTCCATGACGGCGGGAATGTCATGGTTGCCCGGTATCCAGCGAAATGGCGCCTTCAGCCGTTCCATGTAGTGAATGAAATGACGGTAGGCGGCTTCCGACCCATCCTGGGCGATGTCCCCGGTGGCCAGGATCAGATCGATGTGAGGCTCATTTTTCTCCACCGTGTCCAGCACCATGGCCAGGCTGTCGTGGGTATTGAGCTTCAGCAATGTCCCTTCTCTCACACCATAAAGGTGGGTATCCGTGATTTGCAGAATCTGTATGGGTTGCTTGGCGGACTTGGAATTCATGCTGGCTGCCGGGGTCAGGCACGTAACACGCTACCGGGTGTGGACAGGCAGCGCCCGGTTTCCAGGCAATAGGATAGCCACTCTCCCAGAAAACGGTTGACCTGCACTTTCTCATCCCGCTGGAACATCTGGGGGTTGGGCTGGGGATAGTTTGGCTGGAAATTGCGCTGTTCCTGGAAAGAGACCACTTCGGCGGTGTGGGCATCGTGGTAGACCCGCACCTGCATGACCGGATTGCGCACCCACTCCCCTTCGCCGGGTTGCTGGGCGATCTCCAGGGTGGTGGTATAGCGGTAGGACTCCAGCACAGTGATGGCCACTGTGGCGGGTTGGGTGTGCCGTTCGCCAACCCGGAACTCCGCCAGTGTGCCCTGCAGGTTGCTGCTGTGGCGACACCGGTGCAGACGCGGTACCAGCTTGAGCAGACGGATGTAATTGGCATCACACTCCGCCATCTGCCGAATCAGGTCTATGCTGTACTTGCTACTCATTGGCTGCGTCCGCGACTGCCCTGGATTGCTGTTCTCTATTGGCCCTAAGCCGGGCGCTGACACTCTGGTTATCGGCCGCATTCTAGACCCCTGCGGTGGGGAGTTGCTGAAAAACTAGTGATTTTGACCCGTCGTCTGCCATTGCCGCCGGACTTTTTCCTGGTTCAACTCCAGCCATTGAATGGCGATGACTGCCATGGCGTTGTTGATGGTGCCATCAGTGACGGCAGCAACCGCTTCCCGGAACGGCATCACCACCACCAGAATATCTTCGTGCTCCTCATCGAGTCCGTATACGCCGCCAGCCGTGGACGCATCCACCCGGGCACAGAAAAGGCTGATTTTCTCGTTGCTCCATCCGGGGCTGTTGAAGTACTCACAGATGGGAATCAGGTCGGATACTGCACAGTTGGTCTCTTCCTTGGCTTCTCGTTTTACCACATCAACCGGGGCTTCGCCAGCCGCCATCAGGCCGGCAACGATCTCAAGAATCCAGGGGCTTTGTCCCTCATCCACCAGCCCCGCACGGAACTGGCGCACCAGCACGACCGCGTCACACACGGGATCGAACAGCAATACACCCACGGCCTGGGGACGCACAGCCACTTCCCGGCGCAACGTGTCACTCCAGCCTCCCTGGAAACGGCGGTGGGTGAGTTGCAGGACATCGATGGGCACGAACCCCGTGTGGCTGCGCTGCCGCTCCAGGATTTGAAAATCATCCACACCGAAGCGGGCATGGACGCTGGGCCGCAGACCGAATTCCTGCTGCAAGAGCTGGGTCACCCCCTGGTGAATCTCCTCGCAGACCCGATCGAAACAGGCCTCCACCTCCGCAGGGCTACCCTTGGCCTTGGCGGGATCGTCGAAGGGCAGATGGATGCGCCGCTTGTGGGGTGGCAACACCGGGCAATGGGCATCGGCATGACCGCAGACGGTGACGATCACATCGGCATCCGCCACCAGCTGGTCGCTGAGCAGTTTTGAGGTGTGACCGGAAATATCCACGCCGTGACGGGCCATGGCGGTCACGGCACCGGGATTGAGGCCGTGGGCTTCCAGACCTGCGGAGGTGACGACCAGGGTGGGATCGGTCAAGCCGTTTGCCAGGCTGCGGGCCCAGCCTTCCGCCATCTGTGAGCGGCAGGAATTTCCGGTGCAGACAAACAACAACTTCCTGACGGCTGGCAACGGCGGCTCCCTGGTCTATGACCTGCGGTGGACAATGGCGCCCATTATGCCCCAGGCCCGGCAAATTCCGTAGACTGGAATGACGTCATTGCGACACGTAGTTGTCACTTGGCTGTGCCGCGGCTCGCCTGCCCTGGCGACTGGGGTATACTGGGCGCCGTTTTTCTCCCACAGCAGGACGATCCCATGCCCTTGCCCGCCGCTGGTCCCCGTCAGCACATCCACACCCGCGCCATCACCTACCATGGGTTCGAGCGCCAGGACGGCCTGTTCGACATCGAAGCCCACATGACAGACACTAAGTCCTACGAATTCAGCAATGAGTGGCGCGGCACCATCAAGGTGGGGGAACCGCTGCACGAGATGCTCATGCGGGTCACCATCGACCGGCATTTCGTGATCAAGGATGTGGAGGCCGCCACTGAACACAGCCCGTTTCAGATGTGTCCGGCCATCGCCCCGGCCTACAAGGCCCTGATCGGCATCACCATGGGACCCGGCTGGCGCAAGGCGATCCGGGAAAAGGTGGGCGGGGTGGACGGCTGCACCCACCTGACCGAACTGCTCTTTCCCATGGCCACCGTGGCATTCCAGACCATCTTTCCCCTGTTGCGCCACCGCAAGAACAAATCGGATGCCGACACCAGTGACAGCAGCCGGCGACCCCAGGTGCTGGACACCTGCCATGCCTGGGCGGCGGATTCACCGGTGGTCAAGCAGTTCGCCCCCAAGTATTACACCGGGGACTGACCCCAGCCCGGGGTCATTTGAAGTAGAGGGGGATGACCACGGTGATCACCACACCCGCGGCGTCGGTCAGGTTCTCGGCGCGGATCTGGCCGCCATGGAATTCGGTGATCAGGCGGGCGATATGCAGCCCCATGCCCAGGTGGGGTTGGCGCTGCTTCTCCTGGGGCCGCACGGAAATCATGGAATCGAACAGGCGATCCTGCATTTCCACCGGCAGGTAGGGCCCCTTGTTGATCACCTTGATGATGGCGTGATCCCGCACCTGCTGGCAGGTGACCGTGATCTTCTCGCCGGGATAGGAAAACTCCGTGGCATTGGCGATCAGCTTGTCCATGAGCTGGGCGATGTACTCCGGCACCCCGCGGATCTCGATGGCCTTGGTGCTGATGTCGGTTTCGAAGCTGACGTCGGGGTAGGCCAGCTTGTATCCCTCCATGCAGCCGAACAGCACCTCGGCCAGATCGATCTTCTCCTTGTCGGAGGTCTGCAGCATCTGCTCCAGGCGGGTCGCCTCGCTCATATTGGTGAGGATGAGATTGAGGCGCCGGATGCCCTCCTCGGCCCGCTCGATATACACCGCCTGATCGGGATTGCCGGGCATCATGCCCAGGTTTTCCAGCGAGGAGCGCACCACGGTCACCGGCGTGCGCAACTCATGTGAAAGGCGCGACGACATGTTTTCCAGATAATTGGTGTACTGGGTCAGCCGCTCTACTATGTTGGAGAAGCTGCGGGACAGATCGCCGATTTCGTCACCATTGCGGGTCGGCCTGATGGTGTTGCGCAGCTTGCCATTGTCGTCGATGATGCCCTCGGCCTGATTGCGCAGAGAGCGGATGCGGGAGGAGATGCGTGACGCGAAGAAGAACAGGCCAAGGGTGATGGCCAGCATCACCGCCAGCATGGTATTGAACAGACGTTCCAGTGCCTGGTTGCGGAACGTGCGGATGCCGTTCATGTTCTGATCCACCACAACCGCGCCAAGCACTTCGCCGTTGGCAAGAATCGGATGGGCGGCTTCCAGGATGCGGGTCTGGCTGTCCGCCACGGTACGGAACTGGGTCTGGGCCGAACCCATGAGGGCGGAATCGATGTGGGCACCTTCCCGTGTCACATTGCCGTACAGGTCATCGATGAAGTCATTGCTGGGTTTGGTGAGAATGCGGTAATACAGCGGCAGCAGCACCCTGTCCTCGAAGTAACGCCAGTATTTGTTCTGCAGACGGTAATCATCCTCATTGGTGACGATGATGCCGGAAGCCGACTGGATGTCTCCCACGGTCAGCAGCACGCGGCGATTATTATCAACCACCTGGATGCGGGAACTGGTATGACCCATGCCCGCCACGATGCGATCGATCTCTGGTGTCGGGCGCAGCAACAGACCCAGGCGCTCCACACTGTTGACATTGGAGGTGGCCACCACATTGGTGATGTCGCGTCGCACCGGATCGTCCACATCGAACACCGCAAAGCCCAGTTTGCTGCCCAACATGTCCAGAGGTATCTGCAATTCCACCTCATAGCCGTCGCTGGTCTCGTACCACTGGCCACTGATGCGCTGCTCATACTGCGGATCCTCGTAGTCCTCGTTCACCTTGTAGGGGAAGAGAAACTCCGGTCCGTGGGGAGCCACCACATAGCGATTGATATCATTGCCCTCCCGGCTCAGCATGGATATCTGCAGGAAATCGCTGCGATTGACGCTCAGGGCATCACGGTTGCGATACACCACCTGATCATCCACCACCTTGAAGTAGGCATACAGTGAGCGGTTGTACTCACCGACCATGATGCGGTAGTGCAGCGACTCCTCGTTGTCGTAATAGCGCATCGGGTTGAGCTGGGTGCGCAGGTAACTGCGGCTGTCGTACTCCACCTCGTATTGCTGGTATTCCTGCCAGTCCAGCAGGTTTCCGTCGTTCAATGCCAGCGGGTAATAGATGGGGTAGATATAGAGATCATTGGAGCGGCGGCTGGGACTGTAGGTGCTTTCATCGAAAAGTTCGGGCCGTTCATTGAGCGCCGAAGCCAGCGCCTGGGCCGTGCCCAGCACAACCTGTTCCTGACCGCGGCGGAGATACTCTTCCATCTCCAGAATGTATTGATAGCCGAGCCAGGGAATGACCAGCAGAAAGCTGGACATGAACACCAGCTTGAAGCGGATGCCGAAAAGTTTTCTGAATGGATTTTTCACGACGGCCGCAGGCCCTTAATGGGTGCTGCCATCTTTGTGCACATTCCACCGGTAGCCCATACCATAGACGGTTTCAATGCAATCGAAACGGCTGTCCATCTGCACGAACTTCTTGCGGATGCGTTTGACGTGGGAGGTGATTGTGCTGCCGTCCACGTAGATCTTGGATTCCTGCATCAGGATCTGGCGGCTCTTCACATGCCCGGGAAACTTGGCGAGGGCGTGCACCATCCAGAATTCCGTCACCGTCAGCGGCACGGGCTTGCCATCCCACTGCACTGTGAGCCGCCCGATATCCAGGGTGAGTTTGCCCCTTTGCAACAGGTTCTCCGGCGAGGTGGGCTGATCCAGCACATCGAGGCGGCGGAACAGGGCCGCGATGCGTGCCGTCAGGTGGGGCAGGCTGATGTCCTTGGTGAGGTAATCGTCGGCACCCATGCGCAAGCCGCTTACCGTGTCGAAATCGTTGTCGCGGGCGGTAAGGAAAATGATCGGCAGGGTGTCGGACATGGAGCGCAGGGTCTGGCACAGGGCAAAGCCGCCGTCGATTTCGTTCTCCAGGCCGATGTCGATGATGGCCAGACTGGGCAGACGCAGATCGAATGCCGCCATGGCACTCTGGCGATTGGCGTAGGTTTGCACGTCGTAGCCCTGCTTGCGCAGCACGTCCGCGTAGTTTTCCCGAATCGCCGCTTCATCCTCGACGATGGCTATTCTTCTGCTCATGGTTTCTGCCCGTAGTGATCGCACCTGAGATTGTTCAGGTGGCGCGAATATACAGTATTTATCGGGGCCTGCGCAGACACCGGAACCCTCCCGCCGCAAAAGCCATCATTCTGACAGATTTGATCAGCGCCTAGCCCTTT
The DNA here is from genome assembly GCA_046047495.1 of Pseudomonadota bacterium. Taxonomy (GTDB): domain Bacteria; phylum Pseudomonadota; class Gammaproteobacteria; order Pseudomonadales; family Pseudohongiellaceae; genus NORP240. The sequence goes on along the minus strand of JBJOHV010000017.1, from coordinate 1,347 downwards.
AGGGTGCTCCGGGTAGCAAGAAAGGTCCAGTTAAATTGCCAGCCAGACAGATTCGATTTTCCCAACACCATTTCCGTTCATCAACCATCATGACATCCGCAGGTTTCCCCCTATGTTAAGACTGACGTCTCTGGCAATTCTGTTCACCCTGGTCAGCACCTCTGCCGCGGCAGACACCACCACGCTGCGAGACAATCCTTCCAGCAAGGAGGAAACCGTCGGCCTGCTTGGCGGCATGGCGGTGGGTGGTGCGGTGGGCGGCCCGCCCGGTCTGATCGCCGGTGCCGCCATCGGCGCCCTGCTGGGGGATGGTCTGCTGGCCAAACGCCGGGTCAGTCATCTGCAGGCCAGCCTGCAGGCCACCCATCGGGAGCTGGCCCTGTTGCAGGAGGAAACCCGCACTCTGCGCCTGGCCGGCCAATCCTCCGGCGCGGCAGTCCGCGGGCTGCCGGTCCTGGCGGAAACCGGTATGGATCGCGTGTGCTGCGACAACACCGTGGTCTCCCTGTACTTCCGCAACGACTCCAGCGCCGTGGAGCCGCAGGATCACGAGCTGTTGAGCAGCTTCGCCAACCTGACCCGGCAGATGCCGGATCCGGCCATCGAGATCACCGGTTATGCCGATCGCAATGGCGATGCTGAATACAACCTTGAGCTTTCCCGCCAGCGCAGTCTGGCGGTCCGGGACGCCCTGGCCCGCCTGGGCGTTGACAACATCCGGGTCACCACCATTGCCTACGGTGAAGCGCGGCCCCTGCATGCGCAACAAAGTCCCGCCAATGACTTTTTCGATCGCAGGGTCATCCTGCGCCTGCGGGACGCCAGCCAGTTGATGGTGACCCGCAACGCGAACTGAACCCAATCCCCATCACGAGCAATCAGGCAACACCACCGTAATTGGAGCAGCTTTCATGAAAGACGTCAGACTGGTCATCGGCAATAAGAATTATTCCGCCTGGTCTCTCGGACCCTGGCTGTTACTGAAAATGTTCAATGTGGAATTCGAGGAGATCCGCATCGCCCTCTACCAGGGCGACACCGCCGAAAAACTGGGGCCGCTCTCACCCTCATTGAAAGTGCCAGTTCTCCTGCATAAGGAAATCACCGTGTGGGACTCCCTGGCCATCTGCGAGTATGTCTCGGAAGTGTTGCTGGGTGGTGGCGGCTGGCCAGCCAATCTGCGCAAGCGCGCCAGTGCCCGCTCGGTGTGTGCGGAGGTGCATGCCGACTTTCCCCAACTGCGGCAACACTGGCCTCTCAACTGCAAGGCCACCCACAGGCTGACACCCACCGAGGCCATTGCCAACGAGATTGCCCGCATCGACGCCATCTGGAGCTGCTGCCGGC
>JBJOHV010000016.1:0-47630 GCA_046047495.1 Pseudomonadota bacterium | reverse complement strand
ACTGCATAGTATTTCTTGGCGCGCCCGCCCCGCCTGGCGGTTGCTTCACCGGTACGGGATTCCACCAGCCCCTTGGCCTGCAATCGGTCCAGGGTGGTGTAGATGGCGCCGATGGAGATGTCCCGCTTGATGAGTTCCTGAATGGTCTGCCGCACCAGCATGCCGTAGGCCTCGTCACCGAGACGTAGCAGCGCCAGCAGCACAATGTGTTCGAACTCGCCCAGGGGCGCGGGTTTGGGGGGTGGCTTGGCTGGCATACGGGATCACCGTCCGCTTTATATGTTCTACATAGTAGTACATATAAAGCATGTGTCAACTTTTTTGTGAACCAAGGGTTTTGTGAATTTAAGGGGACGGAGGGATTAAAAAGTAATCCCTCCGTCCCCTTAAACCGTCCCCTTAAATATCAAGGCAGGGTGTAGACCACCAGCTCGGCTGGCCTGGTGCTGCCACCGACGAACATGGCCAGGTATTGCTTGCCCTCGTGCTCGTAGGTGAACGGCAGACCGGTCTGGTTGGCCGGCAGCTCCATCTTGGCGATGACTTCACCGGTCTGCTTGTTGACGGCGCGCATGTAGGGGCCGGCATCAGCCGTACCGATACCCTCGGCCACGAACAACAGGGTCTTGGTCAGCAACACACCGGAGCGGGTGGGCACACCGGTGGCGGGAATGTCCACGCCCTGCAGCAGGGCATGGTTCTTGATGCGATCCGGCGTATCCGCGTTGGGAATCCACCACAGATGATCTCCGGAATTCATGTCGATGGCTGTGACCCTGCCATAGGGCGGCTTGACCACTTCCAGCCCCTGCACCCGCGGTACCCGCACACCGGTACTCTGGCTGAAATCGATGTCCGAATCGGGGTTCTTCGCCAGCGACAACGACTGCAATTGTGTGCGTGACGGCACGTACAGGATTCCCGTCTCCGGGTCCATGGCCGAGCCTTCCCAGTTGGCACCACCAGTGGACGACGGCAGACTCAGCAGTCCGCGGGTGCCGTCCGGCGCTTCCGCCAGGGACGGCGGTGTGTAGAACTCCCGCATCAGGCGGAAGCCCTGGATGGCTTCCAGCGCCAGGGCACGCACCTCCGGTGTCCAGTCGATCAGATCGTCTTCCGTGAATCCCTGCCGGTCAAACGGGGCCGGACGGGTGGGGAAAGGCTGGGTGGGTGAATACCATTCACCCGGCACGTCCCCGGCCGGCACCGGTCGCTCCACGATGGGCCAGATGGGCTCGCCGGTGACCCGGTCGAAGGCATAGACCCAGGACTGCTTGGTGGCGGACAGCACGATCTTGCGGCCATTGGGCAGGTCCGCCAGGATCGGCGCTGCGGGCACGTCCCAATCCCATATGTCGTGATGAATGAACTGGTAATGCCACTGGCGCTGGCCGGTCTTCACATCCAGTGCCACCAGGCCGCTGGAGAACAGGTTGTCTCCCGGCCGGTCGCCGCCGTAGTAGTCACCGGTGGGATCTTCCACGGGCAGATACACGATGCCCAGCTCCGGATCGCCGGAAATGGGTGCCCACACGCCGGAATTGCCGGTGAACTCCACACCTTCGTCCAGCCAGGTCTCAAAACCCACCTCGCCCCGCTCGGGAATGGTGTGGAAGGTCCACAGCAATTCGCCGGTGCGTACGTCGAAGCCGCGGATATCACCCTTGACGTTGATCTTGGAGCGGGGACGACCACCGGTGCGGTGGGCCGCGCCCACCACGATCACATCATTCATCACCAGCGGCGGTGCGGAGAGGCCGATATCGGGAAAGGGATAGCGCGGATCATCGGCATTGCGCAGGCCCACATACAGGTCCACGATGCCGTTGTTGCCGAAGTTGGGATCCGGCGCCCCGGTGTTGGCATCCAGGGACACCAGCTGATACCCGGGGGTGACATCGATCACCCGCTTGGTATCACCGTCGCGCCAGAAGGCTACACCGCGACCGGCACCTTTGCGGGGTGCCTCGGAAAAGCGCTCGCCTTCCTGGGGCCGCCACAGCCACATCACTTCGCCGGTTTTCGCATCCAGGGCCACCACATTGCGGGTGGTCCCCACGTCGGCGTAGAGGACGCCGTCAATTTCCAGCGGGGTCGACGGGTTGGTGTAGTCGGTGGGGGGACCGATATTGGTGGTGGCAAACCGCCAGGCTATACCTAGGGAACCGACGTTGTCCGCATTGATCTGGTCCAGCGGCGAATAGCGCTGGGAAAACTCGTTGCCGTGAATGTTCGGCCAGTCCCCCTGGTAGACACTGGTGCCGGTCTGGGCCAGTGCCAGGGGCGCCAGGGTCAGGGAGGCCAGGGTGAGCAGCAAGGGCGGGTTGAGGGTTTTTGTCATTTCTTGTTCTCCAGGTATCTCAGGGTCTTGTTATTAATTTGATGGGCCCTTCTTCCCGGATCAGGGCCATATCCACGTGAGGGGACTGAGCATATCACGGGGTCTTCGAGTCCGACATACTGCTGTTCAGCCGCGCAGCCCAATGGTCCTCGCGAATCTAAAAAGTCCCCCGCATCCGCAGCACAAACTGCTCGCCGTTCTGGGTACAGAAATGCTCCACCTCCCTCCGCACACCATCACGCAGATAGCCCGCATAACGGGTACGCTCGCGACAGCTCTGCCAATCGAGGGCATTGTTGAGCTCGGCGCGGTAGGTGAAGCCGCCCCAGGCGACTTTCTCGGCAAACAGGGAGAGCTGCTGGTTGTTGCGGATGAAGGTGACACTGTCGATGTCGTAGAACGGGCGGTTGCCCTCGAAGCCGTCACGGAAATTTAAACCGTAGTTGAAGTTCCAGGCGGGCACGTCCTGGCGGAAGCCGATACGGTAGTTGCCGCGGTCGTAGGGCACCACCTTGCGTTCGAGATTGGACATGGGATCGAAGATATAAGAGTCCTGTACCAGCACACCGGCGGTCAGCACGGCCTGTGGCAGACCCCAGCGGTTGAGGCGCAGGCTGGTGTCCACGCCGAAGCCGATCACGGTGCCGTCGCCCACATTGCCATTGGCACTCTGCAGTCTGGTGGGCGATGGGGACACGTCAACCCGGTCAATGACGTTCTGAATGTCGTACCAGAATACCCGTGAATTCACCACACCACCGTCATCGGGAAGTCGGTAATCCATGTTTACCGTGTAACGCCAGGAGGTCTCCTGTTCCAGGTCCGGGTTGCCGGCAAATATATCCTGCTCCAGGTCGCGGTTGTTGGTGTTGGCGGAGAAGTCGGCGAAACTCAACTGGGCGACCTGGCGCTCGATGGAGGCACGCAACTGCAGTGTGCGGCTCAGGTTGAAGCGCCAGTCCACCTTGGGTTTGATGAAGTCGAAATCCCGCACCGTGTCCACGTCCGCCTGCTGGCTGATCTCCGAAACCTCATACAGCAGGCTGGATTCCAGGGTCATGCGGGGGCTGATCACCCAGTTATGCACGGCAAAACCCTCGTAACGGGTTTCCTCCACGGTGGAGATGGCATTGGGTACGCTCACCGCCACCAGGCCGCCGTGCAGTTCACTGGCTGTGCCGGGGCGCAATACTCCCTGGCGCAGCACCGAATCCTGGGTGGTCTTTGCCGCTTCCAGGCCCAGCTCCAGGGCCTGGCTGTCGTTGAGGTCGAAGGTATAGGAACTGCGCAGGATGCGCTCGGCATACACACTGTCGTTGAACAGGTACAGGTTCTTCACTTCCGGGTCGCCGGGATTCACGTACACGAAGCGCTCCCGCAGGGTATCGGCGCTTTTCTCGTTGGCAATCAGCAGGGCCTTGAAGCGGCCGCTGTCGAGAAACTGATGTTCGTAGTCGCCGCCAATCTCCCAGCTGTCACTGCCGGCGTCATAGGTTTCGTGTTCATAGCTGGTGAGAGGTTGGGGGCCGTTGAAATCTGTAATGGTGCGACGCAGATCCCTGGGAGGATCGGCGTCATTGAGCAGGACATTGATCGCCAACCGGTCATTGGGGGTCAGGTCCCACACCAGATTGCTGCTGAGGGTGATGTTGTCCGCCTCGGTCACCTGCTCATAGGTACGCTTCTCGTTGGGACGGCCATCCGGGTGAATGCTGTCCTCGTCGTAAGTGAGAAACTCATAGCCCGACTTCAGGTCCAGGCTCAGCAGGTACTGCAGCAGACCCCGCTGGCCGCTCACCGACAGATTGCCGGTGGGCTCCACCTGGCCATCGTGGAAGCGCACCAGACCCATCTCGGTGGCCAGACTGGTGGTGGAGAAGGATTCCCGCAGCACGATGTTCACCAACTGACCGGAGGTGTTGCGCACATCCAGACTGCCGGATGTTCCCCGCACGATCTCGATGTAGTCCACCTGGGCGGCGGTGATGCGATCCAGCTGGGCACGGGCCTCATTGGCCTTGCCCGCCATGCGCTTGCCGTTGATGAGGATCTGGGAGCTGTCTCCCAGGCCCCGATCCACCTGATTGCCGCGACGCTGCTCGTTGCTTTCCAGGGCCAGGTTGATGCCGGGTATGCGGGACAGCATGTCATTGGCTGACACCGGCCCGTACTCGGCGAAAAAGTCGGCCGGATAGCGCACATTGCTGTCACCGTCCCGGGCGGGGTCGGGGGGTGGCTGGGCGACGGCCGCCCCGGCCATCAGCAATAAACATCCGATAGCCTGGCGACCGTTTATTCTCATTGTCAGTTCGCTCGATTGTCAGTCATGGTGTGATAGGTGAAATAGCCGGTGAACATCTCGTCCCAGCTTTCCACCCCGAAGGGCACTTCCTTTTCCGGATCGGGGTTGAGGGGATTTGACTCGGAATTGTCAAAGGCCCCGATCACATGCACCCGCACACCCGCCGGCACCAGCACCGGCTCGCTGAGCTGGTAATGGGGCTGCCAGCCGTAGTTATAGGCAGGCACGCTGAGGATTTCCTGCAGAGAGCCATCGGGGTTTTCCACGGCAAATTTCATTTTCTTGCCACGGTAGTGCATGCGGGCCCGCAGACCGGTGATCACCACATCGGTATCAAACACATGCTGGGTGTGCATGGCGTAATTGGGATCCCGGGGTGGAATGGTAAACCTGGCACCTACCACCTGAGTCTGGCGCTCATGGGCCGGCGGTTCATCATGGAAGTAGAGGCCGATGCGGGTCCTGTCGATGGTGGCGCGGCCATTGGTCACATAGTGAAACTGCATGGACAACTGGTGCCCGGCCGGAATGCGCACTCCCGTGCCAGCGGGATATTCCGTCGCCACCGGGCGGCCCGGTGCGAAGGATTCCAAAAAGCTGCGGGTGGCGGATGTCTCGGTGCGCTCCGGCCCCCAGAAATCCTCGTCCGGCGCAGTGACATAGGTCACCAGGTGATGCAGCACCGACGGATCTCCCGCCACATACTGCAGCGCCTTGATCCATTTGTCCTCGGTGAATGGCAGGGCCACGTCCTGGTACACATAGTCCATGATGCCGACGGCCGCAATCGTTGTATCCGGCACCTCCACGATGAAGTCAGGCTCACCCAGGATCCAGGCACTCTGATCGGGGAATTCCAGATCCGCCAGGGGATCCTCGCCGCTGGCGGAAGGTGGACCACCGGCATCGATCCAGTGCACCAGGGTCTGCATCTGCTCCGGAGTGACGAAGCGGGCATTCTTGGTATGGCTCACATAGGGATCCACCTGGGTGGGAGGCATGCGGCGGTTCATCACCACCTCGCGGATCATGGGCGACCAGCCCATCAGCATGATGTGGCTGTCGATGGCAAACGGACCCGCGCCGCCTTCCCGGTGACACTCGGCACATTTCTCGATGATGATGGGTGCGACTTCGGTGGCATAGTCGGGCACCTTGGCGGCGTGCTGGTCACGCACGGGGTAGGCGATTTCGCAGCCGCTCAGGTCCGTCTTGACGGTGTCTGCCACTGGCCCGTTCAAGGCCTGTTGCAACACCTGGCCCAGCTCACCGCTGGCGACCGAGCCGCGATAGAACAGGGACAACCGCAGGGGTTCCAGCACCAGGACCTCGCCGGCGCGGGTGATGTCGAGGGTTTCCGACACCAGCTGCCCGTCATCCTCCAGCACCGGCAGCCCCAATTCGTGGCCTGCCATCTCCGGCCGCGGGGTATCCAGGCTGTCCAGCAACAGGAAGGTCACGCCCTGATCCTCGAACCGGGACTGCACGTCACGCAGGCGGGCCACCATGTCATCCATGGACTGGCAGTCGGCTGCATAGGACATCATCACCACCGCCTTGCGGTGCAGGTATCGACTGAGCTGATGAAACTCCCCTGTACTGTCCAGCAGGGCGAAATCGCCGACCCGCTCCGGCACTGCCTGGGCTGACAACGGCAGTACCAGGGCAATGAACAGGGTCGCGATACGACGTGAATATGTGAACATGAGCCTCTCCCAACAGCGAATGATCTTCGATTTATCCGGGACAAGGTTACCAACTTATGTGCTGGTTGGTAATGCGCTGCCACAACTTGTCACCAGTTGAAAGCCGTGGCCAGGGGGTCTACAGTTCGCCGATGAGAAAATCCTGTCTGCTGTTCATTCTGATCAATCTTGCCGCGCCCCTGGCCGGGGCCCAACCCGGCCGCTTCGATACCATGACCATGGCGGAGAAGGTCAGCGCCGGCCGCAGCTTCCATACCACCATGGCCCAGCCGGAGGCCCCCTTCCGCATCCTCGGCAATGTCTATTACGTGGGGGCCAGCAATATCGCCTCCTACCTCATCACGACCCCGGACGGCCACTTTCTGCTGGATACCGGGGTCAGCGAGATGGGCCCCCTGATCCGTGCCAATGTGGAGGCCCTGGGATTCCGCCTCAGCGATATCCGCATTCTGCTGTCCAGCCATGCCCATTTCGATCATGTGCAGGGCCATGCGGTCATGCAGCGTCTCACCGGCGCCCAGGTCATGGCCCTCGATGCGGATGCCGACGCCCTGGCCACCGGCATGGATCTTTCTCCACTGGGGTTCGAGGGCTGGGAGCCGGTGCGGGTGGATCGCCGACTGGCGGACGGGGAGACCATTACTCTGGGTGGCATCAGCATGACCCCGGTGTGGTCTCCCGGCCATACCCCCGGCTGTACCAACTGGCTCACCACCACCCGGGATGGGGATCGGGACTACGAGCTGCTGTTCTTCGGTTGCAACGGACCCAACGACGGCGTCCGCCTGCTTGGTAACCCCAATTTTCCCGATCTGGAAGCCCAGGCCCGGGAGGGGTTTGCCACCCTCAAGGGGCTGGATCCCGACATCTATCTCACCGGTCACCCCCAGGCGCCATTTGCCGATGTCATCGATCAGCTGCGGGTGCAGGTGCGACCCCATCCCCTGCTGAACCAGGTGCCCTGGTCACAATTCATCAATGCCGCCGAGGCTGCCTTCCTGCGCCGGCTGGAGGAGGAACGCAATGGGAACCGCTAAGCTTTCGCAAAACCTGTGTCTGTGCCTGACCCTCGGTCTCACTCTGCTGACGGCTGCCTCGGCACATGGCCAGAGCCTTTACTTCCCTGCGGCCGACGACCATTGGGAGACCGTCACCCCTGAACAGGCCGGCTTCCGCAGCGCCGGGGTGGAGCAGGCCCTGGCGGTCGCCGCTGCCCGCCATTCCAGTGCCGTGGTAATGCTGCATAACGGTCGCATCATGGCGGAAGCCTATTGGCAGCCGGCCAATCCACCGGCGGGCTACAGCAATTTCGTGCAGGGTCAGGATCAGGCAGGGCGGGTCATCGAGGATGTGGCGTCCGCCCAGAAGAGTGTGGCGGCAGTCATAACCGGTATCGCCCAGGAAAAGGGTTTGCTGACCATCGATGATCCGGTGACCCAATACCTTGGCGCAGGCTGGAGCCAGGCCGATGGTGCACAGGAGGCGGCCATTACCCTGCGGCACCTGCTGACCATGACCAGCGGTCTTGCCACCGACATGGGATACGCGGCACCCGCTGGCAGCGCGTGGCTGTACAACACGCCGGCCTATCACACCCTCATGCGGGTGGTGGAGACGGCCACTGGCAAGGACCGCAATACGGTAACGACGGAATGGATCAGCGGCCCCATGGCCATGCCCAATACCCGTTGGACTGCACGGCCCTGGGCCGATGCCGCCATCGGTACTGGCCTGGCCACCACGGCGCGGGAACTGGCCCGTTTCGGGCTCATGATCCAGGCCGGGGGTTTCTGGCAGGAGCGCCAGATCATTGCCGATCAGAATTTTCTGCAGGAGATGCTGCAACCGTCCCAGACTCTCAATCCTGCCTACGGTTATCTGTGGTGGCTCAACGGTCAGGAATTCGCGTTGGGTGCCGGTGCCCAGGCCACACGGACTGAAGGTCCGCTTATCGCCGCGGCACCGGCTGACCTGATGGCCATGCAGGGAGCTCACGATCGCAAGTTGTATATCGTGCCCAGCCTGGGCCTGGTGATTACCCGGCTGGGCGCCGCCGGTGGCGATGACTCATCCAGCTTCAACGACGCATTCTGGCAGGCCCTGATGGCCGCCCGCAATTAGGGGACACTGATAACTTAATAACTTAAGAACCTAAGTATTCTTAAGTTATTAAGTTATCAGTGTCCCCTCCCCCACCTCAGCCATCGTCCAGGCCGTCGTTGCGGTGCGGCACTTCCACCAGGGCTTCCGGCAGGCTGGCGTGGAAGCTTAACACCCCTTCTATGGGTTTGACTCCGGCCCGCGCCAGGGTCTTTAGAGGCTGGAACTGCAGTTCCGCCACCAGCAGGCGAGTGCCGGTCCGGCGGCAATGACTGACCAGCTTGTTGAGGGCGGTCAGACCTCCCGCGTCCAGCAGGGACACGCCGTCCATGTGCAATACCATGCCCTTTTGCTTCTCGCAATTCAGAGATAACTCCCCGAACACCCGGTCCGCTGCCGCGAAAAACAGGGGTCCGTTGATACGGAACACCTTCCAGCCGGCCGCCGGCCGGTCCTTCACCCATCTGGCATTGTCGGTAATGTCGGAGATACGGGTCATGGCCGCCACCTCCTTCACGAACAACAGGGCTGCCAGCACGATCCCGGTTGTGATGGCCACCACCATGTCGATCATCACGGTGAGCCCGAAACAGACTGCAAACACCCACAAATCCCCCCGAGGCGCCGTACGCAGCAGGTGCAGCGCCTTGGGAGCCTCACTCATGTTCCAGGCTACGACCAATAGCATGGCGGCAATGGTGGGCATGGGCAGATAGGCCAGCAGACGGGCCAGCAGCACGATGCTGGCCAGCACCACCAGACCGTGGATCATGGCCGCCACGGGGGACTGGGCCCCGGCCTTGATGTTGGCAAACGAGCGGGCGATCGCGGCGGTGGCGACGATGCCGCCGAAAAAAGGTACGACGATGTTGCCTATACCCTGTCCCAGCAACTCGCTGTTGGCACTGTGGCGGGTGCCGGTGGCGTTGTCCAGCACCACCGCGCATAACAAGGATTCAATGGCCCCGAGCATGGCGATGGCGAAAGCCGCAGGCAACAGATCCCCTATGGTTTGCAGATCCCAGCTGAGACTGGCTCCCCCGCTGCCGGGTTGAAGCCAGGGCCACACGAAATGGGGCAGGACGGGAGGTATGCCCTGGCCGCTGCTGCCGTCCGGCAAAACCCAGCTGAAACGGGAACCGATGGTGTCCACCTCGAGTCCCTGCCGGGCCAGGGCCAGGGCCGCCAGACTGCCCACCACCACCGCCACCAGATGGGCCGGCACCGGCAGTTTCAAGCGGGGCCAGGACAGCATGATGGCCAGAGTCAGGGCGGCAAGCCCGAAGCTGGGCCAGTGCAGCTGGGATAGTCCCGCTCCCAGGGCCCACAGTTTGCCGGTAAACGCCTCCGGCAGGGTGCCGATGCCCAGGCCCAGAAAATCATCCACCTGCAACACGGCGATCACCACGCCGATACCGGCGGTGAATCCCAGGGTCACGGATTCCGGAATGTATTCGATCAGCCGGCCGAGCCGGAACAGGGCCATGGCCACCAGAATGCAGCCCGCCAGGACTGTGGCCACCAGCAGCCCGGCCAGCCCGTATTGAAGGGCAATGGGATGAAGGATCACTACGAAGGCGGCCGTGGGTCCGGACACGCTGTAGCGGCTGCCCCCCAGCAACGCAATCAGAAAACCGGCAATGGCGGCGGTATACAGGCCATGCTGAGGTGGCACGCCGCTGGCGATGGCCAGTGCCATGGCCAGGGGAATGGCGATGATGCCCACCGTCACCCCCGCCATCAGGTCACTGGTGAAGCGCGCCGAGGTGTAACCGGGCGCGAGCGCCGTCTCCCGCAGGGCATTGGCGGGCCGCAAGGAGAACAGATGGGCGCGATGTGGCATGGCGTTGAGCATTCTAGTGGCAAGTTGGCATGTCATCCATTACATTCTCGGGCCAACCCTGCCCTTAATCGGACATTCCTACATGTCACACGCGCCGCCCCTGTCCGGCATCACCGTCCTGGCACTGGAACACGCCATCGCCGCGCCCCTGTGCACACGACAGCTGGCTGATCTGGGCGCGCGGGTGATCAAGATCGAACGACGCGGCAACGGCGACTTTGCCCGCCACTACGATCACCGGGCAAAGGGCCTGTCATCCCACTTTGTGTGGACCAACCGGGGCAAGCAGAGTCTGTGCCTGGATCTCAAACATCCCGCGGCCCGGGATATCCTGCAGCGCCTGCTGCTCACCACCGATGTGCTGGTACAAAACCTGGCTCCCGGGGCGGCCGCGCGCCTCGGTATGGATTACGCGGCTCTCGCCACGCAGCATCCCCGCCTTATCGTCTGCGACATCAGCGGCTACGGCAACGGTGGACCCTATGACAAGCGCAAGGCCTACGACCTGCTGGTTCAGAGCGAAGCGGGATTCCTTTCCATCACCGGCACGCCGGAGCAACCGGTCAAGGCCGGCATCTCGGTGGCCGACATCGCCGCCGGCATGCAGGCCCACAGCGCCATCCTGGCCGCCCTGCTGCAACGGGGCCGGACCGGCGCGGGCAGCCATGTGGAGGTTTCCCTGCTGGAGGCCATGGTGGAGTGGATGGGATACCCCCTCTATTACGCTCTCGATGGTGCCTCTCCACCGCCCCGGAGCGGTGCCGACCATGCCACCATCTACCCCTATGGTGTATTCAGGACCGGCGCTGGCGAGTCCCTGCTGATCGGTCTGCAGAATGACCGGGAGTGGCAGGAGTTCAGCGCGACGGTGCTGGAGAAGCCACAACTGGCCAGCGATCCCCGCTTCAGCAGCAACAGCCTGCGCTCGGCGGCCCGCGACATGCTGCGTGACATCATCGAGTCCGCGTTTGCGGATCTGGATACTGATGCCTTGATCCGGCGTCTCGACAATGCCGGCATTGCCTGGGCGCGGGTCAACGATCTGGCGGCCGTATGGGCACACCCCCAATTGGCGGCCCTGCAGCGACAGGTACAAATCGGAACCCCTGCCGGCCCCCTGCCCGCCTTCAGGCCCCCGGGCAATAACAACAGTTATAGGGCGGTGATGGGAGAGGTTCCGGACGTGGGCGAACATACGGAGGCGATACTTGCCGAATTGGGATTCAGCCCTGAGCAGATTCAGCAGTTACAACAGGATTGCGTGATCTAGGTTTTGTCGCGGAACAGGCCCAACCCGAACGAGGCCATGGCCACCGCCACGAAGGCATTGAGGTAGTTCAGAAAAGCATAGGGCGCATAGTCCAGCACCGGTACGCCCAGGGTGGCGGCATAGAAAGCGCCTGCCGTGGTCCAGGGAATCAGCCCGGTGGTGAGGGTGGAGCCCTCCTCCACCGATCGGGACAATACGGCATTGTCCACTCCCCTGCTTTCATAGTGGGAGCGGAACAGCTGGCAGTTGAGGATGATGGATATATACGCTTCACCCATGGCCAGATTGCCGGCAAATCCCGCGGCGATGGTGGTGGCGATGAGGGCCGACACCCGACGTATCCTGCCCAGCATGCCACTCAACAACCGGGTCAGGAATCCCGTTTCATGGAGAACGCCACCCAGGGCCAGCGCCATGAGCGCCAACAACAGGGTCCAGGCCATGCTGCTGATGCCGCCGCGACCCAACAGCGAATCGAGGTTGTCGATGCCGGTGGTGCCCGGCGTGTTGAGCCACAGGGCATTGAGCACGTCGGTCAGGCCCTGACCCTGATACACCACCGCGATCACACAGGCTGCCAGCACGCTGGCGGACATGGCCACTTCGGCCGCTACCCGGCGCATGCTCAACACCAGCATCACCACCAGGGGCAGCAGGGTGATCAGCAGATTGAGACCGTAATGGGCTGCCAGCGCGGTACGGATGTTGGTGATCTGCTCCGTGGGCGGGCCGTCGTTGTCCAGGGAGAAGCCCAGAAACCCCAGGATCAACACCGTCAGCAGCAGGGTGGGCAGGGTGGTGTAAAGCATGGAGCGGATATGCCGGTAAAGGTCGGTGCCGGCACTCATGGCGGCCAGATTGGTGGTATCGGAAATCGGCGACATCTTGTCGCCGAATGTGGCACCTGACACGACCATACCGGCCACCAGGGGCAGCGGCAGCCCCATGGCCGAACCGATGCCGATCAGCACCACGCCGATAGTGCCGGCGGTGCCCCAGGAGGTGCCGGTGGCCACCGACATCAGACAGCACAGCAGCAACCCCGTCACCAGAAAGAGAGAGGGAGAAAGCAGATTGAGACCGTGATAAACCAGGCTGGCGATGGTGCCCGCCTGCATGAAACTGGCGATCACCATGCCGATGAGCAGGAAAATATAGATGGCCGGCAGGGCCTGGCTGATGGCGCTGCCCATCATGCGGCGGATGACCACAAACTCATGACCCAGCCATCGGGCATTGCCGCCCACCCACAGCAGGCACAGGAACATCAGGCTGTGCAGACTGACGGTGAACACAAACAGACCCAGGGACAGCAACACCAGCACCCCGGCAAAGCACAGGGCGGACTGGCCGAAGCCGGGGATGGGAACCGCAGGGCGATCAGACTGTATCATGGCGGGCAGCATAGGGATTTGCCGCTGCCCTGACAATCATTCGGTGTCGACACGAACTCCGTGGCTAGCCGCGCAACGGCCAGCTGCCCACGATGGTATAGCGCGCTCCTTCAGGCAGGGTCTGTGAGCGGTACAGGTGAATGGCTGTCACGGGCAGCGCTCCCCAGCCGCGGGCGCCAAACTCCTCGCCCAGGGCCGACAGCCTGATCCGGGCACCCGGTGCCAGACGGGCCAGGGTGAGGTGGGGTCGATAGGGCCGGGTTTCCGCAGGGAATCCACTGGCTGCCAGCTGCAGATCGAGAAGTCCGGCCAGGCGGGTCAGGGGATGCGCCTTCGCTTCCTCCTCCACGGAGACCCAGATGGCATTGCGAAACCAGCCCACACCCTGCAGTTTCACCTGGAAGGGCGACGACTGATCGGCAGCCTCCCTGGCAATCCGTGTGACATCCGGCACCCGCTCGAGAGGAACTTTGCCGAGAAACTTCAGGGTGATGTGCAGATCCTCCGGGCGCAACAGGCGCAGTCCATGGGCGGGATCCGCCGCCAGCGCGCGAAGCGTCTGCTGCAGATCGTCCCAGTCCGGCTCGACCGCCAGCGCAACCGCAAGAAACAGGCGCACACCGGGTTCGCGAATCATGACAGGCATTGAATACCGGTGGGCGATGGCATAGCCTTGCGGAGTCGATTCTCTGCTGCGGATTTTTCCATCATGAACTCTCGAATCTGTCGAATTCTTCGTTTTTGTCTGCCCGTTTTTGGGGCGTTGTGGTTGATCGGTTGTGGCGACGCCGACAGCCCCGCCGCTCCCGCTGCCACCGCGATGGCAACCCCACCACCCGTCGTCGAGACAGCCCCATCGGAGGCCGACATCGAAGCCCTGGCCCGCCAGATCCATGAACGTGTCATCACCCTGGATACCCACGCGGACATCAGCACCGACAATTTCACCGCCGACCGCAACTACACCATGGAGCTGGACACCCAGGTGAATCTGCCCGCCATGGAAGCCGGTGGTCTGGACGTCGCCTGGTTCATCGTTTACACCGGGCAGGGGCCACTGGATGAGGCCGGCTACGCCGCAGCCTATGCCAATGCCGATGACAAGTTCAACGCCATTCACCGGCTGGTGACAGAAATCGCACCGCAGCGCATAGGGCTGGCCCTCACCTCCGACGAGGTGCGCTCCATCGCCGCCAGCGGCAGAAAGGTGGCCATGATCGGCATCGAGAATGCCTATCCGCTGGGCCTGGATCTGTCCCGCATCAAGGAATTCCACGACCGCGGCGGTCGTTACATGTCCCTGGCCCACAACGGTCACAGTCAGTTCGCCGATTCCAACACCGGGGAACGGGATGGGGTATGGCTGCACAACGGCCTCAGTGAGCTGGGCCGACAGGCGGTGGCCGAGATGAACAGGTGGGGCATCATGGTGGATATCTCCCATCCTTCGAAGGATGCCAACCTGCAGACCATCGCCCTCAGCCGTGCACCGGTGATCGCCTCCCACTCCTCCCCCCGCGCCCTCAACGATCACAGCCGCAATCTCAGTGACGAGGAACTGCTGGCCATTCGCGACAACGGCGGCGTTGTGCAGACCGTGGCGTTTCGCGGTTATCTGAACACGCAAAAGCACAACGCCTGGCTGGCCGCCCGGGATGCCCTGTATGCCGAGATCGCCAGCGGCCTGGGCTTTTCCCTGCTGAGCAGCACCGCCCTGGCAGAACTGGGTGCCGAGGAACAGGCCCTCTACCGGCAGAATATGGCACGGGTACAGGAGCTGGCCGCTCCCCGCATGACCGAGGTGGATGCCGTGGCAGCGCCTGTAGGAGTGGCGGATTTCGTGGACCATATCGATTACCTGGTGAATTTCATGGGCCTCGACCATGTGGGCATCAGCTCGGACTTTGACGGCGGCGGCGGCATCGACGGCTGGAACGATGCGTCGGAGACCTTCAACGTCACCCTGGAGCTGGTGCGACGCGGTTATACGGAGGCGCAGATCGCCCAGTTGTGGAGCGGCAACCTGCTGCGGGTTCTGGATGAGGTCCAGCAAATCGCCGCGGAGATTCAGAGCGAAGCGTGACGACTGTCTACATATCGGATCTGGACGGCACCCTGGTCAACGAGCGGGCCGAGCTGTCCGCCTTCAGCCAGCAGAGCCTGCGGGACCTGCTGGAGGATGGCCTGCCCTTCACCGTGGCCAGTGCCCGCAGCGTGCATTCCATCCAGCAGATGCTGGGCGGTCTGCCCATAGACCTCCCGGTGATCAGTTTCAATGGGGCATTCCTGTCCGACATCAGGACCGGTCACCATGAAGTGGTCAATGCCATGGACCGCGAGGTGGCGCGGGATATTTTCGAATGCCTTCCGCGTCACGGCTGTGTACCCTATATCGCCACTTATGATGGCGCGCAGGAGCGGGTGTACTACGACCAGGTCATCAATGCCGGCATGCAATGGTATCTGGACGAGCGGCTGGAGCGGGAGGATCCGCGCTGGCAAAGGGCCGGCAGGCTCAGCGATGCCTTCGCGGACCAGGTGGTGGGCATGACCATGATCAATCGCCGGGAGGTGCTGGCGGACCTGGAACTGGACCTGGCGGAACGCTTTGCCGACTCGGTGGAATTGCACCACTTCGAAAATGAATACAATCCCGGCTGGTACTGGCTCACCGTGCACGACCGCCGCGCCACCAAGGATCAGGCCATCCGCTCATTGCAGCAGTTGCGCGGCCTGCATCAGCACAAGGTGGTGGTGTTCGGTGACAACCGCAATGACATCCGGATGTTCAGGGAGGCGGATCTGGCAGTGGCCGTGGCCAACGCCATCGACGAGATCAAGACCCATGCCCACCAGGTCATCGGTTCCAACCTGGAGGACGCGGTGGTGAAATATCTGCAGCAGAACTGGAAACCGGTTTGATCACCTATGAGCAGGAGACTCTGTCATGAACACGCTTTCCCGCCTGGCCATCATCACTCTCGTCACTCTCGTCACCGGGTCCCTGGCGGCTTGCGCCACCGGCTACAACCCGCTGGATGATTATGAGCAACTGGAGCCGGTTACCATCCTCGAAGCGCCGACGCCGGCGGCCAGCAGTTATCCTGCCGAGGCGGTGGCACGGGGACAGTATCTGGTGGCCCTGCTGGGTTGCGGCAGCTGCCATACCGACGGGGCGTTGGTTGGCACGCCCAATAACGCCCGCCTGCTGGCCGGTTCGGGTGTTGGCATCGCCTATTCCAATCCCCTGGCCCAACCCAATCCCGGCGTGGTGTACCCCTCCAACCTGACTCCGGATCCGGCCACAGGCATCGGCAACTGGACCCTGGAGCAGATCATGGCCATGGTGCAATCCGGCACCGACAACCATGGCAGCCAGACCCTGCCGGTGATGCCCTGGCCTGCCTATGCCAACGTGACCGACGAGGACGCCAGCGCCATCGCCATGTACCTGAAGAGTCTGCCCCCGGTACGCCATGACGTGCCGGCCAACGTGCGGCCCGGTCAACGGGCCACCGCACCATTCGTCCATTTCGGAGTGTATCGCTCCCGGCCCTGAGTTCTCAGGGCTGGGGAATCTGGGTGGTGGTCACCGGTCCGATACCAAAGATCTGCACGATCACTTCCTCGTCCTTGGCCATGTCATAGTGGTGGCCGCCGGGTGGTTCGTAGATGAAGGTGCCGGCGGTCACCGGAATCATGGCGTCCGGGTTGTAGACGTCCGACTCGGGACCCGTGGACACATACCAGGTGCCCTTCAACACATTGATGTAGCGAGCCTCGTTATGGAAATGGGGGCGGCTGCCCTGACCCGGCGCCCAGGTGATCTGCAGTACGTAAAGGCCCGGCTTGCTGGGATCTCCGTAGATGTTCACCGTTCTGCCTTCCTTGGGCAGCAGGTCTTCCGGAGTGGCGATCATGAAGCCGTGTTCGTCCGGGGTGACGACCTGGGCCCACAGGGTGGGTGCGCTGAACGCCACCGCCAAGAGGCCGGCAGTGAGCAGGGGCAGAGCTTTTCGGGTGAGGTGTTGCATGGATGGGTCCTCCGGCGCTGTCTGCGCCTGTTGTTGTAACCGATGGTTGTAATTGAGGGTTGTGATTGAAGGTAAAGACAGGCACTTTATGCCGCACTTCCGATCCAATTACCAGCAGGAGTCCCCGGTTCCATGACCTCATCCAATGCCTTTGCCGGCGTGGACGTGCTGTTCCAGCCGTTTGCATTCGGTAAAACCACCCTCCCCAACCGCATCGTCATGGCACCCATGACCCGCAGCAAGTCACCGGGCAATATTCCCGGCGCCGACGTGGCCGCCTATTACCGGCGGCGTGCCGAGGGCGGCGTGGGTCTGATCGTCACCGAGGGCACCGCGCCCGACTTCAAGGGAGCCCATGGCTATCCGGATGTCCCCAATTTTTATGGTGAACTGGCGCTGTCCGGTTGGCAGCGGG
Source organism: Pseudomonadota bacterium (assembly GCA_046047495.1). GTDB lineage: Bacteria > Pseudomonadota > Gammaproteobacteria > Pseudomonadales > Pseudohongiellaceae > NORP240. The sequence continues at coordinate 30,225 of JBJOHV010000016.1, read as the reverse complement.
TGGTGGATGAGGTGCACGGTGCCGGTGGTCATATCGTGCCCCAGATATGGCATGTGGGCAGTATACGCAAAGCCGGCGTGGGTCCGGATCCCAAGGAACCGTCCTTTGCACCGTCGGCGGTCATGCATCCGTTCTATGCCGATAAACCCGGCGGACAGCTGCCCCAGGCCATGACCCGCGAGGATATTCAGGAATGCGTGGCGTCCTATGCACGGGCCGCCGCCGATGCCCATCGACTGGGCTTCGACGGGGTCGAGATCCATGGCGCCCACAGTTACCTGATCGACCAGTTTTTCTGGGCCGCCACCAACCTGCGTGACGACGAGTATGGCGGCGACACCCTGGTCAAGCGCACCCGTTTTGCCGTGGAAATCATCCAGGCCATGCGCAAGGCCGTGCCGGCGGATTTCCCCATCATCCTGCGCTTCTCACAATGGAAGTCCGGTGACTACCACCACAAGATGGCCGCCAGTCCCGAGGAACTGGCCGCCTTCCTGGCACCATTGAGCGCGGCCGGCGTGGACATCTTCCATTGCAGCACCCGGCGCTTCAACGACCCGGAATTCGAAGGCTCTGATTTGAATCTGGCAGGCTGGACCAGGAAACTCACCGGCAAGCCGTCCATCACCGTGGGCAGCGTAGGTCTGGACAACGACTTCCTGCGCTCCTTCGGGGGTCAGGAGGCCCATAAATCCGACATCAATGCGCTGGTGGAACGTATGACACGACAGGAATTCGATCTGGTGGCAGTAGGTCGGGCCCTGTTGTCCGATCCGGCCTGGCCCAACAAAATCAAGGCCGGGCGGGAGGCCGACATCGTCGAATTCACCCGGGATTACATGGCCAGACTGGCTTGACCCATATCAACGCACTGATCGGGCCAATGGGGGATGCTGTATCACCTTTATCGATGAGAGGACTATGACATGCAAGCCAATGTCGGCAAGACCGAAAAGATAATCCGTGTGGTAGTCGGTGTAGTGCTGGCTGCCGCCGGGTTCATGGTGACGGCGACCGCACTGCAGGCCGTGCTGTTCATCGCCGCCGCCATCGCCTTTGTCACGGCGGCAGTGGGATTCTGCCCGTTGTGGAAAGTACTGGGGATCAATACCTGCAAGGTGTAGTAGCCGATGACGGAGGGTGCCCCCATCACCGGTTACCACGCAGTCCTGAGGCGATCGTCCAGTTGCCGATCCTGACCAGGAAAGAAGTCCTCAGGGCAGGGGGTTATAGATCAAGTCCCTGGATTTGGCCGCCGTCTGCAGGGAGTACATGATGTCGTCATTCTGGATCATGCCGATGAAGATGATGTCGTTCACCGGATCGATCCAGAACCAGGTGCCGGCAATACCCCACCACCAGTGGGTGCCCACCGGTGCGCCATTCCAGCGCGACGGATCGTTGACGATGGCGAAGTCCACGCCGAACACATTGCCAGGATACAGCTGACCGATGCCGGTGATGTTATCCGGCAACTGGTTCGAGCGCATGATATCGATGGCTTCCTCCGACAGGATGCGCACGCCGTTCAGCTCACCCTTGTTGAGGTGCATCTGGGCAAACTTCATGTAGTCCGCCGCGGTGGAGGTCAGTCCGCCGCCACCGGAGAAAAACGCGGGCTTTTGCCGGAACGAGTGGAACAGGCCCTGACCGTCATTCGTCTCGATGTCGGTGCGGCGCAGACCACCGCCGGGCTGGGGCACGTATTGGCGAGCCAGACGGTCTACCTTCTCAGGCGCCACGAAAAACCCGGTATCCACCATGCCCAGGGGGCCGAAAATGCGCTCCTGCAGGAACACGTCGAAGGTCTGACCGCTCAGCACCTCCACCAGATAGCCCTGCACGTCCACGGAAATGCTGTATACCCATTGGGAGCCGGGCTGGTGATTGAGGGGAATCTTGCCCAGGGCGGTGATCTGCTCCTTCAGGGGAATATTGGGATTGAGGATGCCGGCCTTGGCATAGGCGGTAGCCACCGGTCCCTGACCCAGGGGCGGCGCATACATGAGGCCGCCAGTGTGGCTCATCAGTTCCCGGATGGTCATTGGGTGGACGGCCGGCTCTGTGACGAAGCTGCCGTCGTCATTCTGGGACTTGAACACCTGCAGGTTGGCCAGTTCCGGAATGTATTTCTCCACCGGGTCGCTGAGCTGGAATTTGCCTTCGTCGTACAGGATCATCAGGGCCGTGCCGGCCACCGGTTTGGTCATGGAGAAGATGCGGAAGATGGTGTCATTGGCCATGGGCACCTGATCTTCCACATTGGCCATGCCGAAGGAGCGGTGCATCACCACTTCGCCATTCTGGGCTGCCATGGCCACCACCCCGGACAGTCGACCCGCATCCACCCGTGCCTGCAGATCGGCAGCGATGGCATCCAGCCTTGCCGGTTCGATATCGGCAAATGCCAGGGTCGTGGTCAATGAGAAGGTACCGAGCAGACCAAACACCAGCCGCCGGGCACTATTGCTGAACGCTGAACTCGTGATTCGCATGTTGAAAACCCCTTTCCGAAGATACCCTGACACTGACAGGGGTCCGTATTACACCACCAATGAAGGCGGGCATCCAGTGAGCAGCTTGGGTATCATAGGTCGACGAGGTAGTCAGCGCAGGAGCCACAAGCCCCCATGAGTATAGCGATCCTGATCCTGTTGTTGATCCTGGCCGGCATCGTGCTGAACTTCGGCCTTCGGGGCCCGGCACTGAAACGCGCACTCCGCTTATATGGCGTTGGCGGAGTGCTGGCACTGGGCGGATGTTTTGCATCCCTGGCAGCCCTGGATGCGGAAACCTCAGGCAACGGCAATATGTTCAATGCCGTCAATCCCTACATCTGGCCCGCCCTGTTCATGTTCGGCGTGGCGGTGCTGGCGGTGAACGCCGTGCTCATCATCCGGGATCGCAAGAAGCGCGGCAGCGACCATGGCTCTTGAACGACTGTTCGTCTATGGTTCCCTGGCGCCGGGCCGCTCCCATCATCATCTGCTGGCAGGCCTGCGTGGACAATGGCAGCCAGCCAAGGTGCGTGGTAGTTTGTACCCTCGCGGCTGGGGACCGACCAAAGGCTGGCCGGCTCTGCGGCTGGATCCACACGGCGCGGAAGTGCCGGGTTTTTTGCTGGAGTCCCGCGATCTGTCCCGCCGCTGGGCGGCCCTGGATCGATTTGAAGGCCCGGCCTATCGCCGGGTGATTGCCACGGTGGGTCTGGGAGACGGGACCCGAATCGAGGCTTATGTCTATGAACAGAAACGGCTGCCCCGACTGGGTGTTCGGAGCAGTTCAACCGTTCGGGTCACCCACATGACCTGAGTCCATTGTTCATCGAGCCAGCGATCCAACAACGCAATGCAGTCCACCATGCAGTAGAGGCAATATCATGAGCGGCAAGATCGAGAAAATTTTTATCACTCCCACAGCCGGCAGCCGGTTGCTGCCGGTGGCATCTGTGCAACTGGATGCCGCCCGGGGCATCGTAGGGGATCGTTACCATGAGGGGGTCGGGACGTTTTCCAAGGGGACAGCGGAACCGGGCCAGAATCTGACCCTGATCGAGGCGGAGGAAATCGAGAACTTCCGCAAGACCCACAACGCGGATCTGGGTTATGGAGAACTCCGGCGCAATATCGTGACCCGCGGCGTGGCGCTCAATGAACTGATCGGCAAGGAGTTCACCATCAACGGCATCAAGCTGAAAGGCATAGAAGCCTGTCAACCCTGCGCCACCCTGGCACGCCTGACCCATTCGGCCGTGCTGCCCGACATGATCGACCGCTGTGGTCTGCGGGTGGCCGTGCTGGATTCCGGTGAAATCAAGGTGGGCGACACCATCGAAACCGGCTGAGCGCCCGGCGCCGGTGGCGGAGTAGCGCCGCCACTGCCGACTACAGACTGGCCAGCCAGGCGTCGTCGGATTCTTCGGAGATATCGGCAAACAGCGGTGAGGACAGATAACGCTCGCCGGTATCCGCCAGGATCACCACGAAGGTACTTCCGGCCGGGGCATTGGCGGCGATCTTCAATGCTCCCGCCATGCTGCCACCGGCGGAAATTCCACAGAAAATACCTTCCTGGGCCGCCAGCCGTCGCGCCATGTCCATGGCTTCCCCATCGGACACCAGCACAATGGTGTCCGCCACATTGCGGTCCAGCACCGCAGGAATGAAGTCCGGCGTCCAGCCCTGGATTTTGTGGGGCGCCCAGTCATGGCCCGACAGCAGCGCGGCGGTTTCGGGTTCCACCGCCACCACCTGCAATTCCGGGCGTGCCACCTTCAGTATCTGGCCAGCGCCGGTCATGGTGCCACCTGTCCCCCATCCCGCCACGAAGTAGTCCAGCCTGCGACCGGCAAAATCCCGCAGGATCTCCGGCCCGGTGGTATTGCGGTGATAGGCCGGATTGGCCGGGTTCTCGAACTGTCGGGCCAGGAACCAGCCGTGCTTTTTCGCCAGCTCCTCGGCGCGCCTTACCATGCCGCTGCCCCGTTCCGCTGCCGGTGTGAGGATCACCTTGGCGCCCAGCGCCTTCATGATCTTGCGCCGCTCCACGGAAAAGGTCTCCACCATGGTGGCCACAAAGGGATAGCCCTTGGCGGCACACACCATGGCCAGTGCAATACCGGTGTTGCCGGAGGTTGCCTCCACCACGGTCTGCCCCGGCTTCAGGGTGCCGCGCCGCTCCGCATCCTCGATGATGGCGATGGCCAGGCGATCCTTGACGGAAGACAGTGGGTTGAAGGCCTCCAGCTTGGCATAGACATGCTGATTGGCGGGCGCCAGGCGGTTGATCCTGACGATGGGGGTGTTACCGATGGTTTGCAGGATGGTGTCAAACAGCATGATGGCGGCTCCGCAGTAGGGCCGCCATTATGGGAAAAGCTTCCTGGCTTGGCAACGCCGGGTCAACCGGTGAGCACGCCCCGGTTGTAGTCGGCGATGGCCTGGCGGATCTCCGCCTCGCTGTTCATCACAAAGGGACCGTACTGAACGATGGGCTCACCGATGGGCTTGCCGGTGATCAACAGGACCCGGGCAGCCTTGCCGCTGCTCACGCGCACATTGCCTCCGGCGCCCAGACGGGCCAGCCGCTGTGCGGCCAGGGGGGCATTCTGGGGACCCACCCGCAGTTCGCCCTCATAGGTGTACAACAGGGCGGTATGCTGTTCCGGCAACGCCACGTCCACCACGCCACCCGTTGTCGGGAAGTGGATGTCCAGATAGCCGGCATCGGTGCTCTTGCCGGTGATATGGCCCGTCACCGGCCGACCGTTGACCTGCAGGCTGCCGGCGATGGCCTTGATGGTGATGCCATCCAGGTCATACACGGGAATGGACTGGGCGCCGATGTCCCGGTATTCCGCCGGCTTCATCTTCTCTGCGGCCGGCAGGTTCACCCACAACTGGAAGCCCCGCATGCGACCCTCGTTCTGCAGGGGCATCTCCGAATGAATCACACCGGCGCCAGCTTTCATCCACTGCACATCGCCCGCCTGCAACAACCCCACATTGTCCATATGGTCGCGATGCTCCATGCGCCCCTCCAGCATATAGGTCACGGTTTCGAAACCGCGATGGGGATGGGACGGAAAGCCGCCGATGTAGTCGCTGGCCTCATAGGAGCCGAATTCGTCCAGCATCAGGAACGGATCGAAGCGCTGCAGGTTCTGTCCGCCGAATACACGCAACAGTTTCACGCCGTCTCCGTCCGATGCCGGGCGGGCCACCAGGACTTCCTCTATCTGCCTGCTGCCTGCCGGCGCCGCTTGCTGATCTCTGTTCATCATGCCGCTGCCTTGTCCGTGACATCCGATTGCAGTCCGGCGGCAATGTCGCGGATTTGCCGTCGGGCATCTGCCAGTCCGTTTGTGCGGTGTTCCGGCCCCATGTTCAGGCCGGCCGCCACCGCGAATTCCACATCCCGCAACCCCACAAAGCCGAGCATGGTCTTCAGATAGGGACGCAGGTGATCAGTATGACCCACCTCATGGTGACCGCCCATGGTGGCCACGACTACCACTTTCTTGCCGGTCAGTAATCCAACCGGCCCCTGCTCGCTGTATTTAAAGGTGACACCGGCGCGGGCCAGATGGTCGAGCCAGGCCTTGAGCATGGATGGCAGTGTGAAATTGTACATGGGTGCGCCCATGACCAGCAGGTCGGTCTCCTGCACCTGTGCAATCAGGCTGTCGGAATAGGCGACCTTGGCCTGTTGCTCGTCACTGCGATCGGCAGCGGGAGTGCTGAGGGCCTGCTGCCAGGCACCGTCCAGATGGGGTACCGGGTCGCTGCTGAAGTCGCGGGTCGTGATGTGCAGGCCCCGCGCCGGCAACAGGCTCAGCAGTTCATCGGACAGCTGGTTGGAGACGCTGTTGGCATCGAACAGACTGCTTTTCAATTGAAGTAGCTTTGTCATGAATGGCTCCTCGGTGGTGATAATTGATGCCAGCCACTATAAATCGTATTATTTGTTCATATGTTCATATTATTCCCATTTATAAATCGAAATATTAGATAAATAATGCATAAGCCACCCAAAATATCCCTGGAGCAATGGTTGGCGTTCACCTCGGTGGTGGACAGCGGTTCTTTTGCCGCTGCCGCCGAGCGCCTCAACAAGAGCCAGTCCTCCATCAGCTATGCCGTGGGCCGCCTGCAGGAGCTGCTGCCCCGGCCGGTGCTGCGTCTGGAGGGCCGTCGGGCAGTGCTGACTGCCGAAGGCGAGGTCCTGTATCGCTATGCCACCCAGCTGATTCAACAGGCCAGTCTCACCGAAGCCGTGGCCCAGGCCATGACCGTGGATTTTGAAGCCGAAGTCACCGTCGCTCTGGATGTGCTGCTGGATATCGGTGCCCTGTGCTGCGCCCTCGAGGAATTTTCCAGCATCAACCCCCATACCCGGGTGCGGATTCTGGAGACCAGCCTGTCGGGGACCGTGGAAGCCCTGGTGGAGAAAAAAGCCGATATCGTCCTCGGTGGCACTGTGCCAGTCGGGCATGCCGCTCAACCCCTGCGGTCAGTCACCATGCTGCCGGTGGCGGCGCCCTTCCACAGCCTCTTTCAATCCGGCCAGGACGTATCGGAGCTGGAGCTGCGCCGTCACCGACAGATCGTGCTGCGAGATACAGGACAACGGGGGCAGAAAGACGTGGGCTGGCTGCAGGCGGAGCAGCGCTGGACCGTCAGCCACTTCTCCAGCACCATCAGTCTGGTGAAGGCCGGCCTCGGCTTCGCATTCCTGCCCCGCAACTGGATTGCCACTGCCCTGCAGGATGGCAGCCTGCGGGAAATTCCCCTGGAAGGCGGCTATCAACGCGTCATCCCCCTCTACCTGATGCTGTCCCATCGTGACACCTCGGGTCCCGCCACCCGCGACCTGTCCAGCATTTTGCTGCGACATTTACAGTAAGGAGCGCCGCTTGGCTGCCGGTTGCGCCGGCTGATTAAGCTGACATTCAGTCTGAACCTCTACAATCCAAGGGAGCCAAGCCCATCCTTGTTCAGGAGGAACTACCCGATGTCCATCCGACTTTTACCCTGCATGGCCCTGCTGGCCGTGTTGCCCTGGCACAGCGCCCAGGCCGACCATCGCCACAGCTTCTATGGCTACGGCGACCATTACCGCCATTCCGGCTGGAGCATCGGCTACAGCACCGGCTACCGTTACGGAGACTGGCGCCGGGATCGCTGGAACAGCTGGGATCGATGGGATAGCCGCTACCGCAGTCACGGCCGATATGGCGTCTATCGCCATGATGGCTTCAACAGTGCCAGCTTCGTCGGCGGCCTGGTACTGGGCAGCGTGCTTGCCGCACCCCGCTACGAGGTCGTCCATCCGGTCCGGCGCACGGTCAGAACCGTGGTGGTTGCGCCACGCCACGAGGTAACTGTTATAAGATCAGCCGGCAACGTGGTCGGGCGAACCCATGACCGTCGTCTGTTGAAGGATTTGCAGGGACGCTGTTTTGAGCGTCGTGTGGAGGACGGCCGGGAGCTGCGCACGGAGCTGGATCCCGAAGAGTGTGATTTCTAGACAGAGTGCCCGACCCGGCGGGGATGGAGCTGTTTGGGGGCCTTGACTATAATGTCCGGCCCGCCGCTGCATGCCATTGAGGATCTCGCCTTGAAACTGCATGAAATCATGTCCACCCCGGACCCCGTGTTCGCATCCGATACCCCGCTGACTACCCTGATTGCCGCCCTGGCGGAACGTGACTGTAACGAAGCCTACATCTGTGAGCAGGGCAAACCCGTCGGGCGGCTACCGGCCACTGCCCTGTTGCGGGCAGTCACCCGGGTGCTGCAAGGCGGGGACAACACAGCGACTGCCGAAACAGTCATGATCCCCAAACCTCAAACCGCCACCCCGAACCTGGACCTGCAGGATGCGCTTGCGTTGCTGCTCGCCAGCGGGTTGGAGTGCCTTGCGGTGGTGGACAGCTATGGCTTGTTGGTAGGACAGGTCAGTCATACCCATTTGCTGACCCAGCTCCTCAAAGACAGCCAAAAAAATGCTGGCCAGGATGGCAGCGGTCAGGCAACCCACTGGTTATCGCTGGAGGACAGCCTGACCGGCCTGCCCAACCGGCGTGCCATGGAAATGGATCTCCGCCATGCCGAAGCCGTAGCCAAGCGTCGCAACGAGCCGTTCACCCTGGCACTGATTGGGGTGGACCATCTGCAGAGTCTGTCCGAAACCCTGGGCAGGCCTGCGGCAGATGCTGCACTGCGCCATGTAGCAAATGTGCTGAAGGAGAAAATCCGCGCGTCGGACAAAATGTTCCGCTGCAGCGGCTCGGAGTTCCTGTTCCTGATGCCCTGCACTGCGGCCGACGGCGCGCTCATTGCCGTCGAACGCCTGCGGGAGGCCGTGGCGAACGCCGGCCTGGCCAATACCCAAAGCCCTTTGGGTATCGTCACTGTCAGCATCGGCGTGGCATCCAAAGTCGGCGGCAGCTGGCAAGTGGTGCTGCAACAGTCGGAGAACGCACTTGCTCATGCGAAGGAGCAAGGCCAGAACGCGGTCTCCAGTGCACGATGAAAAATTCCTTTGGCCAACCCTTGCGCCTCACCCTGCTCGGCAGCCTGTTGCTGCTGGTCGGGCTGACGGCCTGCACCACCTCCCCGACCCAGCGTCGCCAGGTGGTGCTGTACTCCGATGCGGAACTGGCTCAGCAGGGGGTCCAGGTCTACCAGCGCATGCGCGCTGAAATGGTGACCTCCAACAATCAGCCCCAGATCGATTTCGTACAGTGCGTGACCAATTACATCGTGGCAGCCCTGGATGACACTCAGCGGGGTAGTCACCTTTGGGAGGTCACCCTGTTCGAAGAGGACTCAGCCAATGCCTTCGCCCTGCCCGGCGGAAAGATGGGTGTGTATTCGGGGCTGCTGGAGGTCACCGACAATCAGCATCAGCTGGCGGCGGTCATGGCCCACGAGGTGGGTCATGTCCTGGCGCGGCACAGCAATGAACGGGCCAGTCAGTCGACTCTGATCGGTATCGGCAGGGTGGTCGCCCAGGTGGCCGGCGTGTCCGACACCACCCTGCAGGCCATCGATCTCGGCACCCAATACGGACTGTTCCTGCCCTTCAACCGGACCCAGGAGAGCGAGGCGGACCAGATCGGCGTTATGCTGATGGCGGAAGCCGGCTTCGATCCCCGGGAAGCCATCACCCTGTGGCAGAACATGTCTGCCGGGGACGGCCCACGGCCTCCGGAACTACTCTCCACCCATCCGTCCCCAGCCACCCGCATGGCAGATCTGGCCCGCCTCATGGGGCCCGCCGAGACCCTGCGCCGCGCCGCCAATGCCCGGGGTCTGGCGCCGGACTGCGTCAAGCCACCAACGCTGTAACACAAACGACCCGAAGCCGTAACGTCTGCTTAACATTCCAGGGTTAAAGTCGCAGCAACCCGATATCCCCGTCCTGCACCTCGCAACCGTGGAGCCAAGGCCCATGCAATACTTCATCCGAGAATGGCCAAACCATACCGCCTCACTGGTCGCAGAGGATGGCCATATCCTTGCCACCTTCGGCAGTGTCCGCGAGGCTTTCAATACCTGTGCCAGGGACTGCATGACCGTCCCCGCTCACATTGAGCGTCGCAGCAACTACCTGGAAGCCTCCCCCATAGACTTCGATTCCACCTTCTTGAATTGATCAGAACCTGCCGGAAAGCAGGTAGTCGCGGCGGTGCCTGACCGCCGCATCGCCATCATCCTTATTTTATAAAGCTTTTTATTTATATATTTGCTTCCAGGGATCCCTTTGGCAGGTGAATCGGCTTGCCGCTCCGTCCCTACCCCTCCAAATGAAGTGGTTAACAGCCCGCATATTGTCGAGTACAATCCGGTCTCTTTTTTTGTGGCAGACCCGGGTATACAGCAATTCTCAGATACCAAGCGCAACGAAGGCCCACTGCATGACCGATCCCAGCAAGCCCGCCGGTCAACTCGTAACCGATCGGAATGACATCAGCAATATTCTGCAAATTGCCAAGACTCACCTGTGGCAGTTTGGCTTTCACCTGCTGGACAAGGGTCATGACTCGCCTTTCACCACTGAGTTATTGCGCGTGGACCCGGATAACTCCCTGCTGGTATTTGGGCCGGAAGTGAATGCCCTGGCCAGCAAGCTGCCCCGCACTATCCGCTTTCGTGCCACCAGTGGCGGTATCACCATCAAGTTCGATGCCCAGATTATGGCTGACACCGACAAGCCCAACGCCCAACTGTTTGCCACGACCTGCAGGGTGACATTCCCAAGCAAGCTGCATTACCTGCAGCTCAGGCAGGCCGTACGGGTGAACTTCACCAATCTGGCGGAGATTCCCATCACCCTGTTCAGCGGTGATGGGCACCACATCACCGGCCGCGTGGAGGACATTTCCGAATCCGGGGTCAAGGCCCGCTTTGCCGGCTACCTGGTGGAAAAATTTGACAAGGATCAGCTGATTGCCGACTGCGGGCTGATCCTCCCGGATCACTCCGAACTGCAGGGCAAGGTGCAGGTTTTGGGGACTTTGTACGACTTTCAGGAAGATGTCAGCTATGTGCGCTGCAGCTTCAGACAACTGGTGGGTAACGGCCCGCTGCGCATCAGGGCGCTGATCAACCAGGCGCTAAAAAAAACTGAAAATTCCGCGTCCGCCTGATCCGCTAGAAATCCTCGAACTCAAAATCGAATTCATCGCCCACCGGTTGTTTCGGCTGCGATGATTCGTACTGGGCATTGCATTTTGAAACCCGCGGCATATAGCCCACGTAGCTGAACATCAGGGCGCTCTTGATGTCGACCCGCTGTATGTAGGGGGTCCGGTCATCGATATGGAACAGCTGTGAGGCGTTGCGCACGATGTCGTCATCCATGGGTAGTGCGCATCGATGCATCGCGAGACCATCCGGAAGCTGGTGCTGAGTACCCTCCCGGTAAAGGAACACATCGTGGGTGTCGCTGAAATAGATGAGCTCCACGGTGCCATCCCTGTCTGTGTCCTGGGCACACATGTCATAGACCAGGAAGTTGTCGCAAAACAGGTGGGATACCGGCTGCTGGAACTGTGGGCTGGACAGGCAGGCGGACAGACTGATGCAGAGCAGACAGGCAGATAGGGCATTCCGATATTTCATGCGGTGCTATGGTATCAGGAGACTCTGCTCGTGGACCCGTCGAAGCGGAATAAAGCGCTGCGCGCCGTTGGGTGCTATTGAATACCACCCTGGCTTTACCATTTGTTGACAGCGCGATGGCTGCGCAAAAACCGCGCACCTACAGTGAGCCGAGAAATGCCAGTAGCTGCGTCTGCTGTTCCTCATTGAGACCGGCAAATACATCGGGCATGAGGGATTCATCACTGTCGGTGATCGATTTCACCCGATTCTTGAAATAAGTCACCCAGCGTGCGCCGTCGGCACTCTGAATCTGCACCGCCAACTCCGACTCGTTGCGGAAGCGTCCGCTGACCACCGTGTCATCCGGAAGAACCACCGTCTTGACCCGGTAGCCGTCCACAATGTCTGCCGAAGGTTGCAGCAAGGCCTTGCGCAGGTCCGATTCACTCAGACGGCTGCCGATGCCATCGAGCCGTGGACCGATGCTGCCGCCCTGATCGCGGTAGGTGTGACACGTGACACATCCTGCGGTGCCGTTGAACACCTGCTCGCCGGCCGCCACCAGGGGATCATCGGAAACCCCGGCATTTTCATCCAGTTCGCTGAGGCCGGTGCCGCCCTGCAGCACCCGCACATAACCTGCGATGTCCAGGATTTCCTGTTCACTCAGCGAACCACCCCAGGCCGCCATACCGGTCCCGGACCGGCCATCGGTGATCACCGCGATCAATTGAGCATCGGTGAGATTCCTGGCGCTGTTGTCCGTGAGTGACTTTCCCATGGTCTGGCCTTCACCCAGGCCTCCGTGGCAGACCTGGCAGAAACTGTCATACAGACCCTGACCTTCACCGGGCCCGGCTGCGGCCGCCGCGGACAGCAGCAGGAGGGACAGGGCGATGACACACTGTGACTTACGCTTCATGGTTGATGATTCCAATGCCATCAGGGCAAGGCAAACAGGAAGTAATTGCCCGGCGACAGACCGCTGGCCACGCCATCCCGACTGACCGGATCCCGGGTGCCGGAGGCCACACCGATGTATTGCTTGCCGTCGATGGTGAAGCTGGTGGGCGGCGCGTAGATGCCGCTGCCGGTGGGAAACTCCCACAACACCTCGCCGGTTTCATCGTTGTAGGCCCGCAGACGGCCGTCGGGCGCACCGGCGAATACCAGCCCCCCACCGGTGGCCATTACGCCGGCCCAGGACATGGCATCGGCAGTCTTCTGCTGCCATTCGATCTCGCCGGTCCGCAGGTTCAGCGCCACCAGATAGCTTGAGCCGCTCTGGGAAAAGCGTGGAATGCCACCCAGGTCCATGGTGCCAGGTCGCCCTTCCCGGTCGGCACGAATGAATGTGGTACCCCACTCCAGGGACGGAATATAGACCATGTGGGTATTGGGGCTGTAGGCAGCCGGCGGCCAGTTCTTGCCACCATAGAGCCCCGGGAAAATTTCGAATCCGGCGGGTTCCTTGGCCTCCTCGGTCAACACCGGCACACCCCGCTCATCCCGCACCGCCCAATTGACCCTGGTGTACTCGGCGGCGTAGATGAAGTCGCCGGTGCGGCGGTCGAGGGCATAGGTATGACCGTTGCGCGCCACCTGCACCACCATCTGCCGCATCTGGCCGTTAACCATTTCGTCGATGATCATGGGCTCGCTGGTGGCATCGTGGTCGAATTCGTCCCGCGGAGAAACCTGGAAATACCATACCAGTTCGCCGGTGTCGGCATTGAGGGCCACGATGGAGTTGGAGTACAGGTTGTCCCCGGCCCGCACCTCGTTATTGATGTCCGGCCAGGGGTTGCCGGTGCCCCAGAACACCAGATTGTTCTCCGGGTCATAGGTGCCAGACACCCAGGTGGGTGCACCGCCGGTCTGCCAGGAATCCCCCAGCCAGGTCTCGTTGCCCGGCTCACCCTCGCCGGGAATGGTATAGAACCGCCAGCGCCGCTCACCGGTGTTGACGTCGTAGGCATCGATATAGCCCCGAATACCGAATTCCCCACCGCCCACGCCGATCAGCACCATATCCTTCACCACCAGGGGTGCGCCGGTGACCGAGTAGGATTCCCGGTGATCACCCACTTCCGCGTCCCACAGCTGGATGCCGGTGGCCGCATCGAAGGCGATGAGATGGGCGTCCAGGGTGCCCCAGAAAACCTTGTCCTCGTAGAGAGCCACGCCACGGTTATGGGGGCCGCAACACAGGTCCACATTGTCGAATTCATGGTCGTAGCGCCACAGGGTGTCGCCGGTGAGGGGATCCACCACGATCAGATGGCTGTTGGCCGTGGTCAGGTACATGCGGCCGTCATTCACCAGAGCGGTGACCTCGAAGGCGCCTCCGGTGACACCGGTGGGCTTGACCCACACGGGGCGCAGCCCCTGAACATTGCTGCGATTGATCTGGTTGGCGGGCATGAAGCGCCAGGCGCCGTAATTGCGACCGTAGGTCACCCAGCGATCGGTGTGGTCCTGGGCGTTCTGCAGGATCTCCGTGGTGACGTCCTGCGCCTGTACCGTGCCGACCATTCCGACCAGCGCCATCAGCCCCGCGCCGATCAAGCTGCTTGCAGTTGTGACTCTCAAGTGATTTCCCCCCACCAATTCCATGAAATGCTGCTGTTTTTTTGCCGGTCGGGACCCTTGGCCCCGCAGCCCGCAGGGGGTCAATTAACCTATAAAAATCGCCCCGCTGTCAATTCAACCATCCCTCGCTTGCGACAGCGTAAATTGCCTTGCGACGGGGGGCGTCATATCATCAGCCGCACTTCAAAAACAAGAACAAAGGAACCTTCCAATGATTATTTACGGCGTGGCACTGCTGTCTGCCTGCATGGTGTTCGGCATGCTGGCAGGCGAATACCTGGGCGTGCTGATCGGGGTGGATGCCAATGTGGGTGGCGTGGGCATCGCCATGCTGCTGCTGGTGCTCATCGCCGATTCGAAAACCATCAAACCCCACCTGGCCGGCATCACAGGTGAAGGCGTGAAATTCTGGAGCGCCATGTACATCCCCATCGTGGTGGCCATGGCAGCCAGCCAGAATGTGGTGGCGGCGGTCAGCGGCGGCATGCTGGCAATAGTGGCAGGTGTTGCTGCGGTGGTGGTGAGTTTTGCCCTGGTGCCGGTGTTGAGCCGCATTGGCCGTAGCCAGGACCCCACAAGCAGGGGAGATGGCTGACATGGAAATCTTCGTCAATGTATTCCGCAACAACGGACTGGTGGTGGCCTTTGCCGTCGTCGGTCTGACCGTGTGGTTTTCCTATTTCCTGTCCAACAAACTCACCCGGGGCCGCATTCACGGCTCCGCCATCGCCATCACCGTCGGCCTGCTGGCCGCCTATATTGGCGGCCTGGTGACCGACGGCAGCCGCGGTGTCGCCGATCTGGCCGTCCTTACCGGGGTGGGCACCATGGGCGGCGGCATGTTCCGCGACTTTGCCATCATCGCCACGGCATTTGGTGTCCATCTCAGTGAACTGAAGAAAGCGGGTCTGGCCGGCGGCATTTCCATCTTTGCCGGTGTCATCGTCTCGTTCGTGGTGGGCGGCGCGGTAGCCGTGCTGTTCGGCTATACCGACCCGGTAGCCATCACCACCATCGGGGCCGGTGCGGTGACCTATATCGTCGGGCCCGTCACCGGCGCCGCCATCGGTGCCAGTTCCGACCTGATTGCCCTCAGCATTGCCGCCGGTCTGGTGAAATCCATCCTGGTGATGATCGGCACACCCATGGTGGCGAAGATGATCGGTCTGGACAATCCGCAGTCCGCCATGGTGTACGGTGGACTGATGGGCACCACCTCCGGTGTGGCCGGCGGCCTGGCGGCCACCGATCCCAAACTGGTGCCCTACGGCGCCATGACGGCGACGTTCTACACCGGCGTGGGATGCCTCATGGGACCGTCGGTGTTGTATCTGACGGTGAACGCGATTTTCTGAAAGCGGCCAGTCAGTCTTGCGCCTCCACCCACTGCAGAAACGGCTGCCGGTAATTGATACCGGTATCGAAACCGTTGGGATCTGCTTCCCGGAAAACGCCATAACCGTCGCCGCCCTCATACATGAAGTTGTTGATAAGCACCCGGTAACGGGTATTGTCATCGAGAACCCGACCGCTACCGGTCAGCACCCACTGCTCGCCTTCACGTCGCAATCCCGCCACCACGGCATTTCGCCCTTGCAGCAGCGCCTGCTTCACGGTGCCGCCGGCAATTTCCACGGCAATGATGGTGTTGTCGAAGGGCAGGATGGAAACAATAGTTCCCACCGTGATATCACCAGCGGGCATGGGCGCGCGAATACCGCCCGCATTGGTGATGGCGATATCTGCAGTCGGGTCCGCCTGCAGCCAGGAATCGATGATGGCCTGCTGCAGGCGAGGATCGTCCTGTGCCATGGCAGCATCGCTATGACCGATCACCCGTGAAGTCTGGGAGTCGATGCGCGCATGCCAGCGGTGGATGATGCGTGCCAAATCGGATGCCGGCACGGCATTGCGATTTTCCACCGTGGCCAGGTCCAGATACTCGACCTGGCCCTGGCCTCTCCTGTACGACAGGGTCGCTTTGGCGTAACTGCCAAAAGCGGTGCCACCGCCCAGCAGAATGGTGTCACCAACGCGTCTGGCCACCAGTTCATTGCAGTGGCCGGCACCGAACAGGTCGATGTCCAGGTCCTCCACCTGGGCGATGAGGGCTTCCATGGCCGGCACACAGACGTGGGCGATGACGAACAGCAGATCGATGTCTTGCCCTCGCACTACAGGCACCCATTCCCGCAGGCTGGTTTCGTATTCGTCGAAACGCAGATCGGCAACATTACTGGGCAACGTGGTCATGGGCGTGCTGGTGGTGGTAAGGCCGATGATGCCAATACGCAGTCCATTCACATCTTCTATGGTAAACGGCGCCACGCCTATGTCTGTCACAAGAGTACCGTCGCGGCGCCAGCGGGTATTGGCGCTCAGGTAGGGAAAGTCTGACTCGCTGATGCGTTGCTGCAGAACATCAAGCCCGAAATCGAATTCATGGTTGCCCACTGCCGAAGCGTCGTAGCCCATGGCATTCATAACCTCCACCATGCTCTCGCCCTGGGTCCAGGTGGAGATGGCCGGCCCGGTCCAGTTGTCACCGCCGCTCAGAACCAGAAACGGTCCCCGCTCGGTATAACCTTCCTGCTCGCGCCATAATTGAAGTAATTCTGCAGCACCCTGCCCGGCCTCCTGCCCCTGCATCCAGCCATGCTCATCGTTTGTATACAGCACGATGAGTTCCTGAGTGGGGACCAAAGGCGTGCATGCGGCAAGGCCGAACACACCAAGCACGACCCACGCACGAAGCAGGCGGGGACACTGATAACTTAATAACTTAAGGGCATGGTTCTTCATGAAATGACTCAGGCTGCGCGGCGAATACCAGTATATCGCCGGATTCCACACCGATTATTACATTCTCGCGGGCTTAGGTTATTAAGTTATCAGTGTCCCCATCCGGTGGGGTCAGGGGAACAAGTCTCCGTAGCTGCGTGCGATCGCCATATAGTCTTCCTTGTATTCCGGCAGCAGATAGCCCTCGGTGATCAGGCGGTTGGTCGCTGCCTCATACCTGGCCAGATACTCTTCGAAGGACGGGTAGAGCCCTGCAACACTGTTGCGAGGATCTTGGGACTGGACGGCTACTGCAGGACTGGCCGGCAACGGCACATAGCCGCCGGTCAGTCGCAGCAATTCGGTTTCCGCACCGGTGGCCGGCGCCCTGAGGTTCCAGGGCACGAATGTGCCAACTGGCACTTGTGTCAAAGGTGAAAGCACGGTACTGACAGCGGAATCGTTGTTATCGGAATTCACCGCCGGCACCAGGGCCACATACCACTTGTCGGTTGCCAATGGGTGGTGATCAATGATCTTCTCTTCCATCCAGCGCGGACCGTAGTCGGCATGGCCCACCTGATACATGGCTTTGGGATGATTGATGCCGGGCAAGGGATTCCAGGCCTTGGGATTGATGCGGCCAGCGGCCAGGTGGGAGGGTACCAGGCTGCCATCGGCGATACGGGGATAGCGGCTGGGCGGCGGCTCCACACCTTCTGCAAGCCAGCTGTGCATGGCCAGCAGCAAGGTGTCCTCGAAAGGTGCCCACAGATTGGGGTTGTTGGGCAGTTGCCCCGCGCCGGCAGGCCGGACCTGGCCATTGCCGGAACCGTGCTGGGAGCCGCCCAGGGTATAGAACCGCACGTTGTCGGGAACAACCGCATCGACCGTGCCCAGAGGATCGGTGTGAGGCAAGGAGGCGGCACGACCCCAGTACTCATGTGAGGTCTGTATGTGCATGACCCGGGGCTCGGTGCCGGATTCCCTGGATCTTTTCAGAATGGCGTCGCTGCGACCGCTGAATGGATCGGTGCTGTCACCATAGGTGAACGGAAACAGATCATTGGGGTACAGCAGGTTTTCATGCTGGCCGTTGGTGCGGGTCGGCATGGCAAAGCGGTTGTTGAACATGCCCATGCCGGCACCGGTGATGACCGGAATCACACCGGCAAACACCTGACGACCCGCCAGGTCGGCGTTGAATCCCTCGTACAGGAACAGGCGCAGCAGCCGGCCGCTCTGGGAATTGCCGATGGCGATACCCCGCTGCAACGGGGGCAGATTGAAGCCGGCAAGCTGTTGCGCCAGTTCGCCTGTGGCATCCTCAGGGTGCAGCAGCAGGGACATGCTGTCCCGGATGCCCGCCATGCCGGCACCGGACAGCACCGGATTCATGGCCTCGTAAATCAATTCGTACACTCGGCCCGGCTGTATGCCGCCGGTGACATTCAGGGTCACGACAGGCTGGTTTCGGCCATCGGCCTCGGCAACGGCCAGGGAAAACCGGCTGCGGTCGAGGGGTACCCGTGGGTCCAGCAGATTGAGGCGGGAGGTCAACGTGGCATCACGCAGCCCCTGTTCCGTCGGCAGGTAGGCCAGGTGTCCCCCGCCGGCGATGTTCACGTCATTGTCCGGCCCACCGGTGGTGATCTCATACCGCACCATGCCGGTGATGGGCTGCTGCGGTGTTCCCACCACGGGAGCGTGCAGCAGCAGCCGGCTGTTGCCGGCCTCCAGCTCGTTGATCCAGCCGGTCAGCAGCCAGGTGAATCCCTGTTTCGACAGGGGATCGCCACTGAGGGAAATCTCCGGGGCCACCCGGCCATTGCCACGGTTGTTCACCATGTACACCAGGCTGCCGTTGGCGATGTCGGCGGAGGGCACCAGCAGTTTGAAGTCCGCAGCATATTCCACCAGCCCCGCCCCGTTGCGGGGTGCGTATTGGATATCCACCACCTTCTGATTGTCCGGGTCTTCCGGGTCCAAAACAAAATGTATCAGGCCATGGATGGCCTCGTAATGGAAAGCCACTCCCTGTTCACTGATCGTGCGCCGCTCGGTGATCTCGATGCGGGTGACCTGCGCCAGCAACGGCTGGGCGACCCCGAGCAGCAGGATGAACAACAGAGTCTGGACTGTGCGGACAGGGGATTTCATGCGGGAGTCCTTGTTGGTGTTGTGGATTGATGGACCTCCGCAGGCTAAGGCAGAACGCCGGACAGGTCAATTTTGGCACAGCGAACGGCGTTGATTTTTCAGCGGGCTTTGGTTCCAATGCTATCCATCACAAGGAGACCCATCATGATTCGACGCTCACACCTGGGACCGGTCCTGGCCTGGCTGCTGCTGGCGGCAGGTTCGACCGCGTTTGGCAATGAAGGCAATCTTGCATTTGTCGGTGCCCGCATCATCGATGGCACCGGTGCGGCGCCGATCGAGCAGGGTGTGCTGCTGATCAGCAATGGCAAGGTGCGTGCCGTGGGACCGGCCGGAGCGGTCACCCTGCCGGCAGATACCGTGCAGGTGGACGTCAGCGGCAAGACCCTGATGCCGGGGCTGATCAACGCCCACGGCCATGTTGGGGACGTCATCGGCCTGGAGAGCGGTCACTACACCCGGGACAATCTGCTGCGGCAGCTGGCACTGTATGCCCGCTACGGGATCACCACCGTGAACAGCCTGGGCGGCGACGAGGCGGAAGGCTTCGCCCTGCGGGACGAACAGGATGATCCCCAACTGCAGCGTGCACGCCTGTACGTCGCCGGCAGTGTAATCAGCGGTGACAGCGTGACGGCCGTCCAGGACGCAGTGAACCGGGCTGCCGATCTGGGCGCCAATTACATCAAGACCCGGGTGGATGACAACCTGGGCAGTACGCCCAAGCCGGCACCGGAAATCTTTCAGTCCATCATCGACCAGGCCCACCTGCGGCGCCTGCCGGTGGCGGTACACCTGTATTACCTGGACGATGCCAAGGCCGTTTTACGGGCCGGCGCGGACCTGATCGCCCACAGCATCCGTGACCTGCCCGTGGACGAGGAACTCATGAGCCTGATGCGGGAGCGCGGCGTGTGCTACGTGCCGACCCTCACCCGGGAAGTCTCCACCTTCATCTATGAAAGCGAACCGGAATTTTTCGCCGATCCGTTTTTCCTGAAGGAGGCCGATCCCGCGGTGCTGGAAGTGCTGCGCTCACCGGAGCGTCAAAGCCGCATGCGCAACAGTGCATCCGCCCAGCAGTACAAGGTGGCGTTGCAGATGGCCATGGCCAATCTGGGCGTACTGGCCCGCAATAGCGTTGCCATCGCCATGGGCACCGACAGCGGCCCCCCTGCCCGCTTCCAGGGCTATTTCGAGCATCTGGAATTGTGGATGATGGTGGAGTCGGGAATGACACCCATGCAGGCGATTCATGCCGCCACCGGTCAGGCCGCCGGCTGCATGAACATGTCGGACCTGGGCACCCTTGAGCCGGGCAACTGGGCGGACTTCATGGTATTGGGAGCCAACCCCCTGGACAACATCGAGAATACCCGCTCCATAGAGAGCGTGTGGGTGGCCGGAAACAGGGTACCGGACTGAGGCAGGAAGCCTTGATCCTTGACACTCAGCGACCGCGGTTGCGGTAGAGCACCACGTTGCCGGTGGCGGATCCGATGCCGACGATATCCCGGAATCCATCCTGATCGAGATCCCGGACGACCAGACCCGACAGGGCGATGCCGCCCTCGTCCAGCGCCAGGGCCTGCCACTGGTTTTCCCTGGAGTCAAAGCGATAAATGAAGAGACCAAAGGGTTCGCCGCGGAAGCCGGCGATGATCTCGTCCTGTCCGTCGTTATCCAGATCGGCCACTGCCAGGCCGTGACCATCCGCAAAATCCGATTCGATGATCCGGCGTTGCCACAGCTCCCCTTCTTCGCCGCCCGGCGTATAGACCACCACCTGGTTGCCATGCCAGGGCTCGATGGTGGCGATGAAGCGCTGCTCCCTCGACAGCCGCCCCAGGCCCACTTCACTGGAGCCGATACGTGGACGCAGCCCTGTCTGCCCTGCACCCAAGGCTGTCCTGGCCACGATCCGGCCTCGTACGCCCAACTGAAACAGGTCCACCCCGCTGAAACTGGCGGTGAGCAGATCTGCACGGTCATCGCTGTCCCAGTTCACCACAGTGAGTCCATGGGCCATTTGCAGACTGTTATCCAATGTCACTCCCGGCCATGGTTCACGGCGGGGATTGGGCGGAATGGCGTAGGCTGTCAGCGCCAGATCGACGGCATAATCCGGAGCGGTGGCACCCACACCGATGATGGGCAGGTTGATCAGCTCCAGCCTGCCATCACCGTTGACGTCCGCCCAGCGAACCCGGTGACTGGTGGGAACGGCATCGATGCGTCGCGCCACCCACTCCTGCTGCTCCTGCGGGTTGCCCGGATTTTCGAACCATTGCAACAGTCCACCCTCGGTGGAATCCTGCAGGGAAAATTCGCTGGCCAGCACCAGATCCACATCACCGTCATCATCGATGTCGTGGGGTGCCATGGCGATATTGCCCGTGGTCCTGCTGCTGATGTCGAAGCGCTGCCAGTCGGGATTGCGATACCACACGAAGCGGGCCGGGTTGGTGGACAGGGCCACGATGTCGGGCAGGCCGTCGCCATCGATGTCCGCGCTGTCCACACCATAACCGCCGCTCATGGCGTCGTCCACAATGGTGCGGGAAAAACCGACGAAGCCTCCACTGCGTTGTGCATCGGCGATCTGGCAGGCGGTCAGCAGGCAGGTAAACAGCAGAGTCAGCTTGAGAGCACTAACGGATTTCAATTTCGGCATGATGGGCATCGATGGTCGATCGGTTCCATTCCTGGTCTGACAGGGTGTCAGGACGGGATGATGCGCGGGCTGAACTTGGCCTTGAGGAATTCCATCTGGTCGGACAGCACATTGTGATTGGACAGGTACAGGAACTCGTACTGGTTGGGGACGAAGGGCACGGCCAGCAATTCCATGCCCGATTCCTCCGGCATGCGATCGGCCTTGCGGTTGTTGCAGCGCCGGCAGGAGGTCACCACATTGGTCCAGGTGTCCTTGCCGCCCCGGGACAGTGGTTTGACATGATCCCGTGACAGGTCGTGAACCTGGAAGGAGTTGCCGCAATACATGCACAGGTTCTTGTCCCTGCGGAACAGGAATTTGTTTTCCAGGGGGGGATCGAAGTATTCCTGATGCACCTTGCCGTCACAGGCCACGATACTGGGCAGTCGCAGGACCGATTGCAGCCCGCGACGATTGTAGCCGCCGCGGATTTCGAGCACGGTGCTGCCCAACGACCAGATCACCTGTTCCTTGACCATCAGGGTCGCCGTTTCTTCGCGGGTGAGCCACGCCACCGGATGACCCGCCTTGTTCAATCTCAATATTTTCGCATTCATGGACATCAGCCTGTCCTGGACTCCAATATGAGAATTTACAGATTTCTTATCGGCTCCGGCCCTGCAAGCCTGAGCACTACCAGGGAATCTCCCGCCCATCGTAATTGAAGAACCGGCCGTTGGTAGTCGGGCCAAGTGAATCAATTACGGCCATCATGCCCTGCACGCTGGTGTGGGTATCGATGAGGGCGTTGGGCCCGCCCATGTCGGTCAGCACCCAGCCCGGGTGCAGTACGGCGACTGTAAACCCCTCACCGGCCAGATCCACCGACAGGCTCCTGACCACCTGGTTCAGCGCGGTCTTGGAGCTGCGATAGATATAGCTGCCGCCACCGGTATTGTCATCGATGGATCCCATCTTGGACGTGATGTAGACCAGCTTTTTGCCCTGGCCATTGCGCAGGGAATCAATCAGCACCTGGGTAAGCAACAGCGGGGCCACGGAGTTGACCATCAACACAGGCAGCCAATCCTGGGCGGTCACCTTGCCGAAACCGGATTGCCGGGGGCCGTAGACGCCCGCATTGTTGATGAAAACATCGATGGCATGGTCCTGCACCTGCCGGGCAAACCGGTCAAAGGTGTCCGGTGAGGCCACATCCAGCTCCAGCAACAGCAACTGCCCGTCGGCATGCCTGCCCTGCTGATCACGCAGCTGATCCGCCTTCGCCAGGTTTCGGCAGGTGGCGATCACCCGGTCACCCCGGTCCAGATACCGGGTGACGAACTCCAGGCCGAGTCCACGATTGGTGCCGGTGATGAGAACGGTGGCCATGAGGGTCCCCGGGAAATCCGCAGCCTAATTGCGCGCGCGCAGGAAATTAACCGCGCGGTCGGGAAAATCCGTGAACACACCATCCACGTCGGCCTGGAAATAGAAAATTTCCAGCATGTGTTCAAAGTCGCGGGCATAGGACGGCACCTGTCCCTCATCCAGTCGGAACGTGTAGGGGTGGACCTGCAAGCCATTGGCATGTGCCAGTTGCACCAGGTTGGCGATGGCTGGACCTGCGGCACTGGTTTCCGCCCGCACGATCATGGCCTTGTCCGGACCGATGCCGTCGGCATATGTGGCCAGGGTTGCCATGCCCGCGGCATCCAGCATCCACTGGTATTCCGCGTCATCGCCCAACAATTGGACCAGATTGATATCCATGCCCAGTGCCGGAAGTAATTCATCATGAATGATTTTCAACTCGTCGAATTCGAACGTCTGCAGGAACACCTTGTGGCTCTTGCTGGTGTAGCCATAGTCCTTGAGGGTCTGCAGTATGGCCCGGCTGGGATCCTTGCCCTCGGCGCGATGGAACGCAGGCGACTTCACTTCCGGGTAGATGCCCACGTCCCGCCCGGTGGACCGATTGAGGCCCTGTACCATCTCGATTTCCTCCGCCAGGGTATTGATGCGGAAAGCCGACCGATCAACGGGAAACCGTTGGGAATAGATGGCCTGCCGGCCGCCATTGCCACGCACACCTTCGTTGACCCGCAGGCTGCGCAGTTCCGCCAGAGTGAAGTCCACCACGTAATGTCGCCCGTCACTGCGGGCCCGGCCCGGGAATCGCTGGGCCACATCGGTGGTACGATCCAGGGTGATATCGTGCAGCACGATCAGCTGGTCATCCCGGCTCATCACCACATCCTGCTCGACATAGTCGGCCCCCATGGCGTAGGCCATGGCCTTGGCTTCCAGGGTATGTTCCGGCAGATAGCCGCTGGCACCACGGTGGGCGATCACCAGTTTCTGGGCCATGGCTTCAGAACCCGCCAGCAGGAGTATGACGACGGCAGCCAGACGCTGCAGTGAAGTAACGGACTTCATGAGAATTTCCCGTATGCACGTTGATCAAATACTTGCAGTCAGTGGTTGTAGCAAAACGCCGTGTCCACTATATGACAAGGCCTGGCAGGACGCCACCGCTCCAGAAACCGGTGTCGGCGCAACCGGCACTAATCCGGACCAGGCCGGTACACTGGGGGCAATACCCCCGCCCTGGTTTGCCCTTATTGTTCGGCAGATTGCCCTTATTGATCCATCGCCTGGTCGTGAAGGCAGGCTTTAATGGTGTCCGTGGAATTTGCAGTTCAGGAGCAGACGATGAGATCCGGCAAGAAGATACCCCATGCCTTGTTTGTGGAGGAGGAGAACTATAACTGGGCACCGGTCCGGCGCGGTTACGGCCGGGTGGCTCTGGCCATGATGGTGGTGGCGGTTGTTGCGGGTGTCCTGCTGATTTCCCTCAGTCGCTGAGTGATCGGCATACCAAGGCCCCAAAATGGCGATAACACTGGACCCTGGTTCAGCGTGCCTGCAGGGTTGCGGATAGCTCCAGGGTCTGGCCGGCACGCAGGATCTGCAGTCGCACAACGGTGCCAGGGGCAGTCTCCCGCAACAGATTGGAATACTGCTGGAGTGAGCTGATCTCCGTGTCGTCATAGCGCAACAGCACATCGCCGGCCAGCATGCCCGCCAGCGCCGCAGCACCCCCCGCCGTGACATCGGTCACCCGTACACCAGGCCCGCCCCAGGCGAAATCCGGTACCGTCCCCAGACTCGCTTCCCTTGCGGTGCCGGCGGTGGTGCTCACTTCCACAGCAGCGCCTGCCAGATTGACCCGCAGCGGGGTCGTGCGATCGGCCAGGAACACCAATGCCTCCTCCACCCAAAGCGCCACGTCTGACATGCCGGCGTAGTCCAGCTTGTCCGGTGTGTCGCTGGTCTGGTGATAGTCCGGATGTACTCCGGCGAACACATGGATGGCAGGCACACCGGCATTGAGGAAACTGACATGGTCGCTGCTGGCAATGGTCTGTTGTGCGAGAGTGGACTGCACGCCGATGGTGAATCCGATGCCCTGGGCCATGAAGGGCCACTCATAAGCGCTGTCGGCACCGAAAATCTGCAGGTTGCGACCTTGCAATCGTCCCACACTGTCGAGATTGACCATGGCAAAGACATCCTCACCGCGATACGGGGCCGGCGGAGCCTCGATGAATCGTTGTGAACCCAGCAGGCCGTTCTCCTCGCCAGTGAAGGCCGCGAAGATGATGGTGCGCTGCGGCGTAAAGGATCTGGCCAGCTTGGCCGCCACCTCGATCAGCACGCTGATTCCTGAGGCATTGTCATCAGCGCCCGGATAAACGGCGCCGCTGACCGGATCCACGCCCAGGTGATCATAGTGGGCTGCCAGCACCACGGGCCTGGCACTGAGTTGCCGATTAGTGCCAGGTATCACGCCAATCACATTGCGCAGGTGCAGCTCTCCTGTATCGGCGGAACTGTGCACCCAGGGATGCACATAGGTGCCACCCAGGGTCTGCAGACCGATGTCCCTGAATTGCTGCGCGATATAGGATGCCGCCTGGTCGGCGCCTGGTTGCCCCGCCTTGCGGCCCTGCAGCCTGGGGTCGGCTAGCTGTGTGACATGACGCTGTAATTGCTCGGGCAGGTATTTGGGCGGCAATTCCGCCAGTGCCGGAACCACCGGCAGGATGGGCAATTGAAAGCCGGTCAGTTCCGGCCTGATCCACAACAGGGGGGAGTCGTTGCTGGTCCACACGCCTTTGACATCATTGGTGGGTTCGGTGCCGGTGAAACTGAGGTAGGAGTATTTGCCGTAATGGGGCAGCTTCTCGATCATGCCCGGCATCGCCGCCATGTCGTCCACATGGATCCAGCCCAGCGCCAATTCGCTGTCGGCAGGATGGCTGGCGGTCAGCACCGTAGCCCGATTGCGGTATTCCACTTCGCTGCCGGCCAGGGTGACGGCCAGTGGCGCAAACGCCACATCAAATTCAGCCACCTGGGACTGCAGCACGGCGCTGAAGGGATTGTCCCGACCCAGAATCCACACGGAACGATCCTCCGGCAACAACGACAGGTCCTCGCCGTTGACGATCTCGGCATCCACTCCGGCGGCAAACGCCTCGGCCATGGCGCGCCACTGTTCGCGGTTTTCACGGGGCAGCACGAACATGATCCTGGGCGCCCCGAACAACTGACCGATGACCGGTGGAATTTCCGCCCGGTGCAGTTTGCGGAACACATCGAAATAGGGGTCGACGATCACCGCCTGCAGATTACTGTAGTTTTCCGCCATCACCCCTTCGACTTTCTGCGACAGGGGAATGTTGTAGATACGGGGTTCGGCTTCACCGGCATACACCAGGGCCACCGGCACCGTCATGGCGTAGGGCTCGGAGGGCTGGATCTGGGCAAACATGATGCGGGCCTGATTGCCGTTGACCTGCTCCACGTCCACCTGGATTTCCGGCGCACCGGTTCGCTGCACCCATTGGGTGAAAAACGGCTGCAGATCCCGTCCGCTCAATTCGCTGTACAGCCTGGCGATATCAGAAAAGCTGGCGCGCCGGAATTTGAAGTCCTGATAAAGTCTGCGTAATCCCTCGAGAAACAGACTGTCGCCCACCTCCAGACGCAGCATGTGCCACACCATGAGGGTCTTGCCGTAACCCACCGCCTGGGTGGCCGCGGAATTGCGGGACGTGAATGCCTGCAAGGGGAAGTCCTGACCCTCCGCCACGTAGTTGCGGTAGCGGATCAATGAATCCTTGCGGTACTCGGCACCGGCACCGTTCATCTCCTGGAACAAGTGATCGGCCAGATAGGCAGTCAGGCCTTCGCTCCAGTTGCCGCTGCCGTAGTCCGGGTAAACCCCGTTGCCCCACCAGTTGTGAAGAATCTCATGGGGATAGGATGAGTCGATGATGAAGGGAAAGCGGATAATCTGTTCACCCAGCAGGGTGAAGGATGGCATGCCGTAGCCGGTTTCCCAGAAATTCTCCACAAGGGCGAATTTGCTGAAGGGGTAGTCCCCCAGCAGTGGCTCATAAAGCGCCAGGTACCGTTCGGTGGCATCCAGGTACTTTGTGGCGAGATTCGGATCCGGGGTGCGCAGATAGGCCAACAGGTCGACACCTTCGTGTGCCACCCGGTACTCGGTGAACCGGGCGGCAATCAGGTACACCTCCTCCATGGGGTGGGTCTCCTGCCAGGCGTTGCGACCGCGGTTGCTGCCCTGGCTTACCGCGGTCCAGTCGGCGGCGGTGCCGGCGAATTCCACCTGCAGGTCGAAGGTGACCAGTTCATCCCCAAATGCGGGAATCCAGCGACTGGCGGCATTCAGATAAACACCCTGATCGCTGATGATGCCGGTGGTTTCGGAAAAACTGCGGGCATACTCGGCGGCATCCTGAACCGCCTGCTGGTGAATACGGCCGGTATAACTGATGACGAAGCGGTTGCCGGCCTGGGGTGGAATGCCGATGCGATACCGGGTGGCCGGAGCGGTCTCGACTCCGGCGGCATTGATGCCTACCGCGCGCAGGGGCAAATCATTGCCCAGGGTCTGCAGCGTGCCCGAATTGCCGGTGATGGCCAGGTTGCTGTTGAGCTGAAAGTCCGCGGTCGTGGAACTGCCGGCGGGCAGGGTGACTGTGTCTTCCACGGTGATGCTTTGACCCTGCGGGTCCAGTATCACTTTCAGACTATGGTGGATGGGAGGCGGTGCGGGTTCCGGCGCTGCCTCCTGTACAGCTTCCGCAGGCACAGCTGGCACGACTGCCGGTATCCCAGGTACCGGTTGCTGGGCCGATACCAGACCCCAGGCAGCAGCACTGGCAATCAGCAGCAGACAGCGTGCGCAGGCCGTCAACATGCTCAATCCAGGCCAAGCAGTCCGCGGGCGGCCTGATCATTCCAGTCCGCCATGAAAACCTGGGAGCTGCCATCCGCGGTGCGGGTGCTGCTCCAGGCGAGCCGGGTGCCGTCCGGTGAAAACACCGGGAGAATGTCAGTACCGTCGGTGCTGGTTACCCGTACCGGATCGTGACTGCCCTCCACATCGATCAGGAACAACTCGAAATTGGCATGGCCCAGCAGATTGCTGGAATAAATGATGTAGTCTCCGCTCGGATGGAAATAGGGCCCCCAGGACACCATGGCATCCGCCGTGAGCTGTCGCTGGTTGCTGCCATCCGCATCCATGGTCCAGATCTCGGCACTGTTGCCATCCGGGTTGAAGCGCCGCCACACGATCTTGCTGGCGTCGGCATTGTAGAACGGGCCTCCATCGTAGCCGGGAGAATGGGTCAATTGCACCACATTGCCTCCATCGGCATCCATGACGTAGAGATCCATGAAATAGGAGGCGTCATCCTCCAACAGCTTTTGTTCCGCCTGACTCAAGGTCCGGCTGTAAGCCTCACGGTTTGATGCGAACACAATCCTGCTGCCGTCAGCGGAATAAGAGCCTTCGGCATCGTAACCGCGGGCATTGGTCAGATTACGGATGTTGCCGCCGTTGCTGTCGGTTTCGTAAATGTCGTAATAGGGATCGTAGTCCCAGGCATAGGCCCGCGCGGCGCCGCTTTCCCGGAATGCGAGCTCATCCTGCTGCTTGGCCACCGCATTGGGGTCTTCGTGGGTGGAGGCGAAGATCACCTTGTCCTGGGTTGGATGAATCCAGGCACAGGTGGTGAGACCGGTACCGGGGGATACCCGGTGGGTTGCTCCCGTGGTCAGGTCTCGCAAGTAGATCTGGTAGAAGGGATTGCCGGGCTCATTCTCGGCCTGATAGATCATGCGGTTTCCATCGGCGGAAAAATAGCTCTCGCCGGACCGCAGTCCTTCGGTTATCAGCTGATGGGTATTACTCAGCAGCAGGGATTCATTGTTGTCCAGGTTGGCCGCCACCGTGGGCTCGGTTTCTGTATAGCTCGTGGTGGCTGCCGCCAGGCCGTCGGCATCGGATCCATATCCGCTGGAAGAGGCGGCCTCCGGCGTGGGCGCCTGTTGCACCGGCTCCGGGGGCTGGGAGTCGCAGGAGGCAAATGCCAACACACCACACAACAGAGCGGCAATTCCGGGGATTCGGGAGTCGTTCATAATAAAATCCTTCTCAGGAAAACTCGAACTGACGGCGCTGCGGGAACAGTCCGAACAAACCGCCGGTATGAATGAACAACACGTTGCGGGCGCCGGTCAGCGCACTGGGCTGGCCTCGAGCGGCTTTTTCCAGCTCGGTTACCATGCCATGGAACGCTTTGCCTGTATAGACCGGATCGAGGAACAGACCTTCCAGGCGGGCGAGCTCCGCGATGGTGGCAAACACCTCCGGTCCCGCCTTGCCGTAACCGGGTCCGATGTAATCATCCAAGGTGACAACCGGCAGCTTATCCACGTCCAGGGGGATGGCATAGCGTTGCTGCCACAGGTGCAGGTCCTGACGCACTTTCTGCGCGAAATAGGCCCCGTCGTCACTGACGGCGACAGACACTATCCTTGGCGTCATTTCCAGCAGCGCCGTGCCGGCAATGAGGCCGCTCTGGGTGCCCCCCGAGCCGGTGGCCACCACGATCACATCCGGGGTCCAATCCAGCCGGGTGAAATCCTGCCGCAACTCGGCACAGGCAGCCACATAACCCCACAAGCCGACCTCATCACTGGCACCGGTGGGAAAGAAAGCGGCACGCCGGCCACTGGCGGCATAACTCTGCTGCAATCGTGCGGCCAGTTCAGCATGGCCTGCCCAGTCTCTCTGAGGCACATAGGAAATCGTGGCACCGGCCAAATGGTCCAGCAGCAGATTGCCGTCTGCCTCAGCCGGCGGTTCGCCGCGCAGGATCAGGTGCACCTTCAACCCCAGCCTGGCGCCCAGAATGGCTGTGGCCCGGCAGTGATTGGATTGCAGGCCACCGCAGGTAATCAGGGTGTCACAGCCGTCGTCCAGGGCCTGGGCGATACAGAATTCCAGCTTGCGCACTTTGTTGCCGGAGACTTCCAGGC
>JBJOHV010000015.1:0-26674 GCA_046047495.1 Pseudomonadota bacterium | reverse complement strand
TGGATCGGCTGGCGGATCTGTACGTGCCCAACCTGGACGTCATGATGGTGTATCGCCTGGACCGTTTCGGCCGCGGCGGCCATCACCGTCCGTTCAATGATGTGGGCCTGCCCGCCGTGCGTATCATGGAAACCAACGAGAACTACACCCAGCAGCACCAGGACATTCGCCTGGAGGATGGCATCCAGTACGGCGACACCATCGAGCACGTGAATTTCGCCTATGCCGCCAAGCTCACCTCCCTCAACGCCGTGGTGCTGGCCAACCTCGCCTGGGCGCCGGAACCGCCCCGCAATGTCCAGATCCGCGGCCAGGTCAGCCCCGACACCACCCTGAGCTGGGACAAGGTGCCGGGTGCCGCCTCTTATCGCCTGCACTGGCGCCTCACCACCGAACCCCAGTGGACCTTCCACCGTGGTGTCGGCGATGTCGGTGAGTTCACCCTGGAGAACGTGGTGATCGACAACTACTACTTCGGGGTGTCCAGTGTTTCCGCCGACGGCGTGGAAAGCCCGGTGGTATTCCCCGGCCCGGCCGGCGCTTTTTAGGCTGTTGACCATGGGTCAAAGGAGCGGCGTACGCCGTTTATTGGGATGCCTGGCACTTTTATCGATGGCCGCCTCGACGGCCCGGGCCCAGGTGCCGGTCACCGACAATCGCTGCCCCCCTGACCTGGAACGCCCCTGTGTGGCCCTGGTGCTGGCGGGTGGTGGTGCCCGGGGCGGCGCCCACGCGGGTGTTCTGGAGGTGCTGGAGAGTCGCGGTGTCCCGATTGACATCGTGGTGGGCACCAGCATCGGGGCTTTCGTCGGCGGGCTCTATGCCAGCGGCCGTTCGGCCGCGGAAATCCGCCGCCTGTTCGAGGAATCCGACTGGAACACCGGTTACCGGGATGACCTGGACCGCAGCGAAATGCCGACCCGGCGCAAGCAACAGATCGACGACTTTCCGGTGCAACTGGACATCGGCCTCAGCAGCCGGGGGGTGAGCCTGCCCCTGGGCCTGATCCAGGGACAGGGCATGAAAGCCCTGGTGGACGGCATGCTGGGCTTCTTTCCCCAGTTCACCAGCTTTGACGATCTGCCCATTCCTTTCCGCGCCGTGGCCGCCGACATCGAAACCGGCGAGGCGGTGGTGCTGTCCGACGGCGATCTGGCCAATGCCCTGCAGGGCTCCATGTCCCTGCCCGGCATCCTGCGCCCCATCGAGCGGGACGGGCGCCTGCTGGTGGACGGCGGCATCGCCAACAACCTGCCGGTGGATGTGGCCAAGTCCATGGGAGCCGACGTGGTGATTGCCGTGGATATCGCCTCGGAACTGCTGAGTCAGGACGACCTGCAGTCGGGGGTGACCATCGTGCGCCAGCTCAGCGCCCTGCTGACCCGCAACAACGTCAACTACCAGCGCTCCCTGCTGGACAGTGACGACATCCTCATCCAGCCCCGCATCGAAGGGGTCACGGTGTCCAGTTTCGACCGCATCGCGGTCGCGGTGCAGGCTGGCGTGGATGCCGCCACGGCGGCGTTTGCCGAGCAACCCCACTTGGCCGCGCTGCAGGGACTGCGCAGCGCGACACCCTCGGCGGTGGCAGCCTCTGTACCGGGCGAGGTGCGCATCGACGCCCTGTCCCTGCAGAACCGCTCCCGTCTGAGCGACTTCTACATTCTGGACCGCATGGAGCTGGCGCCAGGTAACACCTATTCACCGTCGCAGATCCAGCAGGCCATCAGCCGACTCTACGGCCAGGGCAGTTTCGCCCGCATCTACACCTCGGTGGAGACGACCAATGTGGGCAATATTCTCCAGGTGGAGGTGGCTGAGAAGGAATGGGGGCCGGGTTATCTCAATTTCAAACTGGGCTTCGAGGATGACTTCAGCAGCTTCAGCCGCTACCAGATCGGCGCCTCCCATCGCCGCAGCAACCTGTCACCCTGGAACGCGGAATGGTACAGCTGGGCCTACATCGGCACCGACAAGGCTGTGCACTCGGACATCTACTGGCCGCTGCGCAACACCGGGTATTTCTGGAATCTGGCCGGCGATTATGTGAAGCGGGATTTCCCCTATCTGCTGGACGGCGCCAGCATCGGCGACGTGCAATCCCGGGAGCTGCGCGGCACCGGGCGCATCGGCCTGAATGTCACTGACCGGCTGGAAGTGTCACTTGGCGCCGTGCGCATCGATGGCGTTGCCAGATTGCCCAAGGTCCTGGCGGAACTGGTGGGCCTTGGCCGCATCGACTATGACCAGAGCGGCGGCCTGCTGCGGGTGTACTACGACAGCCTCGACGATGCCATGTTCCCCACCCGGGGCTGGAGGTTCGAGTCGGAGATCATCCGCAGCCGTGACCAGTATCTCGACATCAACACTTACACCACCCGCATCGACAACGAGTTCAACCGGGTGTATTCCCGG
This sequence comes from Pseudomonadota bacterium, assembly GCA_046047495.1. Taxonomy (GTDB): domain Bacteria; phylum Pseudomonadota; class Gammaproteobacteria; order Pseudomonadales; family Pseudohongiellaceae; genus NORP240. Next base: position 24,259 of record JBJOHV010000015.1, on the reverse strand, counting down.
GGACGGCACACTCTGCGGGGGGTGCTGCGTTACCAGAGCTTCCTCAACGAGGATCCCTTGTCGATTTTGGGTAACTTCCAGCTGGGGGGATTTCTGAATCTGTCGGGGCTGCCCAAGGACAGTCTCAGCGGTCAGCACGTGCGCTTCGGTGGTCTGATCTACACCTACGAACTGGCGGCCAATGACTTCGGCGCCATCCGCCTGCCGCTCTATTTGGGTGCCTCCTACGAAACCGGCAACACCTGGAACCGCAAGGCCGATGTCGACTACGGCGACCTGCTGGATGCCTCCAGCATCTTCATCGGCTGGAACAGCCCCCTGGGGCCGGCCTATCTCGCCTACGGATCGGCCGGCTCCGATGCTGACAGTTTCTATCTGTTCCTGGGGCTGACGTTCTGACAAGCCTCAGCGGCTGGAGCGATGGCAGTTCACACAGGCACCGGATACCCGACCGGCCATGTAATAGCGCGGCGTGCTCTGTTCCGCATCCCGTCGGGCCCGGCCCACGTCGGCCAGGAAATTGTCCATGCCGTCCTGCAGGAAGGTGTGGCGGCTGCTGAGATCGCCCTCCTGCAGGGTAGATGCGATGCGCTCGATATCCCGCAGGTTGCCCACGATCATCTGCTGAAAATCCGGACGGCCGTCGGTATCGGCTGCCAGGGCCAGATCCAGCTCCTGTAACTCGAACGCCAGCTGGTGCATGCGGCTGCGCAGCTCCTGGCCGTCGACGAAATCAAAGGGCGGTGGATTGGCGATGCGGGGGAAGGCACCCGTATCGGAGGTGCAGGCCGCCAGTGACGCCAGGGCGAGCAGCAGCAGATTGATCCGTACCAGCGGTTTTACCAAGCTATGTGTCATTACAACGATCTCCGTGATGGGCGTTCCGAATAAGGTGTCTGATGCGCCGGGCAACGGATGGGGGCATCAGATCAGGCCGCATTGGCAGCACACCAGTCCAATGGCGTGGCTGCCCTACCGCCAGCCCGACAAGGTAAACTCCCTTCCGCCTGAAATCGATGCCTAAATTGTGACAAACAGAAACGGCGGTCAGGGGACAGCCGCCGACACCAGACGCACCTGCATGTTGTCCGGATTGCCGACCACCCCCTCGGGAAGCACCAGACCGGAACCAATTGTCATGGTGGAGCCAGCCGCCAGACTGCTCACCGTGCGGGTCACCGACTGCAGGCGACCGCTGATCACCGCATGGAATTCCACGCTAACCGGCCCCACGGCCAGGGGCGTGTTGTTGGTGATGGCGGCCAGAATCTGGTTGCGCTGGTCGGTCAGGGCCTGCACCGTCAGATAGGCGCCCGGGTTGTCCGGCAGATCGAGACGCAGAAAGGCGGCCACGGCCTGTTCGCCGATGGGTCCCTGGGCGGCGGCGGCAGACTGGAAATAGTTCTTGGCGGTGGCCCGATCGTTGTCCGACAGTGCCAGGTTGCCCAGTTCCAGCATGGCGGGCGCCGTGGGCAGCAGATCCACGCTGCGCTGCAAATCCGCGCGGGCCTCGGTCCGATTGCCGAGGCGCGCGTTGGCCAGGCCCCGGCCCAGGTAATAGTCGAAATAATCCGCATTCTTGCCAAGGGCCACGTCGTAGGCCTCGATGGCTTCCCGATAGCGCCGCTGGGTCAGGAGGATGTCGCCCCGCAGGCCATCGAAGCGGGCTTCCTGGGGCAGCAGGGTATTGGCCTGCTGCAGCTTGTCCATGGCGGTCTCCAGATCATCGTCGCGGATCGCCTCATGGGCGTCATCCAGCAAGGCATAGGCCGGTTCGGCCTCCCGCAGGAAGGCCAGTTGCTGTTGATAGCGTTCGCTGCCCATCTCCAGCTGCAGGCCGCTGAGGTCCATGGCCGCCACCTGGGCCCGCACCGAGTCCAGACGCTCCCGGGACGGCGGGTGACTGGCGAACAGGCCATCCAGCCAGGAAGGATCACGCCCTTCCGCCAGACCCACGAAGGTTTCCATCAGCTGCACCGCGCCGTTGGGATCGTAGCCGGCCCTCACCATATATTGAATGCCATAGAAATCCGATTCCCGTTCCGCGTCCCGGCCATAACGGCGGCTGATCAGCTCCGACCCCAGCGCGGCACCGCCGACGATGAGCCCGGAGTATTCATTGTCGGAGGTGGCGATGGCGCCGGCTATGAGGGCGCCCTGCAAGACCATGGAGCGGGTGGCGGCACGGGCACTGTGGCGGGCCGCGGCATGGACGATCTCGTGACCCAGCACCGCAGCCAGGGCGGCCTCGCTGTCCAGGGCGGTCAGCAGACCCCGGTTGACCGCAATCTTGCCGCCCGGCAGCGCCCAGGCATTGGGCACTGAGTTGTTCAGCACCACGAATTCGTAAGGCAGGGGCCTGTCGCTGACCCGCACCAGGCGCTGTCCCACTTCATTCACGTAGGCGCTGAGACCGGGATCGATGTTGAGAACCCCGCCCTGGCTCTGCTGGGCCGGCCGGTATTGCTCGTTGCCGATGGCCAGCTCCTGCTGTTCCGACATGAGGGACAGCTCGCTGCGGCCGGTCACCGGATTGGTGGTGCAGGCGACCAGGCTGCCGAGAAGCAGTGCGAATAACCACAGGCGGATCATGGGGCGGGCTTCCTTGAGGACATGGTCGCGCATTTTACGCCTTCCTGCGCCGGCGACCTACTGCAACCCTGCGTTGATTGCCTTCCGCCGGCACGTCAGCTGCCAGTTGCGAGGGTCGCTGTGGGCGCTTGCCCGGGGGACACGCCGTGAACCCATCCCTGGGGGCTCGGACGCGCCGGGCCCAGCCAGCCATCGCAGATGGCTGTCGTTCGGCTGCGCACAATGCTACGCATTGTAAACGCTGGCCTCACCCCTGTGCGTACGGTCGCCCGGGCAAGCGCCCACAGCGACCTTTAAATGCCGTGCCGGATTCCAATCGACTTCGATTGATCCTAAAAACAGGCCAAGCAGTCAGGGAGTCGGCAGTGAGTGTCGAGCCAGCGGGGGGCGCAGGGGGTGGCAGCAATCAAAGACCAGCGCTGAGCGCAGAAAAAAGACCGCCTTCCAGGGCTTTTTTCGGAGCGAAGGCACCCGGGACGGGCGCGGTCTGCAGCCACCCCCTGCGCCCCCCGCTGGCAATTCACACTGGCTCTCCCCCTCGATGGGCAATCCACTCCTGTGCCGCAGTTGTCCTCAAACCGGCTCTGGGGTAACCTCGACAGCCTGGTTTTCCCGGAACGGGACTACCTTGGGGGAACAGAACAAACAACAATCCTCTGCAGAGGTCACCATAATGAAAAAACAACTCGCCCTGCTGTCCCTGCTACTGCTACCGGCATTGTCCTTTGCCCAGAACGACGTCACAGCGGACACCGTGGAATGGACCACCCTGGGCAGTGACTGGGCCCACACCCGCTACTCCCCGGCCAACCAGATCACCCCGGAAAACTTCGACCAGCTCGAAGTGGCCTGGGAATGGGACGGTGCCAGCTTCCAGGCCCAGAGCGGCCGCTCCACACCCAGTTACATCAACGGCCGCCTTTATACCGTGGCCGGCGCCCGCCGCCATGTGGTCGCCATCGATCCCAAGACCGGCGCCACCATCTGGTCCTACCGGGAGCCGGACACCGGTCGCTGGGAATACTCCATGCGGGCCGACTACGGCAAGGGCGTGGGCTACGGCCAGGTCAATGGCAAGGACGTCATCTACATCATCTCCCCGGGCTTCTTCCTGACCGCCCTGGACGCAGAAACCGGCGCACCGCTGGAAGGCTTCGGCAAGCCGGTGCCCGTCGAGGGGTTCCCGGAAACCGGTGTGGTGGACCTGCTGGCGGATCTGGGCCATCCCTACGATCCCTATGAAGGCATTCCTCTCGAGCGCGGCTACATCACCTCCTCCTCGCCCCCCATCGTGGTGAACGGGGTGGTGATCGTGGGCAATTCTGCGGAGCAGGGCTATCACCAGTCCCGTATCGAGAACGTGCCCGGTGACATTCTTGGCTACGACGCCGCCACCGGCGAGTTCCTGTGGAAATTCAACGTGATCCCCAAGCCCGGCGAATACGGCCACGAAACCTGGGAAAACGACGCCTGGCAATACACCGGTGACGTGTCCTCCTGGGCCCCCATCTCCGCCGATCCGGAACTGGGTATGGTGTACATCCCCACCAACGGTGTCACCATCGACTACTACGGCGGCCATCACCCCGGTGACAACCTGTACGGCACCAGCCTGATCGCCCTGGACGTACGCACCGGCCAGCGCAAGTGGCACTACCAGCTGGTGCACCATGACATCTGGAACTACGACACGCCCACCGCGCCCATCCTGCTGGATGTGAACGTCAACGGCCGTCAGACCCCCATCGTGGCCCAGGCCACCAAGCAGGGTTATGTGTACGCCTTCAACCGCGCCACCGGCGAACCCATCTGGCCCATCGAGGAAGTGCCCATGCCGGCCTCCACGGTGCCCGGCGAAAAGCTCTCCCCCACCCAGCCGATTCCCAGCAAGCCGGCGCCGTTCGAATATGTGGGTGCCAGCGAGGATCTGCTGATCGACTTCACCCCGGAACTGCGTCTGCAGGGGCTGCAGGCGGTGGCGGATTACAACCTGGGTCCGGTGTTCAATCCGCCCATCCAGCGTGACCATCCTTCCGGCAAGCTGGCCTCCCTGATGTGTCCCTCCGGCTCGGTGAATATCACCCACCCGCCGGTGGCTGATCCGGTGGCTGGCGTCATGTTCGTCATCTCCCGCTACAGCTGCAGCGCACGGCAGCTGGTGCCTGGCGAGGAAGCGGACACTTACTACGCCGCCCCCACCGGGGTGACCCTGTCCCAGTATGCCGCCGCCAATGGCGGGCCCTCGCCCCGCCTGCGTAACGGCCTGCCCCTGTGGAAGCCGCCCTACAGCCGCATCACCGCCATCGACCTCAACACCGGTGAACACCTGTGGATGACACCGGCGGGCGAGACCCCGGACCGGGTGCGCAACCACCCGGACCTGGACGGCCTGGATATCGGTAACACCGGTTCCGGTGCCGTGGGTCCCATGGTGGCCCTGCCCGGCATGCTGGTCTATGGCAACGAGGCGGCCGATGGCACGCCCATGCTGTATGCCCTGGACAAGCGCACCGGCGCCCAGCTGGCGGCCATTGCTGCCCCCGCTGACAGCGGTTATGGCATGAGCAGCTGGGTCCACGAAGGCAAGCAGTACATCATTCTGCAGACCGGTCCCAAGTTGACCGCCATGGCCCTGCCGAACTGATTAAAGCCACTGACAGGGGTCAGGGTCGCGGACTCTGACCCCTTTTAATTGACCGAGGAGTTTTGCAATGACGTTGAAAAAAACCGTGTTAGTCACCTCCCTGGCCCTGCTGGGGGCCGGTGCTTCCCTGTCTCTGCTGACACCGGAAAGCGCAGCCCAGCAGAACGCCATGAGTTTCTTCATCACCAGCGTGGGCTCCGGCAACGGCGCCAACCTGGGCGGCCTGGCCGGTGCCGATGCCCACTGCGCGACCCTGGCCACGGCGGCGGGATCCCGCGGCAAGACCTGGCGCGCCTACCTGAGCGCCCACGCAACCAACGGTCAACCGGCAGTCAACGCCCGTGACCGCATTGGCTTCGGCCCCTGGTACAACGCCAAGGGGGTGATGGTGGCGGAGAACCTGAACCAGCTGCACAGCGAGCGCATGTTCCTGGGCAAGGAAAATTCCCTCAGCGAGAAGGGTGAAATGGTGAAGGGCCGGGGTGACACGCCCAATCAGCACGACATCCTGACCGGCTCCACCCTCGACGGCCGCACCATCGACGATGGCACGGACCACACCTGCAGCAACTGGACCAGCAGCACGGCGGATGCCGGCACGGCGCAGGTCGGTCACTTCGACCGTCAGGGCGGCGGCCAGAACCCCACCTCCTGGAACAGTGCCCACGGCTCCCGTGGCTGCAACCAGGACAACCTGATCGCCACCGGCGGCAACGGCTACTTCTATTGCTTCGCCATCGACTGATCCCGTCGCCCGCTCGACCGTGATTGAATAATGGTGCCTCCGGGCACCATTATTTTTTGCCCAAACCCGACCTTGTTCTCTTTTGCTGCCCGACTGGTTACCATGCGCAGCATTCGCAAAATTGACTGGATAGCAAACCATGAGTTCACCCGTACCCCTGCAGAATGACAAACACGCCAAACTGAAAATCAACGACAGCGGCGATTACACCCGTTACAAGAACCGTCACCTGATCCCCATCGTGGCCCAGGACTTCTTCGCCCTGGCGGCGGAATTCCCCCTGGTGTTCGTCCACAACAACGACAGCGGTGAGTTCATTCCAGTGGCGGTCATGGGCCTGAAGGAAGGCCAGAACCTGTATTGCCAGACACCGCAGTATCCGGCCCAGGTGGTGCCCATCAGCTTCAATAATTATCCGTTTTCCGTGGTGCGCACCGGCCCGGAGGAGGATTCCCAGCTGATGGTGCTGATCGATGAAGAGAGCCCCCAGCTCAGTGAAACCACCGGCCAGGCCCTGTTCAATGACAAGGGCGAGCGCAGCGACTACCTGCAGGGCCGGGTGGAAGCCCTGTCCAACTACGCCCAGCAACTGAATCAGACCCGGGTCATCGTCAAGCTGTTCGCCGACAAGAAGCTGTTCAGCACACAGCAGGTGCAGCTGCAGCATCGCGCCGACGGCCGCCGTTACAACATCGATGGCATCCATGTCATCAATGAGCAGGCTCTCAACGAGTTGCCGGACGAGGATTTTCTCACCCTGCGCAAACAGGGCCTCCTGGCACTGATCTATTCCCACCTGGCATCCCTGCAACAGCTGCGGCGGGTGTCCAGGCTGCAATACGAGGCCGACAAGGCGGCCGAGGCGGCCAATTAAAGAACCCGGTCACGGGGGAGGAGTCAGCATGCGCTTGTTCGGTTTTGGCCAGTCCCGTTCGTTTCGTGCCCTGTGGGCCCTGGAGGAATCCGGACTGAGCTTCGAGTATGTGGCCCTCGACCCGGCCAGCAACGAATCCGGCAAGGGGGCCAAGGGCGAGGATTACCGGGCCCTCAACGTCCACGGCAAGGTGCCCACACTGGTGGACGGCGACCTGGTGCTGACGGAAAGCGCCGCCATCCTCAATCACATCGCCCGCCGCGCGCCGGCAGTGGGGCTCGGCCCCTCGGCCGATCCCAGCGAGCAAGCCCGCTACGATGAGCTGGCCTTCTTCATCATGACCGAACTGGAGCAACCCCTGTGGAGCAACGGCAAACACCGCTTCGCCCTGCCCCCGGAACAGCGCATTCCCCAGATGCTGGACTGCGCCAACTTCGAATTCGCCAAGGCCCTGGCTGCACTGGACCGCCACGTGGGCGAGCGGGAGTTCGCCCTCGGCAACCGCTTCACCAACATCGACATCCTGCTGGCCCAGACTCTCAACTGGGCCGAGCGTTTCAAATTCCAGGTGCCGGCTCCCTGCCTCGCCTACCGCGACCGCCACTACCAACGCCCCGCCTGTCAGCGGGCCCTGGCCCGCGTGACAGTCTGAAGGATGCCCAGCCATGCCCGACGCTTTGAACTTGGGGGCATCCGGCTGGGACACCCTGCTGCAGCAGGCCTTTGATCAAAGTCACCGTGAACAACGCATTCCCTTCTACCACTGCGGACTGATTCCGGTCGCACTGGACGGCCAGTGGTGGGTGGCTGCCGTGCTGGACGGCTATCCGGCTCAGCAGGCCGGTGTGCGGCGCGGCGACAGGCTGCTGGATGAGCGGGTGATCAGCCGCGATGGCGGGCCCATGACTCTGAGCCTGGCCCGCGACGGCAGCCCCCTGCAGACAACTGTGATGTCGGTATACGAAGACCTGTACGACAGCTACCGCAGCGCCACCCTCAACAGCGTCCAGCAATTCAGCAACGGCAACAAGGTCATCGGCTATGTGCACCTGTGGGGACTTTCCCGGGCCTGGGGCGATCTGGTGACCTACGCAGACATCATCCGCTCGCTGTCACATTGCGACGGTATGATCCTGGACCTGCGGGACAGTACCGGTGTGTTCGCCCCCGAGCATATCGAGCCTTTCGTGGCAGCGGCGGATCCAGGACGCAATGCTTACCGCTACTACGACCGGGAAATGGTGATCCTGCAAAACAGCGGCAGCCGCGAGGGGGCCCTGGCTTTCATCCAGGCCCTGGGTTCATTGCAGCGGGTGGTGACGGTGGGCGAGGCCACGGCCAATGGAATGGTGCCGGAGCAAACCGTGCTGTATCCCTTTACGGAAAGTGTGGCAACCGACCCGCAGTTTCAGGCGGGCATGATGACCCTGATGATGATCATGTAGGCAGCTGGCATGGCGATCGAGATCGAACGGAAATTCCTGGTGCAGCAGGACAGGCTGCCGCCGTTGACCGACGGCGTGGACATCGTGCAGGGCTATATCCCCACCAGCAATGCCACCTCGGTGCGCATCCGCATCGCCGGCGAGCAGGGGTTCCTGACCATCAAGCAGCGCACCACCGGCATCACCCGCAAGGAACATGAATTTGCCATCCCCCTGCAGGATGCGCGGGAGATGATCGGGGAGATGTGCAATGACCTCACCATCGAGAAAACCCGCTACCTCATTCACCAGGATCGGCTGACCTGGGAGATCGATGTGTTCAAGGGAGCCAACGCGGGACTGGTGATTGCGGAGCTGGAACTGGACAGTGAAGACCAACCCTTCGAGCGGCCCGCCTGGCTGGGTGAGGAAGTCACCCTGGATCCCCGCTACAGCAACTCCTCCCTTCTGCTGCAACCCCACACCACCTGGTAGGTCACTGCGCCTGCGTGGGCGATCCCAGGGCCGGGCCCCCCGTGCGCTGGGACTCGTGCCAGTTCATCTCGTGAAAATCGAAGCCGGCCTCCAGGGTCGGCTTGACGATCCTGAAATAGGGCGACACATCAAAATCCCGCGGCACATAGTGGGTGAAGTGGCGCTTGTAGTAGAGCGGCACCTCGCCGTCGTCCCCCTCGGCGCCCCGCCGCGGCAGGATGGGATAATCGATGAGCTGAAAAGCCTGGGCAATGAGGGTGGAGCAGATGGCCTTGGTGGGCTCGCCGCTGCCGAGGCCGATCATGGTACGGCGCATGGCATTGGGCACCAGGGGCTTCTGGATCAGGTAACGCATGAGGTCGAAGATGTTGCGCAGATCGTACTGATGGCCCAGGCGGGCGCGGGCGAACTCGATCACCTGATTGCGCTCCGCGTCGGTCAGGCCCACCGGGCGGCAGATGCGGATGTTGTAGTCGGCGTACTTGGTGAGGGGCACCAGCACCACACCATTTTGCAGATCCGCCTCCAGCAGCACCGGTGCGTCGATGGCGGACCTGGCAGGGCCCACATGCAGGCAGGCATGGGACCAGGACGACATGGTGAGGTATTTGATGGCCACGCTGATGCGGCTGTTGCCCTCCACCAGCAGAATGTCCCCCGGCTGCATGGTATCCGCCACCCGCTGCACGGTGACGATGTCGAAGCGCTGGTAGCCGGGCAACTGCTTGGAAAGGTAGTGGGCGAGGCGGCGGCCCAGGGCCCTGCTGACGGTGTTGGCCATAATGCGCTTAGATATTCCCGGTGTGTTTATTTATACTGAGGCCCAAATCCTAACTGACAACCCATTGATTATCACCCTTAGCTGCAGGAGTGCTTCATGACCAAGGCCTATGACAATTTCTATATCGACGGAAGTTGGGTAAAACCACAGGGGCGCCAGACCCTGGGCGTCATCAATCCTGCCACCGAGGCGACTTTCGCCACCATTTCCATGGGCACGGCCGCCGATGTGGATGCCGCAGCCAGGGCCGCCCGCAAGGCGTTCCCCGCCTGGTCCCAGTCCACGGTGGAGCAGCGGGTGGCGGTGATCGAGAAAATCATCGCCGGCATGAAGGCACGCGCCGGCGAGCTGGCCACCGCCATCTCCAACGAGATGGGCGCCCCCATGAGCCTGGCCAGCACCGCCCAGGTGGGTGCCGGCATGGTCCACTTCATCAATATCCTGCCCATTCTGAAGAGCTACCACTTTGAGGAAGTGCGGGGCACCAGCGCCATCGTCAAGGAGCCGGTGGGTGTGTGCGGCTTCATCACCCCCTGGAACTGGCCCCTGAACCAGATTGCCTGCAAGGTGGCCCCGGCCATCGCCGCCGGCTGTACCATGGTGCTCAAGCCCAGCGAGATCGCACCTGTGTCTGCCTATATCCTCAGCGAGATCATCGCCGAGGCCGGGCTGCCGCCCGGTGTATACAACATGGTCAATGGCGACGGCCCCACGGTGGGGGCGGCGATTTCCGCCCATCTGGAATTCGACCTGGTGTCGTTCACCGGCTCCACCCGCGCCGGCCGCGAAGTGGGCAAGGCGGCGGCGGATTCCATCAAGAAGGTGTGCCTGGAACTGGGGGGCAAGAGTGCCAACATCATCCTGGACGATGCCCCCGACTTCGCCAAGGCGGTCGGCGGCGGCGCCTTCGCCTGCTTCAACAACAGCGGACAATCCTGCAACGCACCCACCCGCATGCTGGTGCCCCGTGCCCGCATGGCGGAAGCCATCGAAGCCGCCAGGGCCGCCGCAGCCAAGGTGACCGTGGGCGACCCGCTGGATGAAAAGACCCGCCTGGGCCCGGTGGTGAGCGAGGCCCAGTTCAACAAGATCAACGGCCTGATCCAGAAGGGAATCGATGAAGGGGCCGAACTGGTAATCGGCGGCCCTGGCCGCCCCGACGGACTCGCCAAGGGCTACTTCATCAAACCCACGGTGTTCGCCAACGTGCGCAACGACATGACCATCGCCCGGGAGGAGATCTTCGGTCCGGTGCTGGCCATCCTGCCCTACGACAGTGATGACGATGCCGTGGCCATCGCCAACGACACGGATTATGGACTGTCCGGTTACGTGACCGGCGCACCGGAGCACGCCCGCGCCATCGCCAAACGCCTGCGCACCGGCATGGTCCATATCAACGGCGCCGGCCCCGACTTCAACGCACCGTTCGGCGGCTACAAGAAATCCGGCACCGGCCGCGAATGGGGGCTGGAAGGCTTCGAGGAGTTCCTGGAGACCAAGGCCGTGATGGGCTACGGCTCGGCCGCCTGACCGAGGACACTGATATGACCCTGCACATCACCAAGTCCGCCATCGACATCGGCATCCTAACCCGCAACCCCGAGGCCATGATGACGTTCTACCATGATGTGCTGGGCCTGCCCCACGAAGCCACCATCCCCATGCCCGGCGGCGGCACCATGCGCCGCCTCAAGGCCGGCGACACGGTGGTGAAGATCGTCGACATCGACCCCGCCCCCAAGGCCGACGGCATCATCGGCGGCCTGCGCGCCGCCACCGGCTACCGCTACTGGACCATCCACGTCAGCAATCTCAACGACGCCCTCACCCACATCGGCAACGCCGGCTACAAGATCCCCGTGCCCGCCAAGACCATCCGCCCCGGAGTCACCATCGCCATGGTGGAGGACCCGGACGGCAATTGGCTGGAGTTACTGGAAAACAGCTAAGGGCGTTTCCGCGGAAACGTTCCAGTAAAGTCAGAGCTAAACCCCCCGCGCATGTAGATCACGGGTCTGCATGGGGTTATCCGATGCGGCATGGAGTAATTCCTCGCTGAAGCAGCAGGTTGGAGTGCCCCGCTCCGGGATACGGGGAAACCCTTTATCGGAGATTCAGGGTTCCCGGATTCCAAATTACAGAGAAACCCAGTATCCCCAGAGACTGAGTTTCTGGGTCCCAAACTTATTGTTCACAACCATGGGGTTCGGGTTTAGACTCGGCCAAACAGCGGGAACAAAGAAGGCCCGCTATTTTAAATGTTATGTTTCTAGTCGCAAATTGGTGATGAAGTCATGATATTCGGAACCTTCAGTATCGTTCTAGGTGCGCTTGTATCCCTGGCAGCAACAATTTTCTTCCATATCAAATATCGAGTAAGTGATCGAAAGCAACGTTGGACTCACGACGCCGTCGTCCTATGTACTGGACTGCCCCTAGAACCGTGGACACTTTCAATTGTAACCATTGACAGTGTCCACGGCTCTAGGGTCAGTCCAAGCGTATCTTAGTAAAGCGTTATGCGCCTATGAAACTACTCAGCACAGTAATTCTTTACTTCTTGGCACTAGGCGTAGCCGGCTACGCCGTAGTCGTCTATGTACTGCTACCACTAGGCGAGGCCGTCCATCCCGATATGAGGGCCACGTTCCTGGCACACAAATCAGCCGTCTACACTCACATCTTTGCCTCATCGGTCGCGCTAGCACTTGGGCCATTTCAGTTTTCCTCGCGACTCCGCCAGAAGTACAGTGAGTTTCATCGGTGGCTCGGGCGTGCCTATCTAGGCATAGGCGTTCTTTTCGGGGGCCTGGCCGGACTCTACATGTCAGTATTTGCTTTTGGCGGAGCGGCAGGAAGGCTTGGCTTCGCATGCCTGGCGTTGGCTTGGCTTTTCACTGGAGCAATGGCGTTCAAATCCATCCGTGGCGGTGCAGTGGCAGATCATCGTAAATGGATGGTGCGGAACTTCGCACTGACGTTTGCGGCCGTCACGCTGCGTATCTATCTGCCCGTCGGCATGCTTTCAGGCATTCCGTTCGAAGCCTCCTACCCGTTCATAGCCTGGCTTTGCTGGATTCCAAACGTGCTTTTCGCAGAATGGCTATTCAATCGCGCACCTAACAATTCATTCAAGCCGACCCCGCTTCGTGGGTCGACTTAATTCAGGTGATCTACTACCAATTAAGTGAACGGGGTTTCCATTCATCCACTATCGTGTCGTAGTGGATAGTAATCCAACCGAACAGATATTTTAGGTAAGTCATTCATGTCGACTTTATCTGGCGGCCTCGTACACGAAATCCCCGCAGACCTGGCCGGTGCCCTCAGCAAGACAAAGCAGGTCCGTGGTTTATGGGAAGACCTGACACCCATTGCCCGAAACGAATTCATTTGCTGGATTGAGGATGCGAAGCAGGAAAAAACACGAGCAAAGCGGATTGAACGGACCGTTGAGGAGCTTCTCGAAGGTAAGAAGAGGCCATGCTGCTGGGTTGGCTGTATTCACCGCACTGACAAGAATCCTGGAAAATGGCAGCAGGATGTTCTAATTGACAAGAAACCGAGAAATTGAGCCAGTCATCGCGCGCTGCGAAACTGCGTTGGCAACCTGCTGATTTTATTAAACTGTCATAGGGATTTCGTGTGAATTTCGTGTTCGTTTCGTTTTACATCCGTCCTGGATCCGCAAGAATCGGCTCACCTCAAACCGCAAGGGTTGCGCCATGATTGTAAGAAAGCTGCGACTGAAGAGGGGGTGGTCGCAAAGCCAGTTGGCCGAAATGGCCAACGTGACCACCCGAACCATTCAGCGGATCGAACAAGGCCACCGGCCGAGCATGGAAACGTGCAAGGCGCTTGCTTCTGTGTTTGAGGTAGATCTATCTCTTCTACAACCAGAGGACGAGCCAATGCCGAATGAAAATGAGTTGAAAGCCGATGAACAACGGGCCCTCCTGTATGCCAAGCGCATGAAGGAGTTTTATGAATTCTTGATTATCTATGTGGTTTTGGCGGCAGTGTTTCTTGTCGCCTTTCATGGCGAGCCCGTGGTCTATATTATTTTTGCTGGTCTTGGGGTCGGGCTGATCGTTCAGGGACTGATCGCATTTGAAGTGGTAAGCTTCATAAGCCCCGGATGGGAACGGCGACTGGCTGAGCGAAAACTGGGGCGCAAGCTGTAGCGCAGTGTGTTTTACCCAGACATAAAAGGTTGCTGCCACAGAAGCACGTAGCCACAAAAACAACCCAAACACGTGAGAACGATGCGGCCGCTAAGGCGCGAGGGTACTCTCTGAACCGAACGCCTGCCCACGACGTAAATACCGATCAGGTTTCCAAGCGGCCTGCAATGTCAAAGCGATGACCTCAGGCTTACCCCGTCAAACTGCACAGGAGCACACCAGGGCATGCTGTTAGGAAGATCCGTATTGGGCGTTTCGGCGCTGGTGTTTATGGCCTACGGGCTGGTGAGCCTGGTATCCCCGGGCGTCCCCGCCGGGTTCGCCGGACTGGCAATGACTAATGGCGATGCCTTTGCGGAGGTCGGTGCCATGTATGGCGGGCTGCAAACCGGCATTGGCCTGTTCTGTCTGCTGGCGCTGCGCAAGCCGGAGTTTTACCGGTCTGGCCTGGCGTTGCTCGCGCTGGCCATCGGGGCGCTGGCGGTGGCGCGCTTGATTTCCCTGGTGGCGGCAGTCGATGATGTGGGCGGCTACACCTACGGCGCACTGTTGTACGAAGTGGCCACGGCGGCCCTGGCAGCCACAGCCCTGTGGAAAGACTAGCATGACCCAGCACGAATACATTTTTATCGCCGTCTCCATCATCCTCGGCCTGGCCATCACACGGCTGTTACACACCATGGCGTTGCAAACCCGTGCGCATGATCGGGTGATCTTTCACTGGTCGTCGGTGGTCTGGGCATTCAGTATCATGCTGTACATTCTGCAGCTGTGGTGGGTGGGATGGGGCCTTCGCACCATCGAGAAGTGGACGTTCCCGGACTTCATCGTGCTGGTATTCGGCTCCTCCTGTCTTTACGGTGCCGCCGAGATGGCACTCTCGGCGCCGGAGGAAGGCGAACTGGACATGTTGAAGGAGAGCCAGCACCTCGGTCGGCTTTCCGCCTTGTCAATGTTGCTGTACTTCCTGGTCGGACCCTACGTGAACATCTTCATGTACAAGAACGCCATCGTGCCGTCCATCGCCGTGCCTTCGGTGGGCATCTTGCTGATGGTTCTGGTCATGGTGTTTCCGCAACGCTTCAAGCTGTGGTCGGTGTTGTTTGCGCTGTACTCCGTTTGTGTGTTGGCGCTGACGGTTTGAACCCGGTTGCAGACTTGCCGTAGCCAATGAGCGGGATGATGCATTTTCAAGCTGCACTCCAATGGATTGCAGCGATAACAGTAGGCTGCGATTCGGCAGTGGGCTTCAGTTTGATTCTCTCGCAATTTGGCCTCGTCACACCGGCCGATCGCTAGAAGAACCCACCCCGCAGTTGATCCCGCCAACCAGGTTTGATGTCATGGACACCGCACGGCAGATTGGCCTGATGCACAGAATCATGGTGGATATTTTGACATGACCCGTCTATTCCTGCTGGAAAGCGCCACTCATGCCGACCCCCAGGTGGCCCGTTGGTTCGATGAACATGCCGGCGCCCTGGGCGCGCTGGCCAAACACTGGTATGGTGTCGTGCGCAGCTGCGGCGCCGATGTGACCGAAACGCTGCACGATGGCCAGCCCACCGCCTGTGTGCAGGGCGCCGCCCTCGCCTATGTGGATGTGTTCACCTCCCATGTGAATCTGGGATTCTTTCAGGGCGCATACTTGCCGGACCCGGAGAGTCTGCTCACGGGAACGGGCAAGCACATGCGGCATGTGAAGCTGCGCCCCGATACGCCTGTCGACGGGGCGGCCCTGACGGCGCTGATCGAGTCAGCCTATAGGGATCTCAAGCAACAGCTGCAGTCACGTTGACCCGGAAGCCCTGGATAACCAACAAGAGGAAAGCATCAGCTCCATGAACGCTGAATTCTGGCACGAGAAATGGCGCAATAACGAAATCGGTTTTCACGAGACCGCGGTCAATCCCCTGCTGGTCAGCCACCTTGACACGCTTAAGCTGGCTCCCGGCAGCCGGGTGTTTGTGCCGATGTGCGGCAAGACCCTGGACATCGCCTGGCTGCTGGGCAAGGGCTACAAGGTGGCCGCTGTGGAGCTGGTGGAATCCGCCATCGAACAATTGTTTGACGAGCTGGGTGTGCAGCCGGTTGTGACACCGGTCGGCAATCTCAAACTCTATGCCGCGCCCAACCTGGATGTGTACGTGGGGGATGTGTATGCCCTGAGCCGCGACACCTTGCGACCGGTGGATGCGGTGTATGACCGGGCGGCCCTGATCGCCCTGCCGGAGCCCATGCGCCAGCGCTACACCCGACACCTCACCAACATCAGCGCCAGGGCGCCCCAATTGTTGATCTCCCTGGCCTATGATCAGTCCCACATGGCGGGCCCTCCTTTTTCTGTCAACAACAAGGAGGTGCGGCTGCATTACGAAGGCGCCTACGACATGACCCTGTTGCACAGCAAGCCGATCACCGGCGGCCTGAAGGGAAAGGTGGATGCGGTGGAGAACGTGTGGCGGTTGCTGTCCCGGGAGTGACAGACGATTGACTATTGCGGCTTGCGCCGGGCGATGATGAACGTGTCCAGCGCGGTCGCGTCCTGATAATCCTGTCCGCTCTTTTCCCCGTGGCCGGTTTCGTTAGTCACGGTGCGGCGGAATACCTCGGCCCTCTCGATATGAAAATCGCTCAGGCTTTCCCGCAGGGATTCCAGGGAGGGTAATACATCCGGGTCCTGGGGGCCGCCCACGCCTTCGACGATGTTGCGCGGATCGTGGCCGATGTAGATGAACAGCCCGCCCGGTGCCACCCCGTTCACCAGCTTGGGCAGCCATTGCGCCCGCTGCGCCGATCCGGTGTGGAGAAACACCACCGCCACCAGATCGAAGCTGGCCGGGCTCACTGTCAGGGTATTGATGTCCTCCACCCGCCAATCGATGGTGAGGCCGCGTTGGGCGGCGATCTGCCGGGCCTTGCCGATGGCCACATCGGAAAAATCCACCGCCGTCACCTGCCAGCCGTGTTCCGCCAGGTGGATGGCGTTGCGGCCTTCACCACAGGCCACATCCAACGCCTTGCCCGGGGTCAGTTGCCGGGTGGCTTGCGCCAGTAGGGCATTGGGGGCGGCGGACCACACCAGGGGCTTGGCCAGGTAACGAGCGTTCCAGGTGTCTCGGTCAGCCATGGGATCGCAGGGGTGATTGACAGTGGTCAGCGTACTTTGATTTTTCCCGATGGTGCACCTCGCGGGCGGTGAGCACAAGTCCGCTGCCCGCGAGTGGCAATCCGGTCATGGAGCTTTTATTCTCTGCGCCTGGTCACCGGATCAATTAACGGGAGTCAATCATGCAAGGGTCCTGTCACTGCGGCGCAGTCACCTGGAAACTGGACGGCGTGCCCGACTCAGCCACCGCCTGCAATTGCACGGTGTGCCGGCGTTATGGCGTGCTGTGGGCCTATGGCTGGGAAGGTGACGACATCCGGGTGGCCGGAGATACCCAGGTCTATATCCGGGGCGACAAGGAGATCGGGTTTCATTTCTGCCCGTCCTGCGGCTGCGTGGCCTATTGGCGGGCACTGGCGCCCCGGGATGACGGAAGGCGCGGCATCGCCGTGAACCTAAGGTTGACGGAACCGGAACTGGTGGCACAGGTGCCCATCCGGCGCTTCGAGGGGCTGGTGACATTCAAGGATCTGCCCATGGACGGCCGCTGCGTGGCCGATTACTGGTTCTAGCTGATGGCATCGGAGGCTGACGATCTTGGCTTTGCGTATCGCGCCAGCAAGAATGGCGATCTGGAGATTACCCGCGGCGGAAAATTCGCGACCCGTTTCAGCGGCACCAGAGGCGAGAAATACGCATCCCGACTGGCAGAGCTGGATTTCAGGGGTCAGCAGCAACTGATGGCGCGCCTGACCGGCAATTACAAACGTAATTAAGGGGACGGAGGGATTAAAAAGTAATCCCTCCGTCCCCTTAAATGTCCGCGTCGTGGGACTGTCGTGTCATTGCCGTAGCATGTCAGCATGGTTTGGCGGTAGGGTTTACCCGGTCAGTCAGCACAGAAGGAGTTATCCATGCAGATCGATTCCCGGCGGGTGAAAGCCTTGCGCAACGCGAGGCAGTGGTCCCAGGAGCAGCTGGCAATGGCTTGCGGGCTCAATCTGCGCACGATCCAGCGCCTGGAAAGCACCGGCAAGGCGTCCCTGGAATCCGTCCATGCCCTGGCTTCGGTGTTCGGCGTCGACAGTACGGAACTGGTCCTTCCCAGCGACGACCTGCCGTTCTCACCCATGATGGCGGTCAAGCGGGGTTTCACCCACTACGCGGATTTTGCCGGCACCGCCAGCCGCGCCGAGTATTGGTGGTTCTTCCTCTTCTTCGTGATCGTGGCCGCCATCGCCCAGGTCATCCACGACAAGGCTTACCAGATCGTCGTCCTGGTGGCCGCTCTGCCGCTGGCGGCAGCCGGGGCGCGCCGACTCAACGAGGCGGGAGAAAGTCCCTGGTGGCAGTTGCTGTTCATTGTGCCGTTCGGCTTCGTGGTACCCCTGAGCCTGCTGGCCAAGGCGCCCCCTCAGGCACTACACAACAGCAACACGCCGGAAGGGAGCAGATGAAGGGTCGGGTGACCGAAGAATTCGCCGCCCGTTTTGCAGCGGAATGGATCGCCGCCTGGAACAGCCATGATCTGACCCGCATCCTGTCCCACTACAGCGAGGATTTTGAATTCAGCTCACCCTTCATCGCCAGTGTGGCGGGCGAACCCAGCGGCCGACTGCGGGGCAAGGCCGCGGTGGGAGCCTATTGGCAGAAGGCCCTCGCCCGCCGGCCCGACCTTCACTTCAGCCTGGTGTCAGTGGCCAGCGGGGTGGACAGTCTGGTGATCATCTACCAGCGCCACGATCAGCGGCAGGGCGCCGAGGTGTTCGAGTTCGATGCTGCCGGCTTGGTGTGTCGCGCGGCGGCTCACTATTGAGCACAACACCCGGCAAGAGGCGCAGCCTGGTTGAATAAGGTGTCAGAGTGGTCAAAAAGTAATCCCTCCGTCCCCTTAAATCTACGCCGGAAAATCTCCGCTGCGCAGGCTGGCGGCCAGTTCCCGGTAACCGCCGATGGGCTGGTCGTCCACGAAGATCTGGGGCACGGTGCGCTGACCCGAGCGGCGCATGATGTCCTGGGTAAGTTCAAAGGGCTGTTCGTCCAGGTTGACCTCGGTGAAGGTGTAACCGCGACTTTCCAGCAGTTGCTTGGCGGCCGTGCAATAGCCGCAGAACTTGCGCGTGTAAACGACGATGGCGGGCATAGGGTTGATGGCATTGACGGTGAATAACGGCCGCGAAGCATACGGCATCCCCTGCTGACTTGTATAGAAGCGGCCTTGCATGGCCCTGGACCGGGGGTGCGGAGTGGGCTGTAAACCACCCGTAACCTTTGCGTGCTTGAACGCGTGCGATTTTATGGATACGTTATCCGGCAATGCCGCCCGAAACCCGCTGACCCGGAGCCATGAAAGACCATGAGTGAGTTTGTCGATTACCTGCCCGAAGTGTTTGCCCAGTTTGGACCCGTCGAGGTACGCGCCATGTTTGGTGGCCACGGGGTGTTCCACAACAACCTGATGATCGGTCTGGTGGCCAAAGACGTGCTGTACCTGAAGGCGGACGATGAATCCGCCCCCCTGTTCGAGGCGGAAGGCCTGGAACCCTTCATCTACAACAAGGCGGGCAAGCTGGCCCAGATGAGCTATTACGAGGCGCCCGAAGTGATCTTCGATGATCCGGAGGCGGCCAGCCTTTGGGCATCCCGCGCCTACGAGGCGGCAGTGCGCGGCAACAAGCCCGAGCGCATACACTGAACCTCGTCCATAGCCCCATCACGCAGGACTATCCATGAGCTTGAAAATCTACGGCGATGTGTTGTCGGGCAACTGCTACAAGCTGAAACTGCTTATGGCGTTTCTCAAGATTCCCCATCAGTGGGTGCACATCGACGTGGTCAAGGGGGAATCACGCACTCCCGAATTCCTGGCCAAAAACCCCAATGGCAAGATTCCCTTGCTGGAACTGGACAATGGCGAATTTTTGCCGGAGTCAAATGCCATTCTCTACTACCTGGCCAGCGGCTCTCCCTGGCTGCCGACGGACACCCTGGCCCGTGCCCGTGTACTGCAATGGATGTTCTTCGAGCAATACAGCCACGAGCCCTGCATTGCCGTGGCCCGCTATATCAACAAGTATCTGGGGCTGCCGGAATCCCGGCGTGCCGACTACGAATCCAAACAGGCGGGCGGCCACCGGGCCCTGGCCGTCATGGAGCAACAGCTGGCGCAGCATGCCTTCCTGGTGGGCACAACCCCCACCATCGCCGACATTGCCCTGTACGCCTATACCCACGTGTCCCACGAAGGCGGTTTCAACCTGTCCTCCTATCCCGGCATTCGAGCCTGGCTGGAGCGCATGGCAACCCTGCCGGGCTACGTCGGCATGACCGATTGACCACCGCGTTTCCCTCGAGAGGATCCATGTCATGAAGACCTACACCGGCAGTTGTCACTGTGGGGCCATCAGCTTTGAGTTCAGCGGACCGGAGATCGCCAGCGGGCTGCGCTGCAACTGCTCCATCTGCCGCCGCAAAGGTGCCACGATGACCGATTATGTGGTGGGCCCCAAGGACATCAGGATCAAGGTGGCGGGAGATGCCCTGGGCACCTATGTGTTCGGCACCGGATTGGCCAAGCATCATTTCTGCCGCACCTGTGGCATCTACACGTTTCACCAGACCCGCCGCCAGCCGGGTTTTTATCGCATCAACACCGGCTGCCTGGACGGTGTGGACTCCCCCAACCTGCCATTCAAGGTGTATGACGGCGCGTCACTGTAGGCCGGACCGGTAATGCCGGTCACACACCGCTGCCGGAGCGGTGCAGGTTGCGGTATTCGGTCGGGGTCATGTCGAAGCGGGCCTTGAAGGCCGCGTTGAACGAGGACAAAGAGCCATAGCCGATGTCCAGGGCGATGGTGGACACCGGAGCGGTTGACTGCTGCAGGCGCCGGCTCGCCTCCTCGATGCGGTAGTGATTGAGGAACTGGTTGAAGTTGCGGTACTTCAATCCCTGGTTGATGAGCCGCCGCAACCGGTATTCCTGCATTGACATGGCCTGGGCCAGATCGGAGATGGTGAAGCCGGGAGTGGCATACAGGCGCTCCTTCTCCATCAATACCTGAATGCGCTCGATGGCGCTCTGATTGGAACCCTTGACCCCTTTGCTGGGAGCCGCTGGCGTCTCGGGGATGGTCCAGTCCTGGGCAGGCAGGGTGATCAGGTTGAAGGCGTCTTTGTGCAGCCGGAAGATCAGCTGATTGAAGCCGAGGGTGATGATGAACACGTAGGTGGGGAATACATAGTCCGGCAGGGGTTCGATGGTGAACAGCCAGATGTTGTCCAAAAACGGATCCGCGAAACTGAAGTAGGCATTGGCGGTGCGGATGGCCAGCAAGATGCCGATGGCAATGACGAACACGACGCGAAAGTTGCGCCGCTCCTCCATGAGGTCGATACGGTAACCGCGGGCAGCCAGGTAGATGGTCAGCACCGACAGGTACAGCATGATGGTCTGGGGAATCACATAGATCACCACGAACCACAGGTTGCTGTTGGGCATACCCGGATCGTAGAGGGGAATGCCGACGAACCGCACGGCGATATAGAAAAACGCCAGCACCCAGATGGACTTGTGAATTCTGCCACCGTCCACGAACAGATGATGGGCGATCACCAGCAGCACCAGCGGTGTGAGGGTGGCAATGCGGTACATCACATAGGTGGTATTGCTGCTGTCCACCAGCGCGCTGTGATCTGCCAGCACATAGGCCATCAGGCACACCGCCAACAGGGCGATCAGCCGTCCGATGACATTGCGCTGGTGCAGCACAAAATACAGCGCCACCGTCACCAACTGGGAAAAGGCCAACAGCCGAAAAACATCACCGATCCAACTCATGGTTCAGCACGGTATTCCACGGGGCAAACAGATGCAAGCCAATCCAGGTTACAAAAAAAACGCCGGCATCGATGATGCCGGCGTGATGTGACTGGCTGCGAACTGCAGCTGTTTACAGTTCGAAGTCCAGGTTGACGGTGAACATGCGGCCGTATGGATCGTAGAGACGGGTTTCGAAGCCACCCTGTACCGGCAGCGGCGTGGGCTCCCAATCGAACACATTGCGCACGGACACGCCGATCTGGGTGCCGGAGCCGAAACCGAACAGGTCAGGCAGGGCATAGCCGTAGTTCATGTCCACCCGCCAGCCACCACCCACTTCCGCAGGTCGCACGATGTCCCCTGCATTGAAGATGGGCGGTGCTACCCGGGTGATGGGGTCCAGCGGTCCGAAGATGATGTCGTCGTTGAAGCGGGTGGACACGCGGGCATTGTGATCGCCGCGCATCCAGTTGACGGCAACAGTACCCTTTACCTTCGGCAGCGGCGGTGCCTTGCCGGTATCGCCGTTACGGTAGCCGGCCATCTCCCGGGTGCTGCCGTTGAATTCCGTCAACAGGTAGCTGTCATAGATCGACGCATCCAGGCTGAGACTGAAGCTGCCCCAGTTGCTCTCCGGCAGGCGATAACGGGTCTTGAAGTCATACACGGCCACATCGATGCCGTCCACGTTCTGCGGGGTGCGGATGATCAGTGTGGGCAACAGGGTTACCGGGCGTCCTACATCAGCGAGTACATCTTCGATACCCTGGACGGCAGTTTCGTGGCCGTAGGGTTCCAGAACGGGCAAACCGCCAAGGCACCGCCCCTGCCGGAGTGGAAGGCGGTCACCACCCTGGACTGGTTCAAGGGGGATCATCGGGTGCACGGGAGCCTGCGTTACACCTCCGACATCACCTTCAACGAGAACGCCCCCATCACGCCGTTCCGACCCGGTTTGCCGGAGACGGCGGTCACCCGTCCCACCGAGGTGAGTGGCGGTTACCAGGTGGACCTCAATTACAACTATTCCCTGGACAGTCTGTTCGGGTTTGGCCGCGACGTGGTTCTGGGTTTGAACATGAACAACGTGTTTGACTGGGAACCCGACGCCCTGCCCATTCCCGGCGGCCTGGAAACCCGGATCTACGATCCGTTCGGCAGAACCCTGTCTATGAGCCTGGATTTCAGTCTGTAGCGGCACTGCCTGCCGTGACCGGTCCGGCGGCCCCCGCTCGGGGGGGGCCGCCGGACCGGTCAATCCCACCGCTGTCGATTGCTGCGGATTTCAAAATTCGACAGCGAATTTTGGAATTCGGCAGACAACCAAATATTTATTTGCTCCAATCCTGCCCCAGACCCACCGGCTACCTGTTGGCAGTCCGACGGTTAATCACAGTCATTTCACGCTGAAAACAATTATCAAAGGAGCAGCAGTCATGATGTCACCCAACCCCCCGAACCGACGCAAACCCTGGACAGTTCCCCTGCTGGCGCTGGGTTATCTGGCCGCGTCCGCCTTACCCTTGAGTGCCAGCGCTCAGTCGGCTCAGGATGTCACCTTCCACAAGGACATCGAGCCGATCCTGCAGCGCAGCTGCCAGAACTGCCACCGTCCCGGTGGTGCCGGCCCCATGCCCCTGATCACCTATGACCAGGTTGCCCCCTATGCGGGACTGATCGAATACAAGACGGGTTTGCGGGACCGTGCCGGCGCCATGCCCCCCTGGTATGCGGAGAAAGACATCGGCATTCAGCAGTACAAGAACGATCCCTCCCTGACCGATGAGGAACTGGCCAAGATCTCCACCTGGGCCCGCAGCGGCACCCCCAAGGGCAACGAGGCCGATGCGCCGCCCGCCCTGGTGTTCGATGACTCCATCAAGTGGCGCGCCGGCCAGCCGGACGTGATCGTCAAGACCAACCCGGTCACCAAACTGGCCGGCACCCCCGACTGGTGGGGCGAGATCGACCGGGTGCAGATTCCCCTGGAAGAGGACCGTTACGTGAAGTCCGTGGAGATCGTCGAGGTCAATGACGTGCCCACCGGCGGCACCGGTCGCGATACCGTGGGCGGCCGCTTCATATTCCACCACATGATCTGGAGCACGGGTCAGGTGGACGAGAGTGGCAACGTGGTGCAGGACGGTGATTCCACCAGCTGGCCGGTGCACGAAGTGGGCCGCAATGCGGACATCTTCGACCCCGATGCCGGCCGTCTGCTGAAAGCCGGTTCCTATGTGATTTCCGACTCGGTGCACATGCACTCCAACGGCCGCGACACCACGGGCCACCTGGAGATCGGTTTCCGCCTGCATCCCAAGGGCTACGAACCGAAGTACGAGCGGGTCTCCCTGGGCCTCGGCAATGGCGTGGACATCTCCATCCAGGGCAACAAGGACCAGCAGGAGCTGCATGCCTACACCGTGCTGGACCAGCACACCAAGATCATCACCTTCGAACCCCATCTGCACGCCCCCGGCGAGCGCATGTGTCTGGAAGCCATCTGGGGCTATACCGTGGAAACCCTGTCCTGCGTGGGCTATGACCACAACTGGGTGCGCGGCTATCCCTTCGAGGACGATTACG
>JBJOHV010000014.1:0-35607 GCA_046047495.1 Pseudomonadota bacterium | reverse complement strand
CTGCCGGACACGGTGATATAGCCATCGTCCTGTCGCAGTTCCTGAATGGTGCCGCGCAATGAGGGCAGAACCTCGGCACCGAGCACACCACCGGAAAAACACAGCAGCACCCACAGCAGTGCCACACGCAGTCTACTGGCCATCTGCAGGGGTTTAGCGGGTTGCATGTTCATAACTGGTTCTCTCTGTGCTTGTCAGATTGCTGGTCTGCATAAGATCGGGCTGGCTATTCGAGTTGTCGCCAGGAAACCCGGCCATAGGCCTCATTGCCCACACTCAGTTCGATCACATCGATGTCACCGCTGGCACCGGAGCCGAATGCCACATCCTGGGCACCGTCCGCCAGAATACTCACGGTCGGCATGATGCCCACATCGGATGCCCGTCCGGAAGCATTGGTATCACTGCCGTCGTATTCATTGTCCCTGTTCAGATCGAACGCGGGATAGCCCAGCGCCCCACCATCGCGGTAGTCCAGTTCCATCAGGTAACTGGTACCACCGAACTCACACTCCACCTGGGAGGGCAGCAAAGTGGTGAATATGATGCGGCCGTTGCGCACGATGGCATTGGATACCTGGCGTTCGCCGAAGTTGTCGGTGTTGGCCACTCCCTCCACCTTCTGCGGCTTCAGATCCAGTTTGAAGCCCATGTGGGTGGTCCAGTCGATCTCGTTCTCCGTCACGTCCCGCAGGGTGAAGTCCGAGTCGTCCACCCCATCGTCATCGGTATCGAAGGACTGGGCATACTGATTGCTGATGTATTGCTTCAACAGGTTCGCGGACGTGAACGCCGTCAGGGTCGGATTGTTCTTGTCCCATACCCCATAGAACGCCTGGGTATCCTGGAAGTAGGATTCATTGTCATCGATTTCGATGTACTTGCCAGTGCCGAAATACAGCATGAACCCCTGCAGATTGTCCGGGTGCAGAGTGGCCTGGGGCTGGGAGGTGATGGGCTGACCGGCCTCCGTGGTAAACAGCGGCTGGGGGTCACCGGCGGAGTAATAATCGAAATCCCAGCTGGCTGTGCTGGCGCTGGTCACGTCCAGCTTCCAGAGGTTGCCCTGCAGATCACCGGCATAGATGTAGTCCACCACATAGTCGGCGTTGGTATCGATCAAAAGAGGTGTGGACACCCCATTGGGCGTGGCGACCGATCCTTTTTCAGTGTTGAATTTCTTGATGATCGAGCCATCCTCGATATCCACGACATAAATGTAACCGTATCCGGTGGAACTGGCATTGCCGTCGGCTGCGGTGTTGTTGTAGCCGTTGCCGAAGATGGCGGCCCACTTGCCGTTGGCCATCTTGGCGATCTGGGGTTTGCCGAAGGTGTACCCCAGGTCAGCATCATCGCCGTCATCGAATTCCCACAGCACGATGTCCGCCGCGTTGGCTTCATCAAAGATCGACGGATCGGTCACGTCCAGTGCGAATATGGCCTGCCCGCCCCCGGCCAGACCACTGGCCAGTACCGTGCGCCACAAGCCGTTGGTGACACTGAGAGGGTCGTCCATATTGGGCAGGAAGGCATCCACGATATTGGGGCCGCCGTCCACGTAATAACGGTGAATGTAGTCCAGGCTGGCCAGCTCCCAGATATTGCGATACACCGCATTGGGCATGAACGCCAGCACCTCGGCACCGGTGTCTTCGTCGAAGCCATGGAGGAAGCCGTCATTAGCGCCGGCGTAGACCACACCTGAGCGCGCCGCATACTGGGTGGCAAAGTCACTGTAGTTCTTGATCTCCAGGGTATTGGGGTAGCTGAACGCCGGCTCCCCCACGAAGCGCGGGTCGGAGTTCACGATGTCGCCAAGCACACTGTTGCGGTTGCGGAATTCGTAACCCACGCCTTCGTTGGTGGTGTCGCCTCGCAGGTAATTGACGATGGCGCTTCCATAGGCCTGGTTGGTGGCGATTTCACCCACGTCCACCGTGTCCACAGGGTAGTCTGCGTTGGTCAGCAGATACTCGATCTGGGTGTCGGTCATCTCGGTCAGGGCATTGGGGCTCTGATAAGCCGCCGGGAACCGGAATGCTATACCCTGGCCCTCCGGATCGCCGCCGGGGATCACATCGGCCTCCGGGTTCCAGGTGATGATCTCACGGCCCGTACTGTAATGCTGGGTATTCAATACCTGACCCGCTTCCCAATCCGGTTCGGCATCGATGGTGCCGTCCAGGTTGATGCCGAAGGCCAGCAACTGGCCGCGCCAGTCGGAACTGTCGAAGCGGGCCTGGAACAGATGGCTGCCCGCGTTCAGGGAGCCGGTGTTGGTGGCCACGGACGCGGAGGAACCCACCCGGTCGGCAATTTCCAGCAGAGCCTCCGAGATGGCATTGGCCACTCCCTCTGTGGTTTGGGCAGATACGTAATACCCACGGCTGTTGAAGGCGGCATGCCACATATCGTCGATCTTGTAGGGATCGGTAGACGACGGATTACCACCCCACACATCATCCACTTCCAATTCCGGATTGGGGTAACGGTCGTTATCGGTGTCCACCAGGGTACCTTCCAGACCGAAAGCCACGGTGAAACTCACCATGTGTTGCTTGTTATTGTCATCCAGGGTGGTGGTGGGAACCTGGTCCGGAAGATCGCTCAGGTCCTCGGTGTAGAAGTAGTGGGCCACATCCGCCAGGGTGTCGCTGTAACCGTCGCCATCCTCGTCGCCGATGGCGGAGGTATAGGGGCTGCTGCCGTTCCAGTAGCCATCGGTGAACAGCACCGCGTAATTCTGCTGGCAGGCGGATATGATGGGATCGGTCTGCCAATCGTAGTAATCGTCATAGTAGCGGCCCACCACCTCCAGCCCGCGTCGCAATGGCGTGCTGTTACTGCCCCATTCGTAGTCGTACATCTCCTCCAACAAGGCATCGATGTTGTCGGTGTAGTCTTCATCGTCTTCCGGAGGTACTTCCGCGAACACGGTGTCCCATTCGTTGATCTGGCTGTAGCCGTAACGGAAATCGGGATAGGAATTGGTCACCCGGGCCACGGCGGCCTTGGCCACGAAGGAACGACGGCGGTGATACTGGTACCAGTTGGCCACGTTCTGCCGAATTTCAGCCGCCGTACGTCCCCAGGGATCCTCGGCGGAGCCGCTGAGGGTGGTGTTCACCGCCGTGGTGCCGTAACAGGCGGCATAGGGCGGGGTGGTGTTGTAATGGCTGGTGGTGCAGTTGGGCAGGCCCTGGATGGTGGCTGCCGATGCCGTGGTGTAGGCATTGACGGTCACGTCGGTGGCATTGACCGTGTAGCGGGTCCATGAATCATACAGGTCAATTTCTCCGTTGGGAGTGTCGTTGATGTCATTGGGGCCGTTCACCGGCTTGGCGGCATAGCCGTGATTGTCGTTCCACACGGCGTACTGGAAACCGGCCAGATTGCGGGTTTCCGTATAACCATCCTGGCCCGGCTGGGGATTGCTGCGGGCGGAAGAAAACGTTGCATCCGGGAAATCCCACCAGGGTGAGTAGGTGGCGGCGGGATTGTAGTACATGATGTTGAAGGCGGAGGAATACACCCGCCAATCCCGCTGCCCGGCCTGGGGGGAATTCTCCAGCACGGTGTAGGTACAGCCTGAATACACACTGTCGTCACTGTCGAAGATGTAGGCGTAGTTGTCGGTGCCGGTGCAGGATCCGCTGGAGGCGTAGGAGCGGAAATAACCCGTGTCGATGTCGGCCGTCACGATGCCGGAATCGGCCCAGTAGTTCGAATAATACTGGTACTTTTTGGTGAGGATCTCCCAGTCCATGGACCCGGAGTCATCCATCATGAAGAAGATGTTGGGGTCGATCTGGGTGCCCAGGTACAGGGGACTGCTGGCCAGGGTCAACTCCGCGGCCTGGGTGTTCACACCGGCGGACAGTCCGTAGACCGACAACAGCCAGCACAGGAACAAACGGACTTGCAGTCGCGCGCTCATGCTCTCCTCCAGGGTGAGGTTACACCCGGCGCCCTTATTCATAGGGTTTCACAAAAATTGACTGGACATAGACCACGGCGGTGGCGGAAGCCCCGACACCCCGGGCAGTCACACGATGGAATACCCGGGGAACTGAGGATTCACCCCCACCGATGCCGATGGACTGGCCGGTGACTGCGGTATGGTATTCCTCGATGACATAACGGGGCGCCGCTTCCACACCATTGGCATCGAAGCCGGCCACCGGGTCTGCATTGGCTGTCCACCAGGCGGCATTGCGGCTGGACTCACCCCACCAGGGCTCGTTGTTGGAGCTGGTGGGATCCATGGAATTTTCCTGCCATACGGTGGTAGTGCCGTCGGTACTGGTGATGGGCAGCAGGGTCTGGGTATCCAGCCAGGCTTCCGCCTCGGTGAGGGCCGATTCCGCCGCCTGGAAGGCCATGCTGTAATCCCGCATATTGCCGGACATGCGCTCCTCCAGAATCGTCGATTCCATGCCCGCCACTCCCATCATGGTCAACACCGCCAGGAAAATCAGGGTGAATACCAGGATGGCGCCGCGTTGGCGGCGCACTTCCGGTGGTCTGCGGGATGGGATTTTCATGGCTGCTAAGGTTACTGATTTCATTGGGAAATACCGTGACAGGTTTCTAAGTTCCCAGACTTCGGTTACGCAGCCCTATGGTGCTGGTGAACACCCGCCGCACCCGGTTGTCGCCCGGCAGATCGCCGTTGACGCCAACCCCGTTATAGGTGACGCCATTGAACGTATAGGCTTGCGGGGCCGGGACCACGCCGTCCTCCACCGACTGCATGAGGAGGCTGACCCGCACGGACACCACATCCTGCCAATCGGTGACCTGGTCCGCCGGAACATACCCGTCGGCGGTATTGCGCAGGTCGTTGTCCAGATTGACCCCGTACAACAGCTGCATACTTTCCACACCCTCCATGAGTTCTTCCGGCGCGGCGGGCAAGGCATCGTCACCCAGGGGGGCGCGGAACAGGGCTGGCGGATTGGTCGCCACGTCTCCCCGCTTGCCCACGTACAGGATGTTGCTGGTCAGCACCTGCACCTCGGCTCCAACCTGCACCGTGATGGGCGCGCTGGCGATGTTGCCGGGATCACAGTCGTCGTTCACCGTGATATTCAATGACACCCCGCCACCCACGGAATCGATCTTGCAGGCCTGCACCCAATCCGCCTGCTGGCAGTCGCTGAGCAACAGGATGTCCCCCACCTCCACGTCGATGGGCGTGATGTTGACCACCGGCTCGGCGCCGGGTGTGATGGTGTTGACGACGCCGGAATTGGCGGAGGCCGACCAGACCCGGACGATATCCGAATCCGGCAGAGCATTGATGGAGGGCAGTACGCTGGCCGGCACCACGGCTGCCGTGCCCCAGCCGCCGTCATCGGTGTCGGCAACGGCGAGATTGGCCAGGCTGTTGGCGACAGTGCCCGGGTCGGTGCCATTCGCCTCCCAGCCCTGGATACCATAGAAAGGTTGGAAGGAAGCCGGCTGGCCGTCCAGAGTCTCGTTGACCGACATGGGGTCGATGGCACTGAGGCAGCCGAGGTAACCTGCCATGCGGAATTCCTGGGCCAGGAAATTCAGGCCAAAGCGTCCGTTCTCCTGAATACGGCCACGGGCTTCCTGACTGCGTTCCGTCGTGCTGTTGCCCACGTAGATCTGGATCACGCCGGCGGCCAGAGTGAGACCCAGCACCATGGCAATCATCAGCTCGATGACGCTGAGTCCTTGCATCCGGTGTTTCATGGTCGGGTGGAAACTGGCCATCTCGGCTCCAGACTCTTTAACTTTCAGGTTGAAAACTCAGCACGTAGCGTTGTTCCGCCGTGCCGTCCCGGTCGTCATCCCACCAGATCTTGATGGCATAGACGGTCCCCGTGCCGCTGCAGGCATTGGCCAGAGGTGTACCATCTTCCTGGGTGGCATCCAGGCACACCACCGAGGCGCCGCCCGGCAGGGCTGTCGCCACCTCGTCTTCCCAGTCATCGATATCCTGGGCCGCCATCTGGGCCGGGGTGCAGCCGGCCGCCGTGAAACAGTTGGCGGTGTCGGCACCCGCCACGTCGTCGTAATCACCGGCGGTCACCGCCACCATATTGGCCCGCATGCGGTCCGCCATGTCGTTCGCAAACATGGTGGCCTGGGTGCGGTAGTAGGCGGCCTGGTTATTTCTCAGGCTGACTGTCTGCAGTCCACCCATGCTGAGCAGACCGAAGGCCAGGATCAACAAGGACACCAGCACCTCGATGAGCGTGGAGCCTGCCTGCTGGTCAAAATGTCGAGTTTTCAGGGGCATGCCAATCCAGTCTCTATGCGCCGACCGCGCCCGGCGGGAGAAATTTCTATGGACCGGGCATTGGCGGCATTATTGCTGCCGGGACAGATGAGTATAGTCTGCAATGCGCCGGTGTCATTGAAACCCCGGCTGTTGAACTCAAACAGATCCACGGTGAAGGTCATGGTGCTGTTGCCGCCCAGGGCCTCATAGACCCGGATGATCTCATCACCGATGTCGATGGATCCGGCATCGCCGTCCGCATCGCCGTTGTTGTCCACAAACACGATCCAGCCGGTGGACCAACTGTCTTCCAGACAGTCGGCGCCGTCATCACTGCCGCAAATGGCCACGTTGGTGCCACGCCGTATGGCCTCACTGCGGGCCAGATTGAGGGTGGTCAGCAGGGTCTTGGCCTGGGAATTGGTGGTCATGCTTTCGACCGTGTCCAGGAAACCGGGCAGACTGATAGCCGTCAGGATGCCCAGAATGGCCACCGTGATGATCAGCTCGATCAGGGTAAACCCCTGCTGCCGAGTCTGGCTCTGTTGTCCTGTTGCCATTTTCATGTTCGCTCTAGTCCTGCGCCCGGGTGTCAGCCGATTGACCCACGATGATCATAGCCGGCGGTCGAGGTAATACTGTGATGCAGCTTGAATTCCTTCGGCCCGTTCCGTGGCTGCCTACCGATTCTGTGAAAGCCGTCACGGCTCTGGTGTATGCTATCGGCACGTCGCACCACGGCACAAGCACCCGACACCGCCAATCACCAGAATTTCCTCAATCCAAACAGAGTGTTATCCCGATAATATGACCTATGACCCGCTACTTCTGCTGCTGCTGTGCGGCGTCGGGTTCCTGGCCGGCGGCATCAACACGGTGGCGGGTGGCGGTTCCAATCTTACCCTGCCGGTACTGATGATGCTGGGATTGCCGGCGGACATCGCCAATGGCACCAATCGGGTGGGGGTCACCCTGCAATGCCTGGTGGCAGTGCGGGGTTTCGATCGCTATCAATCACTGGACCGCCCTGCGCTGCTGCCTATCCTGATACCCAACATCCTCGGCGGCATCTGTGGCTCGCTGGGCGCGGCACTGATGCCCGGACTGTATCTCAAACCCTTGCTATTGGGCACCATTCTGACCATGTCCGTGCTGATTCTGTTGCGTCCCACCACTATCGCACCGGCGCCCGGCACCCAGGCGCTCTCACCCCGTGACAATCGCGGTGCCTGGCTGGCCCTGTTCGGAGCCGGTGTCTATGGCGGTTTCGTCCAGGCCGGCGTGGGATTCATTCTGCTGGCAGCCCTGGCGGGCGGATTGCGTTATGACCTGCTTCGGGCCAATGCCCTGAAAACTGCCTGTGCCCTGGCATTCACGTCGGTGGCCATGGTGGTGTTCATTGCCTTCGGCCAGGTCTGGTGGATCCCCGGGCTGATCCTGGCAGCCGGCACCATGGCCGGCGCCCAGCTGGCGGTCGGGATTGCCGTCAAAGTGCCCCAGACCTATCTCAAGTGGTTCCTGTTTGCCATGACTCTGGTGGCCTGCGGCGGCGCCCTGCTCTATTGAGCACCGGCCTGTCGGCAATGGCTCATTGATTGAAGACGATCTGGATGCGGGCGCCACCATGGCGGGAATTGTCCACATCGATCTGCCCGCCATAACTGCCGACGATGTCCGTCACCACGGCCAGCCCGATACCCTGACCCCGGGCCAGGGTATCGGCCCGTGCGCCGCGCTGCAGGACGAACTCCCGTTGCTCCGGTCGGATGCCGGGCCCATCGTCCTCGATGACGATACTCAGTTGGCGTACACCTGCATGCTGGGCATTACTGACCTCAACCCACAGGTGCTTGTGTCCGTACTTGTAAGCATTGTCCAGGACATTCCCCAGAATCTCCATGAGGTCCCGCTCATCCCCCTGGAATTGAGCCTGTTCATTCACCTGAAGGGTATGGACCATGGACTTGCTGCTGTACACCTTGTCCAGCGCCGCCAGAATACGCTGCAGAACCGGAGCCACCCGCACCTGCCGGGCCAGGCTGCCGCTGCCATTGCTTTGCACCGCCCGCTGCAGTTGGTAGCTGACGATCTGGTTCATGCGTTCCAGCTGCTCATCCATGGTGCCCACCTGCTCCCTGGCCGCTGTCGGCAACTGCCCGGGCTCCATGGCCTTGAGTGCGGTCACCGCACCTGAGAGGACCGCCAGGGGGGTTTTCAGACTGTGGGCAAGATCCCCCAGGGTGGTGCGGTAGCGGGCCTGCTGCTTGCGCTCACTCTTGATGAGCAGATTGAGGTTGTCCGTCACACCCCGCAGTTCCCGGGGATACGCTCCCTCCAACTGCTCTGCAGCACCACTCTCGATACCCTTGAGGTCACGGGCCATGCGATGCAGTGGTGACAATCCCCAGCGCAGGAAAACCACCTGCAGCACCAGCAGCAGCACGGCCACGCCGCCGAGCCACGACCACAGGCTGGCACGAAAGCGGGAGATTTCCGCATAAAAGGGTTCCGAGGTTTCCATCACGGTGAAGGTGTATTCGCTGCTGCCGTCCTCCCACAGAATTCCGTAGCTGAGGACAAACAGCTCGGAACCGTCCACACTGCCGGTGCGGCCGAACAGGGTCTCACCGGTGGGCACCGGCTGGCGGAGAACCTGGAGGTCCTCCAGGCGCAGATCCAGGGCCGACTGGGTGCGCCACAACTCTCCGGCGGCAGGACTGCTGATGAACCCGTACAGGCCGGAATTCAATTGCCCGAAGCGGGGCTCCCGTAAATCCTCCAGCAGAAAGAAAGTGCCATTGTCCTGCTCGACCGCCGCCAGCAATACATAGATCTGTACCTGCAACTGCTCCATGGCACCGGCTTCGACGCTTTCCCGGAATGCCCGATCCAGAACGATACCGGTCAGTCCCAGGAAGACGGTCAACAATATGCTGAAGCCGATCAGCAGTCGGTTTTGGATGGAATAGGCCGCGGGGGACTTGCCCATTCAGACCAGGTTGAAGCGGTAGCCCTGCCCACGCACCGTTTCGATGGGGTTCAGACTCTGATCCGGATCCAGCTTCTGCCGCAGCCGGCGGATGAACACTTCCAGCACATTGCTGTCCCGGTCGTAGTCCTGGGCATACAGGTGTTCGGTCAGTTCGGTTTTGGAGATCACCTGACCCGGGTGCAGCATCAGGTATTCAAGCATTTTGTATTCGTAGGCGGTCAGGTCCACCGGCCGCTCATTGAGGGTCAGGCGTTTGCCGCTGAGGTCAAGCCGCAGGGGGCCGAACTCCAGATTGGGTTTGCTGAACCCCGCGGCACGGCGCATCAGGGCATTGAGACGGGCGAGTATCTCCTCCCGCTGGAAGGGCTTCACCACATAGTCGTCGGCACCGGCGTCGAGGCCGGCCACCTTGTCCTGCCAGTCCCCCCGGGCGGTCAGCACCAGAATCGGGTAATTACGACCGGCAGCCCGCACCTGCTTGATGAGTGAGATGCCATCGAGCTTGGGCAGCCCCAGGTCGATGATGGCAGCGTCGTAGTCGAATTCGCTGGCGTAGTAGAGTCCGGCCTGACCATCGGCGGCGTCATCCACCACATACCCCTCGGCGATCAGGCCCTGCTTGAGTTGTTGCCTCAGCAGGTCCTCGTCCTCCACCACCAGCAGTTTCATGGCCTCATTTCCTCAGCCGCCGGTTACCTGCCCGGTAATGGCGTGCACGAATACAGTGAATATCTTGCCTTCGTTTTCCATGCGCAACTGGTAACGCTGCTCACTGCCCTCACCCACCAGGGAGATGCGCAGGACATTGCCACCGAATTGCTGCCGGGCCAGCTCCACCGCCTGGCGCTCGGAGATTCTGACTCCGCTGGCCTGCGCGGGTCGCTCCTGCCGGCCGCCACGGTTGAGGTCCAGTGGCTCTGGCACCGGTGCGGGCAGCAGTTGCCCATAACCCGGTGCTGCCAACAGCAGAAGGAGGGCGGACAGCATGATGGACCTGAATATCTTCAACTCGACCTCGATTCGACCTCAACCACAATTGCCGGCAACGATCCATGTGACAAGCGGTAGCGGGGCAATCCTAGAGTACCGGCTGTACCGTGACCCGCACCCGGATGGTTTCACCGGGATCGCGGTCCGTGCGCACCGTATAGTCCTGGCCGTTGTAATGATAGGTCACCTGATAACCGGTGATCCGCTCTTCCTGATGGCGCTCGTAAACCGTTTCGCAGCGTTCCACGGTCTCATACTCGCGCACCGTGCCGCGCTCCTGCTGCCGCACTATATCACGACCTATGGAGTGCCCCAAAACCGCACCCACCACGGTGCCGACCCGCTGGTTGGACTTGTTGTGTCCCACGGCGTTGCCGATGGCACCGCCGATGATGGTGCTGAGCACCACGGGCGTATTGGAACTTCCGCCCCCGTAGCGCCTCTCGACGACGACCTCCTCCTCCCAGCACTCCTCCCTGGGAGTGGAAATCTCCACGATCCGTATCAGAGGCACGGTCTCCACCACTTCGGCGTCGTAGTATTCGGATTCGGCCAGCGCCAGGCTCGAACACAGCAAACCCAAACCGGCCAGATTCATTGTCAACAGACTTTTCATCGCTTCATCTCCTGAAAACATGGCGCTTCTTCAGCCATGGCGCCACGTTACTACCACCCAGCTGAATAGCAGCTTAAGGCTTTCGGGTCCTTTCTCCTGCCGGGCAGTGGCACTGTGACCCGCTCATCGTTAAACTGCAGGTCATGTGTTCATACCGTCAGTGCCCTAGGGCCGTTCAGGATCAGTAACTATGGAAGTGGTCAGCCCCAAGCCCCCGATCAATTGGACCAACATGCTGGTGTTCACCCTGACCCCGCTGTTTGCCGTCACCCTGGTGCCCCTGTATGGGTACTTTTATGGTTACGACGCCTTCGAATGGGCCATGGCCGCGCTGCTGTTGATGTTCTGCGGCATGTCCATAACCGCCGGCTATCACCGGCTGTGGTCCCACAAGACCTACAAGGCCCATCCATTGCTGCGGGTGGTATTTGCCCTGGGGGGCGCCTGCGCCCTGCAGCACGACGTGCTGCACTGGGCCGCCGACCACCGACGCCACCATCGCTACGTGGATGACAATGATCGCGATCCCTACTCAGCCGGACGCGGCTTCTGGTTTTCCCATATGGGCTGGATTCTGCGCAAATACCCCAGCGGCGCGGAGGACCTCAGCAATGTCAGGGATCTGGAACGGGATCCCATCGTGCGCTGGCAGCAGCGCCACTATCTGAGCCTGGTGCTGCTGATGAATATCGGCCTGCCAGCCCTGCTGGGATGGTGGCATGGGGACATTATCGCCAGCCTCCTGTTGGCCGGACTGCTGCGCCTGGTGGTGAGCCTGCATTTTACCTGGCTGATCAATTCCCTGGCCCACATGTGGGGCCGCCAGACTTACAGCACTGCAAGCAGCGCCCGCGACAATCCGCTGCTGGCATTACTGACCTGGGGTGAGGGTTACCATAACTTTCATCACACGTTCCAGTGGGATTACCGCAACGGCATACGCTGGTGGCAATGGGATCCCACCAAGTGGCTCATACGGTCATGTTCCTGGCTGGGCCTGACCCGTGACCTCAAGCGCTGTGCCGCCGAGGATATCGAGGCCGCCAGGGTGGCTTTGCAGTACCACAAGGCGGCGGAAAAATGCGACCGTCTGCAAATACCGGAACAGTGGCGCCACCAGCTGGAGGAGGAATACCAGCAGTTGTGCCAGACATTGAAGCTGTGGGCGCAACATCGGCAGCAATGGTATGAAGCCCGCAGCCGCAAGTTGCAGGAACAATTGAGCCATTGGGACATGCTGCAGATTCATAACACCTATCTGGATTTGCAGTACCGCCTGAAACTGCAGCGCCGCCGCTGGCAGGAGTTGCTGCAGAATCTGGCCAATCCGCAATTGCTGGCAGTCTGAGCCACGAGCGGGTCAACGCCGAACGATGAATAGCGTTGTTATCTGAACCGTTGCGAACGAAAAGGATACGCCATGACCCACACACGGATTACTCTTCCTGACCACCATCCGATCAGGCACCCACTGCTGATGCTGTCGGCCCTGCTGTTCAGCCTTTGGATCACCCCGGCCATGGCCCAGGTGGAAGCCGGGCAACAGGCACCGGACTTCACCCTGCCGGGCCTGCAACCCGGCAGCCCGTCCTTCACCCTCAGCGAGTTGCGGGGCAGGACGGTTTACCTGGATTTCTGGGCCTCCTGGTGCGCCCCCTGCCTGAGGTCCCTGCCCCTGTACAACGAGCTGTACCACAAGTACCGTGAGCAGGGCCTGGAAATCATCGGCGTGAATATCGACAACCCGGTGGAGGATGGCCTGGATTTCCTGGAGGAGACCCCGCTGGATTTCCCCACACCCTCTGACCCCGACGGCAGGATTCCCGAACTCTACGGACTGATCGGCATGCCCACCTCCTATCTCATCACACCGGATGGTATGGTCAAGTTGGTGCATGTGGGGTACCGCAACGGTGATATCGAAATCATCGAAGAGGAAATTCGCAAGGCTCTGGCGGGCAACCCATGAGCGGATTCCAGAATCGTCGTTACATTGGATTGCTGGCATTGTTGCTCGCGCTCGGTGCCTGCACGCCGGTGCAACCCTGGGAGCGCGGCTACCTGGCGAAACCCGAGATGGCATGGCAGACAGACGGTCTGGAGGCGGCACTCAACAAGCACATTTTTTTCAGCAAGGAAGCCTCATCCGGCGGCAGCAGCACCGCCGGTGGCGGCTGCGGATGCAACTGATCCAGGTCCCTCCGGCCCACTGGCACCTCCATGAAAAAGCCCGTTTCCCACAGCTTGCTGGCCCTGTCCACCACCGCCCTGGCCCTGCCCGGCATAGGTCTGGCTGACAGCCCGCCCCTCACCTCCACCCTGTCCTACAAATTCTCCCTGTATCAGGAAGATGACGTGCCCATCGAGGAAGCCCCGTTCGGACGCCGTGACCGCTACGACATCGATGTGCATCAGTTGCGCTTTATCACACCCCTAGGCCGGGATTTCGGACTCCAGGTGGATGCCAATGTGGAATCCATGAGCGGTGCCTCACCCTGGTTCACCACGGCGGGTGCCAACGGCAACCCCATCGTCAATCTCAGTGGGGCCAGCGGCATCCATGACCGCCGCAACGAACTGGCTTTCTCAGGCAGTTACTACATGGAGCGGAGCACAGTGGGAGCCACCCTGGGCTATTCGGAAGAGGATGACTACCGGGCAGTCTATGGTGGTGTGGATCTGCAGCGCAGTTTCAACAACGAACTGACCACCCTGGCCGCCGGCATCAGCTATTCGGCGGACGACATCTTTCCCGCCGATGCGGCGCTCTTCAACCGCATCCGGCGTGCCGACAAGACCAGTGTTTCCGCGGTGGTGTCCATCAGCCAGGTCATCGACCAGACATCCGTACTGCAAAGCGCCATCAACATCACCGGCCAGGACGGTTATCTGTCGGACCCTTACAAGCTGCGGGATGTGCGCCCGGACGACAAGACCCAGCTGGCCTGGGCCACGGCTTACCGCAAGTTTCTCGTGGATGCCGACGCAGCCCTGCATGCGAATTACCGACTCTATCGCGATGACTTCGGTATCCGCTCCCATACCGTCGATGCCGCCTGGCACCAGAACGTCGGTGACAACTGGCAGATCGTGCCCCACCTGCGCTACTACAATCAGTCGGCAGCGGATTTCTATACCAACATCGACAACTTCCTCACACCACCGCAACAAGCCCAGTCCAGCGATTACCGCCTGTCCGCCTTCGGGGCGTTCAGCGGCGGCATCAACGTGGTGACCCGCCAGGGGAACGTCACCCTGACCCTGGCCACTGAGCGCTATGTGGCCAATGAGAAATATGCACTCCACGATGTCGCACTACCGGGCACGGCCCTGGTTCGTTATATGCGCCTTTCGCTGGGTATCGATTACAGCTTCTGAACCCAGACTCACCATGACATCCCCCGCGTTGCGACGGTTTCCCTTCCAGGCCATGGGCAGCTTCTGCGAAATCCAGTTCGTGGACACCTCCCGAATCGATGCCCGCAAGCGCCTGCGGGTGCTGCTGGACGAGGTGGCCCGCCTGGAGATCCGTTACTCCCGTTACCGGGACGACAGTCTGGTGTCCGCCATCAATGCCACCGCGGGCACCGGCAAGACCGTGGCCATCGACCCGGAAACCCGGGCATTGCTGGACCATGCCTTCAGTTGTTATGAACAAAGCGGGGGGCTGTTCGACATCACCTCGGGGGTGCTGCGGCGCATCTGGGATTTCAAGAGCGGTGTCGTCCCTTCCCAGGCTGACATCGATGCCCTGTTGCCCTCCATCGGCATGGAGCGTCTGGACTGGACGGGTGACCGCATGAGCTTGCCGGCGGGCATGGAGATCGACTTCGGCGGCATCGTGAAGGAATACGCGGCGGATTGTACCGCCAACCTGGCGCGCCGCATCGGCATCACCAGCGGGCTGGTTAATCTGGGCGGGGATTTTGCGGTGATCGGGCCGCTGCCCGATGGCAAACCCTGGCCGGTTGGCATCGTACACCCCTCCCGGCCGGAAGCCCTGATGGCGAGACTGCACCTGAATGCCGGTGGCCTGGCTTCCAGTGGCGACTACGAACGCTTCTTCGAACACCAGGGCAAACGCTACAGTCATCTGCTGAATGCCCGCACCGGCTGGCCCAGCGAGGGACTGCGGGCCGTCAGCGTATGCGCGGAACTGTGCACGGTGGCGGGATCGGCTGCCACCATTGCCATGCTAAAACCGGCTGCGGAGGCCATCACCTGGCTTGCGGACCTGGGGCTGCCCCACGTCTATATGCAACAGGATGGCAGCATCGGCAGTCCGGATTTCCAGCCCCCCGAAAACATCACCACCTAAAACAGACGCAGCGGCTCCTCGTCCAGTGCCGCCTGTTGTTCCCGCAGTTCCAGAATGTGCTCGGACCAGTAGCGTGGCGTTGCGAACCAGGGGAAGTGGCGCGGAAACGCCGGATCCTGCCAGCGGCGGGCCAGCCAGCCGGCGTAATGCATGATGCGCAGGGTCCGCAGGGATTCGATCAGCGGCAGTTGCGCCACCGGAAAATCATTGAATTCGTTATATCCCTCGGCAATCTCCAGGAGCTGGGCCTGTCGTTGATCCCGGTTTCCCGACAACAGCATCCAGATGTCCTGCATCAGGGGCCCTGTCATGGTGTCATCGAAATCCACGAAATACGGTACTCCGTCCTGCCATAACACATTACCCAGGTGACAGTCGCCGTGGATGGACTGCCATCCCCGCTTGGACAGCGGCGCAAAGCTGTCCCGGATGCGGTTGAGCAGATCCGCGGTAATCGACTCATAGGCTGGCAGCAGTTCAGCCGGCATGAAGCCCTGTTGCAGAATGAAGTCCCGGGCGCCGGCCGCCCGGGCATCCACGGACAACCGCTCACGGTGGCGGAACGCCAGGCCGGAGCCCGCCAGATGGATGCGTGCCAGATAGCGTCCCATGACCTGCAGGTTGTCGGGATCCTCCAGATCCGCATCCCGTCCGCGGATGCGGGGGAACATGGCAAAGCGGAATTCCTCAAAACAGTGCAAGGTGGCCCCCTTGGGGCAACGCCAGGGCGGCGATACAGGTATCTCCAGATCGTGCAAGCGCCAGGTGAAATCATGTTCCTCCTGGATCTGGGCATCGCTCCAGCGCTGGGGCCGGTAGAATTTGACGATCCATGGCGGGCCCTGTTCGACACCCACCTGGTACACCCGGTTCTCATAACTGTTGAGGGGAAATTGCCGGGCATCGACGACAAAGCCCCGGCTTTCCACGGCGGCCAGAACCAGATCCGGGGTCAGCCGCTCATAGGGGTGCTGGGAGTCCTGCATGACAATGTGATCCTCGGGCCTGGGTGGACAGTGGCTGGACAGACAGTGGCTGATGTAGAATCGCTGCCATGGAAAAAGCAGCCATGCAACAACGTCTTCAGACCCTGCGGGAAAATTACCGCGGCATCTTAGCACAGGGACTGAATCTGGACCTGACCCGGGGCAAACCGTCGGCGGCCCAGCTTGCCCTCAGCGATGCCCTGGATGGCATCCTGGCCGGCGACTATCGGGGCAGTGACGGCACCGACTGCCGCAATTACGGCGGCGGGCTGGGCATCCCGGAAGCCCGCCAGTTGGCAGCGGAGTTTCTCGGCTGCGAGCCGGCCCAGACCCTGGTGGGCGGCAACAGCAGTCTTCAGCTGATGTACCAGTGTGTGCTGTATGCACACCTGTTCGGCGGCAAGGATCAACAGTCCTGGCAGGCTGAGGCCCAGGCCTCCGGCAATGGCAAGGTGAAATTTCTCTGTCCGGTTCCGGGCTACGACCGGCATTTCGCGGTCTGTGAGGCGCTGGGCATCGACATGATCCCGGTTCCCATGGATGAGCGGGGCCCGGACATAGACAGCATCGAGGCACTGGTCAAGGCCGACCCCCTCATCAAGGGCATCTGGTGCGTTCCCAAGTACGCCAATCCCAACGGCGTCGTCTATGCCGATGAGGTGGTGGAGCGTCTGGCCCGCCTGGGCAGGATAGCCGGCAGGAATTTCCGCATCCTGTGGGACAACGCCTACGCGGTGCACCATCTGGTGGACAATCCGCCCCGGCTGGCCAACATCATGGACTTATGCAGGCAACATGGCACCCTGGATAATGTCATCGCCATCGGCTCAACATCCAAGATCACCTTCGCCGGAGCAGGTATTGCCTTCATCGCCAGTTCCGAAGGCAACATCAAGACCCTGGCGGGACACCTGGGTTTCAGCACCATCGGTCCGGACAAGGTCAATCAACTGCGCCATGTCCGGTTCCTGAAGGACCTGGCCACCATCGAAGCCCTGATGACCCGCCACCGGGACATCCTGAAACCCAAGTTCGACCTGGTCATCCAGCATCTGGAGCAGGCCTTCACGGGCAAGACAGTCGATGGCAGACCCATGGGCCGCTGGACCGAGCCCAAGGGTGGCTATTTCATCCTGTTCGATACCCAGGAGGGTCTGGCTGACAAGGTGGTGGGTCTGTGTGCGGCAGCCGGAGTCAAGTTGACCCCGGCCGGCTCAACCTGGCCCTACGGACGTGATCCCCACAACAGCAATATCCGGCTGGCACCATCGTTTCCCCAATTGAAGGAGATCGATGGAGCCATGGCGGTATTTACCCTGTGCGTGGAGCTGGCCACCCTGGAGGCGGCCCTGGGGGACTGAGGGGGGAGTTCAGGATTCGTTGCTGTGGGTGTCCAGCTTGTTGCCGGCGATCAGGGACACAGGAAACGGCATGATATTGTCGCCGCTGGAGATTTTCGCCGAGCCGCCTTTCTCCACCTCATCGATGCGAATGATGGCCTGCAGGGGAATGAAACTGCGCTTCACCCCATTGAATTCGGTTTTCAGGCGCTCCTCGCTGGGATCCACCACCAATTGGGAACGCTCGTCGAACACGAAGTCCTCCACTTCGATGAAACCGTACAGATCGCTCTGGTAAACCTGCTTCACGAAGATTTCATACACCTTGCCCTTGTTGAGGAAGGTGATCTTGTAAATTTCCGATGGTTTTGCCATGAAATCAGACCCTTAGCTTATCGGTGAGATGGCAGAGCAACTGCTGGGGTGAGTGGTGGCGCGAATGCAGGTGCAAGGTTAACCCTAATATCTGGCTATTGCTAAGCATTTCAAGGGCAGCCGTATAAAATGTCCCGCGGCGCCAGGCGCTGCTATAATCCCCAGCCTTTTGCAACCGACGCCGGCGGGCGCCCACCCACAGAACCATGACAACCCCCCTATCCCCCGTGATTCAGGATGTCGCCGAACCCCAGAATGGGACTCCGGCCGGGCCCAGCAAGGTCTATATCAAGACCCACGGCTGCCAGATGAACGAGTACGATTCGTCCCGCATGCTGGACCTGTTGCGCCAGTCCCATGGTGTCACCCTGGTGGATACCCCGGAGCAGGCGGACCTGCTGTTGCTCAATACCTGTTCCATCCGGGAAAAGGCCCAGGAGAAGGTGTTCCACCAGCTGGGCCGCTGGCGCGCCCTCAAGGAGGCCAATCCGGCGGTGAAAATCGCCGTGGGAGGCTGTGTGGCGAGTCAGGAAGGCGAGTCCATCGGCAAGCGGGCGCCCTATGTGGACGTGGTGTTTGGTCCCCAGACCCTGCACAAGCTGCCGGAAATGCTGGCAGCCTCCGGCGGCAGGCATCCGGTGGTGGATATCAGCTTCCCCGAAATCGAAAAATTCGACCGGCTGCCGGAACCGGACGTCACCAGCTGCCAGGCCTTCCTGACCGTCATGGAAGGTTGCAGCAAATACTGCAGCTTCTGTGTGGTGCCCTATACCCGCGGCGAGGAGGTCAGCCGGCCCCTGGACGACGTGCTGGCGGAGGCTGTGCACCTGGCGCGGTCCGGCGTGCGGGAGATCAACCTGCTGGGGCAGAACGTCAACGCCTACCGGGGTGCCCTGCATGATGGCGGCATTGCAGACCTGGCACTGCTGATCAATTATGTGGCCAGCATCGACGGCATCGACCGCATACGCTTCACCACCTCCCACCCCATGGAATTCCGCAGCAGCCTCATCGCCGCCTATGCCCAGGTGCCGGAGCTGGTCAATCACCTGCACCTTCCGGTGCAAAGCGGCTCCGACCGCATACTGGCCGCCATGAAACGCGGCCACACGGCCCTGGAGTACAAATCCATCATCCGTAAACTGCGGGCCATCCGCCCGGATATCTGCCTGTCGTCGGATTTCATCGTGGGATTCCCCGGTGAGACCCAGAAGGATTTCGAGGACACCATGAACCTCATCATCGACATTGGCTTCGATACCTCGTTCAGTTTCATTTACAGCCCCCGTCCCGGCACGCCGGCCGCGGAGTTGAAGGACGACACCCCGGAACAGGAGAAAAAGCACCGGCTGACCGTGCTGCAGGCCCAGATCAACTCCCAGGCCCGGGCCATCAGCGCCGCCATGGTGGGCACGGTACAACGCATCCTGGTGACCGGCCCCTCGGTCAAGGATCCAGCTGATCTGCAGGGACGCACGGAAAACAACCGGGTGGTGAACTTCCGCTGCGATGATCCCCGTCTCATCGGCCAATTCGTCGATGTCACCATCCGGGATGCCTACCCCAATTCCCTATTGGGTGTGCTTTGAAGGGTTGCCCTTCCCGTCACCCTGCGGAGCACGGTGGGGGCAATCCGTTACTTTCCCGGCGGGCTTGGTATACTAGCGCCCTGTTTCGTTCCCGTGAGGTCCCATTGCCCGCTGCATGACAAGCCGAACCCACACCCGCAGCCTGACCCTGCTGCCGGACAATACCCAACGCCTGGCCAGCCTGTGCGGCCGACTCAACGAGCACATTCATCAGATTGAGCAGACCCTTGCGGTGAAGATTCAGCAGCGGGGCAATGTCTTCATGTTGTCGGGCAGCCCGGAAGCCATCAGTAACGGCAGCCGGATTCTCGAATCCCTGTACCTGGCCACCGACGATGGCCATACCCTCAGCCCCCGCCAGGTTCATCTGGCTCTGAGTGAAACCCGGTCCCTGGAGCCGGCCGCCGATGATGAAGCGCCCGGCGATCTGATCCGCACCCCCCGTGTATCCATCAAACCCCGCAGCCGGCATCAGCGCGACTATGTCAAATCCATCCAGCAATACGACATCAATTTCGGCATAGGACCGGCGGGCACCGGCAAGACCTACCTGGCCGTGGCCTGTGCCGTGGAAGCCCTGGCCCAGGAGCGGGTCAGCCGCCTGTTGCTGGTTCGGCCGGCTGTGG
This sequence comes from Pseudomonadota bacterium, assembly GCA_046047495.1. Classification (GTDB taxonomy): domain Bacteria; phylum Pseudomonadota; class Gammaproteobacteria; order Pseudomonadales; family Pseudohongiellaceae; genus NORP240. Next base: position 15,519 of record JBJOHV010000014.1, on the reverse strand, counting down.
AGGCGGGGGAAAAGCTGGGTTTCCTGCCCGGCGACCTGGCCCAGAAGATCGATCCTTACCTGCGTCCGCTGTACGACGCCCTGTACGAGATGCTGGGCTTCGAGAAAGTGGCGCGGCTGATCGAACGCAATGTCATCGAGGTCGCCCCCCTGGCCTACATGCGGGGCCGCACACTCAACAATGCCTTTATCATTCTCGATGAAAGCCAGAACACCACCGCTGCCCAGATGAAGATGTTCCTCACCCGCATCGGCTTCGGTTCCACCGCGGTCATCACCGGCGATGTCACCCAGATCGATCTGCCCAAGGGGACGCGTTCAGGTCTGGTGCAGGTCAACAAGGTACTGAAGGACATCAAGGAAATCGGCTTTACCTACTTCGACTCCCGGGACGTGGTGCGCCATCGCCTGGTGCAGAAGATCGTCGAAGCCTATGACGCCCATGACCAGCAATCCATCGCCGCACTGAAACAGGATCACAACACCCCCCATGAACGTGACAGTTGATCTCGACAACCAGTGCCCTGAGCAATGGGCTCCGGATCAGCAGGTCGTGGCTGACTGGCTGGCGACTGCCTGGCAGGCTCTGGCCGAAGACAGCAAGATCAATGTGAGTGTGCAGGTGTTGGGTGAAGCCGCCACTGCCACTCTCAATCAGCAGTTCCGCGGCAAGCCAGGCCCCACCAACGTGCTGTCGTTTCCCAGTCATCTACCGGCATTCATGACGGAATTTCTGGAGGCCAAGCCCCTGGGGGATATCGTCGCCTGCGCGACGGTGATTGCCCGCGAGGCAGCCCAGCAGGGCAAGTCCACCGAAGCCCACTGGGCCCACATGCTGACCCATGGGTTCCTCCACCTTAACGGCTACGATCACCAGACCGAAGACACCGCCGCCGCCATGGAGTCATTGGAGATCGCAATCCTCGAACGGCTGGGCTTCACCAACCCCTATTGATATGGTCGACGACAATCCAAGCAATGATCCCAAACCACGCTCCTGGCTGGAAAGGATCGCCCAGGTATTCTCCGACGAGCCGACGGACACCAAGAGTCTGCTGGAATTGCTGCGCAATGCGGAGCAGGATCAGGTGCTGGATGCCGATGCCCTGAGCATCATCGAAGGCGCCCTGCAGGTGTCCAACATGCAGGTACGGGATATCATGATCCCCCGCTCCCAGGTGGTCACGGTCTCATCCAAAATGAGCCCCATCGAAATCATCGAACTGGTCAGCGAAGCCTCCCATTCCCGGTTCCCGGTCACCGGCGAAACGGTGGACAATGTCATGGGTATCCTGCTGGCGAAGGACCTGTTGCCCCTGTTTCTGCAGGGCAATATGGAGAAATTCAATATCAAGGATATCGTGCGACCCGCCACCTTCGTGCCGGAAAGCAAACGGCTCAACGTGCTGCTGAAGGAATTCCGCGAGACCCGCCAGCACATGGCCATCGTCATCGACGAGTATGGCAGCGTGTGCGGCGTGGTCACCATCGAGGACGTGCTCGAGCAGATCGTGGGGGAGATCGAGGACGAATACGATGTGGACGATGAAAGCTACATCAAGAAATTCGACGAGGAGAATCACATCGTCAAGGCGCTGACTCCGGTGGAGGAGTTCAACGACTACTTCAAGACCCACTTCAGCGACCAGGAATTCTCCACCATCGGCGGCCTGGTACTGCAGCACTTCGGCCATATTCCCGAGCGGGATGAGACCATCAATATCGGCCCCTTCCTGTTCACGGTGCTCAATGCCGACAGCCGCCAGATCAAGCTGTTGAAAGTCACCTCCACCCTGGTGGACACCCGCAAGAAGAAACTCACCCGCATCAGCCGGTGACATCCGATTGCAGCACGGCGGAGCTGGCGAGGCGGACACTGGTCACAACCCTGTCACCCGGCTGCCCGGATGGGTTATCCTAGCACCCTGCCGCAATCCGGAATCATCATCCCTGCCGCACTTCACCAACCGTCAGCCAGAGCCGTAATCCAGCCCTATGTCCACCATCAACAAAGAGCACTATTTTCCCGAGCAGGTGGAAGCCGCCGCCCAGCACTACTGGGACGAACACCGCAGCTTTCAGGTCAGCGAAGACACGGACAAGCCCAAGTTCTACTGCCTGTCCATGTTCCCCTACCCCAGCGGCCACGCCCATATGGGGCATGTGCGCAACTACACCATCGGGGATGTGATTTCCCGCTTCCAGCGCATGCTGGGCAGGAATGTGCTGCAACCCATGGGCTGGGATGCCTTCGGCCTGCCGGCGGAAAATGCCGCCATCAAGAATCAGGTGCCCCCGGCCCGCTGGACCTACAGCAACATCGACTACATGCGCAAGCAGCTCAAGCAACTGGGATACGCCTATGACTGGAGCCGGGAGATCGCCACCTGCCATCCGCGCTATTACCGCTGGGAGCAGGTGTTTTTCACCCGCCTGATGAAGAAGGGGCTGGTCTACAAGAAAGAGGCGGAGGTGAACTGGGATCCGGTGGATCAGACCGTGCTGGCCAACGAGCAGGTGGTGGACGGCCGCGGCTGGCGTTCCGGCGCCCTGGTGGAGCGGCGCCGCATCCCCCAATGGTTCATCAAGATCACCGACTATGCCCAGGAATTGCTGGATGATCTGCAGAAGCTGGATGACTGGCCCGAAAAGGTCAAGGTCATGCAGGCCAACTGGATCGGGCGGTCAGAAGGCATCGAGCTGGAATTCGGCGTGTCAGGCCAGGCGGCCCCCCATAGCACCCTGTCTGTGTACACCACACGGCCGGATACCCTGATGGGCGTGACCTACGTGGCAGTGGCCACCCAGCACCCCCTGGCAGAGCTGGCGGCCGCCGGTAATCCCAAACTGGCACAATTCATCCAGGAGCAATCCCATGTGAAAGTCGCCGAGGCGGATATGGCCACCATGGAAAAGCTGGGCATGGACACCGGCCTGAAGGCCGTGCACCCCATCAGCGGTGCGGAAGTGCCGATTTACGTGGCCAACTTCGTGCTGATGAGCTACGGCTCGGGTGCCGTGATGTCGGTGCCGGCCCATGACCAGCGTGACTGGGAGTTTGCCCGCAAGTATGGCCTGGACATCCTCCAGGTCATTCGCCCCGCGGACACCGGCGTCAGCTGCGATCTGGAGCAGGCCGCCTTCACCGACAAGGGCATCCTGATCAATTCCGGCGAATTCGACGGTCTGGATTTCGACCAGGCCTTTGCCGCCATGGAAGCCTGGCTGGGCAGCCGCGGCAAGGGTCGCAAGCAGGTGAATTTCCGGCTCCGCGACTGGGGTGTGTCCCGCCAGCGTTATTGGGGCGCCCCCATTCCGGTGATCAATTGTGTGAGCTGTGGCGCCGTCCCCGTGCCGGAGTCGGAGCTGCCGGTGCTGTTGCCGGAAGACGTGGAAATCGATGCCACCGGGTCGCCATTGAAGAAAATGCCCGAGTTCTACCAGGTCAAGTGTCCAGCCTGCGGCACCGATGCGGAACGGGAGACCGACACCTTCGACACCTTCATGGAATCCTCCTGGTACTACGCGCGCTTCGCCTGTCGTGACCAGGACGATGCCATGCTGGATGCCCGCGCCGACTACTGGCTGCCGGTGGATCAGTACGTCGGTGGCATCGAGCACGCCATCCTGCATCTGTTGTATGCCCGTTTTTTCCACAAGCTGATGCGCGATGCGGGCTTGCTGCATTCCGATGAACCCTTCAGCCGACTGCTGACCCAGGGCATGGTGCTGAAGGATGGCAGCAAGATGTCCAAGTCCAAGGGCAATACCGTGGATCCCATGGCCCTCATCGAGCGATTCGGCGCCGACACGGTACGCATGTTCTCCATGTTTGCCGCGCCGCCGGATCAATCCCTGGAGTGGTCGGACAGTGCGGTGGAAGGCTGTTACCGCTTCCTCAAACGCCTGTGGCGTCTGGTGGCCAACCATGACGCGGGAGCGCCCGTGGACTTCGGCACGCTGGAGCTCACCGAATCCCAGCGGCAGCTGCGCCTGAAGACCCACAGCACCCTGGAAAAGGTCGGCGATGACTACGGTCGACGCCAGACGTTCAACACGGCCATTGCCGCCTGCATGGAACTGGTCAACGCCATCGGTAAATTCCAGGATGAGCAGCAGGACACCATTGGCAATGCCATCGTCACCGAGGCCCTGGAAACCGTGCTGTTGATGCTGTCACCGGTGGTGCCTCATATCTGTCATTCCCTGTGGCTGCACCTGGGCCACCGGCAGGCCATCGTGGATACCCCCTGGCCCAAGGTCGATCCGTCGGCATTGCGCCAGGACACCCTGACCATCGTGCTGCAGGTCAATGGCAAACTGCGGGGAAAACTGGAAGTGGACAAGTCACTGCCAAGGGATGCGCTGGAGAAAGCTGCCCTGGCCCATGAATCCATTCAGCGCTACACCGACGGAGCCCAGATTCGCAAGGTCATCGTGGTGCCGGGGCGACTGGTCAACGTGGTGGTTGCCTGAGACAGGAAATCCAGCCCATGTTCACAGCCTCTCTGCGTACCCTGCTGCTGACCCTCATCCTGCTGGTACTGGCTGGCTGCGGATTCAGCCTGCGCGAGGCAGACAGCGTGGCTCTGGGACTGCCGGTCGTGCAGCTCAATCTGCAGCAACCCAACAGTGATCTGAGCCGCCAGTTGCGCCGGGAACTGGCTGTCGCCGGCGTGTCATTCAGTACGGCGGACGGGATCGACACGCAAGCGGATGTACCGGTGCTTTCCGTTTCGGATGAGCAATTCAGTCGCCGTGCGGTGACAGTCAACCCGCGCGCCCGCGCCGCCCAGTATGAACTGCTGCTGACTGTCTCGGTGACAGTCCACTGGCAGGGTCGGGCCGTGCTGGGTCCGGAAACCCTCGCCACGGAACGCCTGTTCTATGAGAGTATCGAAACCATCACGGGCAATCTGGAGGAAATGCAGACCCTGCAGGCGGACATGCAGCACGATTTGCTGAGCCAGTTGCTGCATCGCCTGGCGGCCCTCGAGCTGGGAGCGGATCCGGCGTGATCCTCAAGCCTGCCCAACTGGCGGCGCATCTGCGGCAGGGGCTGCAGCCGCTGTACTGGGTATCCGGAGACGAGCCCCTGCTGAAGCAGGAAGCCGCCGATCTGATTCGCAGCCGGTGCCGCGCGGCCGGAGTGACGGAGCGGGAAGTGCTGGAGGTGGAGCGCGGTTTCGAATGGCAACGGTTTTCCCACTCAGCCGCCACCCGTTCATTGTTCGGCGATCGCAAGCTGTTCGAGCTGCGTCTGTCCTCGGCCACCCTGGACGATACCGGCAGGCAACTGCTGCAGGACTATGTTGCCGGCGGTGGTGATGACAATGTGGTACTGATCACCAGTCCGCGCCTGGAATCCGCCACCTTGAAGACCAAATGGTTCAAATCCCTGGAGTCCGCGGGCATCGTGCTGCAGGTCTGGCCCCTGGCCGGCAATGATCTGAGTGCCTGGCTGGATGCCCGACTGCGCTCCCACGGCATTCGCGCCAGTGGCGAGGCCCTGCAGTTGCTGGTGGACAAGGTGGAGGGTAATCTGCTGGCGGCGGTGCAGGAGATGGAAAAACTCAAACTGCTGGCCAACAGCGATGCCGGCATCGAACTGGATGCCGGCACGGTTTTGCAGGTGGTGGCGGACAGCTCGCGTTACAACGCCTTCCAGCTGGTGGATGCGGCCCTGGCGGGGGATGGGCGGCGCGGCCTCAAGATTCTGAACAGCCTGCGCAATGAAGGCGTCCACCCCCTGCCCATCGTCGGCGCCTTCAACAATGAATTGCTGCGCCTGTTGCCCTTGCTGGAACGGGTGCAGCAGGGTGAAGCCGCCAGCGCCGTGGCCCAATCGCCCCAGATCCTGTTCTCCCGGCGTCAGTTGATCGGCCGGACTCTGCAGCGACTGGATGCCGAACGGGTGTGGCGGCAGATCCGTCGCCTGCGCACGGTGGACCAGGCAGTCAAGGGCCTTCACCGGGCCGATCCCTGGGACACCTTCGCCGATCTGGTGTTGAGCCTGGCGGGACAATTGCCCGCCCATCTGGATGCTGCATTGAGCAATTCCGTGAATGACACTGTGGGGATGCCGCGATGACAACTGTACTGCAGATACTGATCTGTCTGATCCTGATCTGGGTGATGGCCTACCGCCGCGCCCGCATGTACACCATCCTCGGGGTGCTGGTGCTTGCCCTCACCGTGATGGGCTATTTCGGTGGCGTGGCCTGGCTGCCCTGGCTCGTATTACTGGTCGTTGCCGTGTTCTACCTGGCACCCGGACTGCGGCGCCGCTGGCTCAGCTCCCCGGTATTCCAGTTCTTCAATAGAGTCCTGCCCCCCATGAGCGAAACCGAGCTGGAAGCCCTGCAGGCCGGTGGTGTGTGGTGGGAGGCGGAGTTGTTCAAGGGTAATCCCGACTGGCAGGAATTACTGGCCTACCCCAAGCCCACCCTGAGCGCCGAGGAGCAGGCGTTCGTGGACAACGAGACCGAAACCCTGTGTGCCATGCTTGATGACTGGGACATCGTGCATCAGCGACGGGATCTGTCACCGGAGGCCTGGGCTTACATGAAGCAGGCCGGATTCCTCGGCATGATCATTCCCAAAGACTACGGCGGCCGTGGGTTTTCCGCCCTGGCCCACAGCACCGTGGTGACCAAACTGGCCACCCGCAGTGCCAGTGCAGCGGTGACGGTCATGGTGCCCAATTCCCTGGGTCCGGCTGAGCTGCTGCTGAAGTACGGCACCGATGCCCAGCGTCAGCGTTACCTGCCGGGCCTGGCCAGCGGCGAGGAAATCCCCTGTTTCGCACTCACCAGCCCCGAGGCAGGCAGTGATGCAGGCGCGCTGATCGACAGCGGCATCGTCTGTCGCGGCACCCATGAGGGTCAGGAATGCCTGGGTCTGCGTCTGACCTGGAACAAGCGGTATATCACCCTTGCCCCGGTGGCGACCGTGCTGGGACTGGCCTTCAAGATGTATGATCCGGACCACCTTCTGGGTGAGGCAACCGAGCTAGGCATCACCGTCGCCCTGATTCCCACCTCCCATCCCGGCGTGGTGACCGGTCGGCGTCACAATCCCATGAACATGGCCTTCATGAACGGACCGACCCAGGGCCGGGACGTCTTCATTCCCCTGGACTGGATCATCGGCGGTGTGGAGTATGCCGGCAGAGGCTGGCAGATGCTGGTGGAATGCCTGTCCGAAGGCCGGGCGATCTCCCTGCCGGCCCTGGGCACTGCCACCGGCAAGCTGTGTTACCGATTGACAGGGGCCTACGCCAGGCTCCGCACCCAGTTCAACCTGAGCATCGGCAATTTCGAAGGCGTGGAGGAGGCACTGGCCCGCATTGCCGGCCATACCTATCGGCTGGAAGCCACCCGCCTGCTGACCGCCACCGCCGTCGATCTCCATAGCAGACCCTCCGTGGTATCGGCGATCGCCAAATACCATATGACGGAAATTTCCCGGATCATCGTACAGCACGCCATGGACATACACGGCGGGCGCGGCCTGATCATGGGGCCGTCCAATTACCTGGCCCACGGCTATGTCAGCACACCCATTGCCATTACCGTGGAGGGTGCCAATATCCTCACCCGCAATCTGATCATCTTCGGCCAGGGTGCCATCCGCTGCCATCCCTTCATCTTCAGGGAAATGCAGGCAGCCAGAAATCCGGATGCCGGGCAGGGTCTGCGGGATTTCGACGGCTACATCTTCCGCCATATCGGCTATGGCATCAGCAACTTCGTGCGCACACTGAGCCTGTCCCTGACCGGTGCCCGCATCGTTCGGCGGCCGGTCCCCGGTGTCACCGGCCGCTACTACCAGCAGCTGACCCGCATGAGCTCGGCCCTGGCCCTGGTGGCGGACATTTCCATGCTGCTGCTGGGTGGCGCCCTGAAACGCAAGGAACGTCTGTCGGCGCGCCTGGGTGATGTGCTGAGTGAGCTGTATCTGGCTTCCGCCGTACTGAAATACTACGAGGACCAGGGTCGTCCGGCGGCGGACCTGCCCTATGTGCATTGGAATCTGCAGCTGGCCCTGGTGAATGCCCAGACGGCATTGCTGGCATTTTTCGAGAACCTGCCGCAGCGACCTGCGGCGTGGTTGTTACGGCTGGTGGTATTCCCCTTCGGTCCTCCGTTTCGCCAACCCGATGACCAGTTGGAACAGACCATGGTGAAATCCATGCTGGCACCGGGGGAGTTGCGGGACCGCGTTTCCGCCCATACCTACATCGGCAAGGACGACCGGGATCCGGCCTGGAAAGTGGAAAATGCCTTCCAGCAGGTTCACGCCACCCGCACCACGCGCAAGGCAATCAAGGCCGCTGTGAAGGAAGGCCGCCTGCAGGACAGTGAGGACCTGCAGACCCTGGCCCGGGCAGCGATCGCCGCCGGAGTCTGCAGCGAGGTCGAGGCGGATGCCTTTGTGCAGGCCGAGCAGGCCCGGAACAGGGCCATCCAGGTGGACGATTTCGCGCCCTGATCAGATGCCGATCTTGCTGAGATTGTTGATCAGTTCCCGCAGAATCCTTTCCGCCACCGGGTGCTTGACGGCGAAACTGGCCTCCAGGGCAATGGCATCATCCATAACCGTGGTCTGACTGGAATCCACCTCGGGATTCACCAGGTCGGCGATGTCGGCCTCCAGCTTGCGCGTAAGGGCCACGGTTTCCTCGTCCACCGAGGTGGTATTGCGCAATTCCTCCTGCAGTTCCTTCAGCAGGGTCTTGATTCTCTGTTCGGTCACGGTTCACTCCTGAGTGATTAATTCTGATCCAGCAAGCCGCGCCGCAGCAGCAAGGGCTGCAGCTCGGGGTCACGTCCACGAAACTCGCGATAGAGGTCCAGTGCGTCGGCGCTGCCACCCTTCGACAACACCGTGCGTCGGAAATGATTGCCGTTGGCCCGTGTCAACCCACCGTTCTCATTGAACCACTGCACCGCATCCGCATCCAGCACTTCCGCCCAGGTATAGGAATAATACCCGGCCGCATAACCACCCATTATATGGTTGAAGTAGGTGACCCGGTAACGGGGGGGCACCAGCCGGGCATCGATACCTGCCGCCGCCAGCACCTGCGCCTCAAACTGCAGTAATTCGCCGGGCTCCGGGACCTGTTCCGGCGTCAGCTGATGCAGTGCCATGTCCAGAATGGCCGCAGCGACATGCTCGGTGGTGGCATAACCCTGGTTGAATTGTTCGGCTGCCACCACCCGTTGCAGCAGTTCGGGGGGCATCGGCTCTCCCGTACGATAATGAATTCCGTAATTTTCCAGCACCGCCGGCCAGAGTGCCCACATTTCGTTGACCTGGGACGGAAACTCGACAAAATCCCGCGGCACCCGGCTGCCAGCAAAATAGGGGTATTGCACATCGGAAAACAGATTGTGCAGGGCATGGCCAAACTCATGAAACAGGGTGCGCACCTCGTCCAGGCTCAGCAACGTGGGTTCCCCGTCCGGCGGTTTGGGAATGTTCAAATGATTGGCCACCACCGGGCGTTGCTGCAGCAGACGGCTCTGGGCAACATAACTGCTGTTCCAGGCCCCTCCCCGCTTGGCCGGTCGCTGGTAAAGATCGGCGATGAACATGCCGAGAGTCGTACCGACGCTGTCCTGCACCTCGAATACCCGCACATCCGGATGATAAACCGGCAGATCGAAGCGTTCCGTGAAAGTGAGGCCGTAGAGCTCATGGGCAGCATGAAATAGCCCCTTGAACAGCACATTTTCCAGTTCCAGATAGGATCGCAGCTCTCCCGCATCAATTTGATAACGGTCCAGACGCAACCGTTCAGCATAAAAATCCCAGTCCCAGGCTTCCAGCGTCTGATTGCCGTCCCCGGACAGCAGGGTCTGCAACTCTCCGGCCTCGCGACGGGCGTTGGCCATGGCCGGTCGTGCCAGCGCCGCGAGACGTCGGTCGACCACATCGGATTCACCGGCGGTCTGGTTGGCCAGCACGTAACCCGCATAGTTCTCGTAGCCGAGCAAGCGGGCTTTCTCCGCCCGCAGACGCAACAGGCGGCTGAGCGCCTCCCGGGTATCGTAGGGCCCACCATTGCTGTTGCGGGACAGGGACACCTCAAGAATGTACTGCCGCAGGGCCCGATTGGACAGCGATGCCAGAACCGGCTGGGTCGTGGTGTTCTGCAGTGCCAGCACGAAACTGGATTCCAGATTCAGGTCCCGGGCCCGTTGCGCGGCCGCCGCGATTTCGGTGTCACTCAGGCCGGCCAGATCGGCTTCCTCGGTAACCACGATGGCAAGGCGGTTGGCCTCCTCCTGGATGGCTTGGGAGATTCGTATCTCCAGTTCGGCAATATCCTGATTGATGGCCCGCAGCCGGCGCTGTCCCTCCGGGTCCAGATTGGCTCCGGCACGCAGGAAATCCTGGTGATAGCGCTCCAGCAGATACAGGGATTCACTATCCAGGCCCAGGTTCCGGCGCTGCTGGTACAGACTGCTGATGCGGGCGAACAGCGCCGCGTTATGAACGATGGCATCATCATGGGCAGCCAGCAACGGGGCCAACTGCTGTCGCAGGGCCCGCAAGCTGTCATTGGTGTTGGCCAGCGCCAGGTTGTTGAGCATGGCCGTGGAACGATCCAGTAATTGGCCTGACAACTCCAGGGCCACGATGGTATTCGGGAAATCCGGCGGCGCTGTCTGACCGGCGATGGCCGCCACCTCCATACGCTGCTCCGCCATGCCCTGTTCGATGGCGGGCAGAAAGTGTTCGTCGCGGACAAGATCAAATGCAGGAAAACCAAGGGGTAAAGCACTGGGCACCAACAGCGGATTATCGGGCATGGAGGACTCGGTAATGGCAAAATCCTGGCGGACCGACGGCGGTTGCTCGCTCGGTTCGGAACAACCCTGCAACAACACCAGGATGAGCAGCAGTCTGTTCAAGGTGAGATGAATTTGCGGAACTGACACCGGCGGCATAGTAGCATCAGGGCCAGCACCGGCTGCAAGCCCCCGGGGTTGGCTGCAAACCGGATTTTGCCCCAGGCTCTCCCGCTACGGGCCACCGTCTCCGGCATCCATCCCGTATAATGCGCCCCACCAGCAGAGAGCCCAGTCAATCATGGCAGTCATTTCCCGACCGGGACCTTCATCCACACCTCTCAGTTCGCCAGTCACGGCTGCGACTCTGGCACTACTGTTGTGTCTGGTCTGCCTGGGGAACCCGATTTCCCAGGCCGCCGAAATCAGCGTGACACAACAGCAGTTGCCGGTGATGCTCGGACAGTATCTGGTCTATCTGGAGGATTCCGACCGGCAACTTTCCATCGAGGATTTCCTGCGCGGTGACGCCGACTTCGGTTGGCAACGCAACACCCAGGATATCCCCACCCTGGGCATCAGCAATGCCGCCCACTGGTTCCGTATCACCATGAATCTGCAGGCATTGGCAGCCGCCTCACAGGCTACTGCCCTGCTGGTCAACTCCCCTGTCATCGACAGCCTGGAGATATTCTTCCTGCAGCAGGGTGCATTGGTGAAAAGCGTAAAACTGGGCGACACCGTACCCATGTCCCGGCTGGAGCTGCCGCTGCGTGTGCCCATCGTGCTCTTCGATGGCATCGATCTCAACACCGCAGTGGATGTCTATTTCCGGGTCACCTCAAGCACGGGAGTAGAGTTGCCACTGAGCATCAGCAGTCTGGGCCAGCTGCTGGTGGAGCAGCAATGGAGCATGGCCTACCAGGGCGCCCTGTTCACTTTCCTCATCGTGTGCGTGCTGTCCTCTGCCCTGATATATGCCTATCTGCGAATGCCCATATTCCTGAATGCCTGCCTGTTCTTTACCGGCGCCATACTGTTCTTCCTGGGATCGACCGGCATGGGCAGGGTATGGCTGTGGCCCGAGTCCACCAGCCTCAACACCCGACTGGTGTTGTTTGCCGGCACCCTGCTCGTACTGGGCTTCAGCCTGATCGGCCAGACCATCGAACTCAAATTCCGCCACCAGGATTCGGTCAGACTGGTGCTGCGGGTGCTGGCCTTTGGCATGTTTCCCGCCGCGCTTTACTATCTGCTGATTCCCTTCGACAAACTGGCCGCGGAAAACATACTGCCCCTGATGTGGCTGGGTCTTGCCGTGGCTCTGCTGGTCATGCTCATGGCAGGCATGGCCGCAGCCAAGGGGTCACGTACCGCTCTTTTTCTCTGCAGCTCCTGGGTATTGCTGCTGCTGAGCTACATGATCACCCTGCTCTACAAATTCCAGATTACCCAGCGCTCGGACTTCATGACCTCGGTCAGCTATGGCCTGTTCGTGACATCGACGATCGTGCTGCTGCTCACCCTTTCATCATTCATTCGCAACAAGGCCCAGGAAGTCCAGCTGGCACGCCGGGATGCGGCCGAGAAAAACGATTTTCTGCGCAAGGTATCCAGGGAAATTCTCACACCCGTGCACCTGGTGCTGGCCAATTCCAAGCGTCTGCTGAAGCTGGATGACCGGATCGATGATGCCGCCCGGCCCCAGCTCACCACCATCATCAAACAGAGCAATTACCTGCATCAGCTGATCAATGACCTGCTGGAGATGGCGGAGCTGGAGTCCGACAGTTTCGCTCCCCACTGGGAACTGGTGGAGATGACCCGCTTTCTGAGCCAGATCCACGATGCCATGAAACGGCAGGCGGAAGAAAAAGGGCTGACACTTGCCACACAGTTTTCATCAGCCAATCTACTGGTGCAGACTGACAAGGCCAGATTGCAGCACGCCATCAACAATTTGATCACCAATGCCATCAAGTTCACAGACGCGGGAACCATCACCCTTGGCTACAAGGCCATCTACTTCCAGCGCCGGCTGGGCATCGAGATCTCCGTCAAAGACACCGGCAGGGGCATGAGTGAAGCGTTCCGACAGCAGGTGTTCCGGGAATTCTCGCGGGAAAAACCCGGATCAGAGACCAGCCCGGAAGGCACCGGCCTCAGTCTCGCCATCGTCAAGCGCATGGTGGAAAAACTGGGGGGTGAGATTGACTTCGAGACCCGCCTCAACAAGGGCACGGAATTTTTCATCCGCCTGCCGCTGCGCGCCAGCACGGCCTGATCTCAGGCACCCGGCTCCACGGGGCGAAACACATAGGTGGTCTGGAAGCCCTGGGCCGCGGCACTGCGCAGAACATGCCGTCGATGCATGGTCAACTCCGATAATTTTCTGGAAAGAACTCCCGTTCGATCAGCTCGATGAGCAGGTGGATCACTTTGATGTGCAATTCCTGGATGCGGTCCGCGTAGGCACTGGGCCCTACACTGATATCCACATCCGCCAGCCTGCCGAGGGCGGAACCCGGTTTGCCGGTCAGGCTGAGCACCAAGATGTCATGGGCCCGGGCATGTTCGGCGGCCAGGATCACGTTCTTGCTGCTGCCGCTGGTACTGATGGCCAGCAGACAGTCCCCGGGCCGGCCGCGGGCCGCCAGGTAACGGGCGAATACCTGTTCATAACCGAAATCATTGGCTACACAGGACAGGTGGCCGGGATCGCTGATGGCGGTGGCGGACAACGGGGCACGATTGTCCCGATAACGTCCGGTGAGTTCCTCGGCAAAGTGCATGGCATCACTCATGGAGCCGCCATTGCCACAGCTGTAGATGCTGTTGCCGTTTTTCAAGGTGTCGATCAGCAGGCTTGCACCGGCAGCGATCTGCTCGATGTTCCGCTCGTCGGCGCAGAACGTGTCCAGCGCCAGGCGGGCGGCATTCAGGGTATTCCAGATGGTGTCTTGCAAGGCACTGTTTCCCGGACCATGGACTGCGTGGCACGTTAGCACAAGTTTTTGCTAATATCATCCGCCTGCCCGCAGCCCTGCTGCCGTTCCCGCAAGCGCACCAATCCCGGGATTGCCATGGATTCGATGTTGATCAAACAACTGCGCCTCGACACCCCGGGCTGCCAAGGACTGATTCATTTCAATAATGCCGGCTGTGCTCTCAGCCCGAATCCCGTCCTGGATGCCGTCATCCGTCACCTGAGCCTGGAACAGCAATTGGGCGGTTACGAGGCAGCGGAACAGGCTGCCGACACTATCGAACGCTTCTATCCCGCCCTGGCGGACCTGCTGCATTGCCAGCCGGATGAAATCGCCTGGGTGGAGAATTCCACCCGGGCCTGGGATCTTGCCCTGCATTCACTGCCGTGGCAGGCGGGCGACCGCATCATCGCCGGCCAGACCGAGTACGCCAGCAACCTGCTGGCCCTGTTGCAGCTGCAAGACCGGCGCAAGGTGGAGATCACCGTGATCGACAATGACCCGCAGGGGCGCATCGATCTCGACCAGCTGCGCCTGGCGATCGACGGCAGGGTGCGCTTGATCTGCCTGACCCACGTGGCCAGTCAGCACGGTGTGGTGCAACCGGCAGCGGTGGTAGGTGAGATTGCCGCCGAGCATGGCATCCTGTTCCTGCTGGACGCCTGTCAGTCCGCCGGACAGATTCCCATCGACGTGCGGACACTTGGATGTCATATGCTCACCGGTTCGGGACGCAAGTTCTTGAGGGGGCCACGTGGCACGGGTTTCCTGTTCGTGCGCCGTGATGTGCTGGCACACCTGGAACCGCCATTCATCGATCTGCAGGCCGCCAGCTGGGTCAGCCCGACCCAGTACCGGTTGCGGGAGGATGCCCGGCGCTTCGAGAATTGGGAGAGTTTCGTGGCGGGCAGGATCGGCCTGGCAGTGGCGGTCGATTATGCGGTCGCCCTCGGCCTCGAGTCCATTCAGCAACGCATCGCCGCACTGGCCGGCTCCCTGCGGCAACAGCTGGCCGGCCGAGAGGGCGTCACCGTGTTCGAACCCCTCCATGAACCCACCGGCATAGTGACCTTTGCCCGCAGCGGCGTGCCTGCGGAGCAGATGCAGTCCGCGCTCAGACAGCAGGGCATCAATGTGGGAGTGTCTCGGCGGGCAACGGCCCAGTTGGATTTCACCCGCCGTGGTCTGCACAGCATCAACCGTGCGTCCCTGCATTATTACAATGATGAGCAGGAGATCGACAGGCTGTTGATGGCAGTGGACGCCCTAGGCGGTCAGTAACTGGTAGTACACCGCCACTATGGCCAGGGGGCAGATGTACTTCACATAGGGCGGCCAGATTTTCCAGAACAGGCTGGCCTCCACGTCAGGGCAGCCCAGCTTCACCTCCTGCAGCAAGGCATTGCGATTCCAGATCCAGGCCACAAAGACACAGAAAAACAGACCCAGCAGCGGCTGGCTGTATTCCGTCGTCAGGGTCACCACCCCATCGAATAACCGGGCAAAATTCAGCACGATGATCATGCAGATCACCGTGATTCCCGCCCCCAGCACCAGTGTCACTCGCTGGCGCTGCATGCCGTGGTTCTCCACCGCAAAGGCAACCGGCACTTCCAGCATGGAGATGGATGAAGTCAGCGAGGCGATGATCATCAACAGAAAAAACGCCAGGGCGATCAGCAAACCGATGCTGCCCATGTTATTGAACAGGGCCGGCAGCACAGAAAGGAT
>JBJOHV010000013.1:0-22146 GCA_046047495.1 Pseudomonadota bacterium | reverse complement strand
GTTCGACGGCGGTCTCGATGAGGGCGGCGCGGTATTCCTTGGCCTTGTCCACCAGGTCAGCGGGGATTTCCTCGATCTTGAAGTTTTCCGGCTGGCCGGTTTCATCCCACACATAGGCCTTGCGGTTCAGCACATCCACCACGCCGACGAAAGTTTCTTCGAAGCCGATCGGAAGCGTCATGACCAGGGGGTTGGCGCCCAGCACTTTCTTCACCTGGGCCACGACCTTGTACATATCCGCGCCAATACGGTCCAGCTTGTTGACGAAGATCAGGCGGGCCACCCGGGAATTGTTGGCATAGCGCCAGTTGGTTTCGGACTGGGGCTCGACGCCGCCGGATCCGCAGAATACGCCGATGCCGCCATCCAGCACTTTAAGGGAGCGGTACACCTCCACGGTGAAGTCCACGTGGCCCGGGGTGTCGATGACGTTGAAACGGTGACCCTTCCAGAAACAGCTCACGGCAGCGGACTGGATCGTGATGCCGCGCTCGGCTTCCTGCACCATGAAGTCAGTGGTGGATTCGCCTTCGTGAACTTCGCCGATCTTGTGGATCTTGCCGGTCAGTTTAAGGATGCGCTCGGTGGTGGTGGTTTTTCCGGCATCCACGTGGGCAAAAATGCCAATGTTTCGGTACAGGGATAAATCGTTCATAACGCCTTCTTTATTAAGAACTGGAGTGAGTGAGTAAAATGGCGGTGAAAGATACACGAAATACCCCCCTCACGTACAGGACGGATTCCACTTGGACGAATTTTCGTGAAACAGGTCGGGATTTCCCGACCTCCAGCCAAAATCTTAGCTTTTCACCCCTGCCAATCCCACCGATGAAATGCAGGGATTTCCCCCGCCAGCGGGTGCCAGGCGGGGGGCAACACCCAGCAGGCGAAGAATGGCATCATGGGTCAACGCACCCACGCATCACAGCAGCATCAGGGTGCGGGCGCTGCAGGGCCCGCGTACTGCACCACCGACAGAAGATTCCCGTCCGGATCCCTGAACCACGCAACCCGGTCGCCCTGGGGCGTGGTCAGGGTGCCGTCCCCAGCCTGGGAAAACTGTTCAAAACGCTCCAGACGAATCCCCCGTCCGGTCACGCCCCCGACGACAGTGTCCAGGTCCCCTACCGCGAAACCCAGCACCGTGTGTTCGCTGGGCGCGGTCGTGGCGATCTTCGAAACCCGCAGGTCGCAGCCGCCCACATCGAGAACCAACACATGGGCAGACTTCTGTTTCGCCGGCAACTCCAGCAGTCCGCAGTAAAAGCCTTCGGAACGGTCCAGGTCAGCGCTGAGCAGGATGGCTTGCAATTTGGCATGGGCCAGCATGGTGATCTCCTTGAGTGATTGATGGGTGGGACGAGGCGGGTCAACTGCCGACCTCTAACAGGTATACTCGCGCACTATCGATCTGATTCTACCGTTCTAACGACTCTGACCCCTTTGATTTTTGAGGACACTCCCATGGCCCCCGCCGCCTCCCGCGTCATCCTCCACATGGCCGCCAGCCTCGACGGCTACATCGCCCGCCCGGATGGCCGGGTGGACTGGATGGAAACCGCCGATACCTATACTGACGGTGAGACCCTGGAACCGGATGCCATCGAGACCTTCCTCAGGTCCATCGACTGTTATGTGATGGGGTCGCGGACCTATGAGACGGCCTTGAACTTCGAGGCCCAGGGTTATGGCTGGGTCTACGGCGACAAACCCACCTTCGTGTTGACCCGGCGCCAACTGCCGCGCAACCGGGACTCCATCCAGTTCATCGCCGACGATCTGTCCCGTTTCGTCAACGAGACCCTGCGCCCCCGTTACGGCCTCATCTGGGTGGCCGGCGGCGGTATGTTATGTACAGAGATGCTGCGGCTGGGGCTGGCGGATCAAATCAGCTATGCCATACTGCCGGTGCTGATCGGGGAAGGACTTCCCTTCTTCAATCCCATGGACAGCGACATCCCACTCCATCTGAAAAGCGTGAAGGCCTACAAGAGCGGTATGGTGGAGCTGCACTACGACGTCATCAAACAACCGGCAGGAGTCACCCCATGAACACCCAAGCCCCGGATCATGCCCTGGTGCAGGACTACTACGGCAAGACCCTGCAGGGCAGTGCGGATCTGAAGACCTCCGCCTGTTGCGATGTGTCCGCCATGCCGGCCTGGCTCAAGCCCCGACTGGCGGCTGTGCACCCCGAGGTACTGGCCCGCTACTATGGCTGCGGTCTGGTGTGCCCACCGCTGGTGGAGGGCTGTCGCATCCTCGACCTGGGTTGCGGCAGCGGACGCGACGTGTACGTATTGGCCCAGCTGGCCGGTGCCACCGGCGCCGTGGTGGGTGTGGACATGACCGAAGAGCAATTGGCGGTGGCCCGTTCCCATCAGGCCTGGCACAGCCAGCGCTTCGGCTTCGACAATGTGCGCTTTCTCAAGGGCTACATCGAACAGCTGGATCAGCTGGAGCTTGAACCCGGCAGCTTCGATGTCATCGTGTCCAACTGCGTGGTCAACCTCTCCACTGACAAGGAGGCTGTCCTGCGGGGTGTGCAGCGCCTGCTGAAACCCGGTGGCGAATTCTATTTCTCAGATGTTTATGCCGATCGCCGGGTGCCCCTGTCACTGCGCAATGATGAGGTGCTGTATGGCGAGTGCCTGGGCGGCGCGCTTTACTGGAATGACTTCCTGCGCCTGGCCCAAACCACCGGTTTTGCCGATCCGCGCCTGGTGGAGGACCGCCCGCTGGAGATCACCGATCCCGTCCTGCGTCCCCGGGTGGATGGCCTGCGGTTCTTTTCCGCCACCTACCGACTGTTCAATCTCCAGGGCCTGGAAAGCGCCTGCGAAGACTACGGCCAGGCGGTGATTTACCGCGGCAGCATTGCCGATCATCCGCACCGCTTCGTGCTGGACAAACACCACAACATGCAGACCGGCAAGGTGTTTCCCGTCTGCGGCAACACCTGGCGCATGTTGCAGGACACCCGCTTCGCCCGCCATTTTGAATTCATCGGTGATTTTTCCACCCACTATGGGTTGTTCGAGGGCTGCGGCTCCTCCCTGCCGTTCGATGTCCCGGATACCGGAACATCCACCCCCGGTGCCTGTTGTTAAGGACCGGTGGCTGGCGTGGAAAAGGCAGATCCCATGAACACCCGCATCATCGGCCTGTTGGGCGGCATGAGCTGGGAAAGCACCGCCACCTACTACCGCCTCATCAATGAGGGCATCCGGAATGCCCTCGGCAATCTGCATTCCGCACGGATCGTTCTGTACAGTGTGGATTTCGCCCCCATCGAACGCCTGCAACATGCCGGGGACTGGGATGGCACGGCCGACATTCTCGGCGAGGCGGCCCAGGCCATCGAGAAGGCCGGCGCCCAGTGCCTGCTGATCTGCACCAACACCATGCACAACGTGGCACCACAGATCGAGACGGCCATCGGCATACCCCTGCTGCACATTGCCGACGCCACCGGGCGGGAACTGCAAAGGCGCCGTGTGTCACGGGTTGGATTGCTGGGCACCCGCTTCACCATGGAGCAGGATTTTTATCGCGGCCGCCTGGAGCAGGAATTCGGACTGGAGGTGATCACGCCGCCGCTGCGGGACCGGGAAATCCTGCACCGGGTGATTTATGAGGAGCTGTGCAACGGCACCCTGCTGGACGACTCCCGCACCGCCTTTCTGCACATCATCGATGATCTGCAACATGCCGGCGCCGAGGCAGTGATCCTCGGCTGCACCGAAATCGGCCTGCTGGTGAAGCCTGGCGACACCCGGGTGATGCTGCTGGATACCACCGAACTGCATGCACGGGCGGCGGTGGAATTCGCTCTGGGCCGCTGACCTCTTTGATTATTTGAACTCCCCCCAACGGGCCGCGATCACCCGGTCCTGATGCACATAGAACACTGCATCGTCCATCAGCACGGAACGGTCGGCAAAACCGGGCCGGTAGGGCAGGATCCAGCCGATGCGCACCGTCGGTGGACTTCCGCCGCCCAGCTCAGCGTCACTGCCGATGATGCGGCCGGCGAGGTTCAGGCGCTGGCCGTCCACCTCGAAGGCATACAGGGCCGTATGGGTGTGTTCGTACCAGGCGGAGGGTTCGCTGGCATCGAAGCCCTCCCAGCTGGGTGTGCGGTCATGGAGTTGCACGGGGATGGCCAGGCGGGCCGGCTGGCCGTTGGTGGCCGGCAGGAACGACAGGGCATGATGATCCGACAGCACCGCGGATTCCGTACCGCGCCTGCCCAGCACCAGGGCATCCACTTCCCGCGGATTGCCCGGATCCGCCACATCGAACAGGGACAGCTTCACACCCTGGTACCAGGCACCGCGGGCATCACCGCCACCGAAGCCGGTGTCGTCGGGGATTGCATCCTTGCCGATGCCCACTAACAGCTGTTCGGACACCGGGTGCAGATAATCGGAATAGCCGTCGATCTCCAGCTCACCGGTGATGCGGGGATTGGCCGGGTCCGACAGGTCCACCACGTACAGGGGGTCGGTGAGACGGAACGTCACCAGATAGGCCCGGTCGCCCACAAAGCGCGCCGCGTAGAGCTGCTCACCGGGCTTGCCGATGCCCTTGATGGATGCCACCTGGTCAAGCCGGTTGTGATCCATCGAGGATTTGAGCACCGTGAGCTGGGTGGATGAATCACCCCGCCAGGTGTCCCCTACCGAGGTAACGATGGTCAGGTATTCTCCGTCGGCACCCATGCGGAACGATTTCTTGTCCTCCTGCCAGCCCAGATGACCGGTCACCTCGCCGGAGCCGCGATAAACGATGTCTCCCCCCAGCAGCTCGAACTTGTGAACCGCGGTGGTGTGATCCGGCTGGTACACCAGGGCATCGAGAGCCTCCACCTGGTAGTCGTACTGGGTGGTCGCCAGGTACAGGGCATCGGTGGTCATATACAGGGTTTCCGAGCCGCCCAGGTAGCAGCGGCTGGTGAACGTCGTAGGGGTCGCAAGGGGAATGGCCGTGACCGTGATGATGGAGGGGTTGCGGCCCTTGTCCACCGCATCGATGGGCAGATAGCAATCCCTGCCCTTGATCAAATCCTGCACCTTGCCGTCACCGTCCGTGACCCGGGGCAACAGGTCGGACAGGCTGGCCTTGTCGAGGCGGGCCTGATTGGCCTCCGCGGCGGTCTTGTCCGCTGGATAGGGTTCGAAACCGTCCAGGCTGGGGGTGAAGCGGGTCACCACGTACAGGGTCTCGTCGATGCGACGGCTGGCCACCAGGCTGCCGTCCAGGGTCAGGAGCTCCACAGCATCCACCGCTCCTGGATTGCTGACGTCGTAAAAACCCAGCTCGGTGCGATTGCCGGTCCAACCCCAGATGTCCAGCCAGTAACCGAAACTGTTCTGTCCGCCCAGGGTCACAAGCAACTGCCGTTCGGTGTCCAGGTACAGACTTTCGGGGCGGACCTCACTCTTTGAGCCCTGCAGGGGAACGCGGTCGAGGGTGGTAGCCGACGGTGTGGCAGGATCCAGGCGGTGGACACCCAGGCAGACCGTGCCGTCGTTTTCATTACAGGCATGGAGCGCATACAGCAGGTCTCCATTGACCTTGATGGTGTCGCCCTCGTCCACGCCGCTCACCTGCAGGTTGGTGGTGGATGTCCTCGCCCCGCCACTGTCCGCAGTGGCAGTGGCCAGTTCCCGGGAGAACAGATAACTCTTCTGGTCAGTGGCACCGGCAGCCAGGGCCTCCTTGAGATAGGTTTCCAGCGCCTCGTCCGAGGCAAAGGCTGCCAGGGAGCCCTCGCGGATGTCCTGCACCGTAAACGTCAGCGGTGCCGCGCTGACGCTGAGGCCCGACCCGGCAATGTAAGCGCCGTAAATGCGGAAATCCCCCGGCGGCAGGCGATCGTTGTCGAACAGTGGAATGGTCTCCAGGGCCTGCAGTGGGCGGGAGGCATAGGCCTGCAAACTGCCCAGCCAGCCATCCCAGGGCAGCCAGCGGTCCGTCACCTTCATGTACCAGCGGCCATTCACCTCCCCGGCGAGATACAGGGAACCGTGCTTGCCGACGTCCGCCGTTGCCACCGGTACGGTGAAACTGCCGTGGTACACATCACTGTCCAGCATGACCTCGGCGTAGCGATGGGCGGTATCGGTGGCGACCCAGGCATGGCCGTCGCCGCTGGTGATGCGGGTCTGGGCCAGAACCGCTCCGCTACCGGCCAGCAGGCTCAGGCATAATATCGAGGTTGCTATCGAGCATAGATTCGATTCATGGGTATCCCGAACAATCATGATGACGCACTCCTGCTGAAATCCCGTGTAAAACCTGTCTCAGGAGCCCAGTGTAGTCCCTTGGACAGGAAAATCTGTTGTGATTTTGTAAACGCGGGCCCGGCTGGGCGGCCGCACCCGCGATACGGGGCGCTCTAGAAGCGCAGGGTGTACTTGAATTTCAGGCTCAGGTCGGAACCTGCGGAGTGGAAGGTGTTGTCCTTGTCCTTGTCCTCCAGATTGTAGTTCAGCACGATGAAACCTTCCTGGCCGGCCTTGGGAATCCATTGGATGCGGGTATTGATGCCCATCTCCTCCGACAGGTTGTCATATTGCACCAGACTCACCCAGTACAGATTGGACGTGAAGGCCACCTGGGTGGACAGGCTGCTGAGCCGGGAGATGAAGTCCCCCTGGGGCAGTTCGATGTCATTCCAGTCCTGGCTGACGGACATGATGAACTTGCTGGAGGCATTCCAGGTCAGGGAGCCGTTGATGTTGGTGCGCTCGCCGTTGTAGAAATCCCCCACCTGGTAATTGAAACTGCCGGCAAAGCGCCGCTGACCGGCGGTGCGGAACCCGATGCGCTGCTCGTCAAACTCGTAGCTGCCCGGCTGGATGCTCACCGAGCGGCCCGGCTCGGAATAAAGAGTGAAAGGCGCCAGGACGACCTCCTTGTTGGTCTGGTATTGCAGGCTGATGCTGTCCCGGGTGGTGGTGTCCAGTTCCAGCAGGCGGAACACCATGGCCTCACTCTGCAGGCCGTCGTCGATGACGTTGACCCGCTGGGCATCCACGCCGAAGAAGGCGGACTGGAAGCGGCCCTCGCGGAAGAAATGGGTATATCCCACATCGGCGGTGAGGTCGCGAATGTTGGCGCGGTTCACATAACCCATGGCGGGATTGAAATTGCGCTGCACCTCCTTCATGGCGATGCCGCCCCGCAGGCCGGTGTTGTTGGGGGAGCTGAGTCCGAAGCCATAGGCGGCATCATCCCCTTCCCGTCCCGGCGTATCGGACTGCTGGTACCACACATCCCCTTCCACGGTCTGGCCGCCGGCCAGGCGGGTGTTGAGATAACGGAAGTCGGTGCCCCATACGCTGTTGTCCAGATTGGAGCGGGGATCGCCGCTGGTGTAGATGAAGCCCATTGCGGATTCCTCCAGCACGTTGGCGGACACCCGGCTGACGAACAGATCCGAGGCGTCCACCGTACCGAAGGCATCCTGACGGATGGCCAGGGTGCCCACATTCCAGCGCCCCACCCTGCCACTGATGCGGCCACCGTACTCGATGTCCACCGGTGCGCCACTCTGACTCAGGCCCAGGCGGCGGGAGAAAAACGGCCGGGCATTTTCACGGCTGGCCCGGGATGCCGCCGCGTTGCCGCCAAAACCGCCACCGCCGATGCTGCCGAACTGAAACAGGTCGGAATCATTGAGAAAGAAATCGCGCTTTTCCGGGAAGAACAGATTGAAGCGGGTGAGGTTCACCTGCCGGTTGTCCACCTCGGTGGCGGAGAAATCGGTGTTGAGCGTGAGGGCCGCGTTCATGGACGGCGTGATGCGGTAGAAGGCATCCAGGGACGGTTCCCACTGGGTCTCCTTGGCCGCGGGATTGAAGCGCTTCTGCTGACTAACACTCATGGACGGCACGATGTCCAGACCCAGGCCCTTGTCCATGCCCTGCAGGCCGGTGGCGGTGCCGGCGATGCTGGGATTGTAGGTGCGGTTATAGGACACCCAGGCCACTTCCTCGCCACGGCGGCGGATGCCACGGCCGAAGTTGAAGCCCCAGTTCTCGATATTGTCATCGAAGGGCAGGGTCTTGAAGGGAATCTCCAGTTCCGCCACCCAGGCGTTCTCCTCCACGCTGGTGGCGGCATCCCAGATCACGGTCCAGTCCAGGGTGAAACTGCTGATGCTGGTGTAGAGGGCGTCATGGCGCACGCCGTTGAGATTGGTTTCGAAACGGTAGCCGACCCGACGGGTATTGAAGGGATCGAGGATGACCACCAGACGGTCGTCGGAACCCAGGCCCTGGTTGTGGCGGATGGTGGGCGCGGCAATCAGATGGGGCTCGCTGTCGTACATGCGCGCGCCGATGTACAGGGCATCCTCTGTGTAGACCAGATAAACCTCGGTGCGCTCGGTGGGGGGTGTGCCATTGCCGGGGCGGATCTGGTGGAAATCGGTGATGGGCTCGGCCTGCTGCCAAATGGGTTCGTCCAGATAGCCATCCACCACCGGTGCCGTGTCCACCTTCACTGCCTGCACGGACTTGGGAATATTGGTGGCGGGTTCCTGTGCCTGCACCAGGGGCACGGCGCACAGAAACATCACGAAGCTGGTGATTGCGAATCGGGTAGCAGACCTTTCCATGTGATTGAACTTCTCCGTCGGTTGTTGCCTAATGACAAGCGCCCGAGAGTACCCGAAACCCTTTACTCCACCAACCTGAATGCGATGGATTCCCCTATGAAGAGACCTGTCAATGCCCTGTTAAATCTCATCTTTCTGACCGCCTTGCTGCCTGCCGCCGCCGGCGCCGCGGAGAACTGGACCACCCTGATCGATGGCACCAGCGGCATGGAAAATTTCGACCGTCTCGGGGAGGCCAACTGGTCTGCCGCGGACGGTGCCATCCAGGCCACCGAAGGTCCCGGTGGTGCCGCCTTTCTCGTGACCAGGCAGGATTACGGTGATTTTCAGCTGCGGGTCGAGTTCTGGTCCAGTGACGATGCCAACAGCGGCATCTACCTGCGCTGCCAGGACCGCAGCGCCATTACCGATCGCAATTGTTATGAAGCCAACATCTACGATCAGCGCCCGGATCCCACCTATGGCACGGGTGCCATCGTGCACATCGGCCCGGTGGAGGAACCGCGCCCCCTGGCCGGTGGCAAATGGAACACCTTTGATATCACCCTGCAGGGTTCGCGGCTGCTGGTGGTATTGAACGGAACCACCACCGTTGACGTGCAGGATTCACAATTTGCGAACGGGGCGATAGCGCTGCAATGGGGGCGTGGTACCATCCGTTTCCGAAAGGTAGAAATACGCCCGCTATAGGATTCCGCGCTTGAGATGCAAGTTCCATCCCGCCGTTGATGCATTTGCCGACTGCGCAAATTGTCAGATACCGCTGTGTGGAATCTGCGCGGAATACACTCCCGGCGGCATCATGTGCGAGCAGTGCGCCCAGTCCACGGCGGCAGCCGCCGCCGTTGCCGCCCGGGCGGAGAAAGTGGACCGCCTGGAGCAGATGCTGGCGGAAGGCAAGCTGCAGCAGAACAATGTGGTGGCGGAAGCGCGGGCCGCCCGCAAGGCCAAGGATGAACGCTGGGCTGTCATTCAGAGCGTGATAGCCGGTGTAGCCTTTCTCGCCATGGGAGTGCAATTGTATTTCTCCATGGGCCCGCCTTCGGTTCTTTCTGTGGAGGAAGTGCGCGCCCTGGAACTGGCCGAGTCCCGCCTCAACGAATGCGTACAGGTGTTCTGGCGGGTTGCCGATCTGCTGCAACGGGATCAGATCCCCGATCCCTCCCTGGCCTGCCAGGAGGCCGGCGCACCGCTTATCGTGACCCGCACCGGCGATGACGTCATCGTCACCCATCCCCGCCCGGAATTGCTCGGTTACGCCAGCATCAGCGTCACCAAGAGCAACCCCATTCCCATGCTGTTGAACTGACATGGAGCTGCGCCGACACCAACGGGGCTTCACCCTCATCGAATTGCTGATGACCGTGGCCATCATGGGTCTGCTGGCCAGCATGGCAGTGCCCTTCATGCGGGACTACACGGTGCAGGCCCGGGTTACGGAAGGCGTGCAGTTCCTCAGCGAAATGCGCCGCCGCATCGAAGTTGAATACAACGACACCAATGCCCTGCCCGCCACCATTCCGGGCACCCCCACACCCAGCGGTCAACTGTTTGGCGGGCCCTGGTGGTCCTATTCCAGTCTGACCGGCCAGGCAGGGCGCCACGACATGTGGGAGCGGGTGGAATACCAGATCAAGGGACCGTTCAGGGTGCTGGTGCTGCGTGCCTATCGCAAACCGGAGTGGGCCAACTCCGATATCGGCATTCACCTGCAGATCAAGGAGGTGGGTGGCGAACGGCTGGAGATGCGCTGCGTGGTGAACAATGACGAGACCCGCATGCGCTTCGTGCCTTCCACCTGTCGCGGTGGCTCGGCGGACGACTGGACCAGCTGGTGATCTGCCGAGCATGAATTCCAGCAAGCCCATTTATATTTCCTATGCCGGCCCCGCTCTGCTGGAAACCCCGCTGCTCAACAAGGGTTCGGCGTTTTCCGAAAAGGAGCGCCGCGCCTTCAACCTGCTGGGGCTGTTGCCGCCCCGCTACGAAACCATCGAGGAGCAGGTGGAGCGGGCCTACATGCAGTACAGCAGTTTTGCCGAGCCGATCAATCGCCACATTTACCTGCGGGTGGTGCAGGACAACAACGAGACCCTGTTTTACCGCCTGCTGACGGATCACCTGGTGGAGATGCTGCCCATCATCTACACACCGACGGTGGGTGAGGCCTGCGAACATTTCTCGGATATTTATCGCAGCGCCAGAGGCATCTTCGTGTCCTATGAAGAACGACAATTCATGGACGACATCCTGCGCAGCGTCACCAAGGACAAGGTCAAGGTGATCGTGGTCACCGATGGAGAGAGAGTGCTTGGTCTTGGTGATCAGGGCATCGGCGGCATGGGCATCGCCATCGGTAAATTGTCCCTCTACACCGCCTGCGGCGGTATCAGCCCCGCCTATACCCTGCCCGTGGCCCTGGACGTGGGAACCAATAATCAGAAACTGTTGAACGATCCCTTCTACATGGGCATGCGCCATCCCCGGGTGAGTGATGGCGAGTACCATGCCTTCGTAGACCAGTTCATCGATGCAGTCCAGGAGCGCTGGCCCGGTGTGCTGATCCAGTTCGAGGATTTTGCCCAACCCAATGCCATGCCCCTGTTGCTGCGTCACCGGGAGCGGGTGTGCTGTTTCAACGATGACATCCAGGGTACGGCTGCCGTGACCCTCGGCTCTCTGCTATCGGCAGTGCGCAAGAAGGGCGAGCAACTCAGGCAGCAGACCATTGTGTTTGTGGGTGCCGGGTCCGCCGGGTGCGGCATCGCCGAATTGATCATCCGGGCCATGATTGCCGAGGGCCTCAGCGACAGCGAGGCGCGGCAACGGATCTTCATGGTGGATCGCCACGGCCTGCTGGTGGATTCCATGCCCGGGCTGATGGATTTTCAACAGCACCTGGTGCAGCCCGCTGCGGTGGTGGCGGAGTGGACTGTGCAGGCCGGCAAGGACTATCCGGATCTGCTGGATGTGGTCAGCAACGTGAACCCAGGCATCCTGATCGGCGTATCGGGCAAACCGGGCCTGTTCACCGAGGCGGTCATCCGCCGCCTTCACCAGGGCTGCCGACGACCCATCGTACTTCCCCTCAGCAACCCATCGGCCCATGTCGAGGCCACGCCTGCGGATGTCATTGCCTGGACCGCGGGCGAGGCCATCGTGGCCACCGGCAGTCCGTTTGCACCGGTTGAGTTCAATGGCAGGGCGTATCCGATTTCCCAATGCAACAACAGTTATGTGTTTCCGGGAATCGGTCTGGGAGTCATCGCCTGCAAGGCGCGCCGGGTCAGTGACGAGATGTTGATGGTGGCCAGCACCACCCTGGCGGAACTTTCGCCCGATGCCGATGATGCCTCCAGCGCCATCCTGCCGCCGCTGACCGAGTTATCCCGCATCAGCCGGCGCATTGCCTTTGCCGTGGCCAGAACCGCCCTGCAACAGGGCCTGGCCCGCGATATGTCGGACGAGGAGTTGACTGCGGCCATCGAACGCAACTTCTGGGTTCCGGCGTACCGGGAATACCGCCGCATCGCCACCCGCGCCCGTTGAAGGCGCCGCCGCTCAGGCATCATCCCCCACCTGATGATCCAGATGGGCCACCAGGTCCGGCGGCAGCTGGAGCTTGTGGGCCAGGGCCTCGAGATAGGCCCGCTCGGCGGGATGATCGGGATCGATGGCCAGGCGTGACACCAGGTAGATTTCCGACGCCTGCTCGATGCCGTTGGCGCTGGCGGCGATGACGTTGAGGTCGGCGGGCTGACTGAGGGCATCGAACACAAAGCCCTTGCTCTGGGCGTCCAGCCCCAGTTTTTCCACCTGCTCGAAAACCCGGCGCTGCTCCTCCCCATCCAGATGACCGTCGGCGGCCGGAGCTGAGGCGGGCAGGAATTTGGGTTCCACGTTCGGCTGTGCTGCTGCAGAGACGGTGGGAGCGCCAGTCACCGCCTTGCCCTGTTGCCAGTTCTGATAGGCCTGGTAGGCCAGTGCGCCGGCACCCATGAATTGTTCCAGTAGATTGCCCGGGTTCATCCTGTCTGACTCCTCTTCCGTGTTGCCGTGATTGATGGTGCCTGCCCTGGTCTCAGCAAGCTCCCCTCTGATTACGGACATGATAACCAGACGGTTCTCCGTGGCGTGGGATGTTAGTCGAGTCTGGGCGACAGATCGGCCCACGACCCAGGGGCTGCTCCTGACTAGAGAAACAGAACAGGTAACAAGGACACTAGCAACATCAGCGCCATGAACACATTGAAGATGCGCAGGTGCAGAGAACTTGTGAGCCAGTGGCGGATCTGCTGGCCCAGCAGGGTCCACAGACTCACGGTGGGCAGATTGATGGCGCCGAATATGGATGCCACCAGCACCACTCCGCCCAGACTGCGGGTGGGCAGATAGACACTCATGGCGGTGAGGGCCATGGCCCAGGCCTTGGGGTTCACCCACTGGAACAGCACGGCCTGGATGAAGGTGATGGGATTGCCCTTGGGCACCACGTCGGAGTCCCCGCTGCTGCCCAGACGCCCGCTGTGAAACGGCGCGGCAAAGGCGATCCTGACGGCCAGATACACCATGTACACCAGGCTCACCACCTTGAGGATCGTGTAACTCACCGGGTAGCGATCGAATACCTGGGCCAGGCCGGCGCCGACGATGAGGGTCATTCCCACAAAGCCGATGCCCACACCCAGCATATGGGGAATGGTGCGCCGGAAGCCGTAGTTGGCTCCCGAGGCCATCAGCATGAGATTGTTGGGGCCGGGTGTTACGGACGCCACGAAGGAGAACAACACCAGGCCGGTGAGCAGTTCGATTGTCATTGCCAAAGTATAAGCGCTGACATAGCCTCGGGTATCGCAAAACTTATCGCCCACACCACAAGGAGAATCCACCCATGTTGCGCACCCTGCGTTTGTTGCTCCTGCTGAGTCTGTCACCCCTGGCACAGGCCCAGTCGCCCCTGCCCGCCGTGGATATCACCGCGGCCGATATCAAGGCCTTCATCGATGCCCTGCCCGACGACGCCATCAGTGACCGCCCGATCCGGGTGGTGGATGTGGGTGGCTACAAGACCGGTGTCTACGGCGTGTTCAGACCCCAGGCCCTGGCCGGCAATGCCATCCGTCATGAAACCAGTGTCACCGAGATCTATGTCATGCTGGAGGGCTCGGGCACCCTGGTAACCGGTGGCACCATCACCAACGAGCGCAGTACCGGCAACAGCCCCAACACGGGTCGCCCCAATTTTGCCGGCGATGCCATCGAGGGCGGGGTTAGCCGCAGGGTGACGCCCGGTGACGTGGTGGTCATCCCGGGCAACGTGGCCCACTGGTGGAGCAGTCTGGATTCCGATATCCGTTACCTGATATTCCGCCCCGATCCTGAAGGCCTGCAGCCGCTGCGTTGATCCTGGTGCAAGGCCGGGACCAGGCACCCGGCCTGATATCTGTCGTCATGCTGTAAAACAACAAGTATCGGCTTTATCATGCGCCCAACCCATTCGAGATCCGGAACCTCGTCATGACCACCCTGTATTCAGAAAACCCTGTGATGTTCAAGAACAACCCCCTGGGTTTCATGCTGTGCATCCTGCTGGTGCCCGCCTTCGGTGTCGGCCTGCTGCTGTTGCTGTACTGGTATGTGCAGACCCGGGCCACCCGCCTCACGGTTAACGAGAAGGAAATCATTTTCGAGAAGGGACTGCTCAGCAAGGAGCACGCCGAGGTGAACATCTCCAGCGTGCGCACCGTGAAGGTCAGGCAGACGTTTTTCAACCGGGTGTTCGGGGTGGGCACAGTGGAAATTTTCACCGCCGGTGATACGCCGGAAATCATCGCCAAGGGCCTGCCCGATCCCAACCGCATTCGCGAACTGATCTGAACCGGAGTTTTCCATGGTGGGCGAAACCGACAACAAGGACAAGAACGAAGCCCGCAAGATTCTCATCGCCCTGCTGGTGCTGCTGCTGGTGGTGGGACTGGCCATGGTGCTGCTGATTCCGGCCCTGGGAGAAATCGCCACTGTGTATTTCACTCCGGGTCTGGGGTTGCGTGAGGCGGCGGTGATCGCCTTCTTCGTCTCGGTTATCCTCATGATCGTGTTTGCGGTGTTTTCCGGTGACGGCCTGCTGGGGGAATTGCAGTTCATCCTGGGCGGGTTCTTTTCGTTCTTCCTCATCTTCTGGCTGATGATTGCGTGGATTTTCTGACCTGATGGAGGTCATGCCATGAACACGACCCGCTGTTTGCCGGCCCTGCTGGTCTGCGCTTGTTTGCTGAGCCTGTCGCCGCCGTCGGCAGCGCAGGATGCCGCACCACAGCCGGGAGGGGACAGCGCGGAACAGGAGCGGATTTTTCGGGAATATGCCAAGTGCTACAGCTTTTATTCCATTGCCCATTTCCTGTTCGGCTCCATGAACATGCGGGACCAGGTGCGTTTCTACCTGCAGCGCACCGAGCTCACCTACCTGCATGCCACCCTGTCTGCCGAGCAGTACGGACTGAATATCAACAGCTTCGTCAACACCTCACTGTTGCACCGCAATATGATGATGCAGGAGCTGGGCGACCATGACGGTAATGTGCAGGTCCTGCTGGATAACTATCAACGGCTGTGCGAGGAAATGACCAGTCGCATCCCGGCGGCAACACTGGAACATTATGAAAGAGTCAAACGGGACCTGCGGGAACCCCCCGTCTAGTTTTCCCTGATCTTCCCGCAGGAGCCTTGAGACATGCCCGGACAGTACCCCGACCGAATTCGCAGACTGCCCCTCTACAATGGACGCTTCGATGCCTATCAGCTGGCGGCGGAGGGAGCCCAGGTGCTGTTTGCCTCCTACCCGGCCGGCACCGACATTCCGCCGCACAATCATGACACGGACAACTACGGGGTCATCACCCGGGGGGAACTGCTGCTGACCATGAATGGCGAGACCCAACGCATCGGTGTTGGGCAGTGGTATCACGTACCCGCCGGCGCGGAGCATGCCGCGCGCTTCGACGTGGAGACCGACGAGATCGAGTTCTGGTTCACCCCGTGAACGCGACAGACTCCCTGATAATCCAGCCGCTGCTGGCCGAGGACGCGCCCCTCTATCTGGAACACATTCGACGCCATCTGCTGGAATCCAACCGGACCGAGGGCTACTTCATGCCCCATGATCCGGGCAATGTCCACGGGCCGCGCGTCATCGACACCGAGAAGCTCAGTCTGCCGGTCACCACACCGGGCTGGCAGCGCTGGTGGGTGGTGAAGGATGGCTCCCCGGAACGTATCGTGGGACACGTGGACCCGCAGGGAGATCGGCTAAACACCGGCCTGCACCGATGCGAACTGGGCATCGGCATCGAGCGGGACTACCGTGGACAGGGGCTGGGACTGCGGCTGATGCACGCTGCGCTGGACTTTGCCCGCCGCACGCCTTCCCTGCACTGGGTGGAATTGAAGGTATTCGCATCCAACACCCGTGCCATCGCCCTTTACGAATCCCTGGGCTTCACCCGGGTGGGCCTGGTACCGGACCGCTTCCGCATCCAGGGCCAGGCGATCGACGACATCATCATGATCCTCAACGTCAGCTGACGGAGAACTACGATCAATGGAAACTTCACTGTTGCTATGGGGTTTGTTGCTGGGTTCGATCGGTTTCGTTTATTTTGCCTATGGCAAGAAACGCCAACGCTATGTGTCGATGGCCTGCGGCGCCGCGCTCATGGGCACACCGTACATCACCGGAAATGTGACATTGCTGTTGGTCATCAGTGCCGCGCTCATGGCGCTGCCGTTTTTGTTGCCGAACTGACCATCTCTCCGGAGACTTTGCGACTGGCCCGACTGGCATTGAAGCCCAGGGGATATTGCTGATACAGCCGGAAGAAATCCTGTAGCCGGAATTCCGCCAGCACCTTCTGGCTGTAACCCCGTCGGCGGTTGCGGAATTCATCATAATCCCGATAACGCAAGCTATGCAGGCAGTGCTTGCACACCACGAAACCGTGGCTGCTGAGGCTGACTTCGCCACTGGGCTTGAGTTTCACCAGATCGTATTCGTCGGCGATGCGGCTGGTGACCAGGTACTCACGCTCCGGGGTTTCCCGCGCGAAGCTCTCCAGACGCGCACACCAGGCGACGTGATAGGCGGGGTATTCCCGGTGCTGGCGATACCAGCCGTCATCGGGGATATACAGCAAAACCCGGGAATTCTTGATGGCCAGGGTCCTGTCGGGCAACACCCGCAGCTTTGCCAGGGTCAGCAGCAAACCGACCCGTTCCAGCTCTGACCGCTCGTGTCCCGTCAGGTGCACATTGGGATCAAACAGCTCGAAATAGCCCAGTTCCGCAGCGCCCATGCGCCGGCGCAGCTCATTGAAGGGATGGAATTCCGTGAAATCCGGCAGCCTCATGGTCAATTGCCCAGATCCTGAATGATCGTGGCGATACGGGCCTCGGCATCGGTCTTGACGATGAACTCGACCCGCCGCGAACGTTCCGGATCCTCGGCACCGGTCCCGGTGAGAATGGGCTTGGATGACGACAGACCATTGGCGGTCAGATATCCGCGCAGCCAGTCCTTCTGCTCTGCCACCTCCGGCAGATCCAGCAGAAACCCCAGGGTGGTGCGGGTGCGCTCCTGGGACAGTGCCATGTTGCGCATATAGGCTTCGTCGGGGCTGAGGGCGCCGTTCCAGGCACTGGAGGTATGGCCTTCGATGCGGATCTCGGCGATGTCCTCGCGATAGCGATCCGAATTGAGAATGCGGGTGTAGCGGGGGAAAAAGTCCTCGAGAATCACTGCGAATTCCGGCTTGAGATCCGACTCTCCGGTCTCGAACAGCAGGTCGGTATTGGTGAATCGGAACGCCAGATCCGGACTCAGCTCCGAGCCCCAGCGCTGCATGTCGTCGCGAAACTCATTTTCCAGGTCCGCGTATAGGGCATCCCGCAGATCCTCATACAGCAGGGCTACCTGCTGGATTTCCCGGTTCTTGCGTTCAACGATCACCAGGTACATCACGGCAATCAGCAGGAACACCATCATCAGGCCGCTCATCAGGTCCGAGACGGCGATCCAGTGTTCCTCGGTGTCCTGCCGGTCGTCGGCATCAAAGGTGTCGTGCAGTATCATGAGACCCGCGCCTTGCCGGCGGTGGATTTTTCGGCCATGGCCAGCACGTCCCGCAGGCGGTCCGTTAGGGGCGTGTAGTCATTGACGAATTTCTCCGACAGGGCGGTGAGTTGGTAGCCGAAGGTCTGCAGTGCTGCCGTGAGCTCCTTCTCCATGGCCTGATCCAGCTGTTCCATCTGCTGCCCAGACCGGGCGGTCAGGGCCTCGACCCGCTCCGCCAGCCCGCCATGGGCCTCGTTGACTGAGTCCGCCAGGCTGATGGTTACCCGCTCCACCGTGTCGGCGATATCCCGAGCTGAGCGGGTGAGTATGTCGGTGAGACTCTGATTGTTCTGTTCGATGCTCTGACTCAGTTTGTCGGTAAGCTGGGTGACGTATTCGCCCAGGGCCGGCAGCCCTTCGGATGCCTTGCCCACCAGACCAGACAGTCCGCTCAGATACCCCTCCAGGTTGCCGGTCTGCCGTTCCAGTCCGCTGAGCAGCTCCGCCAGGGAACCCGCCACCCGGTTGAACTCCCGGGAATAGCCGATCATCTGTTCATAGGATTCGCCTGCGTGACGCATCACGTCGATGCTGCCCTTCTGGGCCTGCAACATGGCATCCAGCTGGCCGGAGTAGGTCTTCTGCCATTCAAGCAGACGTCCTATGGCGTGGTTGAACTCGATGAAATTCTCGCCGTACTGCACCTCGATCTGACGATTGAAGTCCGTCAGCACGGTGGACAGCGCCTTGACGAAGGCATCTGTATTGGCAGCCACCATGCGCGCCTGGTAATCCCGGTTGGCGTTCACCAGCTCCCCCAGCAAGCCGGAGGATTCCTCACGCAGGCTGCCGATCTGCTGCCCCATGACCTGCATGCTGGTGTGAAGATCCTCCACGGTCACCGTGCTTTGTTTGCGCTGTGCAGCCTGGCGGATGGCCTGCACGGAATCCCGCAGCTTGATGCTCAGTGCGCCGACGATGCCGGCGATGGAGGACCACACCGCCACGCCGAGGGCGTCGATCATGGCCGGCACACTGGCCTCGATGTCGCTGCTGTCGAATGCCATCAGGCCCAGGGCGATGCCGAGAAAGGTGCCGAATATACCGATGCTGGTAAGAATGGAGGGCGCACTGCGCACCGTCTGGCTGGAATAGCTGGGCCCATGGAACCACAGGGTGAGCAGGGTGATGAATCCAATCAGCCCCCAGGTCACGGTGTTGAAATCATTGCTGAGGTCCATGGCCGGGCTCCTGCCCTACTCTGCCGGCTTGCGCAGATGACCGTAGAGCAGCTCTTCGGTGAATTCCACGCACTTGAATTCCAGCAGCTGCATGTTTTCGTCGAGACGCCGGTAAAGGGGAAACCGGATGGTCCAGGGCCGCGAGTAGACAACCGGATCTTCCAGGGTGGCCTCGTACATAAGGGTGTTGGGGCCCACATGTGTGTAACGCTCCGTCACCACCAGAGACTCGGAGTGATGATTGCCGGCATGATCGAGCCAGGTGTCAGGCACTTGGTCCGTGACCCTGATCACCAGGGTATCCCCCTCGAAATGACCGCGGGAATGCCCCATCCAGCTGAGGATGGGTGCCTCGAAGTCCGGTTGATCCATGTACACGATGCGGGAGGCACTGGCGAATTCGTAGGCCATGACGATATGGGCCGGTGACTGCACGATCTGGAAGGGAAACGGCAGGTAATTGGCGCGGGGCACGCCAGGCATATAGCATTTCACCAGGGGATCACGGGCCAGCCAGTCCGCCCGGTTCTCCTGCTGCACCGTGCGGGCGCCATCCAGGTAGGGAATCTCGCCGCCCACCACGATGCCCAGGCCCGCCGGAATCGCGCCCACGGCGCCCAGCACCGGCAAGGGGGGAAAATCCGCGGCATGGGGCTCGATGTCGTAATGGGCACTGCCGATGGTCTGCCAGATGCCATTGAAGTCGGGTTTACCGTCGGCGGTGCGGGGCGGCGCAAAGCCGTCGGCCGCCAGGGCTGGCGCTGCCAGAAAAAAGGTCAGGGCCCACAGCAGGACCCTGCCCTGTGTCAGGCAGCGCGCTGCCAGGGTTGCCTGGTGCCGGATTTGACTACTGCCCATGCCTGTTCTTGCCATGCCGGTGTCTCCCTGTTGTTTTTGTTTGCCACTGGATAGGCCGGGGATTCTAGCAGGGGTATCCGATGCGGGTCACTGACAGGCTGCGGGGGCAGCCCCGGACGGCCTTGCATTGACCGGAAATAGCCCTTAGGCTCGGAGCCTTTTTCGGCGACTGCCCAGGATATTGCCGCACCATGTCCCTGTCACAGCCTGCCAGCCGGCAAGTCCGGCTGGGCGCCCTGATCATCCGCATCAACTGGGTCATCCTGGCTTGTGTATTGTTCACGATTTTCGGTTTCCTGCGCCTCGGCCTGTGGCAATGGAGCCGGGCCGGCGAAAAGCTGGAAGCCCAGGCCGCCTTCGAAGTTGAGCAGACCCGCAATCCCACGGCTC
Source organism: Pseudomonadota bacterium (assembly GCA_046047495.1). Classification (GTDB taxonomy): domain Bacteria; phylum Pseudomonadota; class Gammaproteobacteria; order Pseudomonadales; family Pseudohongiellaceae; genus NORP240. Next base: position 1,922 of record JBJOHV010000013.1, on the reverse strand, counting down.
TGGAAGACCTGCCAGCGGAGTCCCTGGCCAACCCCGGCCCGGACCTGGCCAATCTCCATGTGGTATTGCAGGGCGAATACTGGAATGCGCGGACGATTTTGGTGCTGGCCCAGTTTCACGACGACCAGATCGGCTACGAGGTCATCACCCCCCTGCGCCTGCAGGACAGCGGCCGCCTGGTGCTGGTGAGCCGCGGCTGGACCACCGGCATTCTGCCCCCCGGCGCGTCCCCCGACCTGCGGCCCGTGGCGGGACCGGTGCAACTGACTGCCCAGGTCCATGTGCCTGACCCGGACGCTCGGGTCATTCCCAGCCAGCTGGATGCCAGTCAATGGCCGCTGCGGGTGCGGGGCATCGAACTGCCGATCCTGGCGGATGTGCTGGGTGAAGACCTGTTTCCCTATGTGGTGCGCCTGACCGCGGGACAGCCGGGTGTGCTGGCACGCCACTGGCCGGAAACCAATGCGGACGTGAACACCCATTTGTCCTATGCCCTGCAGTGGTTCACCTTCGCGGTGATGGTCGCTCTGAGTGCTCTGGTGGCCAGCAGCAACGTGCTGGCCCTGCTGCGGGACCCGAAACCCGGGAAATGACGGAGACTCCGGCACAACCGGTGAATTTCAAAAATCAGTAACCGGATTTTGGCGAACCTGCAGTATTCAATCCGATTTTATCCGCTTTCCGTCGGAGCTTGAGATGTAAAAGCCCTGCGGATAGTGGTATCTTCAGCCACTGTTTTTTCAAGCCAAACCCGCCTGATGGCGGTTTCACTTAAAAGGGGAGAATGCCACCCATGCGCGTCACCGATACCCTCAAACTACTCAGCGGACTGACGGTTACCGCCCTTCTGGGCCTGCCGGCGGTTTCCTCTGCCCAGTCGGCACAGGATGTCACCTTTCACAAGGACATCGAGCCGATCCTTCAGCGCAGCTGCCAGAACTGCCACCGTCCCGGTGGTGCCGGCCCCATGCCCCTGATCACCTACGACCAGGTGGCTCCCTATGCGGGATTGATCGAATACAAGACCGCCCTGCGGGACCGTGCCGGCGCCATGCCCCCCTGGTATGCCGAGAAAGACATCGGCATCCAGGAGTACAAGGACGACCCCTCCCTGACCGACGAGGAACTGGCCAAGGTCTCCACCTGGGCCCGCACCGGCACCCCCAAGGGCAACGAAGCCGATGCACCGACTCCCCTGGTGTTCGATGACTCCATCAAGTGGCGCGCCGGTCAGCCGGACGTGATCGTCAAGACCAATCCGGTCACCAAACTGGCCGGCACCCCTGACTGGTGGGGTGAGATCGACCGGGTGCAGATTCCCCTGGAGGAAGACCGCTATGTGAAGTCGGTGGAGATCGTCGAGGTCAACGACGTGCCCACCGGCGGCACCGGTCGCGATACCGTGGGCGGCCGCTTCATATTCCACCACATGATCTGGAACACCGCCGTCCTGGACGAGAATGGTGAGCGAGTTTCCGGCTCCGATTCCACCAGCTGGCCGGTGCACGAAGTGGGCCGCAACGCGGACATCTTCGACCCTGATGCGGGCCGCCTGCTGAAAGCCGGCTCCTACGTGGTGTCCGACTCGGTGCACATGCACTCCAACGGCCGTGACACCACGGGTCACCTGGAAATTGGCTTCCGTCTGCATCCGAAAGGCTATGAGCCCAAGTTCAAGACCGCCTTCATCGGTCTGGGCAATGGGGTGGACATCTCCATCCAGGGCAACGAAAAGGACCAGGAAATGCACGCCTATGCCGTGCTGACCGAGCACACCAAGGTCATCACCTTCGAGCCCCACCTGCACGCCCCCGGCGAGCGCATGTGTCTGGAAGCCATCTGGGGCTATACCGTGGAAACCCTGTCCTGCGTGGGCTATGACCACAACTGGGTGCGCGGCTATCCCTTCGAGGACGATTACG
>JBJOHV010000012.1:0-29981 GCA_046047495.1 Pseudomonadota bacterium | reverse complement strand
CTGCTGGAGGAAAACACCATAGTCGGTGTGGGTACCGGGTCTACCACTAACTGTTTCATCGAGGAACTGGGCGCCCTGCGCAACCGTTTCCAGGGGGCAGTGGCCAGTTCAGAAGCCTCGGCCCAGCGCCTGAAGGACCTGAAGATCCCGGTTTTCGACCTCAACAGTGTGTCCGAAGTGCGGATCTATGTGGATGGTGCTGACGAAGCCAACCGGCACCTGCACCTGATCAAGGGGGGTGGGGCCGCGCTGACCCGGGAGAAGATCATTGCCGCCGTGGCCCGGGAGTTCGTGTGCATCGTGGATGAGTCAAAACTGGTGGATATCCTCGGACGCTTTCCACTGCCGGTGGAAGTCATTCCCATGGCCCGCAGCCATGTGGCACGGGAAATCCTCAAGCTGGGGGGGGACCCGGTCTATCGGGAAGGGGTGGTCACCGACAATGGCAATCACATTCTGGATGTGCACCATCTGTCCATCACCAAACCCCGGGAGCTGGAGCAGCAACTGAACCAGATCACCGGCGTGGTGACCAATGGCCTGTTTGCCTTGCGGCCGGCTGACCGCCTGCTGGTAGCCACAAAAGAGGGCACGAAGACACTTCTGCCCTGATTCGCAATTCCGCTTGCGTCGGCATGGGGGGAGTGTGTACCGGTACCTGACAGCGTCCCTGTCTTGGCACCGATACGAGTGTGCAGGCACTCGTCAAAAGCACGCCAGTAACACTGGCATGCTTTATCACGGGTTACAGCGGGGTGACGTTCTCGGCTTGCGGACCCTTTTGGCCCATGGTGACTTCCATCGTCACCTTCTGGCCTTCTTTCAGCGACCTTCTTCCGGAACCGTTGATGGCGCTAAAGTGGACAAACACATCTTTTCCGCCTTCTTGCTCAATGAAGCCAAAACCTTTCTCGTCATTGAACCACTTAACGGTACCTTCAACTAACTCTGCCATATCTTTCTCGTGCAATAATGAAGTTGATTGGAGCGGTAATACACTACCTATCCATGACCTCGAATGAAGTCACGTCGCAGTGTAATCCCTTAATCTGGCGGATGGAATATTCCAAATGCAAGAAATTGTGCAAATGCGGTGAAGCTGGTCGCTTGTGTGACCGGCGGGTGACCGCCCGCCACCGTCAGATATCGAAAACCTTGCCGGGATTCATGACGTTATTGGGGTCGAATACCTTCTTCACGGCTTTCATGTAGGCAATTTCGGCCGCGGATCTGGAGAAGCCCAGATAGGGCTTTTTCAACAGCCCCACCCCGTGTTCGGCGGACACGCTGCCGCCGAACCGTTCCACGATGGCGAAGACCTGCTCGCTGACCTGTCCGCAGCGCTGGAAAAAGCTGTCCTTGTCCAGGTCGGCCGGTTTGAGGATGTTCAGGTGCACGTTGCCATCGCCGATGTGGCCGAACCAGATGATCTCGAAGTCCGGGTACTGGCTGTTGACCAGTGCCTCCACCTCCCGCAGGAATGCAGGGACCCCGGAGACCCGCACCGAAATATCATTTTTATAGGGGGTAAACCGCGAGATGGTCTCGGAAATGTCCTCCCGGTAGCGCCACAATTCCTCCACCTGACCCCCATCCTGGCTGAGCACCCCATCTTCCACCCAGCCTGCCTCCAGGCAGGATTCAAACAGGGACATGGCCATATCCAGACTGCCATGACCATCGTTTTCGAACTCCAGCAGGGCATAGTAGGGGCAGACCGTCCCCAGGGGACGGGACAGCTGCTTGTCCCGGATGACATGGCCCAGGGCCCGCTCCGAAAAGAATTCAAAGGCGTTTAGAGTCATTTTCTGCTGGAAGGACTTCAGCACTTCCATGGTGGCTTCCAGGTCCGGAACCGCCAGCAACATGACGGTGGGATCCCGGGGTGCACTGGCCAGTGCCACCGTCACTTCCACCACCACGCCCAGGGTTCCCTCCGCACCAATGAACAAATGACGGAAATCGTAACCCGTGGCGTTCTTTACCAGGCCCCGGTTGAGCCTCAGCAACTCACCCCGGCCCGTCACCACGGTCATGCCCTGGACCCAGTTGCGGGTCATGCCATAGCGGATGACCTTGATGCCGCCGGCATTGGTGGACACATTGCCGCCGATCTGACTGGATCCGGCGGAGGCAAAGTCCACCGGGTAGAACAGACCCTGCTGCTCGGCGAATTCCTGGAGCTGGGCGGTCACCACGCCGGCCTGGCAGGTCACCAGCCGATCCACCGGATCGTAGGCCAGGATGGAATTCATGCGATCGAGGGCCACCACCACTTCGCCCCGGGCCGCCACGGCACCACCACTGAGACCGGTGCGGCCTCCGGAGGGAACCAGGGCAAAGCCCAGCTCATTGGCCAGGCGAACCAGGGTCACTACGTCCTCCACCGAACGGGGCAACACGATGGCACAGGGGTTTGGCGTCCAGGCCCGGGTCCAGTCCTGTCCATAGCTCAGCAGGGATTGGGGATCGCACAGCACCTGGTCCGCCCCCAACCGCTCACGCAGAACCTGGGGAAGATCGGCGGGCAACGCAGACATGCTGGCGGGAGCAACGGGACGGGAACCGGACAAGGGCAGACTTCCTGTGGCAGTGGGTGACGAGGGGGAACGGGCGTTCCGACAGGCCGAGTATGGTACCATGCGCGCACCGCCGCGCTCCAACCACCGCCTCAACCCAGCCTCGGAATGACCATGCACCCCACATCCTTTGAAAAGAGCAAGATTCGTATCCTGTTGCTGGAAGGTGTTCACCAATCGGCCCTGGATACACTGAAGCAACATGGCTATGACAATGTGGAATCCCTCAGCACTTCCCTGGGCGAAGAGGAGCTGCGCAAGAAAATCCGTGGCGTGCATTTCATCGGCATCCGCTCCCGCACCCAGCTCACCGAAGCGGTGTTCGCCGCCGCCGACAAGCTGCTGGCGGTGGGATGCTTCTGCATCGGCACCAACCAGGTGGATCTGGGCGCCGCCCTGACCCGGGGCATTCCGGTATTCAATGCACCCTATTCCAATACCCGAAGCGTGGCAGAACTGGTGATCGGCCAGATCATCCTGCTGCTGCGCGGCATCCCCGAAAAGAATGCCTTGCTGCACCGCGGTGTCTGGCTGAAATCCGCCCTCGGTTCCTTCGAGACCCGCGGCAAGCACCTGGGTATCATCGGTTATGGCAACATCGGCTCCCAGCTCAGCGTGCTGGCGGAATCCATGGGGCTCAAGGTGTTCTACTACGACATCATGACCAGGCTGCCCCTGGGCAATGCCCGTCAGGTGGCCAGTCTCAAGGATCTGTTGAAACAATGCGACGTGGTCTCCCTGCACGTGCCGGAAACCCCCCAGACCGCCAACATGATCGGTGCCCGACAGTTGGCCTGGATGAAGCCGGGCAGCATCCTGATCAACGCCTCGCGGGGCAATGTGGTGGAAATCGATGCCCTGGCGGCAGCCCTGCACAGCAAACACCTGTCCGGCGCCGCCATCGACGTGTTTCCGAAAGAGCCCAAATCCAACGACGAGGAATTCCTTTCACCCCTGCGCCAGTACGACAACTGCATCCTGACTCCCCATGTGGGGGGCAGCACCCTGGAAGCCCAGGAGAACATCGGTGTGGAAGTGGCGGAAAAGCTCGCCAAATACAGTGACAACGGCTCCACGTTCACCGCAGTGAATTTCCCGGAAGTGGCGCTGCCCGCCCACCCCGGCAAGCACCGCCTGCTGCATATCCATCAGAACGTGCCAGGTGTGCTCTCCGAGATCAACCGCATCTTTTCCGACAACGGCATCAACATCAGCTCCCAGTTCCTGCAGACCAATGACAAGATCGGTTATGTGGTTATGGACATCGATGTGAAATACAGCAAGGTGGCGCTGGAAAAACTCAACCGCATCAACGGCACGGTGAAATGCCGGGTCCTGTTTTAGGGAACCTGGGGAAACAGATTGTCCAGCACATCGGTGACCCGATCCCAGTACAATGGTGACTCGTTGACGATGTGGTGCCGGGCATCCCGGATCATGTAGGTTTTGGCATTGGGGAATTTTTTACCCAGCTGTTGCACGTTATAGCGCCAATCCACGCTGCCATCCTCCGTACCCTGGATGATGTGCAACTCCACCGGTCGGGGTGCGGCCCTTGCGAACTTTCCCAGATAGGCCACCAGGGATCTGACCCAGTCCACCGTGAGATAACGGCTCTGCAGGGGATCATGCAGCCGGATGAAGCGCAGGAATTCCCGGTCATGGGAGTTTTCCGCGAACTCCCGTTGCGCCCGCTTGGTAAACCAGCGCACCAGATAATACTTGATACGACCCTGAAGCCAGTGGCTGGGCCGCAATAAAGGGGCCAGCAGCACGATGCGGTGAAAAACAGCCGGATCGAATTTCGCATCCACAAGAAGATTGACGATGGCGGCGGCCCCGGTGCTCTGCCCGATCACATGCCAGGGTTCATGCAACTGGTGCCGCCGGGCCAGTTGCAGGCAATCCTGCAATACCCGGCTGTACTGGTCGAAGGAACGTATGCTGGCCGCATCCCCGCTGGACAGGCCATGGCCGGGCAGATCGGGAATCACCACTGCCAGACCCCGCTCCAGGCAATAGCGGATCAGCTTGCCGTAGAGGCCGGCATGGTCGTAGTAACCGTGCAGAATGAAAACCGTCCCCAGCTGCCTGGACAGGGGCAGGCCGAAGTAGTGGCAGGCGATGCGGAATTCCTGACTGGGGAAATACCCCAGGCTGTGGGTGACCGGCATGCCGGGCGAGGCGAAGGACAGGCCGTAATGGTCCAGGTAATTGCCCAGCCGTCCTTCTGCCAGTACCGGCGTGACGAAGTCCAGTGCCGGCAACTGCTGCCGCAACTCGCGGGCATCCTCGATGCTGAACATGCTGTCGCCCCGTTGTGAACGGGAAGCTTACAGGCCCTTGCTGTAGCGCTGGGCCATCTCTTCCAGGTTGTACACCTTCTTGATATTGCTCACCTGACCGGCCGTGCCGAAGGCCTCCAGACGCGCCTTGACGATGGACTTCATGGCGGTGATCGTGGGTGCCAGAAACTTGCGCGGATCGAACTCCGACGGATTCTCCGCCAGCACCCGGCGCACCGCACCGGTGGAAGCCAGCCGCAGGTCGGTGTCGATGTTTACCTTGCGCACACCGTGCCGGATGCCTTCCTGGATTTCCTCCACAGGCACACCGTAGGTCTCGGGAATCTTGCCGCCGTACTGGTTGATCACCGCCAGCCAGTCCTGGGGCACGGACGAAGACCCGTGCATCACCAGATGGGTGTTGGGTATGCGCTGGTGGATTTCCTTGATGCGATCGATGGCCAGGATATCTCCGGTGGGCGGCCGGCTGAACTTGTAGGCGCCGTGGCTGGTGCCCACCGCGATGGCCAGGGCATCCACGCCGGTGGCAGCGACGAAATCCGCAGCTTCCTGGGGATCGGTCAGCAATTGGTGCATGGACAGCTTGCCTTCCGCGCCGATGCCATCCTCTTCACCGGCCATGCCGGTTTCCAGGGAACCCAGGCAGCCGATTTCCCCCTCAACGGATACGCCGCAGGCATGGGCCATCTGCACGGTGAGACTGGTGACCCGCACGTTGTAGTCGAAATCCGTCGGTGTCTTGCCATCTTCCGCGAGGGAGCCGTCCATCATCACCGAGGAGAATCCCAACTGGATGGAGCGCTGGCACACCGCCGGCGATACGCCATGATCCTGGTGCATCACAATGGGAATATGGGGAAACTCCTCGATGGCCGCCTGGATCAGATGCTTGAGGAAATTGGAGCCGGCGTATTTGCGGGCGCCAGCAGAGGCCTGCAGGATCACCGGGCTGTTGACCTCATGGGCACCTTCCATGATGGCGCGCACCTGTTCCAGGTTGTTGACGTTGAAGGCCGGCACTCCATAGTTGTGCTCGGCGGCATGATCCAGCAATTGTCGCAAACTGATTAACGCCATGATGTAGTCACTCAAAAATAGAAGATGATTCGTCTTTAACGGTCCAGCACTTCCACGGCGGGCAGGCTGCCCTGTTCCACGTATTCCAGGAAGGCGCCGCCACCGGTTGAAATATAGGAGATGCGATCGGTCACTCCGAACTTGTCGATGGCCGCAATGGTCTCGCCGCCACCGGCTATGGAGAACGCGCCGCTGTCGGCCACCGCCGCCGCCACGGCCCGGGTGCCTGAGGCAAAGGCATCGAACTCGAATACCCCCAACGGGCCATTCCACAGGATGGTTTTCATGCCGGCGATCAGTTCGGCGAACTGGCGCGCCGTCGCCGGGCCGATGTCCAGAATCATGTCATTGGCATCCACGTCCTGCACCGCCTTCACGGTGGCCTTGGCAGTGGCGGCAAATTCCGCGGCAACCACCACGTCGACCGGCATGGGAATGCTGGTGCGGGTCATGAGCTGCCGGGCCACCTCCACCAGCTCCGGCTCGTAGAGGGACTTGCCCACCGTGTACCCGGCAGCGGCCAGAAATGTATTGGCGATGCCGCCGCCCACGATCAGTTGATCCACCACATTGCACAGGCTTTCCAGCACTTTCAGCTTGCTGGACACCTTGGCGCCACCCACGATGGCCAGCATGGGATGTTCCGGGTTCTTTAACGAGCGGTCCAGAGCGGCCAGCTCGCCCGCCAGCAAGGGTCCGGCGCAGGCCTGTGGGGCGAAACGGGCCACCCCGTGGGTGCTGGCCTGGGCACGGTGGGCGGTTCCGAATGCATCCATCACGAACACATCGCAGAGGGCGGCATAGGCTTTGGCGAGGGCATCGTCATTGCTCCCCTCCCCCGGGTTGATGCGCACGTTCTCCAGCAGGGTCATGGCGCCTTCCGGCGGCAGGGCCGCGGCGGGGTTGGTCAGGTAATCGGCGCACAGCTGCACCGGCACTCCCAACAATTGCTCCAGGTGTTGGGCCACCGGTGCCAGGGAGACTTCCGGCTGCGCCGACAGCGGTTTGCCTTCCTCCGGTCGCCCCAGGTGGGACATCACCATCAGCCGTGCACCCTTTTGCAGCGCCAGCCGCAGGGTGGGCAGGGCGGCCCGGATACGGGTGTCGTTGCTGATGACCCCGTTCTTGACGGCCACGTTGAGGTCTTCCCTGATCAGAACCCGTCGGCCCGACAGTTCCATGTCTTCCATTCTGGAAATCGTCATTGATTCAGTTCCTTGCTGGTTGCCAGATAGTGTGCCACATCGAGCATGCGGTTCGCATAGGCCCACTCGTTATCAAACCAGGTCAATATTTTCAGAAGATGACGGCCGCTGACACGGGTGAAGCTGAGATCCACGATGGCGGAGCGGGGATCGTGATTGAAGTCGCAGGAGGCCAGCGGCTCATCGGTGGTGCCCAGCACATTGGGCAGCAGGGTATTGCTGAAGTCGATGATCTGCTGGTTGAGCTCCGCCACCGTCACCGGCCGTCGCACCACCACCGCCAGATCGATGGCCGACACATTCAGTGTGGGCACCCGCATGGCCTGGGCCTCGAAGCGGTCGGCCATGGCTGGCAATATGCGTCCGATGCCACGGGCGATTTCCGTTTCCACCGGGATGATGGAGTGCATGGCGCTGCGGGTCTTGCGCAGGTCGCTGTGGTGATAGGCGTCGATGACCGGCTGGTCGTTCATGGCGGAGTGGATGGTGGTGATGACCCCGTTCTCCACCCCGAAGGCCTGGTCCAGACACTGGATCACGGGAATGATGCAGTTGGTGGTGCAGGAGGCATTGGAGATGATGCGGTCGCCGGGCTTCAGCACCTGGTGATTGATGCCGTAGACCACGGTGGCATCCACATCCGCTGCCGCGGCGGGCTGGGAAAACAATACCTTGCCGGCGCCGGCGGCCAGGTGCAACTCGGCATTGGCTCTGTCATTGAAAGCGCCGCTGCACTCCATCACCAGATCCACCCCCAGTTCCTCCCAGGGCAGCTGGGCCGGGTCCGGCTGATTGCTGACGGCGATGGGGTCGCCGGCCACGTTCAGCTGGGCGCCGTCGATCCTCACCTCGCCCAGGAAGCGGCCGTGGGTGCTGTCGTAGCGGATCAGGTGGGCCAGGGTGGCGATGTCCGCCAGGTCGTTGACCGCCACGATACGCAATCCCGGATAGTCCGTGGATTCATACAGGGCGCGCAACACACAGCGGCCGATGCGCCCAAGACCATTGATGGCGATTCGATAGGTCATGGGTCGGCGGCCACCCTGGTCATGTCCCGTCAGAGAGTACCGGCCACCGCGACCACATTGTCCACGGTGAAACCGAAGTGGGTCAGCAGCACCTTGCCCGGGGCCGACTCACCGAAGCGGGTCATGCCGATCACCCGGCCGTCCAGCCCCACGTATTTGTGCCAGTAATCGGCGGCGGCGGCTTCCACTGCCAGGCGTTTGCGCACCGCAGTCGGCAACACGGACTCCCGGTACGCTGCATCCTGGCTGTCGAACACGTCGGTGCTGGGCATGGACACCAGGCGCGCCTTGCGGCCCTGTTCCTGCAGGCGGGTCACCGCCTTGAGGCAGACATCCACCTCCGATCCGGTGGCGATGATGATCAATTCCGGGGTGCCTTCGCAGTCCTTGAGGACATAGGCGCCACGGGCGATGGCCTCCAGTTGCCGTGCACTGCGGTCCTGATGGGGCAGTGCCTGACGGGACAGTATCAGGGCCGTGGGACCCGTGCTGCGTGCCATGGCAGCACTCCAGGCGACGGCGGTTTCCACCGTGTCGCAGGGTCGCCAGGTGGACATGTTGGGGGTCAGGCGCAGATTGGCCACGTGTTCAACCGGCTGGTGGGTGGGTCCGTCCTCTCCCTGGCCGATGGAGTCATGGGTGTACACCAGGATATTGTGCTGTCCCATCAGCGCCGCCATGCGGGCGGCGTTGCGGGCATAATCCAGGAACACCAGGAAGGTGGCGCAGTAGGGAATGAACCCGCCGTGCAGGGCGATGCCGCTGGCGATGGCAGTCATGCCGAATTCCCGCACCCCGTAATAGATGTAGTTGCCATCCGCCTGTTCGGTGACGGGGCGACTGCCGGACCACATGGCACCATTGGAACCGGCCAGGTCGGCGGAGCCGCCGATCAATTCCGGCAATTGGCTGCCAAATTCCGCGATGCAGTTCTGTGATGCCACCCGGGTTGCCAGGCTCTCGCCCGCCTGCTGACAGCGCTGGGCGAATTCCCGGGCCTTGTCTCCAAAACCACCGGGCAGCTCTCCCTTCAGGCGCCGCACCAATTCCATGGCCAGGTGGGGATGCTCTTCCTCGTAGCGCACCAGCTTTTCTTTCCAGGCGCTTTCCAGACTGAAACCCCGTTCCCGGGCATCCCAACTGTGGCGAATGGCGTCAGGTATTTCGAAGGGCGGATGGGACCAGCCCAGCGCCTGCCGGGTCGCCGCCACTTCCGCTTCCCCCAGGGGGGAGCCATGGGTGGCCGCCGTGCCCTGCTTGTTGGGAGAGCCGAAACCGATCACCGTCTTGCAACGGATGAGGGTGGGCCGCTGGCGTTCCGCCTGGGCCTGGCGGATGGCATCGCTGATCTGCTGGGGGTCGTGGCCGTTGATGGCAATCACCTGCCAGCCATAGGCCTCGAAGCGCTTGCTGGTGTCGTCGGAGAACCACTGGTCCACCTCACCATCGATGGAGATGCCATTGTCATCGTAAAACACCACCAGCTTGTTGAGCTGCCAGGTGCCGGCCAGGGAACACACCTCGTGGGAGATGCCTTCCATCAGGCAGCCGTCACCGGCAAACACATAGGTGTGGTGATTGATGATGTCATGACCGGGGCGATTGAACTGGGCGGCCAGGGTTTTCTCCGCCAGGGCCATGCCCACGGCGTTGGCCAGTCCCTGTCCCAGGGGACCGGTGGTGGTTTCCACCCCCGGAGTCATGCCGAACTCCGGGTGCCCGGGGGTTCGGGAGTGCAGCTGGCGGAAATTGCGCAGCTCATCGATGGTCAATCCATAGCCGGTCAGGTGCAGCAGGGAATAGATCAACATGGAGCCGTGCCCGTTGGAGAGCACGAAACGGTCCCGGTTCACCCAGCCCGGGTTGCCCGGGTTGTGCTGCAACACGTCGCGCCACAGCACCTCGGCAATGTCCGCCATGCCCATGGGTGCCCCGGGGTGTCCTGAATTGGCCTGCTGAACCGCATCCATGCTGAGGGCGCGGATGGCATTGGCACGGTCTCTGCGGGTGACCTGTTCCTGTTGTTTTTCTTGTGACGATGGGTCTGACATACGGCGGGTCATCCTCCGGAGGCGGCATCTGGGGTGAAAATTGAAGCCGGCTATTTTCCCGCACCTGTGGGGAAGATGCCACTTCGAGTGGTTTTTATTTTGGCGCCGGCAGGGCAATTCCAGAGCAGGGGCTTTGGCGGACCTATATCAAAATATTTTGATATAGGTTTGAAATGGCCGGTGAATGCTGGTACTTTAGGCGCTCTTTTTTGGGGGCAGGGAACAAGCAATCATGGGGACCCGGGTGACTGCGGCCATCACGCCGAAAACCCTGCCGGTGTTGACCGACACCGAGCCCTTCACCCTGGTGTGCAAGGCCCTGGCCGACGACCTGCGTCTGGAGATCCTGCGCCTGCTGAAGAATGAATCCTTCGGCGTGCTGGAACTGAGCCGCATCCTGGATACCCGACAATCGGCCCTCAGTCACCACCTCAAGGTGCTGGCCACTGCCGGACTGGTCAGCACCCGCCGGGAAGGCAACACCATCTTTTATCGGCGGCCCCTGATCCGCGAGGATGATCCCCTGCGGGATTTCAAGAAGAGCATCTTCGTCAATGTGGATCGCCTGCCCCTCACCACCCGCCTGCAGCAACGCATCAAGGTCATCCAGCAAGAACGCGCCGAGCTGTCCCTGCATTTTTTCAACCGCCACGCGGAAAAGTTCCGCGAGAAGCAGGGCCTGGTCACCGACCTGGCCCAGTATGCCGGCAGTCTGCAGGACCTCATCCAGGGCATCGGGCTGAAACCCGATGCGGTGGTCATGGAGGTGGGCCCGGGGGAAGGCGAATTGCTGGTCCGACTGGCCAGTCAGTTCGACAGGGTCATCGGCCTGGACAACTCCCGGGAGATGTTGAACCGGGCCAAGGCCGCGGTGGCGGAAGCCGGCACCCGCCAGGTCACCCTGATCCATGGCGAGACGGAAACCGCCCTGCGGCGCAAGGTGCACTGCGACCTGCTGATTTTCAACATGGTGATGCATCACATTTCTTCTCCGGCCCAGACCTTTCTGGATGCGGCCCGCATTCTCCATGCCGGGGGCGTGCTGCTGGTGGTGGACCTGTGCAGCCACGACCAGGACTGGGTGCAGGACGCCTGCGGCGATCTGTGGCTGGGCTTTGATACCCAGGACCTGTCGGACTGGGCCGCCGGTGCCGGACTGGCGGAAGGACAAAGCCTGTACCTGGGATTGCGCAACGGCTTTCAGATTCAAATGCGCCTGTTCATCAAACCGGCGTGACGTTTTTAAAACTCAACCACGTGAATTGACCTGGAAAATAAGGAACGACCCATGAGTGAGACCAAGCTGTTTACCTCCGAATCCGTATCGGAAGGACACCCCGACAAAATGGCCGACCAGATATCCGATGCGGTACTGGATGCCCTGCTGGCCAAGGACCCCCGCTCGCGGGTTGCCTGCGAAACCCTGATCAAGACCGGCGTGGTGGTGGTGGCCGGCGAGATTACCACGGACGCCTATGTGGACATCGAGGAGCTGGTGCGCCAGACGGTGAACGAGATCGGTTACAACCATTCGGAAAGCGGCTTCGATGCCCGCACCTGCGGTGTGATGAACGCCATCGGCAAGCAGTCCCCGGATATCGCCATGGGCGTGGATGATTCCGCAGACCATGAGCAGGGTGCCGGCGACCAGGGCCTGATGTTCGGCTATGCCACCAATGAAACCGACGTGCTGATGCCGGCTCCCATCACCTATTCCCATCGGCTGGTGAAGAAGCAGGCCGAGGTGCGCAAGAGCGGCAAGCTGCCCTGGCTGGAGCCGGACGCCAAGAGCCAGATCACCTTCATTTACGACAAGGGCCGTCCGGTGGCCATCGATGCCGTGGTGTTGTCCACCCAGCATCGCGAGGAAGCCAGCCTGAAACAGGTGCAGGAAGCGGTCATGGAAGAGATCATCAAGCCGGTGCTGCCGGTGGAATGGCTCAGCAAGGACACCAAGTACTTCATCAATCCCACCGGACGCTTCGTGATCGGCGGACCCTATGGTGACTGTGGTCTCACCGGTCGCAAGATCATCGTTGACACCTACGGCGGCATGGCGCGCCATGGCGGCGGAGCTTTTTCCGGCAAGGACCCCTCCAAGGTGGACCGATCCGCGGCCTACCTGGCACGTTACATCGCCAAGAACATCGTGGCCGCCGGCATTGCCGAACGCTGCGAGATCCAGTTGTCCTATGCCATCGGGGTGGCGGAACCCACCTCAGTCAGCGTGGAGACCTTCGGCACCGGCGTGATATCCGAGCACCGCATCACCCAGTTGATCCGGGACCATTTCGAGCTGCGCCCCAAGGGCCTGATCAAGATGCTGGATCTGCTGCGACCCATCTACAAGGCGACTGCCGCCTACGGTCACTTCGGCCGGGAAGAGCCGGATTTCACCTGGGAGCGCACCGACCGGGCCGAGGCCCTCAAGGCTGCTGCCGGCATCTGAGCCGCACCTCACTCATTCACATTGGAGCACTGATTCATGAATACTTTGACCGCGCAGAAAGCTGCCACCGAATTCAACGACTACAAGGTTGCCGATATTTCCCTGGCGGAGTTCGGCCGCAAGGAAATCACCCTGGCCGAAGCGGAAATGCCCGCCCTCATGACCCTGCGGCGCAAATACGCGGCCGAGCAACCCCTGGCCGGCGCCAAGATCCTCGGCTGCATCCACATGACGGTGCAGACCGCGGTGCTGATCGAGACCCTGGTGGCCCTGGGCGCCGAAGTGCGCTGGTCCTCCTGCAATATCTTCTCCACCCAGGACCACGCCGCCGCCTGCATCGCCGCCACCGGCATCGCGGTCTATGCCTGGAAGGGCCAGACCGTGGAGGAAGGAGACTGGTGCATCGAGCAGACCATCCTCAAGGATGGCAAGCCCTGGGATGCCAACATGATTCTCGACGACGGTGGCGATCTCACCGCCATGGTGCATGACAAGTATCCCCAGATGCTGGACCGAATCCACGGCATCACCGAGGAGACCACCACCGGCGTGCACCGCCTGCTGGAAATGATGAAGGCCGGCACTCTCAAGGTGCCTGCCATCAACGTCAACGATTCCATCACCAAGTCCAAGAACGACAACAAATACGGTTGCCGCCACAGCCTCAACGACGGCATCAAGCGTGGCACCGACATGCTGCTGTCCGGCCGTCATGCCCTGGTGATCGGCTATGGCGACGTGGGCAAGGGTTCCGCCCAGAGCCTGCGCCAGGAAGGCATGATCGTGAAGATTGCCGAGATCGATCCTATCTGCGCCATGCAGGCCTGTATGGACGGTTATGAAGTGGTTTCGCCCTACGTCAACGGTGTCAATGACGGCACTGCCGGCTCCGTCAATAAGGCCCTGTTGTCCAAACTGGATCTCATCGTCACCGCCACCGGCAACATCGACGTCTGCGACAAGCACATGCTGCAGGCGGTCAAGCCCGGTGCGGTGATCTGCAACATCGGTCACTTCGACAACGAGATCGACACCAGGTACATGCGGGACAACTGGCACTGGGAGCTGATCAAGCCCCAGGTGCACAAGATCTATCGCAACGATCCGGCCAGCAAGTCAGATGACTATCTTATCCTGCTGTCGGAAGGTCGCCTGATCAACCTGGGCAATGCCACCGGCCATCCTTCCCGTGTGATGGACGGTTCCTTCGCCAACCAGGTGCTGGCCCAGATCTACCTGTATGAAAAGGCCTTCGCCGATCTGTCACCGGAGTTCAAGGCCGGCGAAATTTCCGTTGAAGTGCTGCCCAAGCACCTGGACGAACAGGTGGCGGCTCTCATGGTGGGTGGTTTTGGCGGCGTGCTGACGAAGCTGACGGAGCAGCAGGCCAAATACATTCACGTCGATGTGCAGGGCCCGTTCAAGAGCAATGACTACAAATACTGACAACGGGCGTTTCAGTGTGGAGTTCTTCCCTCCCCGCAGCGAGGAGGGGGAAGCGACACTGCTGCAGGTGCACGGCGAGCTGGCGGCCATGGGTCCGGATTTCTATTCCGTGACCTACGGTGCCGGCGGTTCCACCCGCGAGGGCACCCGGCGCATGGTGCTCAAGATCAAGGCGGCGGGCTCCTGCGCCGCACCCCATCTGTCCTTCGGCGCGTCCAGTGACGAAGAACTGCTGGCGTTGCTGCGTGATTACCAGTCTGCCGGCATCGACCGCCTGGTGGCCCTGCGCGGCGACATACCCTCCGGCATGGGCAGCGGCGCTCAGTACCGCTATGCCGCCGAACTGGTGGAGTTCATCCGCAGGCACACCGGCGACCATTTCCATATCGACGTGGCCTGTTATCCGGAGATACATCCACAGGCAGAGAGTTATGAAGCAGACATCGGTTTCTTCAAGGTCAAGGCCGATGCCGGTGCCGACTCGGCCATCACCCAGTACTTTTACAATCCGGATGCCTACTTCCGCTTCCTCGATGTGAGTGCCAGGGCCGGCATTCATATTCCCATCGTGCCGGGCATCATGCCCATCACCAACTATGTGAAACTGGCCCGCTTCAGCGCCAACTGCGGGGCGGAAATCCCCCGCTGGATGCGCCGCCAGCTGGAATCCTATGGCGATGACAGCGACAGCATCCGCAGCTTCGGCACCGAGGTGGTCACCCGTTTGTGCGACACCCTGTTGAAGGGCGGAGCTCCCGGGCTGCACTTCTACTCCATGAACCAGTCCCGCAGCGTGCTGGACATCTGGCGCAATCTGAGCCTGACCCACCGGCGTCAGCCGGCGTGACATGCGCATCTCCCGGATCCATGTTTCCCAATCCCTGAGCAGCGGCCAGGCATTGCTCCTGGAAGGCGACAGCGCCCATTACCTGGTCAATGTGCTGCGCATGAAGGCCGGCCAGGCCTGCACCGTCTTCAACGGCAATGACGGCGAGTTTGCCGCCACGGTGGCGGCCACCGGACGTCACCGGGTCGAGTTGACCGTCGGGGCGCCACTGGCCAGCCACGGTGATCCGCGCCTGACCATCTGCCTGGGTCTGGGGCTGTCCCGGGGCGAACGCATGGACTGGGCGGTACAGAAAGCCACGGAGCTGGGTGTGTCGCGGATCGTGCCTCTGCTTACCGAACACTGTGAGGTGAAGCTCGATGAGAGGCGCAGGGAAAACCGGCTGATCCACTGGCAGCGCATCGCCATCAATGCCTGTGAGCAGTGCGGCCGTACCCGGGTGCCGGACATCGACAATCCCATGGACCTGTCCGCCTGGCTCGCCAACTACCCGCAGGGCATCCTGCTGGATCACAGCGGCACCACCGGATTCAAGCAGGCACAATTGTCGGATCCGGTACACCTGTTGATTGGTCCGGAAGGAGGCTGGTCTGACGGTGAACTGACCCTGGCTTCAATGAGCGGTTATCAACTAGTGCGACTGGGCCCCCGTATCCTGCGCACGGAAACCGCGCCGGTGGTGGCGCTCAGCGTGATCCAGTTGCTGCTGGGTGACCTGGCCTAGAAGCGGATGCCGAATTTGCCGATGGCAATGCGCTTGCCAAAGATCTGTTCACGCAGGCTGTTGACGTCGATGCCGTAGCTGCCTGGCGGCAGGGCTTTGGTGATGGCCATGGCCAGGGCACTGCTGCGATCCTCCACCGGATTCACCAGACGCACCTTGGTCAGCGGTTTTTTCTCCGCGTCCAGCAACACCGCCAGCCTGGGCTGCAGCTTTTCCCCGGGATTCTGTTCCACCACCACAGCCACCTCGTGACTGGCCACCTCCACCAGGGAACCGGCCGGATACATGCCCAGGGACTGGATGAATTCAAACACCAGCTGCTCCATGAACTTCAGCATGCGCTGCTTGTACAGGCGGCTGACGGCGGTGGCGGGTACCACCGGCTGCCGGGCATTGAAGGGCTTCAGCAATCGATCATAGCTGTAGGCGAGATGGGCGATACGGGCCAGCAGCGGAATCTGTTCACCCTGCTGACCGCGGGGAAATCCACGGCCGTCATGGCGTTCGTGATGGTTGCGCAGGATATTGATGACCTGGGCGCTGGCCTCGCCATCCACCCGCAGGATGTCCTCCCCGATGCGCACGTGTTTCTGATAGGCCAGGTACTCCTTGCGGGAGAACGGTCCGGACTTGGTGACCAGCGATGGTGGAAAGCGTGCCAGACCGATGTCCGCCAACAAGGTGCCCTGCAACAGGGTGTCCAGTTCCTCCCGTGTCAGACCGATGTGGCGCCCGAGCAGAACGGCCCATATGGCCGCCCGCAGGCAGTGCTGCAACTGCGCGTCGCGCTGGCTCTGGGTGTTGAGGAACCACACCGCAGCATCGGGACAGCGGCACAGGCTGTCCAGCAGGGCCGTCTGGGGAGTCGCCAGTTGGGTCAGCCCCAACGGCTTCTCGTCACGGGCATTGGCAATGACCTGCCCAAAGGCTTTGGCCAGGGCCTCATAAGCCTGTTCCAGGGAATCGATCTCCTGCTTCACCGAGCGGGTAATGGGGTAGACATCGTGCCGCACGGCAATGGCGGACGCCGCGGGCGCCCGTTTGCGGGCACTGCTGAGGATGGTCAGCTCCCTGGGCTTCATTTTCTTCGGTGCCTTGCCCCGTGACACGTCGATGACCACGTGTTTGCAGAAGCGCCGCAGGGCTTCCAGATCCTCGATTCGGCGGATATGGAAGCCGTTGATGGGAAACGGTGTGTCCTTCCAGGGGCGGTCCAGTTCGGCCACGAACATGCCCACCACCAGGTCGCTGCAGGGCACCCGGGTGAAGGGATCGGGTGCCAGGGTCAAATCGCTGGAATTGGTCATTGTCATGGCAGCAGGATAGCGCCGCGTAGGAAATTTCCTTGTGAAGGAATTCACAAATCAGAGCGGGCGGCACGGCGGCTGACTGATTCCTGCAGGCAAAAAAAAGCGCCCTTGCGGGCGCTTCGTAGAATCTACGCAAATTGGAGATCGAAGAATTCCAGTTACCTTACTCTGCTACCTAACTCAGTTACCGTACTTTAAGCGGCATTTGTTACTTGGCGGAGACAAACTCCGGGTAGGCTTCCATGCCGCACTCCGACAGGTCCACACCTTCGGCTTCCTCTTCCTCGGAAACCCGGATGCCCATGACCGCTTTCAGGATCGACCAGACGATCAGGCTGGTGACGAACACCCATACGAAGATCACCAGGGCGCCAACCAGCTGGCCGCCGAATGTGGCGTCCGGGTCGGAGAACAGCACCGCGAAGATACCGAACAGTCCCACCACGCCGTGGACCGAGATGGCACCGACGGGATCGTCGATTTTCAGCTTGTCCATGGAGATG
The DNA here is from genome assembly GCA_046047495.1 of Pseudomonadota bacterium. GTDB lineage: Bacteria > Pseudomonadota > Gammaproteobacteria > Pseudomonadales > Pseudohongiellaceae > NORP240. The sequence goes on along the minus strand of JBJOHV010000012.1, from coordinate 12,456 downwards.
ATGCTGAACACGACGATGGTGCCGCCGATGGCGCCGATGATGGTGGCCAGCAGGGGTGAGGGATCGGCCGGTTCAGCCGTGATGGCCACCAGGCCGGCCAGGGCACCGTTGAGCGCCATGGTCAGGTCAGCCTTGCCGAACATGATGCGGGCCACGATGAGGGCGGCGATCAGGCCACCGGCAGCGGCTGCGTTGGTGTTCAGGAACACGTTGGCCACTTCGTTGGACACGGCGATACCGCCCAGCTTGAGAGTCGATCCACCGTTGAAGCCGAACCAGCCCATCCACAGAATGAACGTACCCAGGGTTGCCAGGGGCAGGTTGGCGCCGGGAATGGCACGCACCGAACCGTCCGCCGCGTACTTGCCTTTGCGGGGTCCCAACAGAATCACACCGGCCAGGGCCGCCGCGGCGCCTGCCAGGTGCACGATACCGGAACCGGCGTAATCGCTGTAGCTCAGGGCGCCCAGCAGGGGAACTTCCTTGCCGCCCCAGGTCCAGCCGCCTTCAATCGGATAGATCACACCGGTCATGACCACGGCGAAGGCCAGGAAGGCCCACAGCTTCATGCGCTCCGCCACGGCACCGGACACGATGGACATGGCGGTGGCGACGAACACCACCTGGAAGAAGAAGTCGGAGGCACCGGAGTAGACGGAGTCACCATCGAAGCCATTTTCGGCAGAGGCTGCCAGGGCTTCGGCTATGGCCCCGTCATCCATCTCGGCAACCGTGGTGATGCCGGACAGGAAGAAGCCGCCGTCATACATCAGCTGATAACCACACACCAGATACATGGTGCAGGCCACCGCATAGAGGGCGATGTTCTTGGTCAAAATTTCCGTGGTGTTCTTGGCCCGCACCAGGCCGGCTTCCAGCATGGCGAATCCGGCCGCCATCCACATCACAAACGCACCCATCACCAGGAAATAAAACGTATCCATGGCGTACTGCAGTTCAAAAATTTGGTTTTCCACCTTGTACCTCCAAATGGTCTGCGAGTCAGACCTGTCGCTAAAAGTTGATTTTGATGTTCAGGCCTAAACTGCGTCTTCCCCGGTTTCCCCCGTGCGAATCCGGATGATCTGTTCCAGACTCGTGACGAAAATCTTGCCGTCACCGATCTTCCCCGTATTGGCCGCTTTGGTAATGGCTTCTACGGTCTGGTCCAGCAGGGAATCACCAATGGCAACTTCCAGTTTTACTTTTGGCAGAAAGTCCACAACGTACTCCGCACCGCGATACAGTTCGGTATGACCCTTCTGGCGGCCGAAGCCCTTGACCTCGGTCACCGTGATACCCTGCACCCCGATTTCAGATAATGCCTCGCGCACATCATCCAGCTTGAATGGCTTGATAATTGCCGTAACTAGTTTCATTTTGCTTCGCTCCTTAATGGTTGATACCTGCCCTGCCATTCAGAACCGGTATGCCTGTGCTGTGCTTTGTGCGGTGGCTTATGCATGGGCCGTGCCAGTCAGGCTAATGGCTTATTTATCAGCGAGTTATCGCGTGGCGGGTGATTTTTGAGGGTAGGAAGGCGGGACAGGCGCAGGAGAATGGGCCGAATCGGTGCCTGGACCCCGGTCATGCACCAGAAAAGCGCATTGCCCGGCCCGTGCTAGAATCCGCGCCTCATACAAGGAGTCAAAACCATGATGGACCGCAAGACACTGGACGACCTGATCAATCGCATCGCCGGCCTGTTGCCTGCGGGAAGCTGGCAGCACGGCAGGGAGCTGGGTGAGGGGCTGAGCAACGAGTTGCGTGCCAGCCTGCGCCAGATTTTGGAGCAGGGCTTTGCCCGTCTCAATGTGCTGACCCGGGAAGACTTTGAGGCCCAGCTGCGGGCCCTGCAGCGGGCCGAGCAGCGCATTGCCGCGCTGGAACAACAGGTAGGGGAATTGGAGGCCCGCCTCAACAGCAACCCTCAGGGGTAAAGCCAGGCTTCATCACCCAGCCATGGGGCATGCCGGTCAATCGCCAGCCCCACCGCGCACACAAAAGGTGCGCTGCACCTTCATTACTCCCGGCGGCCCGGTGGAGTGCTTACGAATTTGGGGCAACCCGGCTGTCCATACTGCGATAGCTGACCGCCTCCAGCACATGCTGACCGGTGACCTTCCGCTCCTCCGCCAGATCCGCAATGGTGCGGGCCAGCTTGAGTACCCGATGATAGGCCCGGGCCGACAGACCCAGGCGCTCGATGGCGGCGGACAGCAGGGCCTGTTCCGGCGCTCCCAGAGCACACGCCGCCTCCGCCTCCTGCCCCTCCAGTTCGTTGTTGAGCTTGCCTGCCCGGTTCAGCTGCCGATCACGGCAGATTTCGATGGCCCGGCGTGAGTCCCACCAGCTCTCCTCCGGGTCCGGACAGGCCAGCAACTCCTGCCGGGACAAACGGGGCACTGCCACCTGCAGATCGATGCGATCCAGCAGGGGACCGGACACCCGGTGACGGTAGGCCTCGATACGATCCGGGGAGCAGCGGCAATTGCCACGGGGATCACCGTGGTAACCGCAGGGGCAGGGATTCATGGCCGCCACCAGCTGGAAGCGGGCCGGAAACTGTACCCGGTAGTTGGCCCGGCTGAGGGTCATGAGTCCGGATTCCAGGGGCTCCCGCAACACCTCCAGCACATGGCGGCTGAACTCCGGCAACTCATCCAGAAACAGCACACCCCGGTGTGCCAGGCTGATCTCGCCGGGTTTGACGCTGTTGCCACCACCCACCAGCGCCACCGCACTGGCCGTGTGATGGGGAGCCCGAAACGGCGGCTCAGTCCAGGTGGCCGGACACACAGCCTCCCTGGCCACGGAACGCACGGCAGCCAATTCCAGGGCGTGGTGTTCATTAAGGGGCGGCAACAGACGGGGCAGGCCATGGGCCAGCAGGGTCTTGCCGGTCCCCGGTGGTCCCACGAAGAGGAGATTGTGGCGTCCCGCAGCCGCGATCAGCAGCGCCCGTTTGGCCTGGGCCTGACCCTTGATGCGGGGCTCAGGCACAACCGGCACGGAATCATGCACCGTACCCGTGCTGCGTTCGCAGACCGCCAGTGGGCGCTGCCCGGCCAGCCATCCCACCACGTCCAGCAGATGGCCGGCCTGGTGCACCGGGCCGCAATCCACCACCGCCGCCTCGTCCTGATTGGCACAGGGAATGACGACCTGGTGGCCGCCACGTCTGGCGGCCACCACCGCCGGCAATGCACCCTGCACAGCGCGGATGTCGCCGCTGAGTGCCAGTTCACCCAGAAACTCGCAATCCGCCAGGCGGTCGCCCGGCACCTGGCCTGACGCCGCCAGAATGCTGAGGGCAATGGCCAGATCGTAACGGCCACCCACCTTGGGCAGATCCGCCGGTGCCAGGTTGATTGTGATGCGCCGCTGGGGAAATTCCAGCTGGGCGTTGAGGATGGCACTGCGCACCCGGTCCTTGCTCTCCCGCACGGCCTTTTCCGCCATGCCCACGATGAACAGGCCGGGCAGGCCGCCTGACAGGTGGGTCTCCACACTGACCAGGGGTGCCTCTATGCCCAGCAGGGCGCGGGAGTAAACAGTAGCCAGTGCCATGGGCGCAGCCTGCAGAAATGCGGTGTTACCCCATTAGATAGACCAGGCCAGGGAGTTTGGCCAAATCAGAGGACTTTTCCAGTTTCAGCGGGCACAAAAAAAGGCTGCCGAGGCAGCCTTTTTCGGTGATCGATCCGCCTTATTTCTTGGGCTGGGCGATCATGTAGTCCACGATGGCGCGCAGGTCGTCATCGGTGCAAGTGAAGCACAGGCCCTTGGCCGGCATGGCGTTGACGCCATTGATCACATTGGCCATGACCCCGTCGATGCCCTTTTCCATGCGGGAATCCCAGTCGGCCTTGTCGTCCAGCTTGGGCGCGCCACCGGCACCCACGTTATGACAGGCGAAGCAGCTGGCACGGTAGGACTGCTCGGCATTGAAGCCATCGCTGACGGCTGCCAGCAACAGGGGCTCCTGCCTGGCGGTGTCGGCAAACACCATGCTGCCGGTCAGCAGGGCGCCGAAAACGATTCCGGCTTGCGCCAGTTTGAACTGCTTGATCAGTTGTACACTCACGTTGAACTCCTTGGTCAGTAATAAACTTGCTTCACTCGTTAGCTTTCGATTCAGTTGCCGCGCACCATGTAATCGATCAGAGCCCGGATATCATCCTCCGAGCAGGTCATGCACATGCCCTTGGCCGGCATGGCATTGATGCCATTGATGGCATTGGCAACCACTGCATCCATCCCTTTTGCCATTTTTTCTTCCCATGCTGCACTGTCACCAAACCGTGGCGCACCTGCCGCCCCGGTGCCATGACAGGCAAAACAACTCTGTTGGTAAACTGCCGCGGCATCGAACCCGGCGGCTGCCGGTGCCTCCGCGGGAGCAGCAGCGGCAGCCACAGTGGTGGCTGCGGGGGCGGCGGCGGGAGCAGCGGCAGATGAAGATGAGCCGCTGGCGTTACAATCCTGGCCCTGCAGGCACACCTGGCCCACCGGAGCGATGTTGTTGATGATGGACTGTTCGTCCAGCTGGGCCCGGGCAACCTGGGTCGCCAAGGCGACGCTGGCAGCCATCAATACGGTGACCAAACGTGATTTGCCGAATACGTGCACTGTCATACCTCGTTAGTGAATCCGATCCGGAGGTCCGGACCCTTGCCCCAGGCGGGAAATAGCCGCTGTTTCCAGCGGCCGCAGATTATACCCGCTATCAACGCATTCTTAAATAAAACCGATGAATACCGGCTGAACAGTCTGCCGTCAGGGTTCCACCACCAGGTTGATGGGGGTCTGATGATAGAAAACCTGCTGGGGGTTGCTGTCCAGCCCGTAACCCACCAGCAGATCCACCTGGATGGCATTGATACCCAATTGGGCCGGTACCAGGTCATCGGCAATCACCAGAGTCTCGACGACCGCCAGCGGCCCCTTCCTGAACGGCTGGATGACGCCGTTGTAGGGTACGAAGACTGCCTGCTCGTTCAGCACAAACAGGTTGCCATCGATGATGGCCGCCACCACGAGGAATCCCGGGGCGCCCACGTGCAGCGGCTCCACGGTGACCGTTGCGGTGATATCCAGGCTGTCGGTGGGCCTGAAGCGATTGCCGAAGCTGAGCCCGTTGTCGGCGCTGACGCCACCGCTGAACTGGGCTCTGACAGTACCGCCCAGCAGACTCACCACCTTGCCGAGGGACACCGCCGCCTGCCCGCTGTGGCTGACATACAGGCTGTAGCCACCGGAATTGCCGCAGGTGGTGTTGACCGGGGAATCATAGGTGTTGGACAACACGTAGTAAGTGCCCGCCTGCAGGGACAGGGTGAGGCGGGCGTCGCAACCGCCGGCACCGTTGTCATCCACCTGTAAAAAGCGCAGCCGATCGTCCGCCAGCAGCAACACCGAGTCCAGGGTGGTGCTGCGCATCTCCACCACCAGATCGGTCGGGCCCGTCAGATCCAGTCGGCGCACATCGATGAAACTGTCATCGCTGCCTCCCACGGTCAACTTGTTCACCCGGCAGTCACCCAGCTGCAGGGTGTCGTCGGTACGGCCGAAGCGCAGGGTGCCGATGCCGCAGGCCTTGAGGCCGCCGTACAGCGTGTTGACCCCGTCGATGTCGTCCTGCTGCAAGGCAAAGGTGTTGCCGATGGTGGCCTGCATGATGGACTGCTGGGCGGTGGAATGATCGAGGCCGATCACATGGCCCAGCTCATGGAGCGCCACCCGGCGAAAATCCACATTGCCGCGGGGGATGCCCTCCTGCACCAGCTTGCCGTCGTAGATGTTGTAGGCGATCTTGCGATTGATGACCACATCCCCCTGCACGATCTGGGGCGGACCCAGCAGGGTGGCATCCCAGTTGCGCAGGGTCACCGCCAGGGTGTTCTCACCGTAGGCACTGCCGCACACCGTGTCGGTGAAATCCACACTGTTGACCTGATCGTTGGCGCAGGGATTGCGGTATTCCTTGCGCAGCACGAAATTGAAATCCGTCCTGTCATTCCATTCCTGCAGGGCCTCGATGAAGGCCAGATCGTAGGCAATGCCGGTGCCGGACAGGCCGCTCAAGGACACATAGAACTCGGTCTCACCCCCCTGCCACTTGCTGCCGTCGATGGTGAAGGCAACAGCCCGGGGCAGTGGCGCCACAGTCAACAGCGCCAGGAGCAACAGGTAGGCCGCGCTCATGACAGGGCCGCGCTTGATACAGATGCAAAAGGTCGAGTGCTGGTGAGGGATGGACGACATGGTGAGTGAGACCGGCTGGGCAGACAAAATCATCGCCCTCGGGCGTGATTTTCGTCACGGTAGGAGCCATCCAGGATGGCCCGCCACCAGGGCTCGTTGTCCAGGTACCACCGCACCGTGCGGGCCAGACCGCTGTGAAAGTCCTCCCGCGGCCGGTAACCCAGCTCCCCCATGATTTTTCCCGCATCGATGGCATAGCGCACATCGTGGCCGGCCCGGTCCTTGACGAAGCTGATGAGGGATGCCGCCGGTGTACCCCCGGCACAGGGACTGGCGGGGAAACGGGCAGCCAGGCCGGCATCCGCCAGGAATTGATCGTCCACGATACGGCACAGCAGTTTCACCGTGTCGATATTGGCCCATTCGTTGTTGCCCCCGATGTTGTAGGTCTCCCCTACCCGCCCCTTTTCCAGAATCAGCTCGATGCCCCGGCTGTGATCATCCACGAAGAGCCAGTCGCGGATCTGTTGTCCGTCGCCGTAGATGGGCAGGGGCCGACCCTGCAGGATATTGAGCAGACACAGGGGAATGAGCTTTTCCGGAAAATGCAGGGGACCGTAATTGTTGGAGCAGTTCGATGTGGTCACCTGCAATCCGAAAGTGTGATGCCAGGCACGTACCAGATGATCCGAGGCCGCCTTGCTGGCCGCATAGGGGGAATTGGGCGCATAGGCCGTGGTCTCCCGGAATGGTGGATCCTGGGGACCCAGGGAGCCGTACACCTCGTCGGTGGACACGTGATGGAATCGATGGGGCAGCGGCGCATCGGAATCCCCGCCCAGCAACCAGTACTGGCGGGCGGCATTGAGCAGACTCAGGGTGCCGGTCACATTGGTCTCGATGAAGGCATTGGGATTCTCGATGGAGCGGTCCACATGGCTTTCGGCGGCAAAGTGCACCAGGGTATCGATCCGGTGGTGTCTGAGCAGGCTGAGCACCAGCTCATAGTCGCAGATGTTGCCGTGTACGAATTCGAAGTTTTTCAATCCCAGCAAAGGTGCCAGGTTGGCCTTGTTTCCCGCATAGGTCAGGGCATCCAGCACCACGATCAGATCCCGGGGACGCTGCTGTTGCCAGTAGCGAACGAAATTCGCGCCGATGAAGCCGGCGGCGCCGGTGACCAATAGCCTGTTCATTGCCGGTAATATCCGTTGACCTGGATTTCCCCCAACACCTCGCGCAGCCGCACACGCCAATGCACAGGTTCCAGTTTCACTGCCGCCACGGTGGCGGACTTGTCCAGCACACTGTAATGGGGGCGCCTGGCAGCGGTGGGGTATTCCCTGCCGGGGATTGGCCGCAGGGGGATGGCTTTGGTCAGCAGACCCAGTGCAAGCGCCTCCTCCTGGATGGCGACGGCAAAATCATACCAGCTGGCCACGCCGGCATCGGACCAGTGGTAGATGCCACCGGCAGAGTCCTGTTGCACCATGGCCATCAGCAGGTCCGCCAGGGAATGGCTGGCAGTGGGCGTGCCCACCTGATCATCCACCACCGTGAGCTGGGCACGGTCACCCATCAGTTTCAGCATGGTCAACAGGAAATTCGAGCGATACGGAGAATACAGCCAGCCGGTGCGCAGGATAATGGCCTGGTGTCCCAGATTGTCCTGCACCGCCCGTTCCCCGGCCAGCTTGCTGGCACCGTAGACACTCAGTGGCGACGGAGGATCTTCCGGCCGATAGGGTTGGCAGGCGTTGCCTCTGAACACGTAGTCGGTGGAGATGTGCAGCAGCCGGCAGTCCAGGCGGCTCGCCAGGCGGGCGATGTTGTCGGCACCCTCGTCGTTCACGGCCGTGGCCCGAATCGGCTCTTCCTCGGCCTTGTCCACGGCGGTGTAGGCCGCGGCATTTATGATCCAGCGGGGTTTCAGCGGTGTGATCTGTTGCTCCAGCACCACCTCGTCACTGATGTCCAGGTCGGTATGGCTGAAGGCAAAGATATTGACCGGCGTTTCCGGATTCGCCTGCGGCCAGCGCATCTGTATCGTACGACCCAACTGGCCATTGGCGCCCAGCAGGACAATATTGATTTCTTCACTCATGGATAAAGTTCCGCGTCGCTCAAAAGTGACGCCCGTCGGTCCTTGTCGGACAGAATGGGTTGCGTGCCGTCCAGTGGCCACTGGATGGCCAGGTCTGGATCATTCCACAACAGGCCCCGCTCATCTGCAGGATCGTAGTAGTCCGTGCACTTGTAGATCACTTCCGCGGTCTCGCTCATCACGTAGAATCCGTGGGCGAAGCCCGGGGGCACCCACAATTGACGACGGTTGTCGGCGGAGAGCTCGATGCCCTCCCATTGACCGAAGGTGGCTGAACCTTTGCGCAGGTCCACTGCCACGTCGAAGATGGCGCCGCTGATCACCCGCACCAGTTTGCCCTGGGGGCGTGACAGCTGATAATGCAGTCCGCGCAGGATGCCCTGCCCCGACTTGCTCTGGTTGTCCTGTACGAACTCACCCGCCAGCCCCCGGTCCTCGAACCAGCTGCGCCGGAAGGTTTCCATGAAATAACCGCGATGATCCCCGTGTACAGTGGGTTCAAGAATCAGGACGTCGGCAATGGTGGTGGGCGTAATCTTCATGGCGGGGTCGCTGGATGGCCTGCTCAATGGCCTTCCAGCAGCTTCAGCAGGTACTGACCGTAACCGCTCTTCTTCAGCGGCTTGGCCAGCTCCTTGAGCTGGGCGGCGTCGATGAATCCCTGGTGATAGGCAATCTCCTCCGGACAGGCGATCTTCAGGCCCTGCCGTTCTTCCAACACCCGGATGAAGTTGGCGGCGTCCAGCAGGGACTGCACCGTACCCGTGTCCAGCCACGCGGTGCCGCGATCGAACAGCTCCACCTTGAGTTTGCCCTTGGCCATATAAGCCTTGTTGACATCGGTGATTTCCAGCTCGCCCCGTGCCGAGGGTTTGATGGCCTTGGCAATCTGCACCACATCGTTGTCGTACATGTACAGGCCGGTGACGGCGTAATTGGACTTGGGCACCTTGGGTTTCTCTTCCAGATCCACCGCATTGCCCTTGTCATCCAGTACCACAACGCCATAGCGTTCCGGGTCGTTGACATAGTAGGCGAAGATACTGGCGCCGGATTTCTGCTGCACCGCCTTCTTCAGTTTCTCTTCGATGCGGTTGCCGTAGAAAATATTGTCGCCAAGGATCAGACACACCCGGCTCTTGCCGATGAATGGCTCGCCGATCAGAAAAGCCTGGGCCAGGCCCTCGGGTTTCGGTTGCTGGGCATAGCTCAGTTCCAGTCCCCAGCGATGACCGTCCCCCAGCAGGTTCCGGTAGGCGGCGGTGTCCTCCGGCGTGGTGATGATGAGAATCCTGCGAATACCGGCCTGCATCAGGGTGGCCAGGGGATAGTAGATCATGGGCTTGTCATACACCGGCATCAGCTGCTTGCTGACCGACACGGTCATGGGGTGCAGACGGCTGCCGGTCCCACCGGCCAGGATGATTCCCTTGGTCATGATTGGGCTCGTGTTGAGTGGCTAATGGTGCTGTGATGACAGGCTGGCGAGAATGGCCGGCAATTCTGCATAAAACGTGGTTGTTGGGGCAAACCCCAGGTCATTGCACAGCGCTTCATTGGAAAAAAGATTGTCGCTAATCAGGTTGTGGTAGGCCTTGGGGCTGAGTCCCCCCAGTTGGGCCAGGGCAGCGGCATATACTAGCACACGGGGTGTGTGCCAACCCGGCTTTTTGCGGCCCGCGGCATGGTAGATGGCTGCCTCGATGTCATTGATTCCATAGCGTTCTCCATCGGTGACCGTGTAGGTTTTGCCTGCGGATTCCCGGGCATTGCCCGCCAGGATGGCAGCCCGGCACAGATCACCGACCCCCACCAGGGACACCCGGGTTGCCAGCCGTGGCAGGGGCGGCGTGAAGCCATCGACGATGCGCTCCATGAGCCGTCGGATAGTGCCCTTCATGCCCACGCCATAGACATTCACCGGGCGCAGGATCACCGCATCGATGTCCCCTGTCCGGTTGGCGGCCAGCACCACTTGTTCAGCCTCCAGCTTGGCCCGGGCATAGGGGCTGGCCCGCGCCGGCTTCACTTCGGCCTCCTCAGCCAGGCTGCTGCTGATGTACACCAGGCGCTGCACACCATTGGCTTGAGCCTGCTGCAACAGCACCCGGGTACCCTCCACATGGGAGTCGAACAGCTGCTTTTCATTTACGCTGTCGGTGTGGGCGATGCCGGCCAGATGGAATACCAGTCTCGCGCCCTGACAGGCCTGCCCCGCTACCGCCGGATCCGTCAGCTCGCCGTGTATGACAGTTATGTCCGGATCATCCTGGAGGCAATGGGCCACCGGCGCGGAGCGTTGCAACAGGGTGAGTGGCTGGCTGCCGGACTGCAATTGCCTGCACAATTCCGAGCCGATGAAACCGGCAGCGCCGGTGATGAGGACTCGTTTGTCTTTGGTTCCCATCGGCAAGGTTTTCGGTTAATTCGTTATGCTCATTTCTGATTTGATAGCTCTTCACGAATTACCTTACGTAAGCGCTCCTCACTTAAAGGTTCTTTACCTAGAGATGACTTGAGAGCTTTATTAATCAAAGTCTGGTAGCCAGAGCCCTCTTTTTCAGCCTGCAGACGAAAACTCTCAAGAATCTCGTTATCCAGCATGATCGTAATCCTGGTCTTGCCCTGGGAGGATTCTTTGAGCTTTTTAAGATGGGAAACGTCTTTAGCTCTCCTGGCTTTGGAAAAATCATATTCCTTTTGCATAATATTTTGCCTCTTTCCTGGTGGATTTGCGTGCAGAAATGATCCGGACAAATTCATCCCTTACAGTGTAAATAACTGTGAGCAATTGAGCCTTGTTACTAATTCCTAGCAGAACCCAACGATTTTCATCATTTGCATCAACGTCTTCCATCGCGAGAGCATTTTCATCAAGAAGGGCTGTTGCGGCTTCTTCAAAAGAAACTCCATGCTTACGAAAGTTGGATTCAGCCTTTGCCAGATCGTATTCAATATGCATCCGGGGAGTATACATACAATATATGCATGTTCAAGGGAGGTTTCGCTGGGCCTCATAACTTGTCCGGCTAGCGGGCAACGTCTGTGTTGAGGCCGGGCAGGAATCCCTTCATTTTGCGAATTGGTTTAATGGGAACAAGCTCAATCCGGTTTTGATAGGTGATGACCTGCAAAGTCTGCCCAACTTCCAGGCCGATGGACTCACGGATTTCCTTGGGAATCACTACTTGATACTTTGTCGAGACGGTGACGCGTGGCATGATCATTCCCTATAGAAAAAAGCCCTTCATACCATAGGTCTATCGAAAGCCACGGTCAAGGCTACCGTCATTGAATCAGCTTCCAACCCCAGGTATTGAAAAACCGCAGGCCGGAGCGGATGAACATCCCGATATGGCGCCAGCCCTTGCGGGCACTGTGGCCGCCGTAGTGGGTTATTCTCATGGCTGGCAGATAGGCCAGCCTGCCCACCTTGCGAAGGCGCAGGGACAGGTCGAAATCCTCAAAATAGAGAAAGTAGTTTTCATCGAAGCCACCGACCTTCTGCAGGGCGGCCGTGCGGCACAGCATGAAGCAGCCACTGACGATGGGAATGTCGTGGTGAGGCTCATCGGGGGCGAGATCATGCATCTCAAAATGGGCGAGCTGGCCCCTGAACAGGCGCTTCAACCAGACTGGGAAAAACCCCCGGGCCGCGAAGGCCAGCACGCTGGGATATCGCTTGCACAGATACTGCCGCACACCATCCAGGCCATGGGCGGCGGGACTGACCACCGCGATCTCCGGATGCTGCTGCAGGTGCCGGATGCCGGTCGTCAGGGCCTCTTTCTCCACCACCACATCCGGGTTCATCACCAGGAAGTAATCCCCGCGACTGGGGCCGATGGCCAGATTGTGCCCGCGCCCGTAGCCCACATTGCCATGGCCCTGCTCGATGCGCAGCACACAGCCCAGGGAAGCGGCCTTTTCGAAGGTCGCAGCCAGGGTGTCGGGGCGCAGCTCGGCGGCCTCGGAATTGTCCACCAGGGTGATGTCGGCTTCCAGCGCCAGACCCTCTGCACTGGCATGGCCGATGGCGTCTAACAGTGATTCCAGGGCGGACTGCAGCTCGGCTGCCGGTGAGTGGTAGCTGACGATGGAGCAGGACAGGGAAATGGGGCGGGAAGCGTTCACGGGGACCGACC
>JBJOHV010000011.1:0-68311 GCA_046047495.1 Pseudomonadota bacterium | reverse complement strand
ACGATGGGGGCGACTATCTTGTTGGCGAACTTGTGGGACTCCTTCTTCACCGCATAGGTGCCGTCGTGTCCGGAGCAACGCTCTATGGATTTCACGGTGGTGCCGGGCACCAGCTCCAGTACCTGTCGGGTCTTGGGTCCGATGTTCTGCACCCGCTGGTGGCAGGCCACGTGGTAGCTGACATCGCCGAGTTCGGTTTTGAAATCGGTTTTCAGCTTGCCTGCCTTGTGCAATTTGAACAGGAATTCAAATGGATCGTTGAAGGCCTTGCCCACGGCCTGCACCCTTTCATCGTCGGGGAACATGAGAGGCAATTCCTGTTTGAACATCAGTACACAGGAGGGCACGGCGGCCAGGATGGTGTAGCCGGCCTGGGCTTTTTCATACAGCTCGGGAATGTTGCGCTCCATCAATTGCTTGACCGTATCCAGGTCACCAAGTTCCAGCTTGGGCATGCCGCAGCAATGTTCGCGACCCATAAGGGTCACCTCCACCTGATTGTGCTGCAGAATTTTCACGAGACTGTCGCCCACATCGGGCTCGTTGAAATTGCAGTAGCAGGTGGTGAACAGTACGACCTGTGCCTGGGGATTGACCGGTGGTACTTCGGCGGATTTGGCGATCTTGTTGCGTAGTGTGGGTCGCGCATAGTCCGGCAGCCGCGCCTCTTGATGGATTTCCATCACCCGCTCCAGCAGCCCTCGCAGCGCAGGATTTTTGGTGGCGGCATTGACGGCGTTGTTGACCAGGGGGGCGGTGGCGATCTTGCCCACCAGGTCGGTACTGGTGATGATGTTGTCCCGCAGTTTGGTCTGGCCTTTCTTGAACTTGACCGCCTTGGCGCGCAGCATCAGGTGGGGAAAATCCACATTCCACTCATGGGGCGGCACATAGGGGCATTTGGTGAGGTAGCACAGGTCGCAGAGATAACATTGGTCGACCACCTTGTCATAATCAGCGACTGCAACGCCATCCACTTCCATGGTGGGGCTCTCGTCAACCAGATCGAACAGGACGGGGAAAGCGTTACAAAGACTCACGCAGCGCCGGCAGCCATGACAGATGTCATATACCCGGGCCAGTTCCTGATTGAGATTGTTCTCATCCCAGAAGGATGGATCATTCTGGTTGAGGGGATGTCGGGTGGGGGCGCCAAGACCGCCTTCTCTGCCTTCTTCTGCCATGTCTCACCTGCGATTGATGTTATAGAAATGCAGGGGCAAAAAAATCCCGATGGCCGCCGAAGCGACGCATCGGGATACACCCCTCGTTATCAAGCTTCCAGTTGATCCAGAGCTTTCTGGAACCGGTTGGCATGGGAACGCTCGGCCTTGGCCAGAGTCTCCATCCAGTCGGCGATCTCATCGAAACCTTCATCACGGGCATCCTTGGCCATGCCGGGATACATGTCAGTGTACTCGTGAGTCTCGCCGGCCACAGCCGACTTCAGATTGTCGGCGGTGCCGCCAATGGGCATGCCGGTAGCGGGATCACCCACTTCTTCCAGGTATTCCAGGTGCCCGTGGGCATGGCCGGTCTCGCCTTCCGCGGTGGAGCGGAACAGGGCGGACACATCGTTGTAACCTTCCACATCGGCCTTCTGGGCGAAATAGAGGTAACGGCGGTTGGCCTGGGATTCGCCGGCAAAGGCGGCCTTCAGATTTGCTTCGGTTTTAGAGCCTTTCAATGACATAAATTTCAATCTCCTATAGGGGTTTTGCAGTTCCATGGAATCCCCCATTGAAGGGAGCTTCCCAAGCTTGGTGGCTGCACTTTACGGGAATGCAGTGATTGCTGCCAATTGATTTTTCGAGATGCCTCCATCGAAAAATGCGATTATCATAGGCGCCCATGATCCCCAGCTTCAAGCAGCTCAAATACCTGTGTGCCGTGGCCGATCACCGCCATTTCAGCAAGGCGGCTGAGGCCTGCCATGTGACCCAGTCCACTCTCAGTGCGGGCATCCAGGAGCTGGAGTCCCAGTTGGGGGTGACCATCTTTGAACGCAACAAGAAACAGGTGCTGATCACCCCGGTGGGTGAGCGGCTACTGGTGCAGGCCCGCAACCTGCTGGGTGAAATGGAGGATTTCGTGGCCATCGCCCAGGCCAGCCAGGATCCCTTGACCGGTGACCTGCGCATGGGGGTTATTCCCACCATCGGACCCTATCTGTTGCCACCCATGCTGCCTGACCTGCGCAAGGCCTATCCGCACCTGCGTTTGTACCTGAAGGAGGATCTTAGTGCTGGTTTGTTGCACAAACTGCAGCAGGGCGAACTGGATGTGATCCTGGTGGCGCTGCCCTATGCGCTACCGGACATGCATGTGGAGACCCTGTTCGAGGACGAATTTGTCCTGCTACTGCCCCCCGAGCATCCCCTGCAAAAAGCCAAGGACGTGCGTCAGCAGGACCTGCGGGGCGAGCGTCTGCTGTTGCTGGAGGAAGGCCACTGTCTGAGGGACCATGCTCTGGAGGCCTGCAAACTGAAGGCCTCCACCACCGATCTGGTGTATCAGGGCACCAGCCTGCATACCCTGGTGCAGATGGTGGCCAACGGGCTGGGCATCACCCTGTTGCCCGATGTGGCGGTGCAGGCGGAAATCCTGGGTGATTCGGCCCTGCAGATCCGGCATTTCCGCAGGGAGAAAGTGGTGCGCAGCATCGGGTTGGCGTGGCGGCAATCTGATCCGCGGGATGGCGATTACCTGGCCCTGGCAAGTTTCATCAAGCGCTGGAAAATGGCCCGCAAACCCCACAGCAAATGAACCCGCTCGCCGAGCGGCTCATCTGACCGACAGCAGCTGGCGGATCGTGGCCTGCAATGCCGGCACCACCTCGGCTTCAAACCAGGGATGCTTGCGCAGCCAGCCCTGGTTGCGGGGTGACGGGTGGGGCAGGACGAAATAACGCGGGCTGAATTCCCGCCAGCGCCGGACCCGCTCTCCGACGCTGCCGCGCAGATCCGGCAGGTAATATGCCTGGGCATAGTGACCGATGAGCAGGGTGCAGCGGATCCTGGGCAGGCACGCCAGCAGGGGCCCATGCCATTGGGGTGCGCACTCAGGCCGGGGTGGCAGATCACCGCCGGCCCCTCGTCCGGGATAACAGAAACCCATGGGAATGATTGCCACCCGGGTGATGTCATAAAACGTTTCATCCTCCACCCCCATCCACTGCCGCAACCGCCGTCCGCTTGGATCATTCCAGGGAATCCCGGTAGCATGCACCTTCGTGCCGGGAGCCTGCCCGACGATCAGCAGGCGGGCGCTGGGGGCCGCACGCAACACGGGATTCGGCGCAAAGGGCAGGTTTGCCGCGCAGATCTGGCAGGCGCGAACCCGGGTCAGCAAATCCGCCAGTGGCAAGGTGTCAACAGATTGGGAGTGCGGCATGACCGAGGGTGTTGGAGTGGGTGATACGGAGCACCTGGCGGGTGAGCACACGGTGACATCCGGGCAGCCTACAGTAAACCGCCGGGTATTTGCCATCTCCGACCTGCATGTGGACTATGACGAGAATCTGCAGTGGCTGGAAACCCTGTGCGCGGCGGATCACCGCCAGGACTATCTGATCCTGGCCGGGGACATCACTGACGATCTTTTGCTCCTGGGCCGTGTGTTTGACCTGTTGCGCGCCACATTCCACCGGGTGCTGTTCGTGCCGGGCAATCACGAGCTGTGGCTGCGTGACGACGATCATGATTGTTCATTGAGTAAATTCCACGCGGTGCTGGATCTCTGCGCGCGCCATGGAGTCGTGACCGAATCCTTGCATGATGGCGGCCTTTCCCTGGTGCCGTTGTTCAGCTGGTATGACCATTCCTTCGGCGTGCCGGACCGGCATCTGCGACGCGCCTGGCGCGACTACCGGGCCTGCCGCTGGCCCACGGCTCTGAACAGTCCCGCTGCCATCAATGACCATTTCCTCGCTTTCAACGAAGCCGCATTGCAGATCCGCAATCAGACTGTCATCAGTTATTCCCATTTCCTGCCCCGAATCGATGTCATGCCCAGGGGAATCCCTGAAAAAAGGCGTCGGGTCTACCCCGTATTGGGCAGCGAGGGGCTGGGACGGCAGGTGGCGCGGCTGGCTCCGGACCTGCATGTCTATGGTCATAGCCATGTCAACCGGACCGTCCATCTGCAGGGTATCACCTTCGTCAACAATGCCTTCGGTTACCCCACGGAGAGCAACATCGCCCGTAAGCAGCTGGTCTGCGTGCACGGCGGCAGGGAGCCGCTGACATGTCCGGCCTGATGCCCCTGCCTGGCAGTGGGGAGGTTCATCTGTGGCTGGTGCAGATGAGGGACTTCATGGCACCTCCGCAGCAGGAACAATTGCGGCAATGGCTCGCGCTGGATGAATTGCGCAGGGTCGAGCGCCTGCAATTTCCCTTGCACAGGCAGCGGGCCTGCGTGTCGCGAGGCCTGCTGCGCCATATATTGAGCCTGTATCATCCGCAGCAGCCGCCAGCCAGCTGGCAGCTGCGCACCTCTGCCCATGGGCGGCCACTGCTGGTCGATTCCGGACTGACACCACTGCATTTCAATGTGTCCCACAGCGGTGACCGGCTGGCCATCGTGTTCGCACGCCATGGCGTGCTCGGGGTCGATGTGGAGCAGGTGGTGGCCCGTCGGCATTTGCGGGCCATTGCCCGGCGTCATTTCTCTGCGCAGGAAATTGCCTGGTTCGAATCCCTGGATGCCGGGCAGCAGACGCAGCGCTTTTTTGATCTGTGGACTTTGAAGGAAGCCTATATAAAGGCACGTGGCTTGGGGCTGGCCATTCCCCTGCAGCAGTTCAGTTTCGAATTGACTGCGGGGGCCGGCATCCGTGCGCAGTTTGATTCCCCTCTGGGAGAGGATGGCCTGCCGTGGGTATTCCGTCTTTACGATCTGCCCGGTGCGCGCCTGGCGGTGGCTGTGCAGCTCCAGGATGTAACTCCGGACTTGCTCATCACCTGCCATGATTTGCAGGCCTTCGGTCAGTGGCGGGCTTGCGCTCTGCAAGCCAAGGGGTCCACCTGAATCAGCCGTCCGGTTGCTGGGCCGCAGGGTCTTCAACCCGCCACATGCGCACCGTACGGATCATGTTGTCCTTCACCTGCAGGATTTCCGCGAAGTAGTCCCCCAATTGTATGCCGACGGAGGAATCCGGTATGGATTCCAGAATCTCCATGAGCAGGCCGTTGAGGGTCTTGGCACCGGCGGTATTCAGCTCCCAGGAAAGGGTCTTGTTGATATCACGGATGCTGGCGCCGCCGTCGATGAGGTAGGTGCCGTCCGGTTGCGGGTGGATATCCCGGCTGTTGGCCGCCAGATCGGTGGTGAACTCGCCGACGATCTCTTCAAGAATGTCCTCCAGAGTCACCAGGCCGCGGACCGCACCATACTCATCCACCACCACCGCCAGGCGCATCTTGCGCGTCTGGAAATTGAACAGCTGGGTGTGCAGCGGTGTACTCTCCGGAATGAAATAGGGTTCTGCGCTTTCCTGAATGATGGCGGCCTTGTTCACATTGTCCAGTTTCAGCAGTTTGCTGATGCTGCGCATATGAAGAATGCCGATGATGTTGTCGATGTCGGTCTTGTAGATGGGTATGCGCGTATGCTGGGCATTGGCGATCTGTTCGAGGATGTCGTTGAGGTCGTCTTCGATGTCGATGCCGATGATTTCATTGCGCGCCACCATGATGTCGTTGACGGTGACCTTCTCGAGATCGAGGATGTTGAGCAACATGCCATGGCGGCGCCGTGGTATACGTTCGGCGGACTCATAAACGATGGTGCGCAGCTCCTCCTGGCTCAGCTGGTGGCTGTCGTCTGAACGTGGCTTGAAGCCCAGTATGGTGACCAGTTTGTTGGAAATGGCATTCACCATCCACACGATGGGATACAGTAATTTCAGCAATACCAGCAGCAGGTAGCTGGAGGGGTAGGCGATTTTTTCCGGATACAGCGCGGCGATGGTCTTGGGAGTCACTTCGGCGAAGATCAGAATAACCAGGGTCAGCACCGCCGTGGTGATCAGCGGTTCAGGCTCGCCGAATACTGCAATGGCAATCGAGGTGCCGATGGACGCCGCCAGGATGTTGACGAAGTTATTGCCGATGAGAATGACGCCAATCAGACGGTCAGGCTGCTCCAGCAGACGGCTGGCCCTGGTGGCTCCGGGATGGCCCATGCGCATGAGATGCTTCATGCGATACCGGTTGAGACTCATCATGCCTGTCTCGGAGCTGGAAAAATAGGCTGACGCGAAAATCAGAAATGTCAGTAGGCCGATGAGCAGACCCAGGGAGCCATCGTCATTGTTCATGTGGGGGACCGGTATGGATAGGCGGCGACTGCATGGTTAATTGAACACGTATTCCAGTGCAAACTTGGAGCCGTAGAAGCCAACCAGCAGGAACACAAAGCCGGTGACCGTGAAGCGGATGGCAGTGCGGCCGCGCCAGCCGATCTGGTGACGACCCCACAGCAGTATGGCAAACACCACCCAGGCCAGCAGGGAGAAAAACGTCTTGTGCACGATCCCGGCATGAGCCCACAGGTCCTCGACAAACAGGAAGCCGGCGATGATGCCCAGGGTGAGAATCACCTCGCCCACCCACAGCAACTCGAACAGCAGCACCTCCATATCCTGCAGGGGCGGGAACTTGCTGATCAGCCCGCCGGCATGGTGGTGCTTGAGCTGATGGTTCTGGAAAGCCAGAAAGCCTGCCTGCATGGCAGCGATGGTGATGAAACTGTAGGCGATGATGGACAGCAGGACATGGGTGGCCAGTCCCAGGCCCATGCTGGTGGGAGGGAAATCGCTGTGCACGGTGAGGGATACCACGATGGTGATGATGGCCAGGGGAAACAGGCCGAGCAACAGATTCTCCAGGGGTTTGCGCAGGCTGCTGAACAAGACCAGCAGGGAAATCGACAGGGTGATCAGGGTGCTGATCTCGACAATACCAAAATGGTAGCCCGAGTCCGTGCGAATCACACCAAAGGCGCTGAGCGCATGGGCTGTGGCAGCAAGGAAGCCGATACCGAGGACCTGGTTTCGATTGTTGCGGTGACCGGTGACGTTTTGTCCCTGAAAAATCACGCCAAGCAGATAAAAGACAACGGCAAATAGTCCAGAAATGACTGTCAAAGGCATTGCATGTCCCGGGTGGTAAGGCAGCAAAAAGTGTCGCACAACGGCCCGGGTGGTTGAAGTAATTTTTTTAAGTCCGGGATTGGCTATAATGCCCCTCCATTTCTGCAGGCGGAAACCATGTTTGAGAATCTGACCGAACGGCTGTCGTCGACCCTACGCAAACTGTCGGGCAAGGCGACCTTGACGGAATCCAATATCCAGGAAGCGTTGCGGGAAGTGCGACGGGCGTTGCTGGAGGCTGATGTGGCCCTGCCGGTGGTGAAGGATTTCATCGAGCGGGTCAGTCTGCGGGCCGTCGGGCAGGAGGTGGCCGCCAGTCTGTCCCCCGGCCAGGCATTCATCAAGATCGTCAAGGCCGAGCTGGAACAATTGATGGGAGCGGCCAACGAGTCCCTCAATCTCAAGGCAGTGCCGCCGGCGATCATCCTGATGGCGGGATTGCAGGGCGCCGGCAAGACCACCACGGTGGCGAAACTGGCCCTGTGGTTGAAGCAGCAGCAGAACAAGAAAGTGATGGTGGTGAGTGCGGACGTCTACCGGCCTGCGGCCATTCAGCAATTGCAGACCCTGGCCCAGGGGGTTGGCGTCGAATTCTTCCCCAGCTCCATACAGCAGCAACCCCTGCAGATCGCCAGGGACGCTGTCAACGAGGCCCGTCGCCGTTTCATGGATGTGTTGATCGTGGACACTGCGGGGCGCCTGGCCATCGATGAACAGATGATGGCGGAAATCCGGGAATTGCATGCCGGCATCCAACCCATCGAAACCCTCTTTGTTGTGGATGCCATGACGGGTCAGGACGCCGCCAACACGGCCAAGGCCTTCAATGATGCCCTGCCGTTGACCGGTGTGATCCTCACCAAGGCCGACGGTGATGCCCGCGGCGGCGCCGCCCTGTCGGTTCGCCATATCACCGGTAAACCCATCAAATTCATCGGGGTGGGTGAGAAGGCGGAGGCGCTGGAGCCGTTCCATCCCGAGCGCATTGCCTCCCGAATCCTCGGCATGGGTGATGTGCTGTCCCTCATCGAGGAGGCGGAGCGCAAGGTCGACAAGGCCAAGGCGGAAAAACTCGCTCAGAAGATCAAGAAGGGCAAAAACTTCGATCTGGAGGATTTCCGGGAACAATTGCAGCAGATGAAAAACATGGGCGGTATCGCCAGTATCATGGATCGCATGCCGGGAATGGGAATGCTGCCTCCAGGCGCCGCGGCCAAGGTGGACGACGGCCAGTTCCGCCGCATGGAAGCCATCATCAACTCCATGACACCCCGTGAGCGCATCAACCCTGACATTCTCAACGGATCCCGCAAACGCCGCATCACAGTCGGCTCGGGCACCCAGATTCAGGATCTCAATCGTCTGTTGAAGCAGCACAAGCAGATGCAAAAGGTCATGAAGAAAATGAAGGGCGGTAACATGGCGAACATGATGCGGGGGCTGGGTGGCATGCGGGGTCCCGGGGGCCCGGGTGGTATGCCTGGAGGGGGGCTTCCGCCGCGCTTCAAATAGGGCCGGTTGCGCAAATTCCCTGGCAATGCCGGCTTCCCAATGCCAGTCAATTGACATAGAATACCCGCCTTTTTATCCGGGGTACTTGGGTGCGCCGGTCTCAGGGATTTCAGTAACAGCACAGTTTCAACGGGAACCGTTCATTATGGTAACAATTCGATTATCCCGCGGTGGCGCCAAGAAGCGACCGTTCTACCACATCACGGTGAGTGACAGCCGCAAGGCCCGTGACAGCCGCTTCATCGAGCGCATCGGCTTTTTCAATCCGCTGGCGCGGGGCAACGAGGAGCGTCTGCGGGTGGATACTCAGCGTATGGCGTACTGGGCCTCCCAGGGCGCCAAGGCCAGCCCCCGGGTTGCAAAGCTGGCCGAGGAAGCTGCCGCGACGGCCACCACCGAGGCCTGAGGCCATCGGCAGACAGCCTCGCCATCCCGATATGGGTACGCTCAATGAGGGTGATGGAGAGGCTGGCTGGGTCGTGTTGGGGCGTATCGGACGCATTCACGGCATCAAGGGCTGGTTGAAGCTGCAGTCCTTTACCGAGCCCCGGGACAACATCACCACCTATACCCATTTCGCAGTGCCCGGCACCGCAGCAGGCCGGCTACTGGAGATGGACGATATAAAGCCGTTGGGTAACGGTTACATTGCCCACTTCCGGGGCTTCGATGCTCCGGAGCAGGCCCGGGAATTGACGGGCCTTGAGCTGGCGGTGGCCCGGGACACGTTGCCCACCCTGGCTGCCAATGAATATTACTGGCACCAGTTGATGGGGCTGGCGGTGATCAACCAGGCCGGTGACAACCTGGGTCGGGTGATCCGCCTGCTGGAAACCGGCGCCAACGACGTGCTGGTTGTGCAGGGCACAGAGCAGAGTATCGATCAACGGGAGCGGTTGCTGCCCTACCGTTGGGAACAGGTCATCAAGACGGTGGATCTGGCGAAGCAGTTGATCGAGGTGGATTGGCCGGCTGACTACCTGGCCTGAGGGGGACAATGGGACCCATGCAATTCGGCATCGTCACCTTGTTTCCCGACATGTTCAACGCCGTGACCGACTTCGGGATTACCGGCCGGGCATTCCGTACCGGCTTGCTGGACCTGCGATGTTTCAATCCCAGGGACTTCACCACCGACCGGCATCGGACGGTGGACGATCGGCCCTTTGGTGGCGGGCCCGGCATGGTGATGAAGACCGAGCCTCTGCAGGCCGCCATCACGGCGGCCCGTGAGAGTTTGCAGGGAGCGGGTGACAGACCGCCGGTGATCTACCTGTCGCCCCAGGGGCGTCGCCTGGACCAGGCCGGAGTCGGGCTGCTGGCGGGCCGGGCTCGACAGGTATTGGTGTGCGGCCGCTACCAGGGCGTGGACCAGCGACTGCTGGACAGCGAGATCGACGAGGAGTGGTCCCTGGGGGATTTTGTGTTGAGTGGCGGGGAGCTGGCCGCCATGGCGCTGATCGATGCGGTCACCCGCTGCCTTCCGGGTGCCCTGGGTGACGAGGATTCCGCCAGCCAGGACAGTTTTGCCGCCGGTCTGCTCCATTGTCCGGAGTACACCCGTCCGCAGATCGTGGCGGGGCGGGGAGTGCCGGAAGTGTTGCTGGGTGGCAATCACGAACAGATTCGACGCTGGCGCCTGCAGCAGGCGCTGGGGGCAACCTGGCTGAAGCGCCCGGAGTTGCTGGACCGATTGCAGCTGGATCCGGAGCAGCGCGAGTTGCTGCAGGAATTTATCAACGAACACAGGACGGGCAAGGCGAGTCACCCCTGAGGGGAGTTGTCCCGAACCGTCCAAAAGTAGTCAGGCATCAGGAGATCAGGAGCATACTCATGAGCAAGAATAAGGTGATCGCGGCCGTTGAAGCCGCCCAGATGGGCAAGGAAATTCCGGATTTTGGTCCCGGCGACACCGTGGTGGTGCAGGTCAAGATCAAGGAAGGGGATCGTGAGCGTCTGCAGGCGTTCGAGGGCATCGTGATCGGCAAGCGTAACCGCGGGCTGAATTCGGCCTTTACCGTGCGCAAGATTTCCCATGGCGTGGGCGTCGAGCGAACCTTCCAGACCTACAGTCCCCAGGTGGACAGCATCGAGCTGAAGCGTCGTGGCGATGTGCGCCAGGCCAAGCTCTACTACCTGCGTGATCTGGCCGGACGTGCGGCCCGCATCACCGAGAAGCTGGACAAGAAAGCCGAGTAACTGCTGCGGCGCCGGCAGACTGGCGCCGTTGGCAGGAATCCGGATAATACCGGTCTACTCAGCAAACGGGAGACGGATCATGGCGAAACGTACGGGTTTGACCATCAGCGCCTGCGGCATATGCCTGCTCATGGGCTCTTTGGCCTGGGGGCAGTCCAACCCGGCGGACACCGATCTGGCGGGTTTGCAGGAACGCCTGGCGGTGAGTCTGGCGGTCGCCACCCAGAACCAGTTGCAGATCGCCCGGGTGGCACGCACTGCCATGGCCAATATCATCGAGGTGGAGCTGGACAGCGGCGAGATTCTCTACAGCAGTGAAGATGGCAGTTTCATCATCGCGGGCGATCTGTATTCCGCCAGTACAGAAGGTCTGGTAAATCTGTCGGCCCAGCGCCGGCAGGTGAAAAACGTCGAGCGGGTGGCGGCCATTCCCGAGCAGGAAATGATCGTATTCAGTCCGGCGCAAACCAAGGCCACCATCACCGTATTCACCGACTTGGATTGCACGTTCTGTCGCAAACTGCACGGTGACATAGAAAAGCTCAATGAACTGGGCATCGCCGTGCGCTATCTTGCCTATCCCCGCGGTGGTGAACAGGCAGGCTCCTACCAGAAGATGATCTCCGTGTGGTGTTCCAGTGACCGCAATAAGGCACTGACCCAGGCCAAGAACGGCCAGAATATCCCCTCGCATGAGTGCGACAATCCCGTACTCAAACACTACACCCTGGGCAATGAGATCGGCATTGCCGGCACGCCGGCACTCATTCTGCCGGATGGCCAGGTGGTTCCGGGCTATGTGGAAGCCGATCGTCTGGCGGCCATGTTGTCCATCGCACCCTGAGTCGCGCTTTCCAGTATAATCCGCGCTTTGCCGTCAATCAGCGCGAGGACTCTCTTTGAAATCCGTTGTCAACCGCACCATTCATATTGGCATATGCGGCCTGGGTACTGTGGGTGGTGGCACCTACCGACTGCTGCAACAGAACCAGGCTGAGATCACACGACGCCTGGGTCGCTCGTTGCAAGTCACTCATGTGGCGTCCCGTACGGAAAAACCCGAACTGCTTGGCGGCAGGGTGAAATTCAGCTCCGATGTGTTCGCCGTGGCCAATGATACCGACGTGGATGTGGTGGTGGAAACCATCGGCGGTTTTGAGCCGGCACTGGCACTGGTGATGCAGGCCATCGAGAACGGCAAGCACGTGGTTACCGCCAACAAAGCGCTGATCGCCATTCATGGCAACGAGATTTTCGCCCGCGCCAAGGAAAAAGGTGTGGTGGTGGCATTCGAGAGTGCCGTGGCGGGAGGCATTCCCATCATCAAGGCCCTGCGTGAGGGGTTGGCGGCCAATTCCATACAGTGGTTGGCGGGAATCATCAACGGCACCAGCAATTTCATTCTCAGCGAGATGGCTTCCAAGCAGCGTGCCTTCGCCGACGTGCTCAAGGAGGCCCAGAAACTGGGTTATGCGGAGGCTGATCCCACCTTCGATGTGGAAGGTATCGATGCCGCCCACAAACTCACCATACTCGCCTCCATCGCCTTTGGCGTGGCCCTGCAGTTCGAGCGCACTTACAAGGAAGGCATCAGCACGATCACCCCCGAGGACGTCGCCTTTGCCGATGAACTGGGCTATGTGATCAAGCACCTTGGCATCGCGCGTCTGACCGAGCGCGGTGTGGAAATGCGTGTGCATCCCACCCTGATCTCCCGCAGACGGCTGATCGCCAACGTCAACGGGGTCATGAATGCCGTGGTGGTGAAGGGCAACTCGGTGGGGGCAACCCTGTACTACGGGGCTGGCGCCGGCGCCCAGGCCACAGCCTCCTCGGTGGTGGCCGATATCATGGACATTGCCCGCAATTGTTATGGTGGGCGCGGGGAGGGTGCGCAGTCCATGCCGTCCCTGGCATTCACGGAATTGCGGGCGGATCTGCCGGTACTGGACATCAAGGACATCGAAACCGCGTACTATCTGCGTATCCTGGCCCAGGACAAGGTGGGCGTCATGGCCAAGATTTCCACGGTCATGCAGCAGCACAATATCAATATCGAGGCGGTGATCCAGAAGGAACCGGCGGATGAGGATGC
Source organism: Pseudomonadota bacterium (assembly GCA_046047495.1). Taxonomy (GTDB): domain Bacteria; phylum Pseudomonadota; class Gammaproteobacteria; order Pseudomonadales; family Pseudohongiellaceae; genus NORP240. The sequence goes on along the minus strand of JBJOHV010000011.1, from coordinate 55,352 downwards.
CCCGCTGGTGCCGGTGGTGCTGCTCACCGACCGGGTCATCGAGAGTCAAATGGACCGGGCCATCGCCGCCATAGAACAGCTGGAGGAAACCCAGGGCCGGGTTGTCCGCATCCGGCTGGAAGAGCTGGACGACTAGGACGCAGGGGCAGCAATCAGATGAAATACATTTCCACCCGCGGACAGGCACCGGCCCAGGACTTCGAAGGTGTATTGCTGACGGGGTTGGCGCCGGATGGCGGTCTTTATGTGCCGGAACAGGTGCCGCGCTTCAGCGCCGAAGAAATCGCGTCCTGGAGCGGACTCGGTTACGCCGATCTGGCATTGCGGGTCATCAGCCCCTTCGTGGCGGACAGCATTCCCCAGGCCGACCTGAAGCGCTGCCTCGATGAGAGTTACAGCGCCTTCACCCACCGTGCCGTAGCGCCCCTGACCATGCTGGGCTGCAATGAATGGACGCTGGAGCTCTACCATGGTCCCACCCTGGCGTTCAAGGATTTCGCCCTGCAGGTGCTGGGACGTCTGTTGGACCACGTGCTGCGCAAGAAGCAGCAGCGCGTAACCATCCTGGGTGCCACCTCGGGCGATACCGGGTCGGCGGCCCTGGAAGGCTGCCGGCACTCCGACCTGGTGGACATCTTCATCCTCCATCCCCATCAGCGGATATCCGAAGTGCAGCGCCGCCAGATGACGACCATCATGGCGGACAATGTGTTCAACCTGGCGGTGGAAGGCAATTTCGATGACTGTCAGAACATCGTCAAGGCAGCCTTCGCCCGTCAGGATTTCCTGCCCAGTGGCCAGCAGCTGGTGGCGGTGAACTCCATCAACTGGGCGCGCATCATGGTGCAGATCGTGTATTACTTCCATGCCGCCCTGAGCCTGGGAGGGCCGGGACGGCCGGTCAGCTTCTCCGTGCCCACCGGCAATTTCGGCGACATCTATGCGGGTTACCTGGCACGGCAGATGGGATTGCCGATACGTCAGCTCATCGTTGCCACCAACCGAAACGACATCCTGCACCGCTTCATCAGTGGCAACGACTACAGTATCGCGGCCCTGAATCAGACCCATTCCCCCAGCATGGATATCATGGTGTCCAGCAACTTCGAGCGCTATCTGTTTGATTTGTTTGATCGGGATTCGGCTCAGTTGAGGGAATTCATGAAGCGCTTCGGCAAGCAGCCCCTCAGTGTCAGCGCCGAACAGCTGCGCCAGGTGCAGGCAAGCTTCAGCAGTCATGCGGTGGACGACGACACCACCTGCCAGGTGATCCGCGACGTCCATGAGACAACCGGAACCCTGGTGGATCCCCATACGGCAGTAGGCATCAAGGCGGCACGGGTCTGCAATACCGATCCCCGGGTGCCGATGATCACCCTGTCCACCGCCCATCCCGTGAAGTTTGCCAGTGCCATCGAGGCGGCCGGGCTTGCGGTGCCGGCCCTGCCGCCCGCCATGGCCGATCTGCTGCAACGCCCGGAGTCGGTGACCGTGGTGCCCAATCAGCTCGAGGCTGTCACCGGTTTTATCACCCGCCATCTCCACGCCTGATAGGGCAGGGACGTAATATCATGTCCCCGACCATTGCCGAACGACCGCTGCTGAGCCCCGCGCTGGCCGCTGCCCTTGAGCATCCCGTGTTGCGGCAGATCTACACCCGGCGCCGTCTCCGGGATGCCGATGAGCTGCAACTGGATGTGGACAAGCTACTGAAGCCGGAGCAGATGCAGGGCATGGAAGCCGCCACCGATCTGCTGCTGGACATGCTGCACAACCAAGGGCGAATTCTGGTGGTGTCTGATTTCGATGCCGATGGCGCCACCAGCTGTGCGCTGGCGATTGCCGCCCTGCGGGCCATGGGGTTTCGGCAACTGGATTACATCGTGCCGAATCGCTTCCGCTTCGGCTACGGGCTGACCCCGGAAATCGTGGCGTTGGCGCTGCAGCGACAGCCGGATCTGATCATTACCGTGGATAACGGGATATCCAGCCTGGAAGGTGTGGCTGTCGCCAGGGCCGCCGGGGTGCGGGTGCTGGTGACCGATCATCACCTGGCCGGTGCCACCCTGCCGAACGCCGATGCCATCATCAATCCCAACCAGCCCGGCTGTGGGTTTCCCAGCAAGGCGCTGGCAGGTGTGGGGGTGATTTTTTATCTCATGCTGGCCCTGCGGGCCAGACTCCGCGCAGCAGGCTGGTTTGCAGACAGGGGTATAGCAGAACCCAATCTGGCGGATTGCCTGGATCTGGTGGCCCTGGGCACGGTGGCCGATGTGGTGCCCCTGGACTATAACAATCGCATTCTGGTCAGTGAGGGACTGAAGCGCATCCGGGCCGGCCGCTGCCGACCGGGGATACTGGCCCTGATCGATGCAGCCAACCGTGCGCGTCACAATCTGCAGGCTGCCGATCTGGGCTTTGCCCTCGGCCCCCGTCTCAATGCTGCCGGACGTCTGGATGACATGTCCCTGGGCATTGAATGCCTGCTGACCTCCGACCCTTCGGCGGCCCACCGCATGGCATTGGAGCTGGACGCCCTCAACAGTGACCGCAAGCTCATCGAGGCCGATATGCGTGAGCAGGCATTCGCCGCCCTGCAGAGCCTGCAGCTTGACGAGCAAACCCTGCCAGCCGGCCTGTGTGTTTATGATGCGTCCTGGCACCAGGGAGTCATCGGCATCCTGGCCTCCCGCATCAAGGATCATTACCACCGGCCGGTAATCGTGTTTGCGAACGCCGGAGACAGCGGCGGCAAGGCGGATGAATTGAAAGGTTCGGCCCGCTCACTGGCGGGCTATCACATCCGCGATGCCCTGGACACGATTGCCACTCGCAATCCCGGACTCATCAGCAAGTTCGGCGGCCATGCCATGGCGGCGGGACTCAGCATCGCCCGCGCCGATCTGCCCCGATTCACGGAAGCTTTCGCAGCCCATGCCGAGGCCCAGCTGGACGACGAGTCCCGGCAGGCGCGGATATTGACCGACGGTCCACTGGATCCCCAGTACCTCACCCTGCCCACCGCTGAGCTGCTGCAGGCGGCCGGGCCCTGGGGGCAGGGGTTTCCCGAGCCCCGCTTCGATGGGGAGTTCCGGCTGCTGGAGCAGCGCCTGGTGGGAGACAAGCATCTGAAGTTGAAGGTAATGCCTGCAGACGGAGGGCAGCCCCTGGATGCCATCGCATTCAATATCGATACCGGTCTGTGGCCCCGGTCGGACGTTCATCGCGTGCGGCTGGTGTATCGTCTCGACATCAACGAATACCGGGGTGTCCGCGCGTTACAACTGATGGTGGAGCATCTGGGAGCAGCTGGGAGCAGCTGGGAGTAGCTGATGGTGCCCTGAGCTGCGGAATATGACATAAGTCGTTTTATTTGTTACTTTTTGGCACAACTTTTCGACAGCCGGGCCGGTCTGAGCCGGTAGAATGCAAAGCTGAAGAACCGATAACAACAGTGGGGCGGGAGATGCACAAGCGAATTCTGGGAATAGGGTTGTCGGCCTGGCTGCTTGCCCTGACAGTGAACGCCAGCGCGCAGGTCCATAGCACGGAGCAGATCGAGGTCGAACTGATCGCCGAGACGACTGCCGTGGTGCCCGGCGAGACACTGTGGCTGGCAATCCGACTGGATCCCATCGAGCACTGGCACACCTACTGGAAATTCGGCGGGGACAGCGGGGTTGGCACGTTCACGTCCCAGTGGCAGTTGCCCGCCGGTGCCGAAGCCGGCGAGATCGTGTGGCCCATGCCCCAGTGGACACCGTTTGAAGGCACCGACCTGGTGACCTTTGCCTATGAATACGAAGTATTCCTGCCCCTGCCGGTCAGTGTGCCGGCCGACTTCTCCGGCGACACCTTCGAGCTCAGCACCCGCATCGACTGGCAGGTGTGTGACGATATCTGCATTCCCGGCGATGCCATCTTTTCCCTGAGCCTGCCCGTGGCGGATACCGCCACGCCCGATCCGCGCTGGGTCACGGCCTTTGCGGAAACCCGGGCTGCGATTCCAGTGAGCGATCCAGCAATGACCGCCAGGTTCAACACCCATGACGGCCGGGTCAATGTCATGGTGAGCGCCCCGGCCGCTGTCTTCACCGGCGCGACGGACGTGGTTTTCTTCCCCGAGCAGGATCGCATCATGAAGTTTGCGCCCCTGCGGGAAGTGCTGATCGAAGACCAGCGGGTACAGTTCAGCGTTGCCCAGCATCGCCGTATCGCTCCCGATCTGGCCAACTTTGCCGGCGTGCTGGCGGTGGTGGACGAGGCGGGCAACTGGCGCTCCTGGCAGGTGGAGGCCGACAAGACCCAGGTGGCCTGGCGGGAACGCATCGAGGTGGAGCTGATCTCGGAAACCACCAACATCGTGCCCGGGGAAGTCACCTGGTTCGGTATCAAGCTGCATGCGGCCGAGGGTTGGCATACTTACTGGAAACTGGGTGGGGACAGCGGTGAGCCCACCCAGGCAGTGGATTGGGTGGCACCGGAAGGCACTATCGTGGGCCAGATCCGGTGGCCGGCGCCTTATTGGCTGCCGTTCCCCGGTTCCGATCTGGTCAACTACGGTTACGAGGGTGAGGTATTGCTGCCCCTGCCGGTGGTGATTCCGGAGGATTACAGCGGGGAGCGGGCGGATTTTTCCACCACCGTGCAATGGTACGTGTGTGAGCTCATCTGCATTCCCGGCGAGCACCGGCTGGATATCAGTCTGCCGGTGGCCGAGGTGGCGGAGCTGGATGCCCGTCATATAGAGATTGCCGCCGCTGCCCGGGAGCACGTGCCGGTGCGGGAGCACGACATCGAGTTCATCATCGCCGCGGCCGGCGAGCGGGTCAGCCTGGGTTTCCAGGCGCCGGGGCCCCTGTTTGAAAACGTGGTGGATGCCTGGTTCTTCCCCGATCGGCGTCGGGTCATCGCCAACGGCCCCATCCGGGATGTGACCATCCAGCCCAACCTCATCCAGATCACCCACAGCCAGCCGCGCCGCATGCTGGAGGACCTCGATGAGGTTTACGGCATGCTGGTGGTGCAGGACCGGGATGGCCTGAGGCGCGCCTGGGAATTCGTGGATCCGGCTGCCGATGCCAATGAATCCACCATCACACCCATGGCCGCTGCGGCAGTGGAGGGTGAGTCCGGCGGTAGCGGGGGATTCTCGTTACTGACCCTGGCCGGCTTCATGCTGGCAGCCCTGGCGGGCGGTCTCATTCTCAATCTCATGCCCTGTGTGTTCCCCGTGCTGTCCCTCAAGGCCCTGGCATTTGCCGCCAATGCCGGTGAATCCCATCGCAAACAACGACTCGATGGCTTGGTGTATACCGCCGGTGTGATCAGCACCTTCCTGGTGCTGGCCTCCATCCTGATCGCCCTGCGCGCCAGTGGGGCAGCCGCAGGCTGGGCCTTCCAGCTGCAGGAGCCCTGGGTCATCGCCATCCTGATATATCTGTTTTTCACCATGGGTCTCAGCCTGTCCGGCGTTTTCGAGATCGGCACCAGTCTGATGAACCTGGGCAACACCGCCACCGCCAATGCCCATGGCTATCGCCGCTCGTTCCTGACCGGTGTACTGGCCACGGTGGTGGCCAGCCCCTGTACCGCGCCCTTCATGGGGCCGGCGCTGGGTTTCGCCCTGACCCAGCCCTGGCTGGTGGCCATGGCGGTGTTCGTGGCCCTGGGTCTGGGGATGGCCCTGCCGATTCTGCTGTTGTCGTTCCTGCCGGCCCTGGCGGCCTATATGCCCAAGCCGGGCAACTGGATGGTGACCTTCAAGGAATTCATGGCCTTCCCCCTGTATGCCACGGCCCTGTGGCTGCTGTGGGTGCTGGGTAACCAGGTCGGGGTAATGGGCATGGCCGTGGTGCTGGGTGCCTGCATCCTGTTGGCGTTTGCATCCTGGCTGTTCAAACAACGGCGCTCGGCGGGAACCTTCGGACGCCATGCCACCGCCGGGGTGGCGATCTTGTGTCTGGCGGCAGCTGCGGCTGTGTTCCGCACACCGTTCCTGACCCCGGTTGCCGGTGAGGCGGTGAGCCTGAATGCGGACGGTAGCGTCAACCAGCGTTTTGAACCATTCAGTGCCGCCCGTCTGGAAAGCCTGCGCAACGAGGGCCGGCCGGTGTTCGTGAACATGACCGCCGCCTGGTGCATCACCTGCCTGGCCAATGAGCAGACCACCCTTGGCAGTGATCGGGTGCATCAGGCCATGCTGGACAATGGCATCACCTATCTCAAGGGTGACTGGACCAACGAAGACCCTGAAATCACCGAGGTGCTGAATTCCTTCAACCGGCCCTCGGTTCCCCTCTATGTGCTGTATCCCGCGGACCGCGGCAAGGAGCCGATCATCCTGCCCCAGATTCTGACCCCGGGCATCATGATCGATGCCTTCTCCAAAATCTGATCGGCTAATCGCGATTCAGGCATTGAGTGTCCCGGAGCTGCCGGGGCACTCAGGTTCCCAGGTAGTATTCGATCTTCAACTCGTTGATATCGATGATGTCGTGATTGCGCAACTTGCAGGCCCTGGCACCGATCGCCAGGCCGTTGACCCGCAGTGGCGGGCAGTGGCCTGCCTGCTCAAGAGCGACGAGAAAATGACCGTCGGGGCGCCGGTTGATGGACACCATCTGCACACCGGGCTTGCCCAGGCGCACTGAATCCGCTTCCAGCAGCATTTCCTTGCCGGCATTGCGACCATTCAGAATCTGCAGCCGGGCCCGGCGCACGGGTTTGCTGCTGCCGCTGTCGATGGCCGTAGGCAGTGCCTTGCTGTGCAATGTATCGGCAGGCCGGGCATAGCGAAGTTCGTGCTTGCCAATGACGATGGAATCACCATGGCGCAACGGGTGTTTCTTCACTGCCCGACCGTTCACGAAGGTGCCGTTGGTACTATCCAGATCCTCCAGGAACCAGTCATCTGTCTCCCGGAACAGTCGGGCGTGATGGCCGCTGACCGCCAGATTGTCGATCTTCACATCGTTGTCGTCCCGGCGCCCGATGCGCAATACCTCCTTGTCGAGAGGGTATTCCGCCAGCTTGCGGGAATTGAAGCAGAGTTCGATCTTGCCTGGCATGGGTTGTCCGCTCAAGTTAGGAGGCCGGGTCTGGTCTCAGCCACCGAACAAGGAAGTCATGCTGTTGGCCACCTGGCTGTAGACCAGGGGCATGCTCTCGTTGATCCTCTGCTGCCCATCGAAGAACAGCATGTACTGGGAATAAACCAGCAACAGCACACTGAACATTTTCATCATGCGGCTGTTGACGATGGCGGAGTGGCGGTCCACCGCGGTCAAGGCTGCCAGGTCGGCGGCAGCGGCGAGTGCAGTGGTGCCCGAGTCCGCCGCCATGGGTTTCCCCGGCTCAAGGTCGGTCACGGGAAGGATCTGTGTCGGAGCCGGTTTGTTGAGATAGCGCCTGAGCACTTCCACGGTGGTCTGCAGGCACTGCGGGCTGCGACGCTCGGGAACGGTCGACAGCATGACGCTGATGACCGACTGGACATCCTCGGGCAGCTTGGTAAAGGCCTTGCGAATGACAGTGGCGGTATCCTTGTTCTGTGCGGGCAGGCTGCCGGTGAACAGCTGATAAAGAATGACACCTGCGGCATAGACGTCCGATGCTGCGCTGACTGCTTCCCCTGACAACCGGTAGTAGTGGGCATTGGGCACGTTGCTGACATCGTCCTGCAGACCAAAGTCGGTGATCTTCACCTGACCCTGGTCGGTGAAAAGAATATTGGTGGGTCGCAGGTGTCCGTGGACGAACTGGTGCTGGTGGGCAAACAGCAATGCCTGGCAGATCTGGCACCCGATGCGGACGGCATCCTGCCATTCGATCTGGAAGCCCAGTTTGTCCTGCAGGGTACCGCCACTCAAGTATTCCTGCACGAGGATAAAAAACTCCTCGTTGCGAATGGTTCCCAAGGTGGTGACGATATTGTCATGGTTCAGGGCAGTCAGCATATTGCTGGTGGTGAACCCGCTGGAAGTGCTTACCTTCTTCTTGATGACCAGCAGGGAGCCGCTTTGCTTTTGCTGATACAGATAGACGGCACCAAACTTGTCCTCACGCAGTACATCCAGCAACTGGAAACGGGATTTGATTTGGGTGATGCCCTGGGCGGCCCGTTGACGCTGATCGTCTTTCAGGTGCGCTCCCTGCATGGCGGACAGCAGGGCGTTTTTCAGTTCTTCCGCGGAGGCCGGTCGATCCTCGGGGCGGGGTGCCAGGCACTGCAGCACGATGCGATCCAGATGGGGCGAAACCTCGGGATTGAGCCTCGAGGGTTCAGGGAAGTGTCCCTCCGGAATCTGTCCGGTGAACAATTTGTACATGAGCACGCCGACGGAATACAGATCGCTTTGCGCCGTGACATTGTCAGCGGATTTTTTCTGCTCCGGTGACATGTAACTGTAGGTCCCCATCACCGTGCCATGGGTGGTTTTTTCACCAGGCACCTGCAGCTCGTCGTAGAACTGGGCGATGCCGAAATCCAGGACCTTGATGTTGCAGTCGTCATCCACCAGGATGTTGTCCGGCTTGATGTCGCGGTGGATTACCTTGTTCTTGTGGGCATAAGCCAGCGCCTTGAGCAGCTGGATGATGATGTCGATCTGTTGAATATGGGTCAGCGACATGGCCTGCACGGCCGTCCCAAGATCCAGGCCGGCGACGAATTCCATGACGAAATAGGGCATGCCCTGGGCATTGATGCCGCGGTCGATGACATGGATGATGTTGGGGTGGTTGAGGCGGGCGATGATCAGGGATTCCCGTTCGAAACGACGGCGCGCCTCATCATGATCCCCGAGCTCCTGGGTCAATACCTTGATGGCCACCGGACGTTGCAGGGAATCCTGGATACCGCGGTATACCAGGGCCATCCCGCCCTCACCGATTTTCTGCAGATCTGAATAGCCGTCCAGTGTCATTTTGCTGCTGCACCCAAGTCCCTGATGTGTAGGAAAATAAACTATATTTCCGCTCCCATAGCGTAATGAGTGAGTCGCCAGGAAAATGTGATATTCTTCGCAAACTCAAACCCTTACGTCACTGAGACTGTGACCTGGTCGACGCCTTAAGCAATGACCCAATTACCCAGCACCAAGACCCTGAATTTTGCCGCCGCCGCCATCCTGGTGGTGATGGTGTTCTACATCCTCGTCATCGGCCAGGCCCTGCTGCTGCCATTGGTGGTTGCCATCGCCCTGTGGTTCCTGATCAATCTGCTGGCCACCGGTTTCCGTCGCATTCCCCTGGGTAACCTGCGCCTGCCCCGCTGGCTGTGCCTGCTGGCCTCGGTGGCGACCTTCATCGCGCTTGGATGGGCCGTCGTCAATTTCATCAGTGACAGCATCGCCGATGTGCGGGATGTGGTGCCGGTCTATCAGGCGAATCTCGAGGAGCGCCTGCGGGATCTGCCTTTTTCCAATTACCTGTTCGACACCGAGTCGGGCCGTTTCTCCGGCTTTCTGCTGGAGGCCGGCTGGCTGGATCTGCCGGCACTGTTCGGATCCCTGGCAGGATCCTTCACCAGCATCGTCACCAGCAGCGGTCTGATTCTCATCTACATCGCCTTCCTGTTTCTAGAACAGGGCAATATCGACCGCAAGATTTCCTGTCTGGTGGGCAACCCCGACCGGGAGAAGAAAGTCCGGCGTGTCATGGGGCAGATCGAGCGGGACATCAACAAGTACATCAGCATCAAGCTGTTCACCAGTACCCTGACCGGTGTGCTCAGTTACATCCTTTTGCGTATCCTGGATGTGGATTTCGCCGGTGTCTGGGGCCTGCTCATCTTCCTGCTCAATTTCATTCCCACCATCGGCTCCATCATAGCCACCATATTTCCGGCCCTGATCTCGTTGGCACAGTACGAAGGTTATACCCAGTTTTTCATCGTGCTGGGTGGCATCGGCGTGTTTCAAAATGCCATTGGCAATTTTCTCGAACCCCGTATGATGGGCACCTCCTTCAATCTCAGCCCCTTGCTGATTCTTCTGAATCTGGGGTTGTGGGGCTATATCTGGGGTGTGATCGGTATGTTCCTGTGTGTGCCATTTCTGATCATCATTTTCATCGTATTGGGCCACTTTCCCCAGACCAAGCCCATAGCCATCATGCTGTCCAGCAATGGTACGGTAGCCTTGACTGAAGACTGAACCCGGCCCACAACCAAAATTTCCGACCAGAGTGACCGTAATGAAGAGTGCTGATATTCGACAGAAATTCCTGGATTATTTTGCCCGCAATGGCCACGAGATTGTGCCCAGCAGCCCCCTGGTGCCCGGCAATGATCCGACCTTGTTGTTCACCAATGCCGGCATGGTGCAGTTCAAGGATGCATTCCTGGGGCTGGAGCACCGTGCCTGTCCCCGGGCCGTCAGTTCACAGCGCTGCGTGCGGGCGGGCGGCAAGCACAATGATCTGGAGAATGTCGGCTATACGGCACGTCACCACACATTTTTTGAAATGCTGGGCAACTTCAGCTTCGGTGACTACTTCAAGCGGGAAGCGATCCGCTATGCCTGGGAATTCCTCACAGTCGAACTGGGTCTGCCAAAGGAAAAGTTGTGGGTGACGGTGTTCCGGGAGGACGACGAGGCGGCTGCCATCTGGCTGGAGGAAATCGGTGTGGACCCGCAGCGTTTCTCCCGCATGGGTGAAAAGGACAATTTCTGGGCCATGGGGGACACCGGGCCCTGTGGGCCCTGTTCGGAAATTTTCTATGACCACGGCGAGGAAGTCGCCGGTGGGCCGCCGGGCAGCCCTGGCGAGGATGGCGATCGCTATATCGAAATCTGGAACCTGGTGTTCATGCAGTTCGACCGGCAGCCGGACGGTACCCTGGTGCCCCTGCCCAAGCCCTCGGTTGATACCGGCATGGGGCTTGAGCGGGTATCGGCTGTTATGCAGCATGTCCACAGCAACTACGAGATCGATCTGTTCCGGATACTGGTCAACGCCGCCGCCGAACTCACCGGTATCCGGGATACGGCCAATACCTCCCTGCGGGTGATTGCCGACCACATCCGCTCCTGTGCCTTTCTCGTGGTGGACGGCGTTACGCCGTCCAACGAGGGGCGCGGTTATGTTCTGCGCCGCATCGTGCGCAGGGCGGTGCGGCATGGGTATCAGCTGGGTGTGAAGGAGGTGTTTTTCTATCGCCTGGTGCCGGCACTGGTGCAGGCCATGGGCGAGGCCTATCCGGAACTCAGGGACCAACAGGCCTTCGTGGAGAAAGTGCTGAAGGAGGAGGAGCAGCAGTTTGCCCGCACCCTGGAGCACGGCATGGGAATTCTGGAGCAGACCATTACCCGCCTGGACGGCAAGGTGATTCCCGGTGATATGGTATTCCGCCTCTATGATACCTATGGCTTTCCGGTGGACCTCACCGCCGATGTGGCTCGAGAGCACGGACTGACCCTGGACATGGCAGGTTTTGACTCCGCCATGGCCCAGCAGCGGGAACAGGCCAGGTCCGCCAGCAGTTTTGGCGCCACGGAAAAGATCGCCATCGATATCCAGCAATCCACGGATTTCATTGGCTACGACCACCTGCAGGGTGAGGCCCGCATCCTTGCCATCTATGTGGACGGCAAACCCGTGGACATTCTGAAGGCGCCGGCACAGGCCATGTTATTGCTGGACACCACCCCGTTTTACGGCGAGTCGGGCGGACAGATCGGCGATAGTGGCAAGCTCCACAGCGATCATGGCCGCTTCACCGTGGTGGACACCCAGAAGCAAAACGACTTCCTGTTGCACCGCGGCACCCTGGAACAGGGGGAATTGCGCCCGGGTGAGAAGGTGAATGCCGAAGTGTCTGCGGCAACCCGGGCCGCCATCACTCTCAATCACTCGGCCACCCACCTCATGCATGCAGCCCTGCGGCAGGTGCTGGGCAAGCACGTCAACCAGAAAGGATCCCTGGTCACCGCAGAACGACTGCGTTTTGACTTTTCCCATCCGGCACCACTTTCGCCAGACGAGTTACGCACCATCGAGACGCTGGTCAATGAGCAGATCCTGGCGAACTCGGCAGTCAGCAAGGAAGTCATGGGCATCGATGCCGCAAGAAAGAAGGGTGCCGTGGCACTGTTTGGAGAAAAGTACGGCGACGTGGTCCGCGTGGTGTCCATGGGCGGGGAGTTTTCCATCGAGTTCTGCGGTGGTTGCCATGTCAATCGCACCGGGGACATCGGTTTGTTCAAGATCGTCAGCGAATCCGGCATCGCCGCCGGCATCCGGCGCATCGAGGCGGTAACCGGCAAGGGCGCGCTGGGTTATGTGGCCGCCCAGGAGGATACTCTCAAGGAATTGGGTCAGTTATTGAAGGCCGGTAACGACAACCTGGTGGACAAGGTGCAGCAGTTGGCCGGGCATGCACGGCAACTTGAAAAACAGCTGGAACAGGTCAAGGCGAAAATGGCTTCCAGTGCCGGCGCGGAGTTGGCGGACCAGGCTGAACATCTGCAGGGCATCAAGTTGCTGGCCACCCGGGTCGACGGCTTCAATGCCAAGGCCCTGCGTGACACGGTGGACCAGTTGAAAAACAAACTGGGGGATTCCAGCGTCATCCTGCTGGCCAGCGCCGAAGACGACAAGGTCAATCTGGTGGCAGGGGTCAGCAAGGATTTGACGGATCGCATCAAGGCCGGTGATCTGGTCAACATGGTGGCCCGTCAATTGGGAGGAAAGGGCGGTGGCAGGCCCGACATGGCCATGGCCGGCGGCACAGACACAAGCGCCATTCCCCAGGCCCTGGACAGCATAAAACCCTGGGTTGTCGAGCGTATCTGAGATGGTTTTCTCCATTGCATTGCCTTGCGCAATCCTGTTTAATCAGCAGCTTTTCAAAAACAGCGTTTTACTGAAATGGCATTGATCGTTCAAAAATTTGGTGGCACGTCCGTTGGCACCGTGCAGCGCATCGAGGCAGTTGCCGACAAGGTCGTCGCATTCAAAAAGCAGGGCCATGATCTGGTGATCGTGGTGTCCGCCATGAGTGGTGAAACCAACCGCCTGGTGGCTCTGGCCCAGGAGATCGAGCAACATCCGTCGCCCCGCGAAATGGATGTGCTGCTTTCAACTGGAGAGCAGGTGACCATCGCACTGTTATGCATGGCTCTGCAGAAGCGGGGCTGCCCGGCACGCTCATTCACCGGCGGCCAGGTGCGCATCCTGACGGACGAGGCACACACCAAGGCGCGCATTCGCGAAATCGATGATCAACGCATACGCGGTGAACTGGCCGGTGGCAGAGTGGTCGTGGTAGCCGGGTTTCAGGGTGTGGACGATGCCGGTAATATCACCACATTGGGTCGTGGTGGTTCGGACACGACCGCGGTGGCCCTTGCTGCGGCACTGAAAGCCGATGAGTGCCAGATCTACACGGATGTGAATGGTGTTTATACGACGGACCCGCGGGTGGTTCCCGAAGCGCGCCTGCTGAAATCCATCACCTTCGAGGAGATGCTGGAACTGGCAAGTCTGGGCGCCAAGGTATTGCAGATTCGCTCGGTGGAATTCGCCGGCAAGTACAAAGTTCCCCTGCGGGTGCTTTCCAGTTTCGAGGATGGCCCCGGTACACTGATCAGCTTGGAGGAAGATACCAATATGGAAGATCCGGCGATTGCAGGCATTGCCTTTGCCAGAGACGAAGCGAAGATCACGGTTTCTGGTGTTCCGGATGTACCGGGTGTAGCCTACCGAGTGATCGGACCGGTAAGCGACGCTGGCATCGAAGTTGATGTTATAGTACAAAACGTTTCAGAGGACGGCACAACCGACATCACGTTCACGGTGAAGCGCGGCGACAGTGACGCAGCCCAGAAGATTCTGGAGTCGGTCAAGAGTGAGCTGGGTGCCACCGCGGTAAAAGTCGACAAGAAGATCGTCAAGGTCTCCCTGGTTGGCGTCGGCATGCGTTCCCATGCCGGCATAGCCAGCAAGATGTTCAAGGCCCTGGCGGATGAGAATATCAACATCCAGGTGATCACCACCTCGGAGATCAAGATCTCGGTGGTGATAGAGGAAAAATATCTGGAACTGGCAGTGCGGGCATTGCATTCCGCTTTTGAACTTGGTGACCCAAATTACAAGCCCAAGGACAAAGGTGATACCGAGTGAGACATAGGCAAGGGACTGAAAAAGGAGACCTCACATGTTGATATTGACCCGCCGCATAGGTGAAACACTCATGGTGGGGGACGATGTGACCATCACCGTGCTCGGTGTGAAGGGCAATCAGGTCCGCATAGGAGTCAATGCCCCCAAGGATGTGGCGGTGCACCGGGAAGAAATCTACCAGCGTATCCAGAAAGAGAAAACCGGTGGTACACCGCCGTCCCACGACCAGGACAATACCCCGTAATCAAGCCCCCCGGGCCTCTCAAACCTCCCAATTGCCACCGTGTGTGCTATTATTGCGCCGTTTTTGGAGAGGTGGCCGAGTGGCTGAAGGCGCGCCCCTGCTAAGGGCGTATAGGCTAAACCCCTATCGAGGGTTCGAATCCCTCCCTCTCCGCCACTTCCAATCGCACACTTTCCGCATCGAGCAATCCTTCAATCCTTTTCCGGCGTAGTGCTGGTATGAGAATCCTGATTTCTGGCGCCACCGGGCTGGTGGGTCGCGCCTTGTGTAACCATCTCCAGGGTCTGGGCCACCAGGTGGTGGTGTTGCGCCGTGGCGACAGCGACGACAGCGACGACAGCGACGACAGTGGCGATGATTTCACCTGGCAACCCGATCGTGGAGTCATTCACATCCCACCCGGTGAGCGAATCGACGGGGTCATCAACCTGTCCGGCGCCAACATCGGTGAGCGGCGCTGGACCCGGTCCCGCAAGCAATTGCTGCTGGATTCCCGCCTGCAATCCACCTCATTGCTTGCAACTACAGTGGCCAGATTGCCGCACAAGCCCGAGTTTTTCTTCAGTGCCTCCGCCATCGGTTTTTACGGTGACACGGCCCGGGGTTCTGTGGATGAAACGGCGGGTCCAGGCACGGGATTTCTCGCCGACATCGCCCAACAATGGGAGCAGGCTGCGGCACCGGCCTCAGACGCTGGCATCAGGACCGTATTGCTGCGCAGCGGTGTGATTCTGAGCCCGCGGGGAGGGGCACTGCGGAAGATGTTGCCGGCTTTCCGGATGGGATTGGGTGGGGTGATTGGCAGCGGGGAGCAATACCTCAGCTGGGTCGGTCTGCATGAGTGGGTATCGATGGCCAGTTTTTTAATCGGGCGAACCGACATCAGCGGAGCGGTGAATCTGGTGGCACCCCAGCCGGTCACCAATCAGGAATTCACCCGGGTGTTGGGACAGGTGTTGCGGCGCCCCGTCGTTCTGCCACTGCCTGCCTGGGTCGTGAAAGGGATGTTCGGTGAAATGGGTCAGGCTTTGTTGCTTTCAGGCATTCCTGTATTGCCCAGCCGTCTGCAGCAGGGCGGCTATGAATTCCTTGATCCGGATCTGGGCGCTGCCTTGCGGCGGGAATTGACGCAGCCCTGAGCTGACTGCGGAGAATCAACATGAGCAATACCGGGAGTGTGGAACAACCAGCGCAATGCCAGGAGCGGCCCTGTGCCGGAATCGAGCTGATCATCAGTTCCCGACCCAGGGATCTGGGCGGCTTCTCGGTTCGGCGGTTGCTGCCGGTCGCCCAACGGCGCATGGTCGGTCCCTGGATTTTTTTCGATCACATGGGGCCGGCCGCTTTCGAGCCTGGCGATGGCATCGCTGTGCGCCCCCATCCCCATATCAATCTGGCCACGGTGACGTTTTTGTTCGAGGGGGAAATTCTGCACCGGGACTCCCTGGGCAGTGAGCAGGTCATCCGTCCGGGTGATATCAATCTCATGGTGGCCGGGCGGGGTATCGTGCATTCCGAGCGGGAAGCCCCGGAAGTCCATAACCGCCACCATCGCCTGCACGGCCTGCAGCTGTGGCTGGCGCTGCCGGATCAGGATGAAGAGATGGAGCCGGCTTTTCACCATTATCCGGCGCGGGATCTGCCCGTGGTGGAGGTGGGCGGCGTCCCGGTGCGGGTCATGATGGGGGCAGCCTTTGGGGCTACTTCACCGGTGCGGACTTTTGCCCCGACTTTGTATTTGGAGGCGACATTGGAGCCGGGGCAGTCCCTGCAGGTTCCCGTTCTGGCGGAACGCGCGGTCTATGCAGTGCAGGGCCATGTGGTGGTCAACGATACGCCGGTGGCAGCCGACAGCATGGCAGTACTGATGCCTGACTGTGACGTGACCCTGGCCGCTACGCAGACCGCCCGGGTGGTGCTGGTGGGTGGGGAATCCCCGGGACCCCGCTTCATCGACTGGAATTTCGTCTCCAGCCGCAAGGCACGTATCCAGCAAGCCAGGTCGGACTGGCAGGCAGGGCGCTTTCCCAAAGTGCCGGGTGATGACATAGAATACATCCCGTTGCCATCCCAATGATTCGTCCCAACCACTCCTGCACCTGACAACATCGAGGTTCCATCATGAAAAAACCTGCCAAGCTACTGCTTCTGGGTCTGTCCCTGCTGGCCATCAGTCACAGCCATACCGCCGACAATGATAAACAACTGCCGGTCAGCGAGGACACGTTCAAATGTCTCACCGACATGACCAAGGCGGAAGGGCAGGCGTATTTCGTGGACAACCTGCTGGGCAATCTGGAGGCCACCCTTGCAGCGGCCCAGTCACCCGAGGGCGGCAAATTCCCGGCCGGCTCCGTGGTGAGCATGGTGCCCAATGAAGTGATGATCAAACATCAGGAAGGCTGGAACCCGGCCACCAATGACTGGGAATTCTTCCTGCTGAACGTGGCTGCCGAAGGCACCACCATTGCCTCGCGGGGCACCGTGGAAGTGGTCAACCGTGCCGGCAGCTGCATGGGCTGTCATCAGCTGGCCCAGCCCCAGTGGGATCTGATATGCAGCAACACCCATGGCTGCGCGCCGATCCCCTTTACCCGGGAACAGATTGCCGGTGTCCAGGCCCAGGATCCGCGGTGTAACAGAGAGAACTGATGCCGGCCCCGAGGCGGCTGACTTGTTCCTCATCCGCCTTGGGCAGTTGTCACCGGCCTTAGATAGTAGAATTCGCTGGAAGATAGAAAAGTTATTTTTATAAAAACAAGAAGATAAGAGAGCTATTTAGAGCCCGATCTGCATCCGTGCAAAGAGGCGACGGGCGTCGCCGAGTTGTCCCTCGGACATGCCGCGTTCGATGTCAGCGCGCAGGCCTGCGGCTTCCTCGAGCTCATTGTCCAGGGCGAAGCTGGCCCACACATGGGCGCGCACCAGGTCACGTTCGGTGCCATTGCCCTCCATCAGCATGCGGGCCGCCGACAATTGGGCCGGGCCATGGTCGGCCGATGCGGCGGATTCATACCACCGAAATGCCTGGGCGCGATCCTGGTTGGTGCCTTGGCCCTCGTAGTACAGGGCCGCCAGATTGAACTGGGCGGCCACATGGCCTTGCTCCGCGGCAAGGGTCGTCCATTTGAAAGCCTGGCCGTAATCCTGCTCAGTGCCCTGGCCCATGTAATAGAGAATTCCCAGGTTGTACTGGGCCATGTCCAATCCCTGTTCCGCCGCCAGGGAGAATTCCCGATACGCGGTGGCATAGTCCCCACTCAGGGCGGCGTTGACACCGTCCTCGTAATCGGCCCGCAGGCCGGCACTGCAAAGGCCTGCCAGCAGCAACAGCGACACTTTCCCGAGTCGTGGAAAGCCCAAGCGTAGGGAATTGATCATGGTGGTGTGCCTCCAGGGACGTGTTGGCTTGCATCATTCAAGGGAAATTCTTCGAACCACTGTCTCGCCATCAGGTCTCCCCGCTCGATCTCAGCGGGGCTGAGTTCAGCAGCCAGGTTGCTGACCAGTTGGGCGGCTGATGGATGACCACCGGTGGCGGCGATGCTGTACCACATGTAGGCCTCCACCGGATCCGGATCCACACCCAGGCCGTTGACAAAAAAATTACCCAACAGGGTCTGGGAAACCCCATCCCCCTGCTGCGCCGCGCCCTCGAACCAGCGGCGTGCCTGCACATAGTCCTGGGGAGTCCCTTTGCCGGCGGCGTGCAACATGCCCACACTGGTTCGGGCTGCCGCCAGGCCGCCTTCGGCTGCGCTCATGAACCACTGCATGGCCAGCACCGGGTCCTCTGCCACGCCCTGACCACTCAGGTACATGGATCCGAGATTGTACTGGGCGTCCAGACTGCCAGACTCCGCGGCCTGACTGAAAAGTTCGAAAGCCTGGGTCAGATCCGCTTCGACCCCGGTGCCGCTGGCATACATGACCCCCAGATTGTACTGGGCATCCGCGTGGCCCTGACGTGCCGCGAATTCGTACCAGATGACCGCCTGACGATAGTCCACAGGAACGGCTTGTCCATAGTAGTACAGGGTGCCCAGGGCATACTGGGCCGGGGCATGGCCTTGTTCGGCAGCCTGCTGGTACCAGTAAAACGCCTCGCCGACGTCCTGCTCCACGCCCATGGCGGTGTCATACATCATGCCGACATAGTAGGCGGCTTCCGGCACCCCCTGCAGCGCAGCCTGTCGATACAGCAACAGCGCCCGCTGCGCATCCTCGACCGTACCCAGACCCCGCAGATGCATGAGCGCCAGGTTGAATTGGGCAATGGCATGACCCTGCTCAGCCAGGGCGCTGAACTGTCCGAGGGCATTGGCATAATCACCGGCATCGAAAGCCGACAGGGCTTTTTGCAGGTCCGTCTGGGCCAGGGCAGGGGCATTGAAAAGGCTGCAAAGGAGCAGGAGGGGAAGGCACTTGTTCATGGCTGGACAGTCTATTACAGGGCGCGGGAAATGGGCAGCTGAGGGGGCTGCGCCAGGTCAAAAAAGCCTTTGAAAACCAAATGATTTCGCTATAATACCGCCCCTACGCACCCGTAGCTCAGCTGGATAGAGTACCTGACTACGAATCAGGTGGTCGCATGTTCGAATCATGCCGGGTGCGCCACATAAAACAGCCCGCCTTGTGCGGGCTTTTTTATGTGGCGTATCCGGCTGCAGTCGAACACGTTGTTCGACAGCCGCGCAGCGGCGCAGACGCCCGGAGGGCGCCTCGAAGAGGCGAGGATTTCGGCTCAGCCGAAATTCGAGTCAATCATGCCGGGTATCTGCTGCACGGTCTCACGAGGGGCAGGGGAGAGGATTTCGGCTTAGCCGAAATCCGAATCAAAGCCGCGTAGCGGCGCAGACAGCGCGCATTTCGCGCTGCCCCAAAGGGGTAAGGATTTCGGCTTAGCCGAAATCCGAATCAATCATGCCGGGTATCTGCTGCCGGTGCGCCAATCCACATCCCCCCGCCCATCGTATCCCTTCATCATCAAACCCAGCCATACGGACGCTCCATGTCCCTCACCCTATTCAGTCAGCGCGCCATCGCTGCGCTGCAGACAGCCTTCATCGCCGATGCCCTGGCCATGCCGGTGCACTGGTACTACAACCCGATGGACATCCAGCGCCAATTTCCCGGTGGTATACAGGGCATGGCGGCAGCACCGGAACAGCATCCATCCTCCATCATGTCCCTCCATGCCACCCGCCATGGTGGGCGTCGTGGCACCAAGGCGGGTGGCGCTCAGGCGGAGATTGTGGGTGACGTGATCCTGAAGGGTCGCCGCCAGCACTGGAACCAGCCCTATCGACACTATCATCACGGCATGCAGGCGGGAGAGAACACCCTCAACGCCCATTGTGCCCGAGTGCTGATGCGCAGCATCGCCGGTCGGGGCGGTCATTACGACCGGCACGACTTTCTGCAGGACTACATCCGTTTCATGACGGCCGATCCGCCCCGTCACGGGGATACCTATGCCGAGTCCTATCACCGGGGTTTTTTTGCCAACCTGCAGGCGGGCCTGCCGCCGGAGCGCTGTGGTGCGGTAACCCATGACACGCCATCCATCGGCGGTCTTGTGAGCGTGGCACCGCTGGTGTTTGCCCTGCGGTTGCGGGGTGTGCCGCTGACCGATGTGCAGCTGACCGTTCGCGACCATCTGTGGCTGACCCACCCGGACGAGTCCTTGGCAAAGGTGGGCCAGGCCTACGTGGAGTTGCTGGACAACCTGTTGTTTCGCAAGGCTGATCAGTCAGCGGCGGCATTGATCGCCGACTGTGCCAGAACGTCTGTGGGTCTGCGGCTGCCCGATCTGGTATCCCGGGCCCGCTCTGACAATGAGGTGGTGGGCGGCAAGTTCAGCACCGCCTGCTATATTTCCGGCGCCTGGCCCAGTGTGCTGTACCTGGCCTATAAATACGCTGACGACCCGTGCCGGGCGTTGCTGGCCAATTGCAATCTGGGCGGCGACAACGTCCATCGGGGCGCGGTGCTGGGTGCGCTGCTGGGCCTGCTCGACGACGCAGCTGTCACCCGTTGGTTCCATGAACTCACGGCGGCTGAAGAATTGGCCGGTGAAATCACAGCCCTGTGTCAGACTACGGATTTGAGTGACTGATAGGCGGCCAGGGCCCGCTCCCGGGATTCCCGCAGATCCACCATGGCCCGCGGGTAGTCCTTGTCGAGGATGATCCCGGCCTGCCGCAGCACCTCGGCTGGCGCCGACGATGGATCGTGCAGCCAGCGATCGGGCAGCTTTGCCAGTTCCGGTACATAACGTCTGACATAGGTTCCTGTTGCATCGAACTTCAGTCCCTGGGTCACCGGATTGAAGATGCGGAAATAGGGTGCGGCATCGGCGCCGCAGCCAGCCACCCACTGCCAACTGGCACTGTTATTGGCCAGGTTGGCATCCACCAGACAATCCCAGAACCAGTCCTCACCGTGATGCCAGTGGAGCAGCAGATTCTTGACCAGAAATGAGGCCACGATCATGCGCACCCGGTTGTGCATGTAGCCGGTCTGCCACAGTTCACGCATGCCGGCGTCCACGATGGGATAGCCCGTCAGGCCCCGTTGCCAGCGCCGCAGAGCCATCGGGTCCGAGCGCCAGGGAAAGCGATCGAAGGCCGCCTGCAGATTTTGCCGGGTCAGCTGTGGAAAGTGGTACAGCAGATGGTGGGAGAATTCGCGCCACACCAGCTCCCGGCGAAAGTGTTCGATCTGATCCTCCAGGCCTGCAGCAGGCGCCGCCTGCATGACGGCATGCCAAACCTGAAAGGGTGACAGTTCGCCGTGGTGCAGATAGGGTGACAGCCTGGACACGGCATTCAGGGCAGGGAAGTCACGGCCTTTCTTGTAGTGATGCAGCCCCTGTTCCAGAAACGCATCGAGGGTGGCCCGGGCACCCTGCTCACCAGATGCCCAGCTGGAAGCCATGGATTCATACCAGGTGATGGATGGCAGCAGTCGCAACACGTCGATTCCTTGATCTGTGATGCCGTGATCAACCAGAGTCAGTGATTCCGGGCGGGCCAGGGGTTGTCGTGGTTCCGGCTGGGCCAGACAGCCGTTTTTGTAAAAGGGAGTGAATACCCGATAGGCCGAGCCATCCTGCTTGTGCACTTCCCAGGGCTCCCACAGCAGGGAGGCCTTGCTGCTGTGCACCGCAATGCCGGAATCTCTGAGGTTCTGCTTGATGGCGCTGTCGCGCTGTTGACGCCAGGGTTCATAACAGCGGTTCCAGTACACCGCCTCAGCCTGGTGGGAGCGGGCCAGCAGGGGCAGCAGTTGTCGGGGGTCGCCCCGCAACAGGAGCAGCCGGTTATCCAGTGACTCCTTGAGGCGGGTCAATGACTGATGCAGCCACCAGCGTGACGCGGCGCCCATGCGCCAGTCGCCGGGATTCACATCATCGAGTATGTACACAGGCAGCACTGCGCCCTGGCGAGCAGCGGCCAGAAGGGCGGGATTGTCCGCCAGGCGCAGGTCCTGGCGGAACCACATGATGGCAATGGGCGGAGTCACAGGTTCAGGTACGTCAACCATGACTGCCTGGATTGTCATGCCATGACCAAATTTGCATTCCTATAAATTGCAGTTTAGTATTTCGCTAATTCCCGAAATAACGAATGTATTTCCCCTTGAAAGCCAACTACAAATTTTCCGCTCTCGGCAATGAATTGCGCCTCAAGGTGTTTCGTTACGTGATCGAAGCCGAGGACGCCGGTCGTTCCGCAGGAGACATAGCCGCGCACTTCAAGGTGCCGCCTTCCACACTGTCCACTCATTTGAGAACGCTGGAGCAAGCGGGGCTGCTGCTGTCGGAGCGCGATCAGCAAAGGATCATTTACAGGGTAAATCACATCGAATTACGCAAGCTGATTGGATTTCTGGTGAATGACTGTTGTGAGGGGCGCCCGGAACTATGTGGACTGAAAATCAAATCATGAGGACCCGGGTTGGGCTCACGTTCGTGCTGAGTCTTGGCGTGGTCCAGATTGGCGAGGCTGTGGCGGCGGAAGCCACCCAGTTCAATTTTTCCGGTGAAATCCAGGCACGCTACGAGGCCCTGGATGGCCAATTCCGGCGAGGACTGGAGGGCAGTGACCAGCTGCTGGCTGTACGTACCGTGGTGCAAGCCTCAGTGCAGCACAACGCCTTCGGGCTGCAGTTCGAGCTGCAGGATTCCCGGACCTATCTGGATGATGGTGGCACGCCCCTCAGCACCAGCTATGTGAATGCCTTCGAGCCCCTGCAGTTGTATGGCAGCGTGGACCTGGCGTCCGGCTCCACCCCGTGGCTGGAGAGATCCCTGCTCAAGCTGGGGCGTTTCACTCTGGACATCGGCAGTCGCCGCTTCGTGGAACGCAATGATTTTCGCAATACCATCAATGGCTATACCGGGATGCACTGGATCAACCGGTTCGGCAACGGCGGCCAGCTCGACAGCTTTTTCGTGGCACCGGTCGGCAAGCTTCCGGCTGACCGCGCGTCACTGGACGACAACCGGATTGAGGTGGACGAAGACGACAAGACCCGCAGGTTCTGGGGTGTGCACTATCAGCATCCGGTGTTCTACCAGGGCATACGGGGTGATCTGCTGGTCTATGGTCTGCGGGAAAAGGACGAGAACGGGCGCGCCACGCTGGACCGTGACGTGATCGCTCCCGGACTGCGGCTGATCAGGCCCCAGTCCCGAGGCCAGTGGGATTTCGATCTGGAGGCAGCCTGGCGCTCCGGGGAACAGTCGATTTCGGTTCTGCCGGGTGCGCCGAAAACGGATGTCAGGGCGCGGATGCTGCACGCTGAAGCGGGCTTTACCTGGAACTCAGCCTGGGGTCATCGCCTGTCCGTGGAATATGATCTCGCCACCGGCGATGATGTGCGAACCGACACCTTCGAACGCTACGAGCGATTTTACGGCACCCGCAGGGGTGACCTTGGCAATACCAGCATTCATGGTCCCTTGACCCGCTCCAACGCTGCTGTGCCGGGTATCCGTTACCTTTTCAACAACGGCACAACCGACGGCCGTGTGATCCTGCAGTATGCACGCCTGGATTCCGCCACGGATCAGTGGATCATAGCCCGGCTCCAGGATCCCACCGGCCGGGCCGGTAAAACCCTGGGTCGGACACTGGATTTCAGAGTCCGTCACTGGTTGATACCGGACACCCTGCAGTGGGAGATCGGCGGCTCGGCGCTTTGGTATGGGCGTTTCCCCCGTGAGGTGCCGGGTGGGCCGGACGGGTCCCGCACCTTGTATGTCTATACCCAGGTGAACATTGAATTTTAGTCCTCGGACTCCAGGCGAATTCACTTTTTGGGCAGCGGCGAGTACAATGCGCGCCTTTTCTGTCGCCGCCGGCCGCCCGCCGCCATCACCTGATCATGTCGAACAAAACCACAGCCAGCAACAAGGTTGGATTCGTCTCTCTGGGTTGCCCCAAGGCCCTGGTGGACTCCGAACGCATACTCACCCAGTTGCGCATGGAGGGTTATGACATCGTCTCCAGCTACGCCGATGCCGATGTGGTGGTGGTCAATACCTGCGGTTTCATCGACAGTGCCAAGCAGGAATCCCTGGATGCCATCGGTGAGGCGCTGCAGGAGAACGGCAAGGTCATCGTGACCGGTTGCCTGGGTGCCCAGAAAGACGCCATCACCAACGTGCACCCGAAGGTGCTGAGCGTGACCGGCCCCCATGCCTACGAAGAGGTGGTCACTGCGGTGCATGGGGTCATCCCGCCGGATACCTCTGCCCATAATCCACTCATCGACCTGGTGCCGCCCCAGGGCATCAAGCTGACCCCGCGCCACTACGCCTATCTGAAGATTTCCGAAGGCTGCAACCACCGCTGTTCCTTCTGCATCATTCCCTCCATGCGGGGAGACCTTGTAAGCCGCCCGGTGGGAGATGTACTCGAAGAGGCCCAGCGCCTGGTGAATGCCGGCGTGCGCGAGCTGCTGGTGATCTCCCAGGACACCAGTGCCTACGGCGTGGATATCCGCTATCGCACCGGTTTCTGGCAGGGGCGTCCGGTCAAGGCCAGCATGCAGGGGCTGTGCGAGGCCCTGGCGGACCTGGGGGTGTGGGTACGGCTGCACTATGTTTACCCCTATCCCCATGTGGATGGTGTGATTCCCCTGATGGCGGAGGGCAAGCTGCTGCCTTACCTGGACATTCCGTTCCAGCATGCCAGCAGCCGGATTTTGAAACTCATGAAGCGGCCGGCGGCGACGGAAAACACACTGCAGCGCATCAAGGCCTGGCGTGACATCTGCCCGGAGCTGACACTGCGCAGCACCTTCATCGTGGGTTTTCCCGGAGAGACCGAGGATGAGTTTCAGGAACTGCTGGATTTTCTCGAAGAGGCGCAGCTGGATCGGGTGGGCTGTTTCCAGTACTCACCGGTGGAAGGCGCCAGGTCTAATGAATTGCCGGACCCGGTTCCCGACACCATCAAGCAGGAGCGTTGGGAGCGCTTCATGGCGACCCAGCAGCGCATTTCCGCGGAGCGCCTGCAAGGCAGGATCGGCAAGACCATTGAGGTGTTGATCGACAGCGTGGACGAGGAGGGCGCGGTGGGACGCTCCAGTGCCGATGCGCCGGAAATCGATGGCCTGGTCTATATCGATACCGAAGCCGAGCTGAATCCGGGGGGCCTGGTGCAGGTCACAGTCACCGCTGCGGATGACTATGACCTGTATGCGGATTACTCGTAATAGCCTTTGACCAGGACGCCATTGCTCATGCCGTCCACCTGGCCGTCCTGCAGCCATTGCAGTGAGGCATCGAACAACAGGGGCGCGTTGACCTCCCACATGGCGTTGTGGGACGCGCATCCCAGATCCAGGAAGACTTTCTCCGTCGCCCCCAGATCCTCATACAGCTCCCGGACCCGGGCCGCCGGCACCTGCACGTCCTCGGCCGCCCCTACCAGCAGCATGGGAGCCTGGGTTTTGCCCACCACCTCCGGGGTCCAGCCCCAGACGGTGGTATTGGGTGCGCGTCGCACACCGCTGCCCCAGGTGGCACCCACAGGATCCGAGGCCAGCATGGCGGTCCATACCGCATCGCTCACCGCGCGTGTGTACTGATTGCTGCATCCCACCTGGCGATTCCAGCCATTGTCGAAGTCGACCCGTGATTGCTTGGTAAAGGCGGTTCCCGGCACGGGGATGGATTCCGGCGCACCGGCGGCGCGATTGCGGCTGTAAGCCGGGGCCAGCAGTACCAGGCGTCCCACTTTATCGGGATGCAGAGCGGCATAGCCGGCGGCGCGCGGACCGCCCAGCGACCAGGCCACCAGATGCACGGTGTCCACGTCACGGATCCTGCGCAGATGGTCCACTACCGCATCGATGTCATGCCAGTCCGATTCGATGGTGGTGGCGGCGAAGGGATAGCTGGGTTCACAGGGGGCCGACAGTAGTTCCGGGATGAAATCCTGCTGGGCCTGCGGCGCCAGGTTGCAGATGTCGTTCATGACATGGGGACGGGTGGAGCGCCCATAGCCCGTGGTATCCATGGCGAAGGTGTCGAATCCGGCCGCCGCCAGATAAGCCATCCAGCTGAACCCCTCATGGGGTACGTCAAAGGCCACTTCTGCCGGTGTGCCGGCGCCATGCACGAACAACACCACCTTGCCTTCCAGGTCGTTGCCCCGCAGGCCGGTCTGGGCCAGGGTTCGTTCACGGACATAAATCTGCGCTGTCTCACCTGCCATGGATGGGGCCCTGGACTGCACACTGACATAATGGTCCAGAGACAGCACGTCATGATCGGCCAGTGCGGGCAGACTCGCCAGCATGATCAAGGGCAGGGCAAGGATTTTGAGGGACAGGTTGTTCATTATTGTTCTCCAGCCTGTTGTTGACGATGGGGTTTTTGATTGTCCGGTGGCAAGTTGTCCTGGGCACTATACACCCCATGACCCTGGGGATTAAGGCGGATCCTTCAGATCACCCGTTTCTGCCGCAGGGTGGCAATCTCCTCAGGGGAATAGCCCAGCTCCGCCATGATGGCATCGGTATGTTCGCCCAGGGTCGGTGCCCGCTGACGGATCTCGCCGGGGGTGGCGGACAGGCTTACCGGAGTCTGCATGACCGGTGCCGGCTGGGACATGCCCGGGTAGCTGGTGGCCTGCAGCAGACCCTTGGCCACAACATGGGGGTCCTCCAGAACCTGCTGGGGTGAAAGCACCGGTCCTGCCGGGATACGGGCCGCTTCCATGGCAGCCAGCACTTCATCGGTGGTGCGTTCTCCGCACCAGCGGGCCAGGCGCTCACTGATGACATCGCCATGGTCACCTCGGCTGATGTCGGAGACGAAGCGGGGGTCCTCCAGCCACTGGGGTTCACCCATGAGCTGCACCCAGCGCTCGAACAGGGGGCCGCCCACGGACTGCACCAGCACCCAGCCGTCACGGGTCTTGAAGGTGTCTGCCGGCGCCGACGTCTGGGAGCGGTTGAGGGTGGCGTCCCGGTTGCGCTGGATGACGGCCTGCTCGATGAGTGTACCGTTCATCATGGTCAGAGCGGTATTGAGAAGGGCACCTTCCACCAGCTGACCGCGACCGGTTTTGCGGCGCTCGTAAAGTGCCGCCAGGGTGCCAAAGGCGCACAGGCTGGCAGTACCGAAATCGATGAAGGGTGCGTAGGATTTCACCGGCTGCTCGGGCGTGCCGGACAGGTACATGGCACCGGACATGGCCTGACCCAAACCATCGAAGCCCACCCGGTTGGCATAGGGGCCGCCACTGCCGAACGCCGAGATCATGGTGAGGATGATGTCTGGCTTTATGGCTTTCAAACTGTCGTAGTCCAGTCCCATGGCGGCCAGGGTATCGGGTGGCAGATTCGCCACCACCACATCCGCGGTTGCCACCAGGCGTTTGACCACCTCCCGACCCTCGGGCTTCATGGGATTGAGGGTCATGCCGAGTTTGTTGCGGCCCATTTGCATGAACAGTGCACCATCCCCGGTGGTGGTGACAGGGGACAGATAACGGTCCTCACTGCCATCCAGTTTTTCGATGCGAATCACCTCGGCGCCGAGGTCTCCCAACAGGGTGGCGCAGAACGGCCCAGCAATGTAGCGGCCAAAATCCAAGACCCGAATGCCTTCCAGTACATTAGTCATAATTTTCCTACAGAAGCGTCTGTAATTTGGTGATAAATTAAATGCTAAAACAAGTATAACTATATGAAACTATTAGTAAAACAATTTACAAAATTTCTTTAGGGCCGGGTGCATGAAGTGTGCGCTGGTTAACAATCCGCTGTTTGGCTATGGCGCATAATCCCCGCCGTGAAGCAGCGATTGTGAGCCAGGCAAAAACAGCATAGCCAAGCTAAAAATCCTGTCGGTTGAGGTGCAGTTGGAGGTAATCGACGATGGCCAGTGTGGCTGACAAGCAAGTCCCCGTTCAAGCCTTGAAGGAATTGCGCGCCATTCTCAGCAAACCCTATCCGGATGTTTGCAACGTCTGCAATGGGGCCGGCAAGATGCCCGGCACTACCCTGTGCCCCAAGTGCAAGGGCTCCGGTCAGCGACTGCTCAGGTTGCTTTAAGCCCTCCTTGCTCCAGTAGACTTTTTTGCAAGGTTCCCGGTGGCCAGCCACGGTCACCGATCATCCCTTGCAAATACCCTCCCTTTTGCAATAATCGCGGCTCTGTCGCCACACAATTGGCCGCATCATCATCACCCACCCCGGAAGGAATCTGTCCATGAAATCAGCTTTCAAGCTGTTGTCCACAGTCTGCCTCAGTCTGCTGTTGATCGTACCGGCGGGTGCGCAAACCCAGCCGGACTACGTCATGGCCCCGCGCAGTCAGGGGGGAACCGGCAAATTCTACATGGGGCGGGAGATTTCCCTGGTGATGGGCCATCAGGCCGCCGATTGGCTGGAGCGGCCCACCCGCATCCAGGAGGAAATGCCCGACGAGGTGGTGCGCAACATGAATCTGGCGGCCGATGCGGTGGTGGCGGATATCGGCGCCGGTTCCGGGTATTTTTCCTTCCGCATTGCCCGCCAGGTGCCGCAGGGCAAGGTGTTGGCCGTGGATATCCAGCCGGAAATGCTGGCCCTCATCGAAGAGCGCAAGGTAGCGGAGGTTGTCAGCAACATCGACGGGGTGCTGGGGCGCATCGACGATCCCAACCTGCCGCCAAATTCCATCGATGCGGCGCTCATGGTGGATGCCTACCATGAGTTCTCCCATCCCTACGAAATGATCCGTGGCATCTATCAGGCGCTGAAACCCGGCGGGCGGATTTTTCTGCTGGAATACCGGGCAGAGGATCCCACGGTGCCGATCCGTCCGCTGCACAAGATGACTGAGCAGCAGGCGGTGCTGGAGATGAGTGTGTTCAATCTGGAATGGACCGACACCCTGGACTTTCTGCCCTGGCAGCACATGATGATTTTCACCAAGGTGGAGTGAGCTGCCGGGTGGCGGCTCAGAACGTACGACGTATCTTCAGGGCGAAGCGACGTCCACTGCCGCTGCAGTAATCCTCGACCTCTTCCACGATGCCGTCCACCGTAGCGCCGTCGAAGCGGGTGCGTTGACGGCACCACTGACTGTCCAGGGTATTCGTCGCCTCGAAGCGGAAGGTGGTGCCTCCGAAGGCCTTCTTCTCCAGGAACAGGGTCAGGTTCGGCTCATTGCGTTCCACTTCGATGTCATCGATATCGATGATGGTGCGACCGCTGCCGCCGTTGATGGGACCTCCCCAGTTGAAGCCATAATTCATGTTGAGGGAGGGCAGGTCATGGCGGAAGCCGAGGCTGCGGAAACCGCGGCCGTTACCACGCATGCGGCGTTCGATGCCGAGGAAGGGATCCACCACTGAGGAATCCGTCAAGCCCAGGCCGGCGGTCAGCAGCGCCTCGGGCAAACCGATGAAGCCCAGCTTGGTGCTGGCATTCAGATTGATACCGTAGCGCTCGCCGTCACCGATGTTCCCACGTGCCGACGCTAGTGAGTTTCCGCTGGATACGTCCACCCGGTCGATCACGTCCTCGATGTCACGGTAGTACACCCCGGAACTGAGCACGCCCACATTGTTGGGCAGGCGGTATTCCAGATTGAGACTGTAGTTCCAGGCTTTTTCCTGCACGATCTCCGGGTTGCCGGCTTCTGTGTTCTTGTCCAGGTCGGAATTGTCGACCGAAGCACTGAAATCGGAGAAGCTCAATTGGGAGACATCCCGCTCGATGCTGGCCCGGACCTGCAACATGCTGGTGATATTGAAGCGGTAATCCACCTTAGGTCGCCAGAAATCGAAATTGCGTGACAGGCTGACATCACCGGTCTGGGCAATCTCCGAGGTCTCTAACAGCAGGGTGCTCTCCAGGGACATGCGGTCATTGAGCTGCCAGTTGTGGACGGCAAACGTCTCGTAGCGCATTTCCTCCACCTGGGAGGTGCTGTTGGCGATGTTCACCGGCACCAGCCCGCCGACCGAGGCGGACGGTGTACCAGCCACCGACAGCCCCATGCGCAGGTCGTTGTTGCGGATGGTCTGTGCCCGCTCGATTCCCAATTCCAGTCCCTGGCTCTGTGCCAGGCTGAACGTGTAGGAGGTGCGGACGATTCGCTCGCGGTCGCGGCCCATGTTGTACAGATACAGATTCTTGTTTTCGCTGTCGGCCGTCAGCCGGTAACGCTCACGCACACCCCGCCCTTCGTCGTCGTTGACGATGAACAGCAGACGGTAGGTGCTGCCGTTGGCGAAACTGCGCTCCCAGTCGCCACCGATCTCCCAATTCTCCTTGTCGAACTGGCGGGCTTCCCGCTCGCGGGTTTCCACCGGCACCGGGCTGCCGTAAGTGGTGATGAGACGCTGAGTGTCGGTGGGTGGATTGCGCTTGCCATAAAGCCCGTTGAGTTGCACCAGATCCCGTTCGAACTGGTAGCTGACCGCAGCGCTGACCTGATACTCGGTCTGGTCACGGATTTCCTCCTCGAAGATGGTGTCATTCAGCTGGCCATTGGGCAGCAGGCTGACTTCCTGGCGGATTTCCTGGTTGTAGCGGGGCTCGGCTTCGGCGCTCAGCAAGTAATTCAACTGACCGTTCTGGCCGGAGATGGAGAACTTGCCACCGGGGTCGACCGTGCCGTCCCGGGTGTAATCGGCGTTGATCTCGGTATTGATGCTTTGCCGGGACGGAGCATCCACCAGCACGATGTTGAGGGTCTGACCCGAGTTGCGTACCGCCAGGTCCTCAGAGGCTCCCCGGATGATTTCGATGTATTCGACCTGGCTGGCGGAAATGCGGCTGAGCTGGTCACGGCCGGAATTGCTCTTGCCGGTCATGCGCTGGCCATTGATGAGAATTTCGTTTTCGCCGGCGCCCAGCCCCCGCCGATTGTCATTGCGGTTGCCTCCCATGGCCAGATTGATGCCTGGGATCAGATTGACCATGTCGTTGACAGAGACGGGGGAGTATTCGCTGAAATAGGAGGCAGGATAGGTAATGGTCGCGCTTTCCAGGGCATCTGCCGGAGCGTCAACCGTGGTTCCGGTCTGGGCTGCCGCCTGGGTTGCCAGGCCGATGGCCAGGGTCAGACTGCACGACTTCCAGAGGCGCCCCGGGCGCTGTATGCCACTACGGTGTTTGAACATTATTCCTTGCTCCAGACTGTCAGTATGCTGATTCAGATTTCACGAGCCAGTCTGCTGCTGACTTCAAACATCCCCGGGTACTGCATAAGGCCGCGATTATATGCGAATTCTGCCGGTCAATTGTGTGACAAATTGTCAGACAGGATGAATCGAGACCCTCGATAGACCAATGGCTTACGTCGAAATTTACCATTCAGATCAAATCATATCGTGAACTGCTTGGCATTCTTGAGTGCCCTATTTTTGCCACATTTCTGCATGCTGTGTCCCTGTCAGAGGGGACAGTTTCGATACGGGCACGCGCCGACCAATTAGGTGCCATGTATTCCATTTTAAACGCCGGACAAGAAAAACCCCGTGACGAGGTGGCTCGGCACGGGGTCGGATGGAGCGGGGGGCGGGGACCGGTTAGAAGGTGCCGCGGATCTTGATGGCCAGCTTGATTCCGGTCTCGCTGCAGGAATTTTCCACTTCGTTGAGCCTGCCGGTGGCAATGGTGCCGCCCACGTAGCGTGAGCGAATCCGGCAGCGCTCCGCATTGGTGGTGTTCATGGTCTCGAAGCGATAGGTGAGATCACCCCAGCCCACGGCCTCGACGAACAGGCTGAGCTGGTCCGTCTGTGGATACTCCTCGATCTTGTCGATGTCATAGACAAAATTGCCGCCATCGAAATTCTTGCTGTAGTTGAAGCCGTAATTCATGCTGTTGGCGATGGCCAGATCGTGCCGGTAACCGAAGCTGAAGCGACCCTTGCCCTGCTGACGCAGCCGGCGCTCGATGCCCAGGAAGGGGTCGGTTACCTTGGACTCCTCCAGTGACAGGCGGGAAGTGAGCAGGATGCCGGGCAGATTGAACGCACCCAGTCGCAGGCTGCCATCGATATTGATGCCGTAGCGTTCCCCATCGCCGATGTTGCCGTTGGCGGACAATATGCTGGTGGCCGTTGACACATCCACCCGTTCGATCACATCGGTCAGGTCGTGATAGAAAAGGTTGGTATTCAGCACACCTCCGTCATTTGGCAGGCGGTATTCCAGGTTGGTTTCATAACGCACCGATTGTTCCTGGCGCAGATCGGGGTTGCCCGCCAGGGCATTCTGGTCATCGTCGCCACCCGCCACGCTGGCGGTAAAGTCGGAGAAGCTCAGCTGGGCGACATCCTTGGTGATGGATGCACGGAACTGCACCGATGGTGTGATATCGAAACGGTAGTCGACCTTGGGACGGAAGAAATTGAAATCCCTGGATTTGGACACGTCACCACTTTGGGAAATGGTGCTGTCCTCGAACAGCAGGGTGGTTTCCAGGCTCATACGCGGATTCAACTGCCAGTTGTGGATGGCGAAATATTCATAGCGGATTTCCTCCACGCTGCCATTGGCATTGGTCACCGGTACCAGCCCGCCGTAGGCTGGCGATGTGGTGCCGGGAATGTCCAGACCCAGTTGCAATGAGGTATCCAGAATAGTCTGGGCCCGCTCCAGTCCCACTTCGATGTCCTGGTTGTCGGTCAACCCCATGGTGTAACTCGGACGTATGATGCGTTCCCGGTTGCGGGCATAACTGGCCAGGTAAAGATCCTTGACCCGGCTGCTGCCCAGGCCCACGAAGGTTTCCCGGGTGCTGTCGTCTTCCCGTTCATTGACGATGAACAGGGCCTTGAAACGGTTGCCGTTGAGGAAACTGCGCTCGTAGTCGCCACCCACTTCCCAGGAATCGTTTGTGGCAGGAATGTCGTCTCGCTCGATGGTGGCCACCGGCGGGGCAGTGTCATAGTCGGTGATCACCCGGTCGGTGAAACTGGGGGCATCCCCATCGGACCACTGCAGATTCAGGTGCACGGTGTCCTGATCGGTCAATTCGTAGCCCAGGTTGGAAACCAGAGTAACGGGCCAGGAGTCCCGTGTGTCATTACGGTCCACGGTATCGTTGAGGCTGCCATCGGCATTGACGCTCACCTCGAAGCCATCCCGGTATTCCCAACGCGGTTCGCCCTCCGCACTGAGGAAGTAACTGAAAGGCCCGTCCTGTCCGGTCAGGGAGATTTTGCCGCCAGGTTGATATTTGCCGTCGTGGTAATGGTCGGTGTTGAATTCAAAGGCCACGCTGGATCGGGACTCCGCCTCCAGCAGCACGATGTTGATCACCTGGGAGCCGCCACGCACGTCGAGGTCCCCCGATGTGCCACGAATGATCTCGATGTATTGCACCTGGCTCGCCGGAATGCGGCTGAGCTGCTGGTTGCCCTCGTTTTCCTTGCCAGCAATGCGGCGCCCGTTGATCAGAACCTGATCGCCACCGGCGCCCAGACCGCGGCGATCGGAGCCGCCGGAGCTGCCAGGTCCTCCCTGGGGACCCGGGCCGCCACCCTGGGCAACCGAAATACCCGGTATTCGATTCAGCATGTCAGTTACGGAAAACGGTTGATACTGGGAAAAATAGTCTGCCGGATAGGTAACCGTGGAGTTTTCCGCAGTGGATGGCGCTTGAGCAGCGGCGGATTGCATGAATGCCGTAACCAGGGCCGCGGCAATGGCTAGCCGCAGTGCGGGCATGGGGGGGCGAGGCGTCGCTCTCATCGGGGTCTCTCCGGGGTAAATAACAGCGCGCTAGTATGCACAGAAAGGTCTGCCAACAGAATGGAACAAAAAGGGATTTTTGTGACATTTTGTAAGGTCATTTCGGTATCGATCCAGGGTCTTCGTGTTCGACTGGCCAAGGGAGGCGCTGTGGCGGTCTTTTGCGCTGGGATGGTGAATTAAGCATAATACGGGCTCAGCCCTGCACCCCGAAAACCCGCAAGCAATGGGTCTGCGCACCGGCCCCCACTACATTCTGAGGAAAGGATATGCAACGCGAATCGATGGAAGTCGATGTAGTCATCGTCGGTGCCGGCCCGGCAGGATTGGCGACCGCCTGTCGCCTGATGCAACTGGCCCAGGAGCAGGGCAGGGAGCTGTCGGTCTGTGTGCTGGAAAAGGGCTCCGAGGTGGGGGCGCACATTCTGTCCGGTGCGGTGTTTGAGCCATCTGCCCTGGACGAATTGTTTCCGGACTGGAAAGACCGCGGCGCACCATTGAATACCGCAGTGACGGGCGATGATGTCTATTACCTGCCCAACGGGACATCCTCGTTCAAATTCCCCGGCCTGCTGGTGCCGCGCACCATGCACAATCACGGCAACTACATCATTTCTCTCGGCAATCTGTGCCGCTGGCTGGGCGAGCAGGCCCAGGCGCTGGGTGTGGAAATCTTTCCCGGGTTTGCGGCGGCCGAGGTGCTGTATCACGAGGACGGCAGTGTCAAAGGCGTGGCTACTGGCGACATGGGTGTGGATGCCCATGGCGAAAAGAAATCCTCCTACGAGCCGGGATTCGAATTTCACGCCAAGTACACGGTGCTGGCCGAGGGGTGCCGCGGCCATCTGGGCAAGCAGATCATCGCCCGTTTCGGTCTGGATAAGGACAGTGATCCCCAACACTACGGAATCGGCATCAAGGAGGTCTGGGAAATACCCGCGGACAAACACAGGGAGGGCCTGGTGGTGCACACCGCCGGTTATCCCATGATTGGTGCCAGTGCCGCCGCCACAAGCGGAGGATTTCTTTATCACGTGGAAAAAAATCAGGTGTCTGTTGGGCTGATTGTGGACCTTGCGTATCAGAATCCACACATCAGTCCCTTTGATGAATTCCAGAAATTCAAGCTGCACCCGGTGATCCGCCAATATCTGGAAGGGGGCAAACGTCTCAGCTACGGTGCCAGGGCTCTCATCAAGGGTGGCTTGAACTCACTGCCAAAAATGGCGTTTCCCGGTGGCCTGTTGATCGGTTGTGATGCAGGCACCATGAATGCGGCCAAGATCAAGGGTAGTCATACCGCCATGAAATCGGGCATGTTGGCCGCAGAATCCCTATTCAGCGCCCTGGCCTCGGATGTGCCCGAGTCGGAAATCATCAGCTTTGCCGAACGCTTCCGGCAGTCGAGCTTGTATGTGGAGCTGCACAAGGCGCGGAATTTCAGCTCCGGCTTCCACAAATTCGGGTTTTGGATCGGCAGCGCCCTGGTGTTTCTCGAGCAGAACATTTTCGCGGGACGTTTCCCGTTCACGTTCCATGATCGCTCCACGGATCACAGCCAGCTCAAACCGGCCGCCCAGAGCCAGCGCATCTCCTATCCCAAACCCGACGGTGTGATCAGCTTCGACAGGCTGTCCAGCGTGTTCCTGTCCAATACCAATCATGCAGAGGATCAGCCCTGCCATCTGCAGTTGAAGGATCCCGCCATCCCCATCGCGATCAATCTGCCGATGTACGACGAGCCTGCCCAGCGCTACTGCCCGGCAGGCGTGTATGAGATAGTCGAGGAGGCTGGTCGTAAACGTTTTCAGATCAACTCCCAGAATTGTGTGCACTGCAAGACCTGCGACATCAAGGATCCCGCCCAGAACATCAACTGGGTTGTTCCTGAAGGTGGGGGCGGGCCCAACTATCCTGGCATGTGAACGGAGCGAATCATGGCTGGCACACCGCTGCGACTGATCTTCCTTCTGCTGGTGCTGAGCCTGAGCACAACCTCGGGGGCACAACTTCCCGTTGAAGGGAACGGCTGGCGTGAACTGGTGACTGAAAACTTCGTCATTCTCAGCCAGGTGTCTTCCAATCGCACGGAACGTCTGGCTCAGGAACTGGAGGTGTGGCGACACGCCGCCGGGCAGATTATCACCGGCGGGGATGCCTTGCCCCGCGCCGCGGTGGCAAATCACGTCTATGTCTTCGAAGACAATGAAGCCTATTCCCACTTCGTTTCCGGTGCCGAAGCCGGGCTGTTCATCTCCACGCCGCGTCGCAATTTTCTGGCCCTGGTGTTCGGTGATACCGAATCCCTGCAACATGCCCGGCATCATTATGTGCACTTCCTGATGCGCAATTTCGTCGACCTGCGCATACCGCGCTGGTACGAGGAGGGACTGGCCGGTTACCTGACGAACCTGGAAGTGGAGCGTGATTCCGTGCAACTGGCGCGGATGTCAGCCGAGGGTTTCGCCGCCTCCGTGCGCCTGAATAGGGAAGTGTCCTTGCAGGAGCTGTTGTACGACGAGGAGGCTCTGGCCTCGCCCCGCCTCATCCAGATTGCCAATCTCAAGTCCGAAACCTTTCTTCATTATTTGTTGCATGGCCACCAGGAGGAGGGGTTTCCCGACCGCCGGGCGCAGCTGGCCGAGTACCTCGATTTGAGTCTGCAGGGCCGTGGCCAGCGATTTGCCTTCGATCAGGCCTTCGATATCAACACGTCCCAGCTGGACAGAGAATACGAACGGTATCTGCAGGAGAGCCGGCGGCCGCGGGGGGAATTGGAGATCGTCATGCCGGAGTTACCCGCGGCGGAAGAGGCTCTGGCGATTGCCGATTCCACCATGCAGGAGTATCTGGGCGAGCTGGCGCTGAACGCGGGCAATTATGATCTGGCTCTGAACTTCTATGCCGCCGTGAGGGATGGTGCCGCACCGACACCGCGCAGCATATCGGGCCACGCCGATGCGGTGCGTATGCAGGCTTACCCGGAATTGCGGGCGGACCTGGCTCCCCAGTACCTGAGGGCGGTTGAGATGGCGCCGGAGGCGGTGGACATCCTTCTGGACTATGGGGAATACCTGGAGGTGGTGATCGAGGATTGCTCGGTGGACCTGACCGCGGCGCGTCAGCAGGAGATGCGCGACGAGATGCGAACCTGGTTCGGCCGCGCCCTGGCCCTTGCTCCCGACAATGCGGAAGCCAATCTGGCCATGGGGCAGTTGTACCTGTTGTCCGGGGAGGACATTCAAGCGGGTGTGGAGTATCAACGCAGGGCGCTGGCCCTGCTGCCGGCGGAAAGCTTCATCATGGAGCAGGCCATCAGATACGCCATTGTGCTGGGGAACCATGAGGAGGCGGAACGTCTCATCAACGAGCTGTCACAGCCGCTGCATTTTTTCGGTGAGCCGGATTGGGTAACGGATTTGCGCACGCGACTGGCAAGCCATCAACAAGGGCGGATTTACGATGCCTGTGCCGATCACTAGTCAGCCCTGGCGTTTGGGATATAAGATGGCCTGCCTGGGGCTGTGGCTGGCCCTGTCGCTGCCGCTGTCGGCTGCCGTGCTGGACGGAGATTCGCCGCCGGACCCGCTGCTGGACGATCTGGCCGTTGAGCTCGATGCACTGGGCATCGATGTGGCGCACAATCTCAACGAGCGGTCCATTGCCCGCGGGCGCCCGCCCCGGCCGCGCCTGGGCGGCTTTCCCGATTTGCCGCCGGGGCGCATGCCGGGCAGTACGGATCTCAATGCTTTCGAGGCGGACATAGCCACCGGAGCCATCGGCGCCCTGGCGATCATTGCCGAGTCCACTCCCGATGCCGGCACGACAGGATTTGAGGATCGTTGGCAGGCGGTGACTCCGGAGCAGCGGGTGATGGTCACGTTTCACAGCACGGATCTGGTTGCTGTGGAGGCTGTTCAGTCAGTCATGCAGGCTCGTGGATGGACCGTCAGCCTGTTCCATTCCCCGGAGGCCGCCGAAACCGCAGGGCGGCTGTTTGTGCTGGCGGGCCGACGGCTGGCAATCGATTCCGCGACGGCCCGCCGGCACCGCAGTGAGCTCAGCGAGTTCGAGTTTCTGGGCCAGCGGCTGGGTCGTAACCAGGATTCCCTGGTGACCGTTTATGGTCGTACTCCTGCCGCTCGCAACGAGCCGGCGGTGTTCCGCAAGGCCAGCCTCGGTGATGAATTCGAGGCCTCCACCATCGAGGAGATCATCGTGCCCGGCGGCATTGCATTCGGTGAAATTGCCGAGCTGGATTTTAAGCCCCAGGAACTCAGTTATGCGGAAGGCGGCTTGCATGTTTTGACAGACGACGGCATCAGGCTGCGGTTAGCGGTTGACGGCAGCGCGGCCGATCTGAAGGCGCTATGGGACTTCGTGGATCGTGCCGAAGCGCTGCGCTCCGATGCAGTGGTGGATATCGATGGAGAGGGTCGGGTGCGGATTTCCGAGGCACTGCGGGACACCGATATCGGCCATCACCTCATGGAACTGGATGTCATGCCGTTCGAATTCGTCCGCAACCTGCCGGTCACCAAGAGCGTCATAATCGACACCGCTGTCAGGTTTACTACCCTGCCGGCGCAACCGGAACTGGCTTATGAGGCACGCTACGAGGTGAGGTTCCTCAGTGCGGATACCCTGCGCATCGCCCAGACCCGGGTGGCTTTGGAGTACCAGTTTACCTCCGAACCAGCTGCAACCCGCTATGTCGACCAGTGGGGCAGGGATACTGGCCGGTTGGATGAAAACCTGGATTACACCGGTCTTGGAGTCAGTACGTCACCCGTGGCCGGCTATGCCGCCTGGATTGCCCTTTTTCGTCGTTTGCAGCAGGATGAGGTGCGCTTTGTGACGGGGCGCTATGAGTTCATGAAGATCGACAAGGGCGGCAGACGCACACCAACACGATACTGATTGAAACACGAAAAACCTATGCCCAAGCAAGCCGCAATCCATATGAAGCCTGTCAGGACAATCCTCTTGCTGTTGCTTGCAATCCTGCCGGGAGCCTGCACGGTGATCGATCTGGATTTGCAATTCGATCGCAATCCAGGCTTGCAGGAGCAGGTTCTGCAACAGCAGGCTGACGCATTTCCCCATATAGACCCGCTGCAATTGTCCGATGAAATCCGGCAGTTTGCCGATCAGCACATCCGGCCTAACGACCGCGATTTCGACAAGGTGGAAAAACTGCAGGACCTGCTGTTCGGCCCGGATCACTTGAATCTGCAGTACAGTGATGCCCGCACCCAGACAGCCATCGAGGTATTCGAGTCACGGGAAGGGAACTGCCTGTCGGTGATGAATCTCTATGTGGCCCTGGCCCGCTACGTGGGTCTGGATGCCAGCTTTCAAACGGTCAAGGTGCGTCCCACCTGGGATCGCCGCGGTGGCTTGCTTGTCCTGAACCAGCATATCAATGCCACCGGCAGGATCACGGCCCGAGAGACCTATGTGGTGGATTTCACGCCGGAAATCTCGGTGCAGCAATTGACCTCCCAGGTGGTCACCGACGAACTGGCCCGCGCCCTGTATTTCAACAATCTGGGTGTGGAGAGCATGGTGGCGGGGGATTTCGAGCAGGCCAGGGTCTACCTGCGCAATGCCTTGTGGATCAATCCGGAGCTGTCAATTGCCTGGAACAATATAGGCACTGTCTACAATCGTCTGCAACAGCATGAATTGGCTGAATACAGCTATCAGATGTCCTTCGAATCCGACACCACCAACGCCACCGCCATCAGCAATCTGGCCCGTTTCTATGTGGCCCAGGGCGATGACGATACGGCGGCCCGGTATCGGCGTGCCATCACCCGTTTCAACCGCCTAAACCCCTATTACCATTATGAACAGGGCAACCTGCATTACCAGGAAGGGGATCTGGTGGCGGCGGCGGAATCCTACGAGCGTGCCGTGCGGATCAAGGACGTGGAGCCGGACTTCTATCTGGCCCTGGCACAGACCTATCGGCTGCTGGGTAACGACCGTCAGGCCATTCGCATGGCGGTGAAGGCGGATGAATTGCTCAATGATACGGATCAGATCTGGCAACCCAGTGATCAGAAGGTCCGCTTCATCGATTCCTCATCCATCATCGGCAACGGCCCGGGCCTGATACTCTATCCCAACCGCCGCCGCAGCCAGTGAGGCCAGGACTCACAGATTGCGGGTGATGGCCAGTTCCGCCAGCTGCTCCAGGGTGTCCCGGTAGGGGGAGGCGGGCAGGGCCGTCAGGCAGGCCTTGGCGCTTTGTACCTCTGCAGCTGCCAATTGCCGGGTGTAATCCAGTGCTCCGCAAGCGTTGACGATCTGGATGATGCGCTCCAGGGAATCCCGCCCGCTGGTCTTGAGGCTGTTGCGTATCAGGCGGGAGTCGGTGTCACTGCCGTGACCCATGGCGTAAATCAGCGGCAGGGTCGGTTTGCCCTCCGCCAGGTCATCCCCCACGTTCTTGCCCAGGGTGCCGCTGTCACCGGCGTAGTCCAGCACGTCGTCGATCAGCTGGAATGCCATGCCCACGTGCATGCCGTAAGCCCGCAGTGCCAGCTCCTGATCCTTATCCGCGGCAGCCAGGATGGCGCCGCACTGGGCGGCGGCCTGGAACAGGATGGCCGTCTTGTCCCTGATGACACCCAGGTAGCTGGCTTCGGTGATGTCCACATTGTGTTTGTTGAGCAATTGCAGCACCTCACCCTCGGCGATCTTGTTGGTGGTATCGGCAATGATCTGCATGATTCGCATGTTGCCGAGGGCCACCAGAATCTGGAATGACCGCGAGTAGATGAAATCACCGACCAGCACGCTGGAGGGGTTGTTCCAGTTGCTGTTGGCCGTGGGCCGACCCCGGCGCATGGCGGACATGTCCACCACATCGTCGTGCAGCAGGGTGGCGGTGTGGATGAATTCGATCACGGCGGCCAGCCGCACATGCTCATTGGTGTGGGCGATACCGCAGCCGCGGGCGCTGAGCAGCACCAGCAGGGGACGCAGGCGCTTGCCGCCGGCATCGATGATGTAGTGACCGATATTTTCCACCAGGGGTACATCGGAGTGGAGTTGCTCGACGATGAAATCATTGACCGCTGCGAAGTCGGCGGCCACGATCGAGCGAATTTTTTCGTACATAATGCTCTCGCGCTCCGCAGGCAAACGTGGCGTCCTGGGTGGGTGAAGGGAAGGGCTGCGCCGCGGGTCTGTTTTTGATGGGCAGCATCCTAGGGATGGCCCGCGTGGGTGTCAAGGCGCGTGGCTTTTCCGGCGGGCCGCCGGCAGTCAGCCAGGGGTTGCAAAAGGGTCCGGCCGGGCTTGCGCGGTTGCCGGGCTTCCCGTAAAATGCCGGCCCCTATAGGTTCGGTCAGGCGTTCTGACGAGCCCGACATCTGTGGAGATAAGAACGTGTACGCAGTAATAGAAAGTGGCGGTAAGCAGCATCGGGTGCAAGAGGGCGAGACCTTGCGCCTGGAAAAGCTGGACGCGGCTACTGGCGCGACAGTCGATTTCGACAAGGTTCTGCTGGTGGGAGAGGGTGAAGCGGTGAAAATCGGCACCCCCTATGTGGCCGGCAGCAAGGTGACCGGTGAAGTACTGGCTCACGAAAAGGGCGACAAGGTGACCATCATCAAGTTTTCCCGCCGCAAGCATTACCGCAAGCAGCAGGGTCACCGACAGTGGTATACCGACGTCAAGATCACCGGCATCAAAGCCTGATCCCGGTATCCAGGAGAGCGAAATGGCACATAAAAAAGCAGGCGGCAGTACCAGCAACGGTCGGGATTCCCATTCCAAGCGACTGGGCGTCAAATTGTTTGGCGGCCAGCAGGCCACGGCCGGCAACATCATCGTGCGTCAACGTGGCACCCGCTTCCATGCCGGTGACAATGTGGGCATCGGCCATGACCATACCCTGTTTGCCAAGGCGGACGGTGTAGTGCGGTTCGCCGTGAAAGGCCCGAAGAGTCGCAAATACGTGAGTGTGGAGCCAGTCTGACTCCAGCTGGCGTCGCGGTCCGCCGAAAGCCTCGTCAGTCGACGGGGCTTTTTTGTATCTGGCTGCGGCGCCTTTGTATGTGGCCGCAGCACGTTTGCCCACGGCGACATACAGAAAGTGCAACAGGAAGTGATGCGTGAAATTCGTAGATGAAGCCGAAATAACTGTTGAGGCCGGCAAGGGTGGCAACGGGTGTATGAGCTTTCGGCGGGAAAAGTACATCGAAAAGGGTGGCCCCAACGGGGGCGACGGCGGAGATGGGGGCAGCGTCTACCTGGTGGCGGATGACGCCCTCAATACCCTGGTGGATTTCCGCTTCCAGCCCCGCTATCGGGCCGCATCGGGGGAAGCCGGCAGCAGTGCCAACTGCACAGGCCGCTCCGCTGAGGATCTTCTGGTGCGGGTGCCGGTGGGCACCACGGTGATGGATGTCAACACCCGGGAGATCATCGCCGATCTGAAGACACCAGGGGAAAAAGTCATGGTGGCCCAGGGCGGCCGCCACGGCCTCGGCAACACCCGCTTCAAGTCCAGCACCAACCGGGCACCCCGCAAAACCACCAAGGGCAAGCCGGGGGAGGTGCGTACCCTGCATCTGCAACTGAAACTGGTGGCGGACGTGGGGCTGTTGGGTCTGCCCAACGCCGGCAAGTCCACCCTCATCCGTGCCGTGTCTTCGGCCCGCCCGAAAGTGGCGGATTATCCCTTCACCACCCTGGTGCCGAATCTGGGTGTGGTGAGCATGGGCATGGACCGCAGCTTCGTGATGGCGGATATTCCCGGATTGATCGAGGGAGCCGCCGAAGGGGCCGGTCTGGGAATCCGCTTCCTGAAGCATCTGTCCCGCACCCGCCTGCTGCTGCACCTGGTGGAGGTGCTGCCGGTGGATGGTAGCGATCCGGTTGCCAATGCCCGGGTCATCATCCAGGAGCTGCAGAAATTCAGTCCCGGTCTGGCCAGCAAGGATATCTGGCTGGTATTGAACAAGATCGATCTGTTGGATCAGCACCAGGTGCTGGAGCTGGAGCAACGCATGCGCAGCGAGCTGCCCTGGCAGAGGCCGCTATATAAGGTGGCGGCCCTGAGCCAGGACGGGGTGTCGTCCCTGTGTGAGGCTCTGATGCAGGCTGTGGAGCACCACCGGGCACAGCTGGCTACCGATGAGGAGTATGCTGCCCGCCAGGCCGAACTGGATCGCCGGATGGACGATGAAATACGTGCCAGTATCGAACGCGCCCGGCCGGTGCGGCGCCAGCAGGATGAGTTCGAGGATCTGGACGACTACGATCTGGAATGAGTTTTGGGCAGTTGAATAATCATGCGTAGCAAAATCAAGTCCGCCAAGACCTGTGTTATCAAGATAGGCAGTTCCCTGCTGACCAATAACGGCCTGGGACTGGATCGTCCCGCGATCCAGGGCTGGGCCGAGCAGTTGGTGGCCTTGCAACGGCAGGGGCGCAGGGTGGTGCTGGTGTCCTCCGGTGCGGTGGCCGAGGGTGTCAGCCGCCTGGGATTGAAATCCCGCCCGCGCCTGGTGCACCTGCAACAGGCGGCCGCCGCCGTGGGGCAGATGGGGCTGATCCAGGCCTATGAAAGCTGCTTCACCCAGCACGGTGTCCATGCAGCCCAGATTCTGCTGACCCATGAAGACCTGTCAAATCGCACCCGTTACCTCAATGCCCGCAGTACCCTGACCACCCTGCTGGAGATGGGTGTGCTGCCGGTGGTGAACGAGAATGACACGGTGGCCACCGCTGAACTGTGTCTGGGTGACAACGACACCCTGGCGGCTTTGGTGGCCAACCTGGTCAACGCTGAAATCATGGTGATCCTGACGGATCAGGCGGGTCTTTATGACAAGGATCCCCGGCAAAATCCGGACGCCCAATTGATCCGTCACGCCTCGGCCCTGAATCCGGATCTGCAGGCCATGGCGGGCGGCGGTGGCGAACTGGGGCGCGGCGGCATGCTGACCAAGTTGTCCGCCGCCCGCCTTGCAGCACG
The DNA here is from genome assembly GCA_046047495.1 of Pseudomonadota bacterium. Taxonomy (GTDB): domain Bacteria; phylum Pseudomonadota; class Gammaproteobacteria; order Pseudomonadales; family Pseudohongiellaceae; genus NORP240. The sequence continues at coordinate 11,764 of JBJOHV010000011.1, read as the reverse complement.
CTCCGGCACTGCGACCGTGATCGCCAGCGGTCGTGAACCCCAGGTGATTACCCGCCTGTTGCAGGGCGAGGAGATCGGCACCCTGTTGACCCCCGACGCCTCGCCGGTGGCGGCCCGCAAGCAGTGGCTGGCAGGGCAGCTGAAGGCCAAGGGGCGTTTGACTCTGGATGCCGGTGCCGTGCGGGTTCTGCGGGAATCAGGGCGCAGCCTGCTGCCCGTGGGAGTCACCCGGGTGGATGGCAGCTTTACCCGCGGCGAGGTGGTGATGTGCCTGAGTCCGGAGGGAAAGGAAGTGGCGCGAGGACTGGTGAACTACGACGCAGCGGAGGTGCTGGCGATCATGGGAAAGCCCAGTGACAAGGTTGAATCCCTGCTGGGCTATGCCGGTGAACCAGAGTTGATTCACCGGGACAACATGGTGCTGGTTTGAAACCTAGGCCTGCAACGCCTTGATGCGGGCGTTGAGTCGACTCTTGTGACGAGCCGCCTTGTTCTTGGTGATCATGCCCTTGTCGGCCATGCGGTCGATAATGGGTACGGCGCTGGAGTAAGCGCTGGTGGCTTGTTCGTAATTGCCGCCCTGAATGGCCGTGATGACCTTCTTGATGCTGGTGCGCACCATGGAGCGGAAACTGGCATTATGACGGCGACGCACTTCAGCCTGCCGTGCACGTTTGCGTGCTTGTGCGGTATTTGCCAAGGCAATCTCCTTAACTGGACTTGGGGCTTTAAAAATCGGGCCTTAAAAATTGAGCGCGCAACTATGCCGTTTTCACCCAGGCTTGTCAATAGATCATGACTGACCAGCAACCGCAATCATCGGCCGCCGGAGCCCGCGCCGGCCGCTCCTTCAGCCTGCTGAAAGCCAGCGGTGTGACCGGCTCCATGACCATGGTCTCGCGGGTGCTGGGTCTCATCCGCGATGTGGTGATTGCCCGGGTTTTCGGTGTCGGTGACGGCACCGACGCCTTCTTCCTGGCCAACCGGATTCCCAATTTCCTGCGCCGCCTGTTCGCCGAAGGTGCGTTCAATCAGGCCTTTGTGCCGGTGTTGTCCGAGTATCGCAGCCAGCGCAGCCATGGCGAGGTGCAACAACTGGTGCAGGCCGTGGCGGCAACCCTGGGTTTGTTGCTGCTGGTGGTGACTGTGGCGGTGGTGGTGCTGGCACCCTGGGTGTCGATTCCCATCGCCTACGGCTATACGGATGAGCCGGAAAAATTCCAGTTGTTCGTCAGTATGCTGCGCTTGACCTTTCCTTATCTGCTGTTGATTTCCATGACGGCATTTTGCGGTGCCATTCTCAACAGCTACGACCGTTTTGCGGTGCCGGCGCTGACCCCGGCGCTGTTGAATATCTCCCTGATCGCCTGCGCCGTGTTGCTGGCGCCTTATCTGCGGCAGCCAGAGGTGGCCCTGGCCTGGGGAGTGCTGATCGCCGGAGTGGTGCAATTGCTGTTCCAGTTGCCGTTTCTGGCCCGCATCAATCTGTTTCCCTGGCCCCGCTTCAGCCACAGCCACGAAGGGGTCAGGCGCATCATGCAATTGATGGTCCCTGCGCTATTCGGTGTTTCCGTGAGTCAGATCAATCTGCTGCTGGACGCCTTCATCGCCTCGCTGCTGATGTCCAATGCGGTGTCCTGGCTTTATTATTCGGACCGCCTGGTGGAATTGCCACTTGGTGTGTTCGGCATAGCCATCGCCACCGTGGTACTGCCCAGTCTGTCCCGCAAGCATGCCGCCGAATCCTTGGAGGAGTTCCGCCAGACCCTCGATTGGGCTTTGCGACTCATCCTGCTGGTGGCCCTGCCGGCGACCCTGGCATTGACCGTCATCGCCGAACCGCTGCTGGTGACTCTGTTCGAGAATGATCAGTTCACCGTCACGGATGTGGAGCGGGTGGCCGCCAGTCTGCGTGCCTATGCCTTCGGCTTGCTGGCATTCATGGCGGTGAAGATTTTTGCACCGGGCTATTTTTCCCGACAGGATACCCGGACGCCGGTCCGCATCGGCATTATTGCCATGGTGACCAATATGGTGCTCAACCTGGTGCTGGTCTTCCTGTTCCAGATGGGACACGTGGGCCTGGCCCTGGCCACCAGTCTGGCTGCCTATCTCAATGCCGGTCTGCTGGCGCTGGGCTTGTGGAAGGCGGGTGTTTTCCGCCTGCAGCCCGGCTGGCTGCCGTTTCTGACCCGGTTGCTGCTGGCCAATGTGATCATGGTGATATTACTGCTGTGGCTGGCGGGTGATTGGCCGCAATGGCTGGACTGGTCTGCCGCCAACAAGGCCTGGCGTCTGCTGCTGCTCTGTCTGGGGGGCATGGTATGTTATTTTGCAACCCTGCTGGTGGCGGGCGTGCGGATCAGCCAGCTGCGGCGGTGAATTCGCGCGTCGGCGACCGGGCACGTTCCCGGCTATCAAGGTGCTTACGGTATTTGCCATGTTGCAACGTCTGATCATTATGCTGGCCCTGACTGTGTGGGGTACGCTGCCGGCGAAGGCGGATGACACCTGCGTGGTGCTGCTCCATGGTCTGGCGCGCGGCGCCGATTCCATGGCCGCGCTGGAGCAGCGCTTGCGCGACGCCGGCTTCATGGTCAGCAACATCGATTATCCTTATCGCAGCGGTCCTGTCGCCGCCTTGGCAGAGCAGGCAGTAGGAGAAGGCATCACTGCCTGCGAGCAGCAGCAGGCAGGCCGCATCAGCTTCGTCACCCACTCCCTTGGGGGAATTCTGGTGCGGCAGTATTTCGCCACCCACCACCATCCGCAGTTGCATCGTGTCGTTATGCTTGGGCCACCCAATCAGGGCAGTGAAGTCGTCAATCTTTTGCGCAGGGTGCCAGGTTATACCCTTGTCACTGGAACCGTCGGCACACAGTTGGGCACGGACATGGGAAGCGTTCCGCGGCAGTTGCCACCGGTGGATTTTGAAATGGGTGTGATTGCCGGCAAATTCAGCCTCAATCCGTTTTTCGATCTCGTGGTGCCGGATCCCAATGACGGAACGGTGTCGGTGGACAGCACACGGGTGGAGGGCATGAAGGAACACATCGTGCTGTCGGTCAGCCATACTCTGATGATGTACAGCGGAAGGGTCATGGACAATACGGTGCATTTCCTGAAGACCGGTCAATTCCTGCCGGTGGAGTCCGGGGCATGACCCAGGTTCATACGGAATTGCGGGCGGACGACAATCAACTGCAGTTGCTTCGCAATCTGGGTGTCGATGTGCCGGCGAGTGCCGGTATCGATGATGTCATCCGCCAGCTGGAGCTGGCTCTCGGTGACCGCAAGTTCCTGGAACAGGCACGCTGGTTCTTGCTGAGCGTCTGGCGCCATCACAAGGGGGCCGACTGGCAGTCACCGGAAGACAGCGGTCTGGATGCCGCGACCCAGCAGTCTCTGGCGGCGGCGCTGTTGGAGCCAGTGCCAGTGCGCAATTCCCTGGCCTCCGTGCTGAGCAATCGTCGTGCCCGCTATCGATTGTTACAGTTTGCCACCCAGGCCAATCGTCGAGACTGCGTCTGCTCGACAGGTTCCAAGGCCTACACCGCCGCGCTGGCATTGCTGAATGGCACCGGCCACAGTGGGCGCAGCGCGGCTGCGGGCGACGAAGTGACTGCGGGGCCGCTGCTGACGCCCATCACTCGTCGCCGTGCGGAGAGGCGCCAGGCGGCATTGCATGCCGATCAGCTCTCCCATGCCATTGCCGCTGCCCAACCGCAACCCGAGCGCCCGTTGAGCCTGGCTGACTATGAAAAACTGGAGCAGGCCATTCTCAGGCCGGTGGATCGGCGCTGGCATCGACGCGCTACGGTGCGTACCCGCGAGGACAGGCTCAGTCTGTTGCTGGGCGTGGTGACCGGTGTGGCGGGTTTCCTGCTTGTGTGGTGGTTGCTTCTGGATTAGCGCCACCAGCTGACGCATAATGCCCCGCTCTGGTTTGGAGACCCCCATGAGCAAGCGTGTAAAAGAAATCGACAATCTGCACATCATCGGCTACGACGAGCTGCCGACGCCGGGTGAGCTGAAGGATGAGCTGCCGCTCACCGGTGAGGCATTGCAGACAGTCCTCGACGGCCATCGCCAGGTGAAGGCGGTGCTGGATCGCAAGGATCCCCGCCTGATCGTGGTGGTGGGACCGTGTTCAATTCACAATACAGAGGAGGCGCTGGAGTATGCCCGGCGCCTGCAACCGCTGGCAATCGAGTTGCAGGACTCCCTGCTGATCATCATGCGGGTGTATTTCGAGAAGCCCCGTACGTCGGTGGGCTGGGAAGGCCTGATTTACGATCCCCATCTGGATGGCACCCATCGCATCGATCAGGGTTTGCATACCGGGCGTCAACTCATGCTGGCGATTGCGGCCATAGGGCTGCCGATCGCCGTCGAGGCGCTGGACCTGATATCCCCTCAGTACCTGCAGGACCTGGTGACCTGGACTGCCATCGGAGCGCGCACCACCGAATCTCCGACCCATCGAAAGCTGGCCAGCGGCATCTCATCCGCCGTGGGTTTCAAGAACAACGTGGATGGCAGCCTGTCCGTGGCGGTGAATGCCATACGCTCCGCGTCCGCGCCCCACAGCTTTATCAGTGTGACGGAGGCAGGCAAGGTGGCGGTATTCCGAACGGAAGGCAACCCCCATTGTCATGTGATACTGAGAGGGGGCAAGTCACCCAACTTTGACACATTCAGCGTGACCGCCTGCGAGGAGGAGTTGCGCAAGGCGGGACTGCCGGTCAATATCATGATCGATTGCAGTCACGGCAATTCGCAGAAGGATTTCCAGAAGCAGGCTGAGGTATTGGATGACATCGGTCGGCAGATTGTCGCCGGCAATCAATCCATCATCGGCGTGATGCTGGAAAGCAATCTGATGGAAGGCAATCAACCGATACCGGATGACCTCGAGGAGATCCGTTATGGCGTTTCCATCACCGATGCCTGCCTCGGCTGGGAGGCGACTGAGCGGCTGCTGCGTGGCTTTGCTGAAGGTATCCGCCAACCGCTGCAGGCAAGAAAATCCTAGGTTGATGTAGATCAAGAGGGGCGTAGGGACCCCGGCGCATAATTCTGGCCCATAAGAAGCCGGAGTGCGTGGTCATGGCGATATTCAATAAACTGCTGCTGGCGATTGATCTGGGTCCTGATTCCGAAGTGTTGCTGAACCGGGTGGCCCGTTTATGCAGAGACAACATGGACGGTGTGCATATAGTTCATGTCATAAAAAATGGCATGTATGACACTTTTTTGGCGGGTAGTGACTGGTTGCGGGACGCCCAGGCGCGTCAGTTGCGTGATCATGCGGTCATGCGACTCAACGAACTGTTGAGAAGGAATCAGTTCCGGATCGAGGGCGACCGCATGTTCGTCGTCTGCGGGGAGCCGGCCCATCAGATCAAGAAGCTGGCCCATGATATTGAGGCGGATCTTGTCATCGTGGGCAGCCATTGCAAGCAGGGGGGCTGGCTCAATCTGCCCGGCGCCACCACCAACTGCGTCCTGCAGGGCATCGACAGTGATGTGATGGCTGTTCGGGTCTGATCACAGGACCTTGGCGAGACTGTCCACCAGGTAATCGATATTCCGATCGTTGATTCCGGCCACGTTGATCCGGCCCGAATCCACGAGGTAGATGCTGTAGTCATTGATCAGTGCATGGACCTGTTCCACGCTGACCCCCAGGAAGGAAAACATCCCCTTTTCCCGTTGAATGAAACTGAAGTCCCGGGCAATTCCCCGGGTGCGTAGCTTGTCCACCAGGGCCACCCGCAACTGGTTGATCCGGTTGCGCATGACCGTGAGCTCGGCATCCCATTTCTGATAAAGCTCAGGGTCCGCCAGGATCATCTCCACCACGGCTGCACCATGATCCGGCGGCATGGAATAGTTGGCGCGGGCCACGGCCGCCAGTTGACTGGACACCGCGGCAAATCCGGAGGCCGCGGCGCTGATCACCGTAAGGGCACCGACCCGCTCGCGGTAGAGTCCGAAGTTTTTCGAGCAGGAGCTAACCACGATGAGCTCCGGCAGGGATTGGGCCAGCAATCGTACGCCGTACACGTCCTCCACCAGACCGTCGCCCAGGCCCTGATAAGCCAGGTCGATGAACACGGTAAATCCCCTGTCCACAGCCAGGTCCCTGATGCCTTGCCATTGGGTCTGACTCAGATCGGCGCCGCAGGGATTGTGGCAACAGCCGTGGAGCAGTACCACATCATCGGCGCTGGCCTCCTGCAGGGCATCGATCATGGCCTCAAAGCGGATGTCGTGCTGCTGGTAGTCGTAATAGGGATAGTTCTTGATCTGTAGTCCGGCGGCACCCAGCAGAGGCACATGATTGGGCCAGGTGGGATCGCTGACCCAGACCCGGGCTGCGGGATTGGCCTTGCGGATGAACTCCGCTGCGATGCGCAGGCCGCCACAACCACCCGGGGTCTGTACCGTGCAGCGCCGCTGACCGAGGCTTGCCAAGAGATCGTCGCCAAACAGCAGAGACGCTACTGCCTGGTTGTAGCCGGCGGCACCCGCCGGCCCGACATAGGATTTGCTGTGCTGGCTGGCCAGCAGGCGGCGCTCCGCCTCCTTGACTGCGGCCATCACGGGCGTATCGCCATTTTCGTCCTTGTACACGCCTATACCCAGATCGATCTTGCGGGGATTGGGGTCGCTGCGAAAGGCCGCCAGCAGGCCAAGAATGGGATCGGCATTGAGGGTAGTCAGGGTTTGAAACATGGTTCTATCCTTGGCGTCGTTGCCGGGCTTTGAGGGTGTTCTGCAGGAGTGATGCCCGTGTCATGGGGCCAACTCCGCCGGGAACGGGCGTAATGGCGGCGCATTTGTCCTTGACCTGCTCGAAGTCCACATCGCCCGCCAGGCGGAAACCGCTGGGGCGGCTGGCATCGGCCACACGGGTGATGCCCACGTCGATCACCACGGCACCGGGCTTGACCATGTCGGCTGTGACATAGCCGGGTTTGCCCACCGCGGCAACAAGGATGTCGGCACTGCGGCACAAGGCCGGGATGTCATGACTGCGACTATGAACCAGGGTGACCGTGCAATTGCCCGGATTGCTGTTGCGGGACAGCAGAATGGCCATGGGGGTTCCCACGATATTGCTGCGACCCAGTACCACACAATGCTTGCCTTCGGTGGCTATGCCGTAGCGTGCCAGCAATTCCATGATGCCGTTGGGGGTTGCCGAAACGAAAGCAGGCAGTCCCAGACACAGGCTGCCGACATTCTGGGGGCAGAAGCCATCCACGTCCTTGCCGGGGTCGATGGCCAGGGTCACCCTGTGTTCATCGATATGGCGGGGCAGGGGCAGTTGCACGATGAAGCCGTCGATGTCCGGATCACGATTGAGCTCATCCACCTTGGCCAGCAACTCGGCCTCGGACACCAGGGCGTCCATGCGGATCACCGTAGAGCGGAATCCCACTTCCTCGCAGTCGCGCACCTTATTGGCTACATAGGTCTCACTGGCCCCGTCGTTGCCCACCAACACCGCCACCAGATGGGGCGGCTGTGCACCGGCTGCAAGCAGCTGTTTTACCGATACGGCAACTTCCTGCCGGATTTGTTCGGATATCGTCTTGCCGTCAAGGATTTGCATGGCTGGTTTCCCCTGGTTGACCGTGGCTTGATAAGACTGCCGGTCGTGGGTCGGGTGTAAATGGCGCGCTATGATAATCGAGCTGCCGACGGCGCTCAACCTGCCGGTCGACCTCTTTATCCGACGGTTCGGTATCTACCAGGAACCTGTGTTAGGCATGCTGGCCCAGGGTTCCGCCGGGGGCAGGGCCGCTCCAGCCTGAAGCAACTCGATGGAGATTGCGTCAGGGGAGCGCACGAATGCCATGCGCCCGTCCCGGGGCGGTCGATTGATGGTGACACCCTGTTCCAGCAGGCGCTGGCAGGTGGCATAGATGTCGTCCACCTGAAAGGCCAGGTGGCCGAAGTTGCGGCCGCCACTGTAGTGTTCCGGATCCCAGTTATAGGTCAGCTCCAGCTGGGCATCGGGGGTGTCCGCCGCAGCCAGAAACACCAGGGTGAAACGGCCCTGTTCATGGTCCACCCGCCGCAGCTGCTGCAGCCCGAGCTTGTTGCAGTAAAAATCCAGTGAAGCATCCAGGTCGCTGACCCGGACCATGGTGTGCAGATAGCGCATCGTGATTCGCCTCGTGATGAGAATGATGCCGAGCCCCCTGCCTGCCCGGCTCCCTGGGATAATGCTATCATGCGCGCCCTCAATGGGGGGCAATCCGCAGACCATGGAAAAAACTCAGCGCAATCGATTCGTTCTGACCGTATCCTGCCCGGAAGCGAATGGCATCGTGCGCGCCGTCAGCGACTTCCTGTTCCAGCGCGGTGCCACCATCAGCGACGCTGCCCAGCACCGGGACCCGGTCATCGATCGCTTCTTCATGCGGGTGGAGTTCGAGGAATATCTGGGTGATCTGCCGGGCAGCGAGACCCTGGACAGGGACTTTGCCGATATTGCGGGACAGTTCGGCATGGAGTGGTCGTTCTTTGATCTGCGACGCAGGACCCGCATCCTCGTGGCGGTCTCCCAGCACGGCCACTGTCTCAACGACATTCTGCATCGCTGGGAAAGCGGCGTACTGCCGGCCGAGATCGTCGGCGTGGTGTCCAATCACCGGGACATGGCCAAAATGACCGACTGGTATGGTCTGCCCTATCACTATCTGCCGGTGACTCCCGACAACAAGGCGGAACAGGAAGAGCGCATCCTCGCCATCATCGAAGAGCAACGGGTGGATTTGTTTGCACTGGCCCGCTACATGCAGATCCTGTCGCCGAAAATGTGCCAGGTGCTGAAGGGGCGGGCCATCAACATACACCACTCGTTCCTGCCCGGCTTCAAAGGCGCCAACCCCTACCGGCAGGCCTATATGCGTGGGGTGAAGGTCATCGGTGCCACGGCCCATTACGTCACCACCGAACTGGACGAAGGTCCCATCATCGAGCAGGCCGTGGAAAAAATTGATCACAATTTCGACATCGAAGAGCTGGTGCAGATCGGCCGTGATGCGGAATGTGCCGCCTTTGCGAGGGCCGTCAAATGGCACTGCGAGCACCGCATCATCGTCAACGGCAACAAGACGGTAGTATTCAAATAGTCAAAAACTCAGTACTATTTGCCCCGGTAAAAAATCCCTTGTCAGGAGTCAAATCTATGCAATTCAACAAGTTGGCGTACCGTCTGGTTTTCATGCTGCTTGCCATGGTAGCCGCCCAGGCTGGGTTCAGTGCCGAGGATGAAAAGGAAGGAGTCTGGATCGATGTGCGCACCGTGGAAGAATTCAATTCCGGATACCTGGAAGGGGCCGTAAACATTCCCCACACCGAGATTGCTGACCGGATCGCTGCCCTGGTGCCTGACACCAATACACCGATCCATTTGTACTGCCGCAGCGGAACCCGCGCCGGCATGGCCCTGGAAATCCTCATGGAGATGGGCTACCAGGATGTGGTGAACGAGGGCGGTTACGAAGCCATCGTGGCCAAACAGAAGCAATAGGACCTGCCCCGGGGCCGGTTTGATCCGGCGTTCGCTTCCCTTCAGGACCTGCGCCGGCCAGGCCGGCGCAGTCAGAGTTTGTGCCAATTCCCATGGAACTCGCCATCGCCGTTGCCGCAGTCCTGCTGGGTTCCTACATTCAGAGTTCCATTGGTTTCGGTCTGGCGATCATTGCAGCGCCAGTACTGTATTTCCTTGACCCTGCCTACGTTCCCGCACCAGTAACCGTGTGCGCATTCACCCTGTCCCTGGCCAATGCCTGGAGCCATCGCCGCGCCATTTCCCTGCGGGGGCTGCAATACGCCATCATCGGCAGGATTCCGGGCTCCGTGGCAGGGGCCCTGTTGCTGCTGTGGATCGATCAGCGTCTGCTCGGCATGTGGCTGGGAGTCTCGGTTCTGGGGGCGGTGCTGCTCAGTCTGCGTACCATTGCCCTGGCCCCCACCACGGGCCACTTGCTCACCGCCGGATTCCTGTCCGGCTTCATGGGCACCAGTTCCTCCATCGGCGGCCCCCCCATGGCGCTGGTCATGCAGCACCAGGATGCCGATTACATCCGCGCCAACCTGTCGGCCTTCTTCATCGTCAGTTGTCTGATGTCCCTGGCCATGCTGATTCCCATTGGTCGGTTCGGCTTGCTTGAACTGCAGTTCTCCCTGCCCCTGTTGCCGGCCACGTTGCTGGGCTTCTGGCTGGCCAGGTACACATGGCACCACATTTCGAAGCGCAATCTCCGGCTGTTTTCCCTGTTGCTGTGCTCGGTCAGCGGCGTGCTGGCCATCGTGTCCTACTGGATTTGAGCGGCCCCGGCCCGCACTGTCCTAGTGCCAGGGGTTACGCTAAACTTCCGCGGGCAGGGCGGTGCAGGGAGCGCAATTCTTGGGCCTGGTCCTCGTAATCCCGTGGGCAAGCGGTTGTACTTATGGTGATGAAACACAGCAAACAGTGGCCTCGGCAGATTTCCATGGAGGCATTTCGACGTGCCTGGCCGCTGGAAGGTGAGGCGCTGTGGGTCACGGTGTTCGAGACGCACCGTGAAAAAATGCAGATCAAGAACGTCAATATTGCCGTCGCCAACCTCGAGAAGATTTTCACTGCCACCTTCAAGCTGGCCAACTCCAAGGGCTTTCAGGCCATGAGTCTGCGTGATCTCAGCCGCGAGACCGGGATCAGCATGGGTGGCATCTATGCCTACATCGGCAGCAAGGAAGAACTGGCTTCGGTGATAGAGAGCGTCCTGCGACTGCACATTGAGCGGGTCATTGGCGGCCTGGCCAGCGAGGAGCTGGATGCGGTGCAGCGGCTCAAGGCAATCATCTACGGGGATCTGTACCTCAGCGAGATACTCAATCCCTGGTACTACTTCTGTTTCATGGAGGTGAAGGGTCTGCCGCGGGAACAGCAGGAGACCGCCATGCAGCTGGAATTGCAGTTCGATCAGATGCTGATGGACACGTTCCGCCTGGGATTGTCCACCGGTGTGTTTCGTGGTGACCGCTTTGAACTGCTGGCCAGCAACACCACCCACATGTTGCAGCAATGGTATCTGAAGCGCTGGAAATTCAGGCGAATGAAAGTGAGTCTGGAAGATTACGCAGGATTCGTGCTGGCCAATGTGCTGTTGTCACTGGGCTGCGACGCGGACCATGCCTTGCCCGCCGCGGCCTGGAACAGGCTGTCCCTGGGCTGAACCGGTCCGCTCAGGCATTTTCCGGGTTCAAACCCTGTTTGCTGCCATAGAACGCGCGGATATCCGCCATGTCCTTGTCGATATCTCCGCTGGGATAGAAAAAGTCCGCCAGACCCGCCTCCCGGGTTTTGGCATCCACATAGCCCATCAGAATCGGCACCTGGGCCTGACAGGCGATGTGGTAGAACCCGGTTTTCCATCGCTCGACTCTCTTACGTGTGCCTTCCGGCGGTACCAGCACCACCAGGTCCGGATGACGGCGGTATTGTTCGACGGTTTCCTGCACCACGTTGTGGGCGTGGCTGCGGTCGATGGGAATGCCCCCCAGCCACTTCATGAAGCCGCCGAAGGGAAATGGGAAAAGGGTATGCTTGCCCATCCAGAAAACTTTGAGCCGCAATTTCAGCACCACCATCAGCATGAGAGGGAAATCCCAATTGCTGGTGTGGGGGGCGCCGATCAGAACGAAACGTTGCTGCGTGAGCTCCCTCCCGACAGCCTTCCAGCCGATCAGGGCCAAT
>JBJOHV010000010.1:0-6703 GCA_046047495.1 Pseudomonadota bacterium | reverse complement strand
ATGAGCGGGTTGTCCGCAGCCCAGCAGTGGCACCCACCCAGGACCGCCAGCGGCAAACCTGACCTGCAGGGCATCTATACCAACAAGACCCTGACACCCCTGACCCGACCCCGTGAGTTGGGCGAGGTGCGCGCCCTCAGCCAAGAGCAGGTTGACCGCATGCACACGGCCCGGCAGGAATACCTGGAGGCAGAGTTCTCCGACAGCGATCCCAATCGACCGGCGGGTTTTGGTGCCCAGGCGGGCAATGACGGCGATACGGACGATGGTTATAACGAATTCTGGAAAGACGAGGGGTCCGAACTGCAGGTCATCAATGATGAATACCGCTCCTCCATTGTTATCGAGCCGGCGGACGGTCAGATTCCCTACAAAGGGGATCCCCGAGCGATGTTTCGCCGCGACCCCGGAGCCCCTGGACCCAATGACGGTCCGGAAGGCCGGCCACTTGCCGAACGCTGTTTACTGTCATTTGGTTCCCATTCCGGGCCACCCATGCTGCCGGTGATGTACAACAACAATTACCAGTTCGTGCAAACCGATGATTATCTTGTGATTTTGGCTGAAATGGTGCACGACGCACGGATCATTCGCATCGGTGGTGAAGCCATGCCTCACATGCAGAAATGGATGGGGGACTCGGTGGGCCATTGGCGGGATGACACCCTGGTGGTAGAAACAGTCGGGTTCCATCCCCAGCAGAGTTTTCGCGGCGCATCAGAGAATCTCAAGGTGATTGAGGAATTTACCAGAGTTTCTGATAGTGAAATCTTATACAGGTTTACACTGCAGGATGACACAGTGTTCAGCGCACCCTGGACCGGAGAACTGATGTTCAATGCTCGCCCGGCTGACGAGGTCATCTATGAGTACGCCTGTCATGAAGGCAATTATGCGTTGCCAGGCATACTCGCAGGGGCTCGTCGTCTTGAGCAACTGGCTGCACAGCAGGAAGGCAACTGAAACCGGTCCATACCCGGCCATCAGGCCGGGCATGCTGTGACAACAACTACTGACAAGGCAGGCGACTGTGTTCGCGATTGATTGGTTGGCCAGCCCGGAAGCATGGCTGGCTCTGGTTACCCTAATCAGCCTGGAAGTCATTCTGGGCATCGACAATATCATCTTCATCAGCATCCTGGTGGGCAATCTTCCCGCGCACCAGAGGGAGCGGGCCCGCCGCCTGGGCATTGGCCTCGCTCTGCTGCTGCGACTGGGGCTCCTGGCCTGCATCGCCTGGATCATAGGCCTGGTGGAGCCCTGGTTCTCCCTGTTTGGTAAGGAGTTTTCAGGCAAGGATCTGATCATGATCGGCGGGGGCCTGTTTCTGCTCGCCAAGGCCACCACCGAGATCCATGTCAGTCTGGAGCATGTTGAGGCGCACTCGACGGGCCCGGCCACCAAGGCTTTCAAGGCAGTCATCGTCCAAATCGCCGTATTGGACATGGTGTTTTCCCTGGATTCCGTTTTGACCGCCGTGGGCCTGGTGGATCATCTGTCCATCATGGCGATCGCGATCGTGATATCCGTGCTGGTGATGCTGCTGGCAGCCAAGACGGTAGGGGAATTTGTCGAACGCAATCCAACAGTGAAGATGCTGGCGCTGTCATTCCTGATGTTGATCGGTTTCACCCTGGTGGCAGAAGGCTTTGGTGTACATGTACCCAAAGGCTATATCTATGTATCTGTTGTATTTTCCATGTTTGTCGAGACGCTCAATATTGCCGCCAGGCGCCGTCGGCAAGTAGAGAAGGTGCATTTGTACCGCAAGAATGTCTGACGGGAGTTGTATTGATATTTCCGGTAATCTTTATTACCGGAAATAGAGGAGCTACCGGGAATCGGTGCTTTCCGAGCGTTTTCGGAGGGTTACCAACTCTTCTGCCAAGGTTGGATGAATACCAATGGTCCGATCAAAATCGGATTTGGTTGCCCCACAGTTCAAGGCCACTGCAAAACCCTGCATGATCTCACTGGCATCCGGACCAGCCATATGGACACCTAATACCCTGTCGGTTTTGCCATCCACCACCAGTTTGATAAATGATGACTCTTTACGACCGCTCAAAGCGAGCCGCAATGGTTTTACCGTGGTGCTATAGATGTCTATATCAACATATTGATTTTTAGCTTGTTCTTCAGTCAGGCCTACAGCAGCAACCTGAGGCTGACTGAACACTGCCGTTGGCACATTTTCATAGGAAATCGTCCTGGTCTCCGCAGCAAACAAGTGCAGAGCCAACCATTCTCCCTCTGCCAGTGCCACCGGCGTTAGTTGGAGCCGCTCGATCACGTCACCCACTGCGTAAATACCGGCGGCGGTGGTCTCAAAGCATTCATTCACTGCAATCGCGCCCTGGGAGTTTGTCTGGATCCCAACCTTGTCCAAACCCAGATCAGCGGTGTTGGGGCGACGCCCGGTAGCAGCCAGGACGGCATCCGTCGATAGCTCGCTTCCATCATCAAGAGTAACCAGCAACCCATTATTTTTTTTTCACTATCTTAGATACTTTGCGATTAAGGATCAGAGCATGATTCTTGCCCAGTTCCCGGGTGAAATGCTGTCGCAGGTCTGAATCAAAGCCATTGAGTAACCACTCACCCCGGTAATTGACTCGGATCGCGCAGCCTAAGCGGCCCAAGATGCTGGCAAACTCAACCGCGATATAGCCGCCGCCGATAATAAGCAAATCGGCGGGCAGTTGTTGGACTACCTGCTGACCCATCTGAACCGTGTGGGCGCCCGTCAAACGCGCACGCTGCTTAAAAACCGACACACCACTGGATTCCAAAAGACTCTTATAAATACCTTCCAACCGAATGATTTCTTTATCTTTACCTTCTTTAAAACTGGACCACTCGAAGCGCGGGGCAGGACTGATCCAGCCAAATCCCTGGCTATCTTCAAAGCTATCCCGAAAACTGGCGGCGTAGCTCATGAGTTTTTTAGGAACACAGCCGACATTGACACAGGTGCCGCCGAAATAGCGTTCCTCTGCCAATGCCACCCGCGCGCCCAGAGACGCAGCGACACGCGCGGCCCGGACGCCTCCGGAGCCGCCGCCAATGACGAAAAAATCATAGCCAAACTCTTTGTAATTCATGCTAGTTGTAAGTCCGTTTGCCAGTAAACTTGCGACACTGATCAAGCCCATATCCGACCCCGATAGTGCCACAAATCATGCACACAGACCTGTTTCAACACGAGCCGCGGCCGGAGCTCAGCACACCTCGGGTTTATGACCTGCCGGATGGCTCGTTGCTGGAATTTCCCCAAGCCTTGACTGCCAGGGAGGCGGATGATCTGTTTGCGCGCCTGCGGGAAGCTCTGCCCTGGGAGCAAGCTCATATTCGGATTGCTGGACGGGTCCTGCCGATACCCCGCTTGCAGTGCTGGATTGGAGATCCCGACACCAGCTATGGCTATTCCGGCATCCGCATGCAGCCCCTGCCATGGCCAGACTGCTTAAGCGACGTCCGGCATCTCGTGAAACGACTGGCTGGCCAGGATTTCAATTCGGTGCTTGCCAACTACTACCGAACAGGCCAGGACAGCGTGTCGTGGCACAGTGACAATGAGCCCGAAATGGGCCCCATGGCGGTTGTTGCATCCCTCAGTCTTGGCGCAACCCGTACCTTTGAATTGCGCCACAAGACCCGTAGGGAACTGGGAAAGAAAAGTCTGCCCCTGCAGCATGGATCGCTCCTCATCATGGGAGAAGGTACCCAGAACAACTGGTTGCATCAGGTACCTAAGGAAAAACATGTGGATGGGAGCAGGATCAACCTGACCTTTCGACGGATTGTTAGCTAACCAAAGGCTTATGCACAGATTTGATGCAGTGATCATCGGTGCAGGAGCCATAGGATTGGCATTGGCTCGGCAGCTGGCCGAAACCCTCGGCGATGGCAGCGGGATCGCCTTGCTGGATCAGGAGACTGGCTTCGGTCAGCACACCAGCAGTCGCAGCAGTGAAGTCATCCATGCCGGCATCTACTATCCCACCGGCAGCCGCAAGGCCCGTCTTTGCGTTCGGGGCAAAGCACTGCTTTACCGCTACTGTGAATCGCGAGGTATAGCGGCCAAGCGATTGGGTAAGCTCATCATTGCCCAGACGGGTGACGAACAGGCTCTGGACAGGCTCCGGCAGCAGGCCCTGGCCAATGGCGTCGAAGACCTGGTATGGCTGGACCGCCAGGAGATACTCCGACGAGAACCACATGTTAACGCCGGTGTGGCACTATGGTCTCCGAGCAGCGGAATTCTGGACAGCCATCACTTTATGGCGAGCCTGCTTTCTGAAGCCACTGCCTCAGGCGTCGTTTGGGCCCCCTGCTCCCGTGTGGACAGAATCACTCCGCAGGACGACCGGGTTGGTTGGGTCCTGCATTGTGAGCATTTGCCCCGCGATTCCCGTCGCCCTGGGGCTGGCAGCGATGATCGGTTTACCATTGCAACACAATGGGTTATCAATTGTGCCGGTCTGGGCGCCCAGGCGCTGGCCGCGCAGATACAGGGCATAAAGAGCCAATCTGTTCCCGCGCTGTATCCCTGCAAGGGTACCTATTACAGTTATTCAGGTCGCAGCCCTTTCCAGCACCTCATATACCCCTTACCCGAGGCCGGGCTTGCAGGCTTGGGAATTCATGCAACACTGGATTTGGCTGGACAGTGCCGCTTCGGCCCTGACACGGAATATGTGGATGCGCTGGATTACAGTGTTAGCCGAAAGGCGCAGTCTCGCTTCGTTAGCGCCATCCGTCGTTATTTTCCAGACCTGGATGAGCGACGCCTGGCACCCGCCTATAGTGGAATCCGGCCCAAATTGTCGGGGCCTGGCATGCCCTGGCAGGATTTCGAATTTCAGGGACCGCAGGATCACGGGCATCCTGGCTTATGGCAGCTGTTCGGAATTGAGTCGCCCGGACTCACCGCCAGTCTGGCAATTGCCGAGGAATTGAGCACGCAGATTCACCAGGCCATGCAGGGTGGCCCAGGGCGCTGAGAGACGTATCTAGGCTGTGGCTGCCGCGATTCAGGGCAATGGCTGCTCTGCGCCTTCATCCGTGTTCAGATAGGATCTCAGACGGAGCTGCAATTTTTCGTTGCCTGCATCGAATTGAACGCCGATGCCCTTTCCCCAAGACAAACCGCTTCGCGCCGTTGCCGACCAGGCGATCCTGCCCGAGACCGCATGCGGAGTCTCTTCGTCCAGCAGATAGAGGACCAGAAAGACCTGCTGGCCTAGTGCCGAAAAATTCTCGAAGGGGATCAGCAGCCCGCCGTTTATAAGAAATGGCAGGTAGGCAGACCGTAATGCCGCAACATCCTTGATCGTCACGACGAACTTGTCGGCTGTACGCTGCACTTGGCCTTGCGCCGTAGCAGTCACCTTTTCAAGCCAGCTGGCACCACTGCCATGTGAGTGTCTCCAATATCAATGCCGGGTTGGGGTTGCTCATGCCTTGCATCTGTTGCCGTGCCCCAACGGCGGTTTGCTGAAAATCCATCAGTCGAGCTATGGTCCCCGAGTCCGCCAGTCCTTCCTTGGGTATGAGTCGCTGAGCCAGATTAGTCATGGTGTTGGAAGAATGCTGTGAACCCCTGCTGCCCAAGGCATGCTTGATCAATATAGTCGTGATCTGCTCATAACAGGTGATGATGAGGTTGACATCCAGTTGGCGGCTTGCCGCTATAAACTCGTGAGCAGCAAGACGTCCGGCCAACATCTCTGCCAGGCTGCGCAGGATGACTTCTCTCTGTGCCATGTCGCCGGAGTCGACCAGCCTCTTTGCCAGCAATGGTTTTCCCTCCGCCATGATCAGGAGCGCTTCCATGTCCGGCCAGTCCACCACCCGGGCCAGCCACGCCATCGCGCTGGCAGGGTCGGGTTTGGAAAAATTGATTTTCTGGCACCGACTGCGCAAAGTGGGTAACAATCTTCCGGGTAGATCACTCACCAACAACAGCAATGTACTTCCGGCCGGCTCCTCCAGGGTTTTAAGCAACGCATTGGCGGCGCTGGTGTTCATCATGTCGGCAGGATACAGAATCACAATCTTGCGAGCGGAGGAATGGGTGGTCATGGCAAGGAAGTCACCAAGTTCTCGTATTTGCTCGATACGAATCTGACGACTGTTGTCGGTGGGTGCGATGGTCAACAAATCCGGCTGGTTGCCGCTGCCGATCAGAATACAATTTCTGCATTCACCGCAGGCTGCTTCCTGCTGGGGTCTTTCACACAGCAAGAGACCTGCCATGGCACTGGCGAACTGTCTCTTGCCGATATCAGCCTCCCCGCAAAGCAGGTAGGCGTGGGCGAGTCGATCCTGATGCCATTGACGACAGATGTCACGCCAGTTGTCCTGCTGCCAGGGATAAATTGGGAAAGGATTCATGAGGTCTGCTGACAGATCCCTGCAACAGCATCCAGCACTGCCGCCTTTACTACCTGGAGTTCTGCGCTGGCATCAATTACGACGCAGCGCCCTGGGTCGCTTCGGGCCCGCTCGAGATAGACTCGACGAACAGCTTTAAAAAAATCGAGATGCTGCGTCTCGAAGCGGTCAAGTCCGCCGCGCTGACGTGCTCTTTCGAGACCTTTGTCGGGATCCATGTCGAGAATCAGTGTCAGGTCAGGCTGCAGGGATTTTTGCACCAATGTTTCCAGCTGTGCAATGGCATGTTGATCCAGTCCGCGTC
>JBJOHV010000009.1:0-11449 GCA_046047495.1 Pseudomonadota bacterium | reverse complement strand
CAATTGTGACTTTTGCTCCGACCCCGGTTTTTCGGTTTTCCGACCCCTGTGGTTTTACTGGAGGTTGCGGGCCTCGATGAAGGCATCCTCTGCGATGCGGTGGTAAGCGGACACGCCGCTCAGGAACGCACTCCAGGACTCATACACCTTGCGGGTGCTGTCGTCGGTCTGGGCCAGCTCCCGAACCACGTCGGTGGAGATGCGGCGGAACTCCCGCAGCACATCATCCGGTAAGCGCCGCACTTCCACGCCATATTCATTTACCAGTGTTTGCAGGGCCTCATTGTTGCGGGCGGTGAGTTCGTCGTAGATGCGCTGGTTCATCACTTCGGCGGCGGTCAACAGAATCTCCTGCAAATCAGCCGGCAATGCCTCGAAGGCGCTCTTGTTGAACACGGTTTCCAGGGAGGAACCGGGTTCGTGCCAGCCTGGGTAATAATAGTACTTCGCCACCGTGTGATAGCCGGCTGCGAGGTCGTTATAGGGTGACACGAACTCGGTGGCATCCAGGGCACCGGTTTCCAGCGCAGTGAATACGTCACTCACCTGCATGGTCACCGGCACGCCGCCGGCGCGGGCAAACACTTCACCGCCCAGGCTGGGAATGCGCATCTTCATGCCCTGCAGGTCGCTGAGAGAATTGATCTCCTTGTTGAACCAGCCAAACATCTGGGTGCCGGATTGGCCACCGCGCACGGGAATGAGATTGAATGGGGCATACAGCTCGCGCCACAGCTCATTGCCGCCGCCATAGGCCAGCCAGGCGTTCATCTCGGTACCGGTGAGGCCGAAGGGAATGCTGGAAAAAAACGGGGTCGCGGCTATCTTGCCTTGCCAGTAATAAGCGCCACTGTGGCCGATTTCCGCCGTGCCGCGGGACACCGCATCGAACACTTCCAGGCCGCCAACCAGTTCGTTGGCGCCGTAAACACGGATGCGCATGCGACCGTTGCTCATGGTTTCCACTTGCTGGGCAAACAGTTCCGGTGAGGTGCCAAGGGCCGGCAGATTCTTGGGCCAGGAGGTGATCATCTTCCAGTTGTAGACCTGGCTGTCTGCGGCAGCCGCCTCACCAACCGGTGTCGGTGACTGCGGACCGCAAGCCGCCAGCATCAACAGCAGTATCAGCAATTGGGGTCGGAGCAAAATTGTGACATTTGCTCCGACCCCGGAGTTAGTCGTCAGTCGCATAACCTGCATCATAGGATTAGCCCAATACTTCCAGTTTGGCGTAGGACAGCACCAGCCATTTGCTGCCGAAGCTGTCGAAATTGACCTGTACCCGGGCATTGCTGCCCTGGCCTTCGTAGTTCAGTACCACCCCTTCACCGAATTTGCCGTGCATCACCCGTTGGCCCAGGGACAGGTCGGTATGGGGCACTTCTGCGGTGGCGAATCCGGAACCGCCACGGGGCAGAGAGCTGCCCCGGGTCATGCCGCCGAATGCCGCAGCCGGCCGGGTAACGGCCGACTTCAGGCGGATGGCTTCGATGAGTTCCGGTGGTATTTCCCGAATGAAGCGCGAGGGCCGGGTCAGATTCACGTCACCGTGCAGGCGCCGGGATTCGGCATAGCACATGTACAGCTTGCTCTTGGCGCGGGTGATACCCACATAGCAGAGCCGCCGTTCTTCCTCCAGGCCGTTGAGATTGTCCATGGACATCTTGTGAGGAAACAGTCCTTCCTCCATGCCCGCCATGAACACCAGGGGAAACTCCAGGCCCTTGGCCGAATGCAGGGTCATGAGCTGCACCGCATCCTCGTGCTCGGCGGCCTGTGCATCCCCCGCATCCAGGGCAGCCTGGTCCAGGAAGGCGGCGAGAATGGTGTTGGAGGTGAGATCGTCCTTCGCATCCAGTTCCGACTCGTCGAAACTGTTGGCGGCGCTGATGAGTTCTTCCAGGTTCTCGATGCGGGCCTGGGCCTTCTCCCCTTCCTCTTTCTGATGGTGTTGCACCAGGCCGCTGTGGCGGATCACATGCTCCACCTTCTTGTGCAATTCCAGGGAGTCGCAGGCCTGCTGCATGGCATCGATGAGCTGCAGAAACGCCAGCACCGAATTGGCTGCACGGGCGCTCAACAGTTTTTCATTGACGCAGCGGACGCAGGCGCTCCACAGGGAGATGTTTTCCTGGCGGGCCAGTTGGCGGATCTGGTCCAGGGTGCGGCCGCCGATGCCCCGCACCGGCACATTGATGACCCGCTCCATGGCGGTGTCGTCATGGCGGTTCACCAGCAGGCGCAGGTAGGACAGGGCGTTCTTGATCTCCAGGCGTTCGTAGAAGCGCTGGCCGCCGTAAATGCGATAGGGCATGCCGACCCGCAGCAGCGCGTCTTCCAGCTCCCGTGACTGGGCGTTGGAGCGGTACAGGATGGCGGCATCGCTGCGGCGCGATCCCTTGTTGACCCAGTCCTGCAGGCGATCCACGATGAAGCGGGCTTCGTCCTGCTCGTTGAAGGCTTCATAAAGGGAGATCTGCTCCCCTTCCTTGCCGTCGGTCCACAGGTTTTTGCCCAGCCGGCCCTGGTTGTGGGCGATCAGCTTGTTGGCAGCCTTCAAAATGGTCGACGTGGAACGGTAGTTCTGTTCCAGGCGGATCATGCCGGCGCCGGGGAAGTCGGTATTGAATTTCTGGATGTTCTCGATGCGGGCGCCGCGCCAGCCATAGATGGACTGGTCGTCGTCCCCCACCACCAGCATCTGGCTGGCCTGTGCGCCCAGCACCCGCAGCCAGGCATATTGTACGGCGTTGGTGTCCTGGAACTCGTCCACCAGGATGTACTGGAAGCGCTTGCGGTAATGATCCAGCACCTGGGGGTTCTTCAGCCACAGCTCATGGGCGCGCAGCAGGATCTCGGCGAAGTCCACCATGCCGCCGCGATTGCAGGCGTCCTCGTAGGCGGCGTAAACCGCCACCATGGTTTTTGCGTAATCATCGTTGAAATGATCCACGCTGGCGGCCCGCAGTCCTTCGTCCTTCTGACTGTTGATGAACCACTGGATCTGACGTGGCGGCCACTTCTCATCATCGATGCCGAGGGTGCGGCTGATTCGTTTGATGAGGCGCAGCTGATCGTCGCTGTCCAGAATGTGAAAATCCTCCGGCAGTCCCGCCTCCTGCCAGTGGGTTCGCAACAGTCGATGGGCCAGGCCGTGAAAGGTGCCTACCCACATGCCGCCCACGGGCTGGCCCAGCAGATCCTCGATGCGGGTGCGCATCTCCCGGGCCGCCTTGTTGGTGAAGGTGACGGCCAGAATGCTGTAGGGCGAGACGAATTCCGTTTGCAGCAGCCAGGCGATGCGGTGCACCAGGACCCGGGTCTTGCCGCTGCCGGCACCGGCCAGCACCAGCAGATAGGGGGTATCTGAGGTTACCGCCTGGCGCTGTTCGTTGTTGAGGGCATTGAGAAGGTGGGAAACGTCCATGGGCGGCCATTCTATCAAAATACTGCCGGGCGTCTGCCAATTTGCTAAACTTTGCGCCTTTCCAGAACCCCGGGGGAACACCATGTCTGCACATTCAGACAACGCACAATTCAACTGGCAGGATCCATTTCTGCTGGACGAGCAGTTGACCGAGGAGGAGCGGCTGGTCAAGGACACCGCACGCCAGTATGCCCAGGACAAACTGCTGCCCCGGGTGCGGGACGCCTATCGCAAGGAATACACCGATCCCGAGATCTTCAGGGAAATGGGTGCCCTGGGTCTGCTGGGCTGCACCATCGAGGGCTATGGCTGCGCGGGCCTCAACTACGTGAGCTACGGATTGACCGCCCGGGAGGTGGAGGCGGTGGACTCCGGCTACCGCTCCATGATGAGTGTGCAGTCCTCCCTGGTGATGCATCCCATCAATGAATTCGGCACCGAGGATCAGAAGCAGCGCTACCTGCCCAAGCTGGCCAGCGGCGAGTACATCGGCTGCTTTGGCCTCACCGAACCGGACCATGGCTCCGATCCCGCCGGCATGATCACCCGTGCACGCACGGTGGCGGACGGCTATGTGCTGAGCGGCGCCAAGAACTGGATCAGCAACTCCCCCATCGCCGATGTGTTTGTGGTGTGGGCCAAGGATGATGACGGCGTGATCCGCGGCTTCATTCTCGAAAAGGGCATGAAGGGCCTCAGCGCGCCCAAGATCGAAGGAAAACTGGCCCTGCGGGCTTCGGTCACCGGTGAGATCGTCATGGACGAGGTATTCGTGCCGGTGGAAAACAAGTTTCCGGACGTGGGTGGCCTCAAGGGCCCGTTCACCTGCTTGAACTCCGCCCGCCTCGGCATCGCCTGGGGTGCCCTGGGCGCCGCCGAAACCTGCTGGCGCACCGCCCTGCAATACACCCTGGACCGCAAGCAGTTCGGCCGGCCCCTGGCCGCCAACCAGATCATTCAGAAGAAGCTGGCCATCATGCAGACGGAGATTTCCCTCGGCCTGCAGGGTTGCCTGCGGGCCTGCCGCATGAAAGATGAGGGCAAACTGGCACCGCCGCTGATCTCTCTGTTGAAGCGCAACTCCTGCCTCAAGGCGCTGGACACGGCGCGGGAGGCGCGGGATATGCTGGGGGGCAACGGGATCTCCGATGAATACCCGGTAATGCGCCATCTGCAGAATCTGGAGGTGGTGAACACCTACGAAGGCACCCAGGACATCCACGCCCTCATACTGGGCCGGGCCCAGACGGGCATCCAGGCATTCAGCTGACCCACCACCGGGGTCGGAGCATTTGTTACATTTTTGCTCCGACCCCGGCACCGACCCCGGCCGCGTCGCGCTGCGTCAAAGTTTCAATTCGGGAAACAAATGCCGCATCACCCACGGGCCGACCTTTTTTCGCGCCATAGCGCAGCGCATCAATCATTCGCGGCTCGAGTTCGCTGGCAAACAGCGCCCGATAGTTTTGCCGTCGCCTGCTTTGGCTTCCACCCAACGCCAGATAGCAGTCGTATGGCGTGACCATCATGTCGGTAATTCCCAGCGCATTGGCATGGTAGCTGGACCAGGGATACTCTTCCGGGTTGTCAACCATGCCCGCGCGCACGGGGTTCAATTCGATATACCGATAACAGGCGAGCAGATAGCGCTCGGTCGATACAGGGGATGGCCGGTAGCGCCCATCCCAGAGCGCGCCGGTCCGCTTGGTTCGCGTGTTGAAGTAGCGGCCGTATCGGGCACCGAGATATTGCATGGTGCGAGGCAAGGAATCAGCAACGGGAGCCGTCAAAAGAACATGCAGGTGGTTGGTCATCAAAACCCATGCATGGAGCTTTATGGAATATCGCTCAATTGCCTGCGCCAGGCTTTCAATAAAAACAGAATAGTCGTGCGATCGTGCAACAATCGCCTGGTGATTGTGGCCTCTCACGACGACGTGAACGGGAATATCCGGGATAAACAATCTGGGCTTTCGGGGCATCCTTGCCTCCTGCATGACAATAAGAAGTGTAGTCGACCATCGGGGTCGAAGCAAAAATGTAACAAATGCTCCGACCCCGGTGTCAGAGGTGGCTCAGGACGATGCTGCTGAACAGTGCGGCGCCGACCCAGTTGTTGTTGAGGAAGGCTTTGAAGCAGGGGGTCGGCAGCCGTTCCCGGATCAGCCACTGCTGATAGGCGAACAATCCTGTCATGACGAAAATGCCCAGCAGGAACCAGCCGCCCAGCTGCAACTGGCGGCCCGCGAGCCACAGGGCGACGATGAACAGTCCCTGCAGTGAACCAATCATCATGCGGTCGGCGCTGCCGAACAATATGGCAGTGGAGCGGATCCCCAGCTCCAGATCATCCTCCCGGTCCACCATGGCATATTCGGTGTCATAGGCCACCGTCCATAGAATATTGGCAATGAACAGCAGCCAGGCCACCTGGGGTATCTCACCGCGCTGGGCCGTAAAGGCCATCAGCATGCCCCAGGAAAACGCCACCCCCAGCACCACCTGGGGCAGGCTGGTGTAACGCTTCATGAAGGGATACAGACTGGCCACCAGCACCGCACCGAAGGACAGCAGGATGGTGGCGGTGTTGGTGAATAAAACGAGGATGAAGCCGCAGCCCGCCAGCAGGGCAAAACAGGCCAGGGCATCCCGGCGGGTCAGCTGTCCGGTGGCCAGGGGTCGCTGGCGGGTGCGTTCCACCCGGCCGTCGAAATCGGCGTCGGCAAAGTCATTGATGCAGCAGCCGGCCGAGCGCATGAGAAACGTACCCAGCACGAAGATCACGAGCAGGTGCCAATCCGGCAAGCCTTCGGCGGCGATCCACAGGGCGCTGAGGGTGGGCCACAGCAACAGATACACACCGATGGGCTTGTCCAGGCGAATCAGCCGGGCATAGGCGGGAAGCTTGGCATACAGCTCCGGAAACGTCTGTTGGAAACCCAGCCGTAGCCAGGTAAGCCAGCGCTTGAGAGTGGTCAGGACGGGGTCCATGCACGATACCGTCGGGGGTTTCCGGTCAAAGAGGAAGCCGAAGCATAAAGAATTCGCAGCGGTCGCGCCACGGGGGCTCACACCTTGCCATAGTGCTCCCGATCCCCCAGCCAGCGGTGTACCAGCGGCTCCACCCGGTCCGGATAGTCAGCGAGAATGGTTTCGGCGTGGTCCCGCACGGCGTCCAACAGGAATCCGTCCCGGGCGATGTCCGCCACCCGAAACTGCATGAGGCCGGTCTGCTGCGTGCCCAGCACCTGGCCAGGTCCCCGGATTTCCAGGTCTTTCTCGGCGATGAAAAAGCCGTCATTGCTTTGCTTCATCACCGTCAGCCGGTGTTTGGAGGTTTCCGACAGAGGGGTCTGGTATAACAGAATGCAGTAACTGGCCAGGGCGCCACGTCCCACCCTGCCCCGCAACTGGTGCAACTGGGCCAGGCCCAGGCGCTCCGGATTCTCGATCACCATCAGACTGGCATTGGGCACGTCCACACCCACCTCGATGACCGTGGTGGCCACCAGCAGTTGCAGCTCTCCCTCCTTGAATGCGGCCATGACCCGGGCCTTGTCGCGGGGCTTCATGCGGCCGTGGACCAGCCCCAGCCGCAGATCCGGCAATTGCTCCTGCAACAGGGTGGCGGTGGCTTCGGCTGCCTGACATTGCAGCGCCTCCGATTCCTCGATGAGGGTGCACACCCAGTAGGCCTGGTTGCCCTTGCGACAGGCCTCGCGGATGCGGTCCACCACTTCCGGCCGGCGACCGCTGTCGATCAGCAGGGTGGTCACCGGGGTGCGGCCGGGTGGCAGTTCATCGATCACCGAGCAATCCAGGTCCGCATAGGCGCTCATGGCCAGGGTGCGGGGAATGGGAGTGGCGGTCATTACCAGCTGATGGGGATTGAGTCCGGCGATGTCCGCCTTGTCCCGCAGGGCCATGCGCTGGTGGACACCGAAGCGGTGTTGCTCATCGATGATCACCAGACCCAGCCGCGCATACTCCACTGCCGACTGGAACAGCGCGTGGGTACCGACGATGATGCGGGCACTGCCCTGGGCAATGGCAGCCAGCTGGGTGTCCCGGGCCTTGCCCGTGAGCTTGCCGCTGAGCCAGCCCACACCGATGTCCAAAGGCCCCATCCAGCGGGAGAAATTGGCGAAATGCTGCTCCGCCAGAATCTCGGTGGGCGCCATGATGACCGCCTGATAACCATTGGCCACCGCCTGCAGGGCAGTCAGTGCCGCCACCAGGGTTTTGCCAGACCCGACATCGCCCTGTAACAACCGTAACATGGGATGGGGATTGGCCATGTCGGCGGAGATTTCCCGGAACGTTCGTTGCTGTGCGGCGGTCAGCTTAAATGGCAGGCTGGCGATGAAGTCGTTCAGCAGAGAACCCCGCACGACCATGGCAGGAGCACTGCGCTGATTGGCGGCCAGCCGCAGGCGTCGCATGCAAAGACGATGGCTCAGCAGTTCCTCGAAGGCGAGCCGTTGCTGGGCGGGATGGGTGCCGGCCTCCAGCAGACTCAGGTCCACATCGGGAGGCGGGTGATGGAGAAAGTGCAGGGCCTGGTCCAGGGGCATGAAACGTTGCCGGGCCAGCACAGATTCCGGCAGGTAGTCGGTGATCTGCTCGGCGCGCTGCAGCAACTGCAGGGCCTGTTCGATGATGGCCCGCAGGCGTGCCTGCTGCAGATTCTCCGTGGTGGGATAAATGGGGGTCAGGCGCTGCTCGACCTCACCTTCCTGCTCGGCGGTGACGAAGCGGTACTCGGGATGGTAAATCTCCAGGCCGTGCCGCCCGCGCCGTACCTCACCGTAACAGCGCAGTCGGGCGCCGGGTTGCAGGGTTTTCTGCTGGGCAGGGCTGAAGAAAAAAAAGCGCAGGGTGATGATGCCGCCGGGGTCACGCACCACACATTGCAGACTGCGCCGCCGACCGAAGACCACAGTGCTGGACACGATCTCCCCCTCGATCTGCACCGTGTCGCCAAAATGCAGGCTCTTGATGGGGTTGATGCGGGTGCGGTCCTGGTAACTGTACGGCAGGTGGAACAGCAGATCCTGCACATTGAGTATGCCGAGGCCGTGCAGCTTGGCTTCCAGGGCCGGGCCCACCCCCTTGAGCCGGGTCAGTGGCACCTGCTCCAGGGTCGCGGACCGGGTCATGGTCGGCCTACAGTGCCAGGATGGCGTCGACCTCGATGGCGGCACTGCGGGGCAGAGCGCTCACGGCGATGGTGGCGCGCGCCGGATAAGGCTCGCTGAAATAGCTGGACATGATTTCGTTGACCACCGGGAAATCACCCAGATCCGTGAGGTAAATGGTTAACTTGACGATGTCCGCCAGGGAACCTCCGCTGGCCTTGGCGACGGCGGAGAGGTTCTCGAACACCTGCACGGCCTGTTCCCTGATGCCGCCTTCTACCAGGGTCATGGTGGCGGGTTCCAGGGGGATCTGTCCGGACAGGAACACCAGGGAGTCGAGGGCGATGGCCTGGGAGTAGGGTCCGATGGCACCGGGTGCCGCTTGCGTGGAAATCTTGCGTAGTTTTGCCATGACTCAGCTCCCCCCCAGGCTGCCCAGGGTGCTCTTGATGACTTTGCGTACGCGCCGGCTCTTCACCCGGGTGACCTTGGACACGGGCGTCAGCAAACGCACCCGTTTCATGACCCGTGCCAGGTGTATCCTGTTGCGCACATTGATGGACAGATTCACGATACTGAAGCGGGCATCCCGCTCCACCGTGCTGATCTTTTCGATGTTGGCCTCGGCGCCGGTGATGGCGGTGGCCAGGGTGGCGATGATGCCGCGCTGATTCTCCAGCTCCACCCGCAGATCCACGGAGAATTCCCCCACCACGCCCGGGTCCCAGCTGACGGTCACGCATTTTTCCGGATTGTCGAGAATATCGGCGATGTTGTTGCAGTCGTTGGTGTGGATCACCATGCCGCGTCCGGAACTGAAGTGGCCGATGATGGGATCACCGGGAATGGGATGGCAGCACTTGGCATAGCTCATGACCATGCCCTCGGAACCGCGAATGGCCAGGGAGTGCTGCTTCTCGGAAGACTCGATCTCTTCTTGAGTGCGCTCCGTCGGTGCCAGCCGCTGGGCCACGATATAGGCCATGCGATTGCCCAGGCCCACTTCGCTTAACAGATGTTCCAGGGAGGACAGGCCGGTCTGTTTCAGCACCCGCTCGATGTTGTCCTGGGGAATGTTGTCCAGCTGGCAACCAAAGCCCGCCAGCGCCTTGTTGAGCAGGCGGCGGCCGAGGGACACGGATTCCGACTGCTTCTGGTTTTTCAGGTAATGACGGATATTGCTGCGTGCCTTGCCGGTGACCACGAAACTGAGCCAGGCCGGATTGGGCTGGGCGCCGGGGGCGGTGATGATCTCCACGGTCTGGCCGCTTTGCAGGGGTTCGCTGAGAGGCGCCAGGCGCCGGTTGATGCGGCAGGCCACGCAGCCATTTCCCACATCGGTGTGCACGGCATAGGCAAAATCGACCGCTGTGGATCCGGTGGGAAGTTCGAATATCGCTCCCTTGGGGGTGAACACATAGATCTCGTCGGGAAACAGATCGATCTTGACGTTCTCGATGAACTCGAGAGAGTTGCCGGCGTTCTGCTGCATCTCCAGCAGGCCGTTCACCCACTCCCGGGCCCGGATATGGGCATTGGTGGGGGAGTCGTCACCCGACTTGTAGAGCCAGTGGGCGGCGATGCCGTTGTTGGCCATGGCCTCCATTTCTTCGGTGCGGATCTGGATCTCGATGGGCACACCGTGCATGCCGAACAGGGTGGTGTGCAGGGACTGGTAGCCGTTGGTCTTGGGAATGGCGATGTAGTCCTTGAAGCGGCCAGGCACCGGTTTGTACAGATTGTGCACGGCGCCCAGCACCCGGTAGCAGGTATCCACCGAGTCCACGATGATGCGGAAGGCATACACGTCCATGATTTCGGAAAAGGATTTGCGCTTGGCCCGCATCTTTTCGTAGATGCTGTACAGGTGCTTTTCGCGGCCGATGATGCGCCCCGGCATGCCCTCCCGTTCCAGGCAGGCTTCCAGGGAGGTCTGGATCTGGGACACGATCTCCTTGCGGTTGCCCCGTACCTTGCGCACCGCCGCGCTGATGCGGCGCTGGCGCATGGGATAAAGGGCGGCAAAACCCAGCTCCTCGAATTCCACCCGCACATTGTTCATGCCCAGGCGGTTGGCGATGGGAGCGTATATATCCAGCGTCTCCCTGGCTATCCGCCGTCGCTTCTCCGGCGTGAGAACACCCAGAGTCCGCATGTTGTGCAGGCGGTCGGCGATCTTCACCAGGATGACCCGCAGGTCCTTGGCCATGGCCATGGCCATTTTCTGGAAGTTTTCCGCCTGGGCTTCGGCGCGGCTGGAGAAGTTGATCTTGTTGAGCTTGCTGACACCATCCACCAGCTCCGCCACGGTGTTGCCGAACTGGCTCTTGATGGCGGTCTTGGTGATGCCCGTGTCTTCGATGACATCGTGGAGCATGGCCGCCATCAGGGACTGATGGTCCATGTGCATGTCGCCGAGGATGTTGGCGACGGCCAGGGGGTGGGTGACGTAGGGATCGCCGCTGCGGCGGAACTGGCCGTCATGGGCCTGTTCCGCATAGTAAAAGGCGCGCCGGACGTGATTGACCTGGTCCGGCACCAGGTAGGTGGAAAGATTGGCAGCCAGGGAGTCGATGGTGCTGATGGTCTGGGTGTCCGCGAGTCTAACCATCCCGGCTGTCCGTTTTACTCATCGTCGTCGGCAAGGATTTCCTGGGGGCCGGCTTCATCGGCTTCCGGTTCGGCAATCAGATCCTGCTCGGCCTGCATCTGGGCCAGGGCGGCTTCGCGCTTGGCCCGGTCCTGCATCTCCAGTACCGGCTTTTCATTGAGAATCTTGACGTCCACCAGGCCATCGGCGATTTCCCGCAGGGCGATGACCGTGGGCTTGTCCTTGTCGACGGGAACCTTGGGCTCCTTGCCCTCGATCTGCAGCTGACGGGCC
>JBJOHV010000008.1:0-17804 GCA_046047495.1 Pseudomonadota bacterium | reverse complement strand
GGGTCAATAAACCCAGGCCCGTCACCACTACTCGTCTGCCGCTCAAGAATCAATTCCCCCAATGCTTCTAGTTGGACAAGGCATAAAAAACAAAAGCCACCCCAGATTATGCCTGGAGTAGCTTTGGTTGGTGCAAACAATCGATGGATTACAGGTGCTGATTGATGTAATCGATTGCCAATTGTACCGTGGTGATTTTTTCGGCTTCTTCATCGGGTATTTCGGTTTCGAATTCTTCTTCAAGAGCCATTACCAGTTCTACGGTATCGAGAGAATCGGCGCCCAGGTCTTCGACGAAGGATGCGGACGGCTTGACTTCCTCCTCCTTGACGCCGAGCTGTTCGCAAACAATTTTCTTAACTCGCTCTTCAATGCTGCTCATAGTGATTTTTAGCTCCTAATATCCTCAATATTTTGCGCCCGTATCTAGCATGGCTGGTCACTTTTTAACCGAACCCGTAAATGCAGGCCGCAAGTTTACCTCTATTTTTAATTGGTTGTAATGTTTAACTGCTAATTTATTGCAAAAGCACTGTTTATATATAATAAAAACAATGAGATGGGTGAATTTGTTCAGGCCTCACGCCATGTGCATTCCACCGTTCACATGGATAGTTTCGCCGGTGATATAGGCGCCCATTTCCGACGCAAGAAACCCAACCATGGCTGCGACTTCTTCAGCGCGCCCAAAGCGGGA
The DNA here is from genome assembly GCA_046047495.1 of Pseudomonadota bacterium. GTDB lineage: Bacteria > Pseudomonadota > Gammaproteobacteria > Pseudomonadales > Pseudohongiellaceae > NORP240. Next base: position 17,107 of record JBJOHV010000008.1, on the reverse strand, counting down.
AAGAGGGATCTGAGCCAGCAGTGCCTCAGTCTGTTTCTCGGGCAGGGAGCGGGTCATATCCGTGTCGATGAAACCTGGAGCCACTGAGTTCACCGTGATCCCCCGCGAACCGATTTCCTTGGCCAGGGCGCGGGAAAATCCTTCGATGCCTGCCTTGCTCGCGGCATAGTTGGTTTGTCCGGCATTTCCGCTGGACCCAACTACCGAACTGATGTTGATGATGCGCCCCCAGCGGGCCTTGGTCATGCCTTTGACACAGACTTTGCACAGTCGATACATGGCATTCAGGTTGGTGTCGATGACCTCGCTCCATTCCTCTGACTTCATGCGCATCAATAAATTGTCCCGGGTAATACCTGCATTGTTTACCAGCACAGCCACAGCACCGTACTGGGCATCGATCTGCTCAAGACAGGTAGCGACCGAATCGTCATTCGACACATTCATGGCCTTACCCTGCCCCCTGATGCCTGCCTCCTGCAAATAGGCCGAAATGGTGGCAGCTCCCTCATCGGTGGTTGCCGTCCCGACGACCAGCAGGCCTTGTCTGCCCAGTTCAAGAGCAATGGCCCTGCCAATTCCGCGACTCGCACCGGTCACCAGCGCGACTTTAACTGCTTCACTCATTACCTGGGCTCCTGCAAATTTCTGTGACTCACTCTGTGCTCCTTACAATCCCGGTGATTTCCCTGGTCAAACCGACACCTCGGCCTTGGCCTGCAGGAAGCTCTGGCTGTCTTCAGTACCGAAAGCTCCCACTTCCGGGCTGATGCGCTTGATCAGTCCGCACAATACCCTGCCCGGGCCGCACTCTATGACCTTATTGACGCCACCTTGATGAATCAGGCGAATCCCGTCTACCCACAGTACGGGGTTGAACAGCTGGCGTACGAGATTTGCCTTGATCTCATCCGGATCAGCAGTAATTTGTGCATTCACATTCTGCACGATGGGTATGGCGGCAGGTTGAAATTGCACCGCGTGAAGTTCCTTGGCCAGCAAATCGGCCGCGGGTTTCATAAGCGCGCAATGGGAAGGTACGCTGACATTCAGCGGCAAAGCCCGCTTGGCGCCCGCTTTTTTGCAGGCATCCATGGCACGCTCTACCGCAGCCTTGTCACCGGCAATCACAGTCTGTCCGGGCGAATTGAAATTGGCAGCGGACACCACTTCATCACCGGCTACTTCGGCACAAATCTCATGGATGCGATAGTCATCCAGGCCCACTATTGCTGCCATGGAGCCGGATCCCAAAGGCACGGCATTTTGCATGTACTCGCCGCGATGCCGTACCAGATTGACAGCATCCTTGAAATCCAGCACACCGCCGCACACAAGCGCCGAGTACTCACCCAGGCTATGGCCGGCGAGGATGATGGGAGTCGGCCCCTGTTCCCTCTGCCACAAGCGCCAGATGGCGATGGATGCGGCTAGTAGGACGGGTTGGGTGATCTGGGTCTGATCCAGCGTGTTGTGGGGATCCCTCTGGGTGATTTCCCACAGATCCTGGCCGACCACTGCAGATGCTTCATTGAACGTATCGATAATCGAGGGATACTGATCAGCCAGTTCACCCAGCATTCCGAGTTTTTGAGATCCCTGGCCTGGGAAAACGAAACCAAATTTTTGCATTGTTATTATTCTCGTCAAGATTGTCGCGAGTAGCGGAGCCCTGGCCTCAGGACTGTCTGGCAGCCAGGTGGCTGGCTGTCATGATGCCAGCCACTTTCTCGGCAATCAGTGCAGGAACCCCCAGCTCAGCCTCTCTGACGGCCCGAGTAATGGCGTACAGGAAACCGTCCTCTCTGGCGTTGCCATGGCTCTTGATGATGCTGCCTTGCAAACCCAGCAGACTGGCACCGTTATAGCGGGCCGGGTCTATTCGTTCCTGCAACTGGTGAAGCAAGGGCAGTGTCAGCAAAGACGCCATCCTGTTCAAGAGGTTACTGTTCATGCGCTGGCGCATTATGCTGTTTATTACATTCACCACACCAGCGCTGGATTTTATCGTTACGTTACCCACGAAACCATCACAAACCACGACATCGGCAGCACCATCAAACAATGCATTGCCTTCAACATAGCCCACGTAGTTGATTGCAGGGCAATTTTCCAACAAGGTCGCGGCACGCCGCACCTGTTCGTTACCCTTGAAGTCCTCCACACCGATATTCAGCAAGCCCACCCGGGCTCGCGGTTGGCCATTGAGACTCTCCGCCAGTACCGAACCCATGACAGCAAACTGAAACAACTGTTCGGCCTGACAATCCACATTGGCACCCACATCCAGCAGATAGGCCCCGCGGCTGGATCCGGGGATTGTGGCCACGATGGCAGGCCGGTCAATGCCCGGCAGAGTTTTCAGCAAATGCCGGCCCGTCAACAACAAAGCGCCGGTATTGCCGCTGGAAACACAGGCATCCGCCTTGGCGGTTTTCACCAATTGAATGGCGATGAACAGGGAGGAACGGTCCCGGGCGCGGATCGCAGCAGTGGGTTTGTCGGTGTCAGTCACCTGGTGGGGTGTGTGTACAACGTCCAGGCGGCTGCGCAGCTTTTCTATCCGGCACTCAGCAAGGGCTCGATCAATCTGCGCCTGGTCCCCGATAAGGGACACATGCAGGTCCTTATGCAATTTAAGAGCCCGAACAGTGGCTGGAACGGTGACCGGGACGCCGAATTCGCCACCCATAGCATCCACAGCTATGTGCCGGCCAGGCATGGATTACTCGTCGCCGAGATCGAGTACTTTCTTGCCTTTGTAGAAGCCATCCGGGGTCACATGATGCCGACGATGCACTTCCCCGGAGGTTTTGTCCGTGGAAAGCGTGGCTGCCGAAAGTGAATCGTGGGAACGTCGCATGCCGCGACGTGAACGTGTCACTTTGCTTTTTTGAACTGCCATTTTGAGTCATCTCCTGAAGATCAATTCATTGACCGAACCCGAGGGGTTATCGGCCATTCACGACTTAAGCAAATCTTTCAGCACCTTAAAGGGGCTTTGTTCCGGATTCTTTGTATCTCCGGCACGTCCATTCCCGGAACCGGCCGCAGTGCCCTTGTTGTTGTCCGACAGCGGCTCATCGGTGGAATCCGCCGTATAGCTCATCAGTTCGCCACATGGGCCGCTCTGGTGATAGCTCACGATAGGCAGGCTGAGCACCAGTTGCTCTTCCACCAGTCCCAGCAAGTCGATCCGGGGCTCCTGGCTGATCCAGGGATCCACGGAGGTATCCAGCAGTTTGGCAGCCGCATCATCAGCAACCAATACCAGGTTGACGGGCTCATCAATATGGATATCCAGGGGTTGCAGGCACCGCTGGCACTTCACCTTCAACGTGGCTGTTACCCCACCCACAATGGAGCGTCTTCCGCCGGAATCCAACAGAAAGTTCAGCCAGACCCTCGCTTCACCCCGTGGTTCAGCCAGCAGGGAAACCAGATTCTGCAGGCGCCGAAGATCGACAAACCCTCTGACGGATCCCCCACTGGCGAAGATCTTGCGGGCATCTACCGAGCCTGGCAGCGGGCTGTCTGACATAGGCGCGCAATAATAGGCGCAGCCGGCTGCGCTGTCAAAAAAATCTGTGCTATTCAGTGCCTTGAAGCAACCGCCGCGGATACTGATTTTAACTGGGATTCCAGCGAGTTAAGCAGCGCCTGGAAATCCGGGTCGAGGTCGGCGGCAAAGCGCTGTCTTGCGGTCTCGCCAGGCAATGTAAAGGCGATGGCGGCGGCATGCAGGCAAAGGCCCGGGACCTTGACTGGAAATGAAGTCGAGGCATCGCCGCTGTACTTACTGTCTCCGACGATGGGATGACCCGCAAATTGGCAATGGACACGTATTTGGTGGGTACGTCCAGTTTCCGGACGGGCTTCCACAAGGGTGGCCAGCCTGCCAAACCGCTGGACGACGGCAAAAAGGGTCAGGCTTGATTTGCCAGCCTGGGAAACACGCACCATGCGTTCTCCTGACTGCAGCAGGTTTTTCTCGAGGGCCGCATTGACCTCAACCAGGTTGTCCGGCCAGTAGCCAAGCACCAACGCCAGGTAGGTTTTTTCTACCGTCTTGGCTTTAAGACCTTCATGCAAGTGCCTTAAAAATATTGGGTTTTTAGCCAGTACCAAACAGCCTGAGGTGTCCCTGTCCAGGCGATGGGCCAACTCCAGACTGCCCCACTGCGGGCGTAATTGCCGCATGGCCTCGATCAGCCCCAGACGCACGCCCGATCCGCCATGTACCGACAGTCCCGCAGGTTTATTGACGACAAGAAAGTCATCGCTTTCCGCGATGATCCCCTCCAGCAGCCGATCTCTCAGACCAGGCCGAGGCGCTGGGATTTCCTGGGGGGGTGCCAGGCGCACGGGTGGTATCCGCAACACGTCACCCTGCTGGAGTTTTGTTTCCGGCTTGCTGCGCTTCTTGTTGATGCGAATCTCGCCTTTGCGAATCAATCGGTAGATGCGGGACTTGGGCAACCCCTTGAGTTCACGCAGCAGAAAATTATCAAGCCGCTGACCTGCAGCCTCCTCGATGGTAATGAACCGTACCTTGTCGAAGTCGTTCACGTATCAGGCTCTGGTGGAAAACGGGGGCGGCCATTCTACACCAATCAGCCACCCGTGAATGGTGTACAATCCCCTCCTTTTTTAGCGCGTTCAAGCTCATGCAAACCTTGAAGATCACCCTGGAATTCCTGTTGAGCCAGGCCTTGGCCATTGCTTCCGGCGTTCCTGCCGCGTCCGCCCAGGTCATGTCCGCATCCCGTCCCGAATTCGGTGACTATCAGGCCAATGGAGTCATGGCGCTGGCCAAGCAATTGCGGATCAATCCGCGGGATCTCGCGGCCAGGACAGTGGCGCAGGTGCCCCCCAGCCCTCTTATCGAGCGCCTCGAGGTGGCCGGCCCAGGCTTCATCAATATCCATCTATCCGATCTCTATCTTGGCCGGACTCTGAGCGATGCCGGGGCCACTGTGGACATGCTTCTGCCCACAAGCTCGCTTCCCCAGCGCATTGTCATCGACTACTCCTCCCCCAATCTGGCGAAGGAGATGCACGTGGGTCACCTGCGCGGCACCATCATCGGCGACTGCCTGGTGCGGGTTTTGGAAAAAGTCGGGCACCAGGTCATACGGCAGAACCACGTGGGAGACTGGGGCACCCAGTTTGGCATGTTGATTGCCCATCTGCAGGAGTTAAAGACAGGCAGCGGCGAGTCCACGCCACTGCCCACGGCGCTGGCCGATCTGGAGGCTTTTTATCAGCAGGCGAAGGCGCGATTTGACCAGGATCCTGTATTTGCCGAGCGGGCCAGGGCCAATGTGGTAAGACTGCAGTCCGGAGACCCACAGTCCAGGGCGGCCTGGGGCCAGTTTATCGAGGAATCCCTGCGCCATTGTGAAGCCGTCTATGGTCTGCTGGGCATTCGCCTTACCCGGAATGACCTGCGTCCGGAAAGCTTCTATAACGACCGCCTGGAGCAGATCGTCGAAACCCTGGACAAGCGTTCCCTGTTGTCAGAGTCGGCGGGAGCCCGCTGCGTGTTCCTGCCTGAGTTCACTGGCAAGGACGGTGCTCCCCTGCCTGTCATAGTGCAAAAATCCGACGGTGGTTATCTCTATGCCACCACGGATCTGGCGGCTATCCAGTTTCGTTGTGACACATTGGAGGCTGACCGTGTGCTGTATGTGGTGGACGCCAGACAATCACTGCATTTTCAACAAGTCTTCGCGGTGGCCAGGGCAGCCGGGCTGGTTCGACCGGGTTGTGAGCTGTTGCATATTGCCTATGGCACCATGATGGGTCAGGACGGCAAACCTTTCAAAACCCGTAGTGGCGGCACGGTCAAATTGGTTGAATTGCTGGAAGAAGGCATTCGACGTGCATTTGACCTGGTGACGGCCAAGAATCCCGGCCTGGAAAATGATACCCGTCGAGAGATTGCCCGGGTGGTGGGGATCGGCGCAGTGAAATATGCCGACCTGTCCAAGAATCGCACCAGCGATTACGTATTCGACTGGGATGCCATGCTGGCGTTTGATGGCAACACCGCGCCGTATCTGCTGTATGCCTATACCCGCATCGCCAGCATCCTAAAGAAACAGGGGGATGAGAGTCCAGGTGGCGGCGAAATCCTCATCAGCGAACCAGCCGAACGACAGCTGGCCATCAAACTATTGCAGTTTGCCGAGGTGCTCGATGCGGTGGCCGCGGATTACTTTCCCAGTCATCTGTGCACGTATCTTTATGAACTGGCCGGCACTTTCATGCGCTTTTACGAGGCCTGCCCGATCCTGAAAGCCGATGTGCCGGTGAGGGCCAGTCGACTGGCCCTTGCCACACTGACGGCTGCCGTTCTACGGGAAGGTCTGGAATTGCTGGGCCTGCAAACCCTGGAGCAGATGTGAATCTGCTCCTTTGGGCAGTGTCACGCTCCTTGATCAGCCGCACAACTCCAGCAACAACTTGTTGAGCCGTTGGGTAAAGCTTCCGGGATCCTCCAGGTGGCGCCCTTCTGCAAGTGCGGCCTGATCAAACAAAATCTCTATGAGATCGTTAAAACGGTCCTCATCGGCTTCCTTGTCCAGCTTGATCACCAGCGGATGCTCCGGGTTGAGCTCAAATATCGGCTTAGTCTCCGGCACTTTCTGCCCGGATGCCTGCATGATGCGGCGCATCTGCTCCCCCATGTCATGCTCTCCCACGGCCAGGCAGGCGGGTGACTCGGTCAGTCGGTGAGTCATGCGAACCTCCTGGACCTTGTCGCCCAATCGGGTTTTGACACGCTTCACAAGGGCTTCAAACTCCTTCTCGACCGTCTCCTGTTTGCGTTTCTCCTCCTTGTCCTCCAGCTTGCCAAGATCCAGTTCTCCGCGGGCAACATCCTGGAACGACTTGCCATCGAACTCATGGAGGTAGCTCATCAGCCACTCATCGATCCGATCATGCATAAGAATCACTTCAATGCCCTTTTTGCGGAAGATTTCCAAATGAGGGCTGTTTCGGGCTGTCTTGAGTGATTCGGCCACCAGGTAGTAAATCTTGTCCTGCCCTTCCTGCATGCGTGCGACGTAGTCGGCGAGCCCCTGGTCCTGCTTGTCTGTATCGGAATGAGTGGTAGTGAACTGCAAGAGACCCGCAACCTTTTCGCGATTGGCATGATCTTCCGCCAGACCTTCCTTCAGGACCTGACCGAATTCAGTCCAGAACGTGGCGTATTTCTCAGGCTGCTTTTTGCGCAGTTTTTCCAGCATGTCCAGCACGCGCTTGGTCAGTGCCGTGCGGATGGAATCCACCGTGGGGTCCTTTTGCAGAATCTCCCTGGACACATTCAGCGAGATGTCATTGGAGTCCACGACACCCTTGATGAACCTGAGGTAAAGCGGCAGGAATTGCTCCGCATCGTCCATGATGAAGACACGCTGGACATAAAGCTTCAATCCGCGGGCGGCATCCCTGTTCCATAAATCAAAAGGCGCACGTGCCGGTATGTAGAGCAAACTGGTGTATTCCAGCTTGCCTTCCACCTTGTTGTGGCTCCAGTCGAGAGGGTCTTCAAAATCATGACTGACGTGTTTGTAGAATTCGCGGTAATCGTCCTCACTCAACTCCTGCCGCGGCCGGGTCCATAACGCCTTGGCGGTATTGATGGTCTCATACTCGGTGGGAGCATCTTTTTTCTTCTTCTTGTCTTTATCATCTTCGAAGTCAGGCTTGCTCATCATGACCGGTATGGAAATATGGTCAGCGTACTTCTTGATGATGCTCCGCAGTCGGAATGCCTGCGCGAATTCTTTGGCATCTTTTTTCAGGTGCAGGATAACCGTTGTCCCTCGCCCGGCCTTTTCGACAGTCTCCAATGAGTATTCCGACTCCCCTCTGGAAGTCCAGCGCACACCCTCGCCGGAAGCAGTACCGGCTTTGCGGGTCAACACCTCGACTTCATCCGCGACAATGAATGCCGAGTAAAACCCGACACCAAACTTGCCGATGAGTTGGGAATCCTTTCTCTGGTCACCGGTCAGGCTCTGCAGGAACTGGGCTGTTCCGGAGCGGGCAATGGTGCCCAGATTGGCGATCACCTCATCCCTGGTCATGCCAATGCCATTGTCGGATATGCTGATGGTGAGACGCTTTTCGTCAACATCCACCTGTACCTTCATGTCCTTGTCATCACCCAGCAGGTCTGGCTTGGACAGGGCTTCAAAACGTAGTTTGTCGGCAGCATCGGAGGCGTTTGAAATGAGCTCCCGCAAGAAAATTTCCCGGTTGCTGTAGAGGGAATGGATCATCAGGTGAAGCAGCTGTTTGGCTTCGGTTTCAAATCCCCTGGTTTCAATCGTACTTTCCGCAGTCATCGCTTACCCTCTTGGTTCAAAGCTGGTCATCTGGTTTCTCTGGGCAACAAAAAAGCCCGGTGGGATTGACCACCGGGCTTTAAAGATGGGGTTGGACCTGACTTTTTCAAGCCAGGATTCCAGTCTCAATCGTAGGAGACGTAGAAATCCAGGACGTCGGCCTTGCGGCGTTCAATGGCTTCAAAGCGGGCTTTTTGGCCTTCAATGAAGCGCACATAACTTTGCGCCGCGCGACGCTCACTCTCGCTGCCCAGATCGGAAGACCGACGCGCTGCCGTTAGTGCGGCGTCATACTCATCCAGTTCCACCAGGGCGCGGGACAAGAACAGCTGTGTATCGGCTTCGTTTGACAGATTCCCCTTGCTAATGGCGTTGCGGAAGGCTTCCGCAGCGGCCTCATAGTTGTGTAATACGTATTGTATGTAACCCAGGGTATCGAAGCCGTCGCCGTTTTCCGTGACCTCGGCAAGTTCCGTGGCATAGGGCACAGCCTCGTCGAACTCGTTGGCGAGCTGCAGCATCTGCACCACAATCTTGAGGTTGTCCTCATCGCGCGCCACAGCTCCCTTTTCCATGCCATCGATAATGATCTTGGCACCGGTATAGGGAGTTTCCTCGCCCGCCAGGGACTGGCCCAAATTCAGGAACTCGGCGTCGTTTTCCATGTAGCCCTTCAAATAAGCCATACCCAGAGCGCCGATACGATTCGCATCCTGATCCAGGTAGGAATAGATGGCTGACAGGTTACGCCAGTCGGAAGGATCGTCGAACAGGACCACCATATTCTTGATGATCTCCAGGGCGCTGGCGTAATCTTCCTGCTCGATGTACAGGACGTTCAGCAGCCCCCACTTGTTGCGCTCGATCGTCTCGCCATTTTCCGCCAGCATTTCCATGTGGTTCAACATGTAGGGCACGGCTTCGGCAAACTGACTCAGTGAGTAGTGGCTGTTGGCGAGACCCAGAAATACCGTCTCGTCCTCATCCAGGGACAATTCGCGCCATTCGTTGTAGTAGCGGATGGCATTCTCGAAATTCTCTTCGGCCATGTTCAGCTGACCGAGCGCGCGCAGGGCGCGCAGCCGGGTATCTTCCCGGAGATTTTCGATGGTCAGCATCTGCTCAAAAATCCGCAGGGCTTCCGGGATATTGTCCGTTGCCAAGTAGTAGTTGGTGTAGAAGTTCAACACCGTGGACTTCTCGAAATCGTTCATACGCTCGTAACGGCGTTGATAGAGATCGTCCAGCTCCCGCTTGGCACCCTCCATGTCCGCCGGAGTATTGGGGTCTTCCGGATTCATCATCTCCTGGATGACGGAAATGGAGCGGAATACTTGCTCAGTCAATACGTCGGACGAACGGGTCGGTGGTGGTTGCCGGGCTTCTTCACCGGCCAGGGCCGGCACGGACCCAAGGCCCAGTGTCAGCGCCAGACTTAAGGTAGCCGCGGCGATTTTATGCATTCTGACCATTATTGTTCACCCTCGAGCACATACCGGAACACATACTGAACACCCGGTACCGCCACACCTTTACCATCCCTTACCCGGGGCTGGAATTTGAAGCGGGCGGCGGCGCGAATTGAAGAGCGATCAAAGATGTCGGCCGGCTCGGCGTCGACCACCACAATGGTATCTTCCAGCACGTTGCCGTTCTCGTCGACCGTGAAACTGACCTGACACCATCCCTGGATGCCGCGGGAAGCTGCACGGGTCGGGTATTCGGGGGTCACGTTGACCAGGGGCAGCATTTCACCGTCAGTAATGGATATGGATGCGTTACCCAGATTGAGATCCGCATCCAGCTGTACTTCATTGCGGACGATATTCAGGGCCGGGCCGTCATCCAGATTGATCTGCTTATCTGGTACTTCAGGAGGTGGTTCGTTGAGCTCTTCAATCGGCTCCGGCTTTTCGATTTCCTCGATCACATCGAGTTCGATTTCCGGCATGGTGGCGTCGACGACTTTCACGACTGTCACACTTTGCTCGAGTTGGGAACCGGTAGCGATCAGCGCCTGCATGAAATAGAACAGACCCAGGGTAATACCTGCTGCCAACACCAAGGACAAGCCCCATCTGATTACAATCATTGTTCAGGCCTCCGTTGAAATTGATACGTCTGTTATTTCGGCGTCACGCGCGGCTTTCATGATCATCATGACGAACTCGTTGTTCGCACTCTGATCCGCCTGAATGACCACCGATGAGTTGGGCGCTTCAGCCAAACGCAATTCAAAGCGCGAGCGGATGAAGCGCGGATCGATCTGCTCACCATCGATCCAGATGTCACCCTGGGGGCTGACGGCGATCAGGATCAGATCCTTGTTCTTGGCTTCCGCAGTGGAGGCCACCGGCTTATTCACATCAATACCGGCCTCTGTGATAAACACAGAGGTTACGATAAAGAAGATCAAGAGGATGAAGACCACATCCAGCATGGGGGTGAGATCGATCTCACCCGCTGCTTCATCCTTCTTCTTTTTCATCAAACCCGATTTCATTACCAGATACCTTCTCTACAAGAGGATCGTTGTTTTTATCAATTCATTCACAGGCGCTGTCAATTCGCCCACTTAGTGGGTCAGCGACATATGGTCTTCCAGCAGTTCGAGATCGCGGTCAATGCTGGACTTCAGCCAGTTGGAGGCGAAAATTCCCGACAGTGCACCCACCATGCCGGCCATGGTCGGGATGGTGGCTTTGGAAACCCCTCCGGCCATGGACTTGGCGTCACCGCCACCGGTAACTGACAGCACGAAGAACACCTCGATCATGCCGGTTACCGTGCCCATCAGCCCCAGCAGGGGGCAGATCACCACCAGGGTTTCAATGATGGGTAATGTGGTTTTGATGTCCAGGGAGACCCGCGAAATCATCATGGCACGGATGGCATGGGCGCTCCATGACTTGGTGTCGGAGCGCGCATTCCAGGCTGCCAGGGTGGTCTTGACGTTCTTCTTGTGGGTGGTATTGAGGTACCAGACCCGTTCGAAAACCAGAGACCACTTGATCAACAGCAGGCCGGCAATAACCCACAGTACCGGCCCGCCCCTCTGCATGAAGGTGTTGATGGCATCAAGCGTATCTAACAGTGTGAAATACATGGATTTCGTCCTTTGCTACGCTCAGGCGCCAGCTTTCTTCTCGGCCTTGTCGGCAATCATGCCGGTGGCCTGTTCCTCCAGGATATGGATGATGTTGTCGCTCTTGCTCTTCACCCAGGTGTGCATCAGCACGGTGGGGATGGCGACGCACAGTCCCAAAACGGTGGTCATCAGGGCTACGGAGATACCGCCAGCCATGATGGTGGGGTCGCCCGCACCGTATACCGTGATCTGCTGGAACACCTGAATCATACCGGTCACCGTTCCCAATAGGCCCATCAGCGGGGCAACGGTGGCGATGATCTTGATGAATACCAGGAAGCGCTCCAGTGCCGGAGTTTCCTGCAGTATGGCCTCACCCAATTTGAGTTCCAGGGTTTCCGTGTCGGCATGGGGATTGGCATCCGCCACTGACAGAACACGACCCAGGGGGTTGTTCTTCATGGGTTTGTCAGACTTGAGCTGACGGTTGACCTTCATGGACACCAGGGTCAGCAGCAGGGAACGGATCAGACCGACCAGGATGCCGATCACACCGATGCCGATGATGGTGAAACCGATGGGGCCGGAATTGTTACGCACCTGCTCTTCCACGGTGGGGAAGTTGATCAGGTTGGCCAATACCTGGCCGCCGATACCACCGGTGGGGTCGATACCAACCTTGACCACAGTACCCGGACCGGCATTCTCAAGAGCCGCGGCGCGGCTGGTGACAGCGCTGGCGGGCTGTCGGGGCAGCACCTGGGGATGTTCCAGACTGCCGGTGTAGCTCAGGTACTCCCCTTCGGAAACCGCATTGAAAGCGCCAATGCGGGTGATGCTTCGACTGACCGGCTCACCGGATGGGGTGGTGACTGTGCCGCTGTACTTGACGACTTTGCCGGACTCGGTCATTTCCTGCTGCATGAAGAACCAGAAACGCTCGATCTCGGCAATCTCCAGCTGCTCGGTGGTACTGCCGGCGGTTTCGATGAAATTCTCCAGGAATTCCACACGGCCAGGGTACTGGGCGCTGATGAGGGAGTTGGTGAACGTGCCCATGAAGTCCCCAGCCACACCCTGCAGGGTGCCGAACAGCTCGTTGAGGTCACCGCGGCGATCCCGGAGGATTTCCCGCTTGTCGGCGATGATGATTTCATTGGCCTCGAACTGGTCGGACAACTGCACCTGCATTGCCTCCTGTTCGCCCACCCGATTGCGGGTGGTCTCCAGCACTTGCTGTTGCTGGTTGGCGGCATTGCGGAATTCCTGCTCGCGCTGACGGTATTCAGCGGATTCGGAAACCCGATCCTCTTCCACCAGACGCAGAAGGTCCGCAAGGGATGCGGCCTGGTTCTGGGCCAGCACAGGAGTACTGCTTGCCAGCAAAAATACGGTAACTGACAGACTGGTTAATTTGGTTATTGTTTTCATCACTGTGCTAACTCCGGTGCAACAATAGGCAGATCGATAATTCGGGGGGCATCCAGTCCCGCAGAAACGCGGATGGCAGATTGGACAGCGGTACGGTAGTCGCCGGCCGGCAGTTCTTCCCAGGCGCGGGTGTCGTTATTCCAACGACCGGTGATCTGGCGATCCACAGTCTGGAACACCAGGGCAATGCGACCTACCCGCAGGATGGTCACGTCCCGGTCCACACCACCGAAATTGATGGTATCGGCATAGGTTTCATGGGTTCGTCCGTACAGGGTTTCATTCTGGTAGAGCACCAGGACCTGGCGGAATTTCTCGGCGATGGACACATCAGGGTTGTCGATGGCATTACGGGCGAACTGCACGCGATTGCGGCGTGCCTCCAACTGGAACGGCAGATCGAGCTCAACAAACTGCTCGACGGCAGACAGCATCTTTTCCATCAGAAACGGGATCTCGCGGGTCACGATTTCCACATTCGCAATACTCTCATCCAGGGTGGCGATATTCGCTTCCTGGATGGAAATCAGTTTGCGGTATTCGGCATTCAATACCAGCAAGGCTTCCAGGTTGTCGTTCTCCTGCTTGAACTCCTCAAACGTGGAGCTGGCGGCGTTAGCCAGGCGATTGATCTCCCGCTGTATCTCGACGATCTCTGCCTGCCGGCGCTGTAAGCCGGATTGAGCCTCATCGATGATACTGGTATCGACCATAATTTCGGCGGACTGGGTAACACCGGTCATGAGCAGACCGAGTAGCGCGATCGGAGCCAAGACCTTGGTTTTAATTCGACGGTTGTTCATGTGCCATCCTATTATTTTGAAAACTTCCCTACCGGATTGATCAGGTGACTTTGATTGGGCTATGACGAGCTTGGTTGGAGTCAGACCTGGTCAATGACGGATCGGGGTGATACGTACCTTCAGTTAAGTAGCCGCCAATTCGGTCGTCCCGCAGAACACCTTTTGGCTTCCTTATAAAAACCCACTCAAAAGTTACCTTTCTACCCACTTTCACACAAAGTGGGTCATTAGGTAACCATTCTTGCGGGAATTCGTTTTGTTCCTCAAATTCAGTACCACGTACCAAATTTTCCGGTAAGCCTATCACACAAATTTGGAGATTTAGAACCATCAAAAAGAGAATTTTGGCTGCATCAATCTGGTGATTTGTGAGCACAAACCGTGCACATTCGCAGTGCTACCAACCGGTCACCTCACGCAGACCATTGCCGATTTCCGCCAGGCTGCGCACGGTCTTCACACCGGCGTCAGACAGGGCCGCAAATTTCTCATCTGCGGTGCCCTTGCCACCGGAAATAATGGCGCCGGCGTGCCCCATGCGTTTGCCGGGCGGCGCCGTGACACCCGCGATGTAGGATACGACAGGCTTTGTGACGTGCTGCTTGATGTAGGCAGCCGCCTCCTCTTCCGCGGTGCCGCCGATTTCCCCGATCATCACAATCGCTTCGGTGGCGGGATCCTTTTCGAACAGAGCCAGGATATCGATGAAATTGGAACCGGGTATGGGATCGCCTCCGATGCCAACGCAGGAAGACTGGCCGAATCCGCAGTCGGTGGTCTGTTTGACGGCCTCATAGGTCAGGGTGCCGGAACGGGACACGATGCCCACTTTACCCGGTTTGTGAATGTATCCTGGCATGATGCCTATCTTGCACTGTCCCGGCGTGATGACGCCAGGGCAATTGGGACCGATCAACCTGACCCCTTCCCTGTCACACTTTTCCTTGACGATCAGCATGTCCAGGGTGGGAATGCCCTCGGTGATGCAAACGATCAACTGGATGCCACCTGACACCGCTTCGAGAATGGAATCCTTGCAGAATGGTGCGGGCACGTAAATTACCGAGGCGTCCGCACCAGTTTCCAGTACTGCCTCGCGGACCGTGTTGAACACCGGCAAACCAAGATGGGTCTGCCCGCCCTTGCCCGGCGTGACACCGCCAACCATTTTCGTGCCGTACTCGATGGCCTGCTGGGAATGGAACGTGCCCTGCGAACCGGTAAATCCCTGGCAGATCACTTTGGTGTTTTTGTCGATGAGTATGCTCATGCCTTGCCTCCTGCAGCAGCGACGACTTTTTCCGCAGCATTGGTCAGGCTGGTCGCAGCAATGATATTCAGTCCGCTCTTTTTCAGCACATCACGTCCGACATCGGCGTTATTGCCTTCCAGGCGCACGACCACGGGCACGCTCACACCCACCTCGGCCACTGCGCCGATGATGCCTTCGGCAATGAGGTCGCACCTCACGATGCCGCCGAAGATGTTCACCAGCACGGCCTTCACCTTGTCGTCGGAAAGGATGATCTTGAAGGCTTCCGTCACACGCTCTTTGGTTGCACCGCCGCCCACATCAAGGAAATTGGCCGGCTTGCCGCCATGCAGCTGTACGATATCCATGGTGCCCATGGCCAAACCGGCGCCGTTTACCATGCAGCCGATATTGCCGTCCAGGGCCACGTAGTTGAGCTCCCACTTTGCGGCACGTGCCTCTCTTTCATCATCCTGGCTGGGGTCATGCATCTCGCGCAGACGGGGCTGACGGTACAGGGCATTGCCATCGATATTGATCTTGCCGTCCAGGCAATGCAGCGCACCGGCAGTCGTGATGACCAGTGGGTTGATTTCCAGCAGGGCCAGATCCAGGTCCTGGAACAGCTTGCCAAGCCCGAGAAACAGTTTGGTGAACTGGTTCACCTGATCATCATTGAGGCCTAGCTGGAATGCCAGCTCACGGGCCTGGTAAGGCTGGGGGCCGCACAATGGGTCTATGGTGGCTTTGAGAATCTTCTCCGGAGTTTCATGCGCCACCTTCTCGATTTCAACACCGCCCTCGGTGGAGGCCATGAAGACGATTCGGCGGGTGGAGCGGTCCACCACGGCACCCAGATAAAGCTCGTTGGCTATGTCGGTGCATGACTCCACCAGAATCCTGTGCACGGGCTGTCCCTTGGCGTCGGTCTGGTAGGTAACCAGATTCTTGCCCAGCCAGCGGTTGGCAAAGTCGCGAATCTCAGCATCACTGGAGACCAGTTTTACACCGCCGGCCTTGCCGCGGCCGCCTGCATGCACCTGGGCCTTGACCACCCAGCGGTCGCCACCGATTTCACGGGCTGCGGCCACGGCAGCATCCACCGAATCCACCGCCTTGCCCTTGGAAACAGGCAAGCCGTAATCGGCAAACAACTGCTTTGCCTGGTATTCATGTAAGTTCATTCGATTTTCACCTTGTTGAGTAATTTTGTGATGGCCGCCAAAGGGCTGGTCGTCAGCGCTTCTTGCGATTGCCGATGTGAATGGCGTGGCCGTTGGCCGCCAGTGCCGCCTCATGCACGGCTTCCGACAGCGAGGGATGGGAGAACATGGTCAATCCGATATCTTCGGCGCTGGCGCTGAATTCCATGGCGATGACAATCTGCTGAAGCAAATCAGCGGCGCTGGCACCGATGATGTGACAGCCCAGGATGCGATCCGTCTTGCTGTCCGTGAGAATTTTCACCATGCCGTCAGTGTCATTGGCACCCAGTGCCCGACCATTGGCAACGAAAGGGAATGAGCCCACCGAGTAATCGAGGCCATCAGCTTGCAACTGCTCCTCATTACGACCCACCCAGGCCACTTCGGGGTGGGTATAGATTACCGATGGGACCAATGCATAGTTGACCTGGGTTTTCTTGCCGGCAAGCCGCTCCGCCACCATGACCCCCTCCTCCATGCCTTTGTGCGCCAGCATGGGTCCACGCACCACATCCCCTACTGCATAGATCCCGGGAACGTTGGTGGCACACTGCTCGTCAACCTCGATGAAGCCGCGTTTATCCAGCTTGATTCCCACCTTGTCATCCAGCAGATCCTTGGTATAGGGCCGCCGTCCCACGGCGACAATGAGCTTGTCGAAGGTCATTTCCTGTTTGCCGTCGGCATTGTCGAATTCCACCGTCACCACCGGCTTCTTGCCTTCCTTGCCGATCTTGCTGCCGGTGACCTTGGAGCCCAGCTTGATATCCAGTCCCTGCCTGGCAAAGATCTTGGCAGCTTCCTTGGCGACCTGGCGGTCCACCATGGGCAGAAAATCAGGCAATGCTTCCAGAATGGTGACTTCCGAACCGAGACGGCTCCAGACACTGCCCAGTTCCAGGCCGATCACACCTGCACCGCTCACGCCCAGTCGCTTGGGAACTTCTGTAAATTCCAGGGCGCCGGTG
>JBJOHV010000007.1:0-3380 GCA_046047495.1 Pseudomonadota bacterium | reverse complement strand
GACCCCCTCTGGTAATGACGTCAAGTCGTCCTGGAAAGCCATTCAGGAAGGCAGAAGCGGCATCGGACCCATTACCCATTTCGATACCGCCGATTTTTCCACACGGTTCGGCGGTACGATCAAGGATTTTGACAGCAACCTGTACCTGGAAAGTCGTGAAGCCCGGCGTATGGATATTTTTATCCAGTATGGTCTGGCCGCCGGCATTCAAGCGGTTAAGGATGCCGGCCTGGACAGTTCACCGGGCTTGAACCTCGAACGAGTCGGTGTGGCCATCGGTTCCGGTATCGGCGGCCTTACCTCCATCGAGGACAATTCCATTCTGGTCAGGGAGGCAGGGCCCCGCAAAATCTCCCCGTTTTTCGTTCCCGGATCCATCATCAACATGATCAGCGGTTTCCTGTCCATCCGCTTCGGATTCATGGGACCCAACATCGCCATTACCACCGCCTGTACTACCGGCACCCACAACATTGGCTTCGCGGCCAATCTCATCAGCCAGAGTCAGGCGGATGTCATGGTGTGTGGAGGCGCGGAAAAAGCCACTTCCCCTGTTGGGCTGGGTGGTTTTTGTGCTGCCCGGGCGCTGTCCACCCGCAATGATGACCCGGCCCGGGCCAGCCGACCCTGGGACCGTGACCGGGATGGTTTTGTGCTCAGTGACGGTGCCGGGGTTCTGGTACTGGAGGAACTGGAGCATGCGAGGAAGCGTGGCGCACCCATCTATGCCGAACTGGTGGGCTTTGGAATGAGCGGGGATGCCTATCACATGACCTCGCCCTCCGAAGGTGGCCGTGGCGCAGCCATGTGCATGAAGAATGCACTGCAGGCGGCCGGGCTGGCGCCTGATTCCGTGGACTACATCAATGCCCACGGTACTTCCACACAGGCGGGGGATCTCGCGGAGACTCAGGCCATCAAGACTGTCTTCCAGGATCATGCCTACAAACTATGCGTCAGCTCCAGCAAGTCCATGATCGGTCACCTACTGGGCGCTTCCGGCTCGGCAGAGGCCATCGTTTGCGTGCTATCGTTACGCGACCAGATCGTCACTCCCACAATCAATCTGGATAACCCTGACGAAGGCTGCGATCTTGACTATGTGCCCCACGCCAGTCGCGACATGCCACTGAAAGTCGTGATCAGCAATTCCTTCGGATTCGGCGGAACCAACGGCAGTCTGGTGTTCGCCAGGTTCGATTGAAACATGCTGATCAACGGCGAACCTGGTCAACTCGTTTCAGCGAATGACCGCGGTTTGACCTACGGCGATGGTGCCTTCGAAACCATCAGGGTGGCAAACCGACGCCTGGTGCTGTGGCCTGGCCACCGGCAAAGGCTGATAGATACCTGCAATCTGCTTCAAATACCTCTGGATATGCCTGCACTGGAGGCAGATCTGGTGAGCGTATTGGCCGCCGCTCAGGAAAACGGAGTGGTCAAGGTCATGGTGACCCGCGGCGCTGGCGGTCGCGGCTATTTGCCGGCCGCATCAATGCAGCCCACCCGGATCGTTCAGTTTCATGCCCTCCCTGCCGACGACACCAATTCTTTTCGTGATGGAATCCATGTGGTGATCTGTCGGCACCGTCTCGCCACTGGCGGACCGCTGGCAGGCCTCAAGCATCTGAACAGATTGGAGCAGGTCATGGCCAGCATGGAGCTTCCTGTCGGTTGCCAGGAAGGCATCATGCTGGATGCCAGTGGAGCTGTCATCGAAGGTACCAGGTCAAACTTGTTCATTGTCCATGGTCATCAGCTTTGGACACCCGCTTTGGACGAGGCGGGGGTTGCAGGTGTCATGCGGGAGTATCTCATTTCACGCTTCTCGGAAGCGGGAATGAAGCCTGTAATTAGAAAGCTGTCCCTGACTGACCTGCTTGGCGCGGATGAGGTGTTTATGTGCAATAGCGTCTTTGGTATCTGGCCAGTCATCGCATTGCACGAAGCGGACCGCATGCACCACTGGTCTTTGGGGCCAGTCACCCGTAATGCGATCCGCTACCAGGATGAGATATTTACCTCATGAGGCACAGAACGGCTGTAATTGCCATTATGGCTGTGGCAGCGATGTCTGCCGTCCTTGCGGTGTGGTCGTTGATTCAGGAATCATCCGAGCAGGCTCTCGCACTGGAGCAGGATTCAATTCTGGAAGTAAAACCCGGAGACACTTTCAATCAGGTGCTGAGTGAGTTGTCACGGCAGGGCATCGTCAGGCACAACGCAGCCTTGCGTGTCTGGCTGCGTCTGGAGCGGTCCACCGCTAATATCAAGACCGGCGATTATGAGCTCAGGAGCGGATCAACGATTCGTGACCTGTTGAATCTATTGGTCAGCGGCAAGGTCAAGCAGTACCAGTTGACGCTGATTGAGGGCTGGACGTTCGATCAGGCCCTGGCGCAGATCCAGGCAAGCCCCCGTATCCGCATCACATTGGATGCCGGCAACCGGAGGGAGCTAGCCGGTCTGTTGGGTGCGCAGAATGTGCAGGGAGCCATTCCGTTGAGCGATTCACAGCCGGATGATCCGGAAGGCCTGATCTTCCCTGACACCTATCACTATATCGCGGGAACTACGGATGCTGACATTCTGAGGCGGGCCCACGTCAAACTGAGAACCGTACTCGACGGTGCCTGGCAGAATCGTCTCGGCGGGCTGCCCTTTGAATCTCCCTACGAAGCCCTGGTCATGGCTTCCATAATTGAGAAGGAAACAGGAATGGAAAGTGAGAGGGATTTGATTGGCTCGGTCTTCGTGAATCGTCTTGCCCAGGGCATGAGGCTGCAGTCGGACCCGACAGTCATATATGGACTGGGTGAATCCTTCGATGGAAACCTTACCCGCGAGCACCTGAATACCGTCACTCCCCACAACACCTATCGCAATAGCGGGTTGCCGCCCACGCCCATTGCCCTGGCAGGACGGGCCTCCCTGATGGCTGCCCTGCGCCCGGCGGCGGGTGACATGCTGTATTTTGTCGCGCGGGGTGATGGCAGTCATGAGTTCTCCCGCACACTGGATGAACACAATGCGGCCGTAAGACGCTATCAATTGGGCGGCAGTCAACCGCAGGGGAATTGAGATGACATCGTTGCGAGGAAGATTCATCACCATCGAAGGTGGGGAAGGGGTGGGGAAGAGCACCAATATCGCATTCGTTCAGGAATACCTGCGAACCCAGGGTATCGACTTCGTCATGACCCGTGAACCGGGCGGAACACCGGTGGCCGAACAGATCAGGGAGCTGTTATTGCGGGAATCTGAAGAAGACATCGATGGGCTGGCTGAACTGCTGTTGGTATTTGCAGCGCGAGCACAGCATATCGCGCGAGTCATTGAACCGGCGCTGTCAGCAGGACGATGGGTTGTGTGCGACCGCT
>JBJOHV010000006.1:0-21419 GCA_046047495.1 Pseudomonadota bacterium | reverse complement strand
CCGGCAGACAGCTGCCCTTCCAGAATGACATTTCCCAGGTGTTCCTCAACGGTGTTGAGGTGGATTCGGTCATTCTCGATGAAGGCATGGTCGTGCGGTGCACCTTAAACACCGATGGCATACTGGCCAAGATCGAAATTCTGGGGCCCATAGACAAAATCCGCGAGTTGACCAATAATTGAGCGCCATGAACAGCATTCCCAGCCAGGTCATTCCCACACGCTCCAGCGGCTTCACCTTGATCGAGATTCTGATCGTGGTGGCCATCCTGGGTGTGTTGGCGGCCATTGCCATTCCCTCTTATCAGAACAGCGTCATCACCAGTCGCCGTGCCGAAGCCAAGAGCGCCTTGCTGCAGGTGGCCTCGGATCAGGAACGCTTCTTCTCCAGCAACAATACCTATTCCACCAACGCCCAGCCGCTGGCCAACCCGCCGGTGGCCACCCGCAACTCCGAGAACGGCTTCTATGTCATTACGGTGGCAGCCTGCGGCGCGGGCATAGGGTCCTGCTTCATTGCTACCGCTACCCCCCAGGGTGATCAAACCGCCGATGCCTGCACGACCTTGACTCTCAACAGCACGGGGGCGCGGGGCGCCACCGGCGGCACTGTGGCGGATTGCTGGCAGCGCTAACAGCTCAATGGCCGGCCCCGGCTGTCTTCCCGAAATCCATCACCGTCTGCATCAACGGCAAATCGCAACCTGCCACTGCTGTTGATGATCAACTGTTGCGCAGTTTGTGCTGAACGGTCACCCCCACACCAGGTGAATGAGCCATTTTGATGCCGGGTGAAGCCCAGGGGTGTGAACTGCAGGTACTGACGGTTCTGAAACGCCCGCCAGATTACAGTTCCGCTGACCTTGCCACGACTGGCCTGGTGCAGCAGCTGATCCTGGGAACCAAGCAAACGATCAAGATTGGCATCGGTAAATACCATGTGGCCGGTATTCCAGTCACTGCCACAGACAATGCCGTCAGCGGTGGGGCACAGAGTCACCGGATGGCCGGTCTTGATGGCTGTCGATCGCCCCAGGGCCACACTGTCCGCAATGCTGCGCAGCAACTGCAAGCCCTCCTGACGTTCCGCCATGCCCCGCCAGGAGGACAATGACATTGCCAGCAGGATTGCTAGAATCCCCATCACAATGAGACATTCCAGCAGCGTGAAGCCCGCCATCCTGTGCATCGCCGCACACCTCCCTGTGTTGCCGGCTATCCTTGACTTCAGTGTAGTCAAGCTGCCGCGAAATTTCCTGACGGATCAGCCTTGTGAGTGATTTTCTCATCATTGGCGGCGGCATCAACGGGCTGCTGCTGGCGCGCGAGTTGTCCCAGGCTGGCGCAGAAGTGACTCTGGTAGAGAAGGGGCAGTGTTGTCGGGAAGCATCCTGGGCAGGGGGTGGCATCGTGTCGCCGCTCTATCCCTGGCGCTATGACAAAGCAGTCACCGCTCTGGCCAGCTGGGCCCAGGATTTTTATCCGCGGCTGTGTGCCGAGCTGGCGGATGCCACCGGCATAGATCCCCAGTGGCAGCAATGCGGCCTGCTGATGTTGCAGGCAGAGGACGCCGACACAGCCCTGGCCTGGGCAGCACGGCATGGCCGTGAGATGCAGGCGGTGACGAGTGATTTCATTCACACTGCGGAACCAGAGCTGTCAGCCGGCTTTACCAATGGTCTGTGGATGCCCGCCATCGCCAATGTGCGCAATCCCCGTCTGGGGCAGGCTCTCGTGACCAGCCTGGCAGCCGATCCCCGCGTAAGCATGCGGGAACAGTGCCAGGTCGCCGGATTAACCCGACGGCAGGGCAGGGTAGTGGAGGTGACAGCCCTGGAGGCTGGCCGCCGGATCAATCTTCAGGCCGATGAAGTGGTGATTTGTGCCGGGGCATGGAGCGCTGAATTGGCGGCATTCGCGGGTTTCAAACTGCCTGTGGAACCGGTGAAAGGGCAGATGCTGCTCTACAAGCCCACGCGTCGCCTGGTCAATGCCATCGTGTTGACGGCAGGGCGTTATGTGATCCCGAGAGTGGATGGTCATCTGCTGGTGGGCAGTACCCTCGAGTACACCGGTTTTGACAAGTCCCTCACCGAGGGGGGACGGCAAACCCTGCAGGCTGCCGCCATTTCGTTGTTGCCGGCACTGGCAGCACTGTCACCTGTGGGCCATTGGGCCGGATTGCGACCAGGAGCGCCAGGTGGCATACCTTGTATAGGCAGGGTGCCTGGATTCGACAATCTCCACGTCAATGCCGGACAGTTTCGCAACGGGCTGGTATTGGCTCCAGCCTCGGCGCGATTGATGGCTGATTTGTTGCTCGGGCGCCGGCCACTGGTGGACCCGCGTCCATACCGTCCCTGAGGCGACTATTCCAGCCCCAGTTTTTTCAGACGATAGCGGAAGGAACGAAACGACATGCCGAGTTTTTCAGCCGCCTTGGTTTTGTTCCAGCGGGTTTCTGCGAGGGCTTTTTCGATGGCCTCGATTTCAATGGCTTCCAGATGCTTTTCCAGGGTGAACGCTTCATCCAGGACAGGCGCCGCGCTGACTGCGGTGACAGCCGGCTCGGTGCTGGCTGCGGGTTTGCGACTGCGGCCGAGATCCAGATTTTCTCTCTCGATGGTGTGTTTCTCACACAAGGTGGCGGCCCGTTGCAATACGTTTTCCAGTTCCCTGACGTTGCCGGGAAAGCTGTAGCGGGAGAGACTCTGCATGGCATCTTCGCTCAATGAGCAAAGTGGCTGCTGGTTCTCACGGCTGATCTTGTCCAGGATGAAAGTGACCAGCAGAGGAATATCCTCGCGTCGCTCCCGCAATGGGGGCACAGGCAGCTCGATGACATTGATGCGGTAATAAAGATCCTGCCGAAACCGGCCATTTTCCACTTCTGTGGCCAGATTGCGATGGGTGGCGCTGAGAATGCGAACGTCCACGGGGACTTCGGATTGGGATCCCACCGGGCGCAGTGCCTTTTCCTGGATGACCCGTAACAGTTTCACCTGGGTGTGCAGGGGCAGATCCGCCACTTCATCGAGAAACAGGGTGCCACCGTGGGCGGCCTGGAAAAGACCGATCTTGTCCTGATCGGCACCGGTGAATGCCCCTTTGAGGTGACCGAACAGTTCGCTCTCCATCAATTCTTCGGGAATAGCTCCGCAGTTGACGGCAATGAAGGGACCCTGGCGGCGTGCGCTTTGTTCGTGAATGGCGCGTGCTGCCAGTTCCTTGCCGCTGCCCGATTCACCGCTGATATAGACCGGCGCCTGACTGCGGGCCAGCTTGCCGATCTGTTCCTTGAGCTGGTTGATACTGGCACTTTCGCCGATGATCCGCGTGGCGGAACGATGGTCCGTTTTTACCGCAGGCGCGACCGTCCGTGGGGTGATTTCGGACAGCTTGAGCGCGGCGCTGATCAGGTCCCGCAGCTTCTGCAGGTCAACAGGTTTGGATACGAAATCGAAGGCCCCGTACTTGAGGGCTTTGATCGCAGTCTCAGTGCTGCCATGGGCGGTAATGACCGCCACCGGAACATCACTGTGGTGCTGCTGGATATACTGTACGAGTTCCAATCCGTCGCCGTCGGGTAGGCGCATGTCGGTTAGACACAGGTTGAAGTCCTGGCTTTCCAGGAGATCGCGGGCCGATTGCAGGTCAGCCGCGCTTGAGGTGTCCAAGGACATGCGGCCGAGTGTGACTTCCAACAGTTCCCGGATATCCGGTTCGTCGTCAACGATGAGAACTTTGCCTGGCATACGGTTTCGCTTTTGTCATGATGATACAGGCTGCCGAGTCAGGTGACTGCCTGATCAGGATTGCTGAAATAGATACTGAAGCAACTGGTACCCTGCTCTGTGGCGGAGTAAACCAGAGCGGCCTGATTAGCTTCGCACAGTTCCTTGGATATATAAAGGCCCAGCCCGGTGCCGCTGGATTCCGTAGTGTGAAAGGGCTCAAAAAATTGTCCCTGGGCCTGCTTGTCCAGTGCCGCTCCCTTGTCGATCACCTGCAAAAAAGGCCTTGGCTCACCTTCGAGCGCGGACAATCCGACCACCACGTCAAGTTCGGCCTTGCCGGTGCCCCTCTTGCTATAGCGTATGCCGTTGTCGAAAAGATTGGTAAGCACCTGTTCCAGCTGATTGGGTATGACTTTGATTTCCACGTCAGGTGGATTGACAGTCAAACGAATTTCATCACAATCCTTGTGTGTTTCCTTGAAGGTTGCTATGAATCGTTCAAGCCAGGGCTTGAGTTCTATCCTGCTGGGAGACACATCGCGGTGGCGTGAAACGTCCAGTACATGTTCGATAATGTGGTTCACACGATTGCAGTGATTGAGAATTATCTCGACCATGCGTTGATCGGAATGGGAGATGTTCTCGGATTCCTTGAGCAGCTGGCTGGCATGACTGATGGCACCCAGCGGATTGCGGACTTCGTGTGCGATACTGGCCGTCAGGCGCCCCAGGGAGGCCAGTTTCATCTGCTGCACCCGCTGCATGATATGACTGTGATTTTCCAGGAATACCAGAATGTCGGCGTCTGCCTCATTGCCCAGGAAGGCGAAGCTGGGCTGAATTCGCGTGTTGCTGTCCGGTACGTCGATGAGTTGCAAGCGGGTTTGGGGATGATTTCGCCAGGCTTCGATCTGCTCGGCCAGGATCCTGGGTAGAGTAGCGGCTGCTGCGGAATCCGCCGTGCTGGGGTGCAGCAGAGGAAGCAACATGTTGCGTGCGGCGCTGTTCATGGTCAGCACCCTATTGCCGGCAGTCACCACGATGATGCCGGTTCGCATGCGCTGGATAATCTCATTGTTGAGTTTCTCCAGGTCGATGATGCTGCTGGCCTGCTGATCAGCAAGCACGGCGGCGCGGTAGGCACGATTGGTTACCGTTTGAATGTACAGGGAGGTGGCGAACAGTATGGTGCCCAGTATCCCCGCCTGCAGGAACTGGTTCGGAGGGTTGTTCAAAACAAAGGAAAGATAAACTTCGCTATAGATGGTGGCAATGGTCGCAATTGCGGCCAGAAAAGTGCTGATACGGCCCCGGATGAGTATGCTGCCGGAGGCCACGGTCACGATCAAAAGCAATCCCAGGCCGCTGATGATCCCGCCGCAACTGTAGATCAGCAGGCTAAGGGCGATGATGTCGATGATCAACGTGGTGGTGAGGAAACGGGTGCTGCGCGCCATTTCCTCCCGGGTGTCGGTGATGAAGGTGATGAGCACACCGTAGATGGCATAGGCCGTGCTGGTCTGCACAAACAAGGTCAGATCCAGCTCGCCGAGAATTGTTGTGTCCGGGCTGCTGATATAGGTAACCAGCAGCACCAGCGGCAGCACAATCCGGTATATGTTGTATACCACCGACACATTGTCGATTTGCCGGGTGTATTGGGTTGCCTTGGTTGCCATGGAGTTGTTGTCTTAGCCGGTTACGGAGTATGGACCGGATGCCCTATAATTCAACAGGTTATCGGACGATGTCGGAGCAAGTATATGGCAAAGCAGTTGAAAGTGGTGATGGCCCAGCTAAACCTGCTGGTGGGAGCAATTGCCGCCAACACGGAAAACCTCCTGCAGGCTGCGCAGGATGCCGCTTCCATTCACCATGCCGACATCATCGTGTTTCCGGAGCTGAGTCTGACCGGCTATCCACCCGAAGACCTGCTGCTGAGACCCAGCCTCAAATTGCGCATCGACAAGGCGTTGGCGCGCTTGCAGCAGATCCGGCTGGATATCGTGATGGTGGTCGGTTTCCCGTTGTTGGAGGAAAGCGGACTCTACAATGCACTGGCGGTGATCCGGGCTGGCGAGATACTGGGGATCTATCGCAAGCAGCGCCTGCCCAATTACCAGGTATTCGACGAGCGCCGTTATTTCGTGCCAGGCGACTCACCCTGTGTGATCAATATCAAAGGAGTCCCTGTCGCTTTCACCATTTGTGAAGATATGTGGGAGCCGGCGCCGACACTGCAGGCCCGGGATTCAGGTGCCAGGTTGCTTATCAACATCAATGCCTCACCCTACCACATCAACAAGGTGAGCGAGCGACGTGAGTTGCTGCGACAGAGAAGTCAGGCGGCACGCATGCCCATCGTTTACACCAATCTGGTTGGTGGTCAGGACGAGTTGGTATTCGACGGGGCATCCATGGTTGTGGATGCCGATGGTGAGTGCTGCTTTCTGGCTCCCGCGTTCCAGGAAGGGCTGTTCCCGGTGGTGCTCGACCTGCAGGATGACCCCGCAGAGAATCCCCGGATTACAGTGCCTTTGCAGTCAGTGGCGGCCCCTGGACCGCTGGAGGGGGATGTCTACCAGGCGCTGGTGCTGGGCGTGCGTGACTATGTGAACAAGAATCACTTTGCCGGCGTGGTGATGGGCCTGTCAGGCGGAATCGACTCGGCGCTGACGCTTGCCATCGCGGTCGATGCTCTAGGTCCCCAACGAGTCGGCGCGGTAATGATGCCTTTCGACTACACGTCCCAGTTAAGTCTCGATGCGGCTGCGCAACAGGCCGGCCAGCTGGGTGTGGACTACCGGGTGATCTCCATCAGCGACATCTATGAAGCATTCATGGGCGCCCTGGCAGGGGAATTTGCCGGATTGCCAGTGGATGTGGCCGAACAGAATATCCAGGCCCGCTGTCGTGGCGTATTGCTCATGGCGATTTCCAACAAGAAAGGCCTGTTGGTGCTGACCACCGGCAACAAGAGTGAGATCGCCGTGGGCTACTCCACCCTCTATGGCGACATGGCGGGTGGCTTCGATGTGCTCAAGGATGTATCCAAAACCATGGTATATCGCCTGGCCAGATTCAGAAATTCGATGGTTGGCTCGGTGCCCAATGTCGTCATCCCCCAGGCAGTCATTGACCGGCCACCGTCGGCGGAACTGGCACCGGGGCAGAAGGATCAGGACAGTCTGCCACCCTATGACGAACTGGACCGCATTCTCGAACTGTATGTGGAAAAGGATTGCAGCGCGGCAGCCATTGTCGCGGCGGGATTCGACGAACCCGTGGTGCGCAAAGTGCTGCGTCTGGTGGATTTGAATGAATACAAGCGCCGCCAGAGCCCGGTCGGGGTGCGGCTGACCCAGCGCGGCTTTGGCCGGGATCGCCGCTATCCCATCACCAACGCCTGGGAAATCGGCGAGTAGTCCACCTGTTCAGTTGGGGCGCTGCGGTCGCACCTGTGGACGTTGCGGGACGCCTCTAGGGGGCGCCGGACGCTGCACCTGGGGGACCTGCTGATTGGGTCTTTGCACCTGGGGTGCCGGCCGATTGCGTTGGGCTTCAAACCGTTCCCGCAGCAATTCACGTTGAGCTTCCGGCAGGCTGCGGAAGCGCTGCTGCAACTGCCGGAGTTGTTGCTGCTGATCCCGGGACAACTGATTGAACTGTTGGAAACGGCGATTGATCAGCTGCTTCTGTCTTTCATCGAGCTGTTCAAAACGGCGTTGTTGCTGCCTTGCAGCCTGGCGTTCCGAATCCTGCATCTGCTGCCAGCGTGAAACTCCCCGACGCAGCCGCTCCTGTCTTTCGGCAGGCAGGTCCTCCCACTGACCCTCCAATTGCTGCAGCATCTGCTGTTCTGTCTGGGACAATTGACTCCAGGGGATTTTTTCCTGGGCAGCCGCAGGGTTGCCGTTCAATGCCAGCATCAACAATACTAGGAGCATGGTCTTGCCAGACCGTTCAGTCATTGTCAGGACCTTCATCAGTACTTCCCGCATCAGCACTTCCCGCACCAGTACTACCCGGGTCACCATCACTGTCAGCATGGTGTTGCGCATCCGCAGCATCGGCCGAGCCCGATTGTCCCGATTGCGCAGCCGCCGACTCCAGTAGTTGCCCGAACTCGCCATTCATCAGTTGCTCCGGGCTGAGCCACTCGCCCTGATCTGTCTCCCACTGGCCGATGAATTCCAACAATTGGAGCTCCGGCAGCGCGGTCATTTCGGCCGCTGTGGTTGCCTGCAGTGGTGCCATTGCCAGCGTGGCCAACACCATGATGCCGTTAGTTGGCTGCCAGCCCATTCTCGGCAAGCCACAGGTAAAAATCCAGATTCTCATACAGCTCCACGTCTTCGGCCGAGGCAAACAGACGGATTTCGTCTTCCAGGCTGACAGGGGGATTGCCCTCGTTGCCGGCATAAAACAGGGAAACCGCAGTCACCATGATGCAGGCAGTGGCAAAGGCCCCGGCAGGCACTGCCAGACGGTGCCCATCCAGCCATCGGAGCAATTGCTGCAGGAATCCATCAGTGGATCGTCGCTGGCTGCCGAGAGCCGCGTGACGCGCCTGATCGAGATCGCGCACGATGCCCGGATCGAGCCTGGTGACGCTGTCGTCAAGCAGATGGCGGGAGGCGTCCAGCAACCGGGCATGCCGTTCCGGTTGACGTTTGGGATGGCGGGCCATGGCGGCTGCGCGGATAGCCGTGAGCCGTGACTCAATGGCCTCATCCAGCTGCACTGCGCTGTCGTCCAGCAGGGACCGCGCTGCCTTCTGCAATTCGTGGGTATCCTTATCGTTCATGGCCAATATTCACCCAGTTGCTCCCGCAGAGTATGGATCGCGCGGGAGTAATGTGTCTTTACGCTGCCCTCCGCGCAGGACATGGCCAGCGCGGTTTGCCTGACATCCAGGCCTTCCCAGGCCCGCAGCAGGAATGCCTGCTGCTGACGGAGAGGCAGGGTGCTTAGCACCTGCTGCAGCCTTGCCATGCTGGAACTGGTCTGCAGTTCCGCTTCCGGAGACCGGGCACTGTCGTCCCGCGCAACCTGGATTGGATCCTCATCGTCATCCGGGTCGTTGGACAGCCAGCTGCGGAAGCGATTGCGAACCGTATTGCGCCGGTGCCAGTCATTGATGCGGCTGTGCAGGATCCGATAGAACAAGGGGCGCCATTCCTGAGGATCATGGTCATGATACTTTTCCACCAGCTTGAACATGGCATCCTGGACCACGTCCAGGGCATCGTCGGCGTTGCCGGTGGCGATCTGTGCCATGCGGAAAGCCCGGTTCTGAATCCCGGCCAGGAAATGGTCCATCTGTACGGAATTGTTCAGTGCCGTGCTCCTGGAATTGCCCGTCAGTTCTTCTGCCGGGACGCTGGTATGCACCAGTTCCAGCGGTCCGGTTATCGAGCATTTGCTAGTTGAGCAGTATATCGGCTTCATTCCGGCCTGACTTGTCCTGTGGCATGACAGTACAACGCAGCGGCGGAAATTCGGTTTACTCGGAATCAGCAGTGAATCGAGACGCGCAGGGGCCCTAGTCCAGGATTCCCAAGGTCAGAATGCTGAGCCAGGAGCGTCGTTGCGGCTGCTCCGGACTGTCCTGGGCGTCGATGATTTCCTGGCTGCCGGAAGTCTGGGGGCGACGGGTGGGGGCCAGGGGGGGTTCCCCGGCATTATCCCCCAGCAACCCGAATGACACCGTATAGAGGAATGAGGGGTTGGTCACCACGGTGGGAACGATGAATTCCCCGTTGCGATCCAGGGACGCGTGCTGGGGAAAATTGTCCCGCAACAGGGCCAGGGACGTGTCCGCCAGATCGTTGAGCCCCAGGCGCAGATAAGCCTCGATCATGATGGCCATGGCGTCGGCCACGGAAGGTGTGCCCTGGAAATTCTCCACCACGTATTTTGCCCGGTTTAGGCCGGCCACATAGGCGCGACGGGTCATGTAGTACTGGGCCACATGAACTTCGTAGGCGGCCAGGGAATTGCGCAGGAAGATCATGCGGGCCCGGGCATCGGCAGCATAGGGGCTGTCGGGATAGAGCGCCACCAGCTGGGAGAATTCAGCAAACGACTCCCGGGCCTGGCCCGGATCCCGTTTTGACGGATCGGTGGGCAGAAAGCGGTCAATGATGCTGCGATCCGCCGTGAACGATGACAGGCCCTTCATGTAATAGGCATAGTCCACGTTGATGTCGTCGGGATGCAGCCGGATGAAGCGGTCGGCGGCAGAGCGGGCGGCTTCCAGGTCGCTGTTGCGGTAATAGGCGTAGACCAGTTCGATCTGGGCCTGGGCCGCGAAACTGCCGAAGGGGAAGCGGGATTCCAGGGCTTGATAGGTGCTGATGGCGCCCCGGAAGTTCTGGGAATTCAGCTGCTCATTGGCGCGTCGGTAGAACTGTTCCTCGGTGGACAGGCCGGCAAACTCGTCCCGCCCCTCGCCATCAAACAATCCGCAGCCTGGCAGGGCCAGTACGGTCACTATCAGCAAAATTGCACGCAGGGGGCAGGAGGTGTGGGTGGATTTCAGCAAGATGATTCTCAATTCGGATTCGACAGCTACGGCAAGCCGTGTATTTAACCATAGCCCGCCGGTCAAACAACAGGGGCGATCTAGCAGTCCCGGCATTCGAAAGCCCATTCTAGTATCATGGGCCCATGAGCCAGGAATCCATCACCAGCCAGGTATCCCAGTCCGCGTCCGTGCCCGCCGAATTTTCCGGCATGCGTCTGGATCAGGTCGCCGCGCGTCTGTTCACCGACTTTTCCAGGGCCCGCCTGCAGGACTGGATAAAGGCCGGCAACCTCACGGTCAACCAGCAGGTACTGCGTGCCAGGGACAAGGTGTTCATGGATGATCGCTTGCGGCTGGAGGCGCAGATTCAGGAAGTGCAGCCATGGGCCGCCGAACCCCAGGCCCTTGACATCGTTTTTGAAGATGCCGACCTGATGGTGATCAATAAAGGTATGGATACTGTCGTGCATCCGGCTGCCGGTCATCGGGCGGGGACCCTGCTCAACGGACT
This sequence comes from Pseudomonadota bacterium, assembly GCA_046047495.1. Taxonomy (GTDB): domain Bacteria; phylum Pseudomonadota; class Gammaproteobacteria; order Pseudomonadales; family Pseudohongiellaceae; genus NORP240. The sequence continues at coordinate 10,643 of JBJOHV010000006.1, read as the reverse complement.
GCTGCACCACTGCCCCCAATTGCAGCTGTTGCCCCGCGCCGGCATCGTGCACAGGCTGGACAAGGACACCACCGGTTTGATGGTGGTGGCGAAAACCGTGCGGGCCCACACCCTGTTGGTGCGGCAGCTGCAACGCCGGGAGGTCGGCCGTGAATACGAGGCCATTGTGCAGGGTATTCTCACCGCCGGGGGCACAATCGATGCTCCCCTGGATCGGCACCCGGTGCAGCGCAAGAAAAGGGCGGTGATGGCCAGCGGCCAGCCCGCGGTGACCCATTACACCGTGATGCGCCGTTTCCGCAACCATACCCACCTGCAAGTGCGCCTGGAAACCGGCCGGACCCACCAGATTCGGGTCCACCTGGCCCATGTCGGCTATCCGATCGTGGGCGACAGGACCTATGGCGGACGGTTGCAGATACCCCGGGATTGCAGCGCCGCCCTGGAAACCGCCCTGCGTTCCATGGTCCGGCAGGCTTTGCATGCCCGTCGCCTGACCCTGACCCATCCAAGCAGTGGTGTTCAGTTGCAGTGGGAGAGCCCCTTGCCCCGGGACATGCTGGATCTGCTGGCAGCCCTGGCGGCGGATGCCGGGTCGCTGTAATGGCCCCCAGCCAACACGGTCTGCTGATACCCGACTGGTCTGCTCCGTCCAATGTGGTGGCCCGGGTTTCCACCCGTCTGGGTGGTGTCAGCCAGGGTCCCTACGAAAGTTTCAACATCGGCCTGCATGTGGGCGACGAGTCCCGTGACGTGCAGGTGAATCGTCGGACATTGGTTTCTGCATTGGATGCCGGATTGCAATTGCGGTGGCTTGACCAGGTCCATGGCAGCCAGGTGGTCAGGGCAGAGAACGCACAGCCCTCAACACCCGGTGATGCCCTGGTGACCCGGCAAGCCGGTCTGGCCTGTTGTATTACCACGGCGGATTGTCTGCCCGTGTTGCTGACCGACCGGCAAGGCTCCGTGGTTGCCGCTGCCCATGGCGGTTGGCGGGGACTGGCCGCCGGTGTGCTTGAGGCCACAGTGAAGGCCATGGGAGTCGAGCCCGGGGAGTGCCTGGCCTGGCTGGGTCCAGCCATTGGTCCCTGCCACTTCGAGGTGGGACCGGAGGTTCGCGCGGCATTTCTGGCTAACACCGGGATGGTACCGGCAGCCATGCTCGAAGCCTGCTTCACTGCTGGAACCCATGACAACAAATATATGGCAAACCTTTACGAACTGGCGCGCATCAAATTGTCAGCCCTGGGAGTATCCTGGGTCGGCGGAGGTGGATACTGCACCTTCTGCGATTCGCAGCGATTCTATTCCTACCGGCGGCAGCCGGTGACCGGACGCTTCGTCAGTTTGATCTACCGCAAGGGTTGACCCTGCCAGCGGTCTTTGCTGCCCCCAGAACCCATCGAAGAATTGAAATCCTCCCGTTGCGACCCAACTTAGGGCCTATTCGACCGACACCATGAGGATTCGTCATGAGACTTGAAAAACTGACCAGCAAGTTGCAGGCCGCCCTGTCGGATGCGCAATCGCTGGCCCTGGGCAATGACAACAATTTTATCGAGCCCGTACACCTGGTCCTGGCCCTGCTGGATCAGAAAGGCGGCAGTATCAAGCCGTTGCTGGCGCAAACCGGTTTCAATGTTGCAGAGCTGCGCAAACAGCTGCAGAAAATTGTCGAGGACCTGCCCAAAATGCCTGGCGGTGAAGGGGATATCTCGGTGTCCCAGGATCTCGCCCGCCTGCTCAACCAGGCTGACAAGGCGGCGCAGAAGAACAATGACAAGTTCATTTCCAGCGAAACCATTCTGCTGCTGGCCATGCAGGACAAGGGTCAGCTTGGCAAGGCTCTGAATGCCCACGGTGTGTCTGAGCAGGCGCTGGAAACTGCCATCCGCAACATGCGCGGTGGTGAGAGTGTCTCCGAAGCCGGCGCCGAAGATGCCTGGCAGGCCCTGAACAAGTACTGTGTCGATCTCACGGAACGGGCCGAAAGCGGTCAGCTGGATCCGGTGATCGGTCGCGATGGCGAGATTCGCCGCACCATCCAGGTGCTGCAACGCCGAACGAAGAACAATCCTGTGTTGATCGGTGAACCCGGCGTGGGCAAGACGGCCATCGTGGAAGGACTGGCCCAGCGCATCATCAACGGTGAGGTGCCCGAGGGACTGAAAGACAAACGCATCCTGGCACTGGACATGGGTGCCCTCATCGCGGGGGCCAAATTCCGCGGCGAATTCGAGGAGCGGCTCAAGGCCGTACTGAACGAACTCTCCAAGCAGGAGGGCTCCATCATCCTGTTCATCGACGAGTTGCATACCATGGTGGGTGCCGGCAAGGCAGAAGGCGCCATGGATGCGGGGAATATGCTGAAGCCGGCACTGGCGCGGGGTGAACTGCATTGTGTCGGTGCAACCACCCTGGACGAATACCGCAAGTACATCGAGAAAGACGCTGCGCTGGAACGTCGCTTCCAGAAAGTCCTGGTGGACGAACCAACCGAGGAGGACACGGTCGCCATTCTGCGTGGCCTGAAGGAACGTTACGAAGTGCATCATGGTGTCGAGATTTCCGATTCGGCAATCATCGCTGCGGCGCGCCTGTCACAACGCTATATCACCGACCGGCAGCTGCCGGACAAAGCCATCGACCTGGTGGACGAGGCAGCCAGCCTGATTCGCATGGAGATCGATTCCAAGCCGGAAGAGATGGACAAACTGGAGCGGCGACTCATTCAGTTGAAAATCGAGCGGGAAGCACTGAAAAAAGACGAGGACGAGGCCACCCGTAAACGCAAGGAGAAACTGGCTGACGACATTGCGCGGCTGGAAAAGGAATTTTCCGATCTCGAGGAAATCTGGAAGGCCGAAAAGGCTTCCCTGCAAGGTGCGCAAACCATAAAGAGCAGCCTGGAAAAGGCCCGCACCGATCTGGAGGCCGCGCGCCGTGCGGGTGACCTGGCCCGTATGTCAGAGCTGCAATACGGCACAATCCCCGGCCTCGAGAAGAAATTGACCGAGGCCCATGAGGCGGAGACAGCGGAGAAGCGGCTGTTGCGCAACCGGGTGACAGAAGAGGAAATTGCCGATGTGGTGTCCCGCTGGACCGGCATCCCGGTCAGCAAGATGTTGCAGGGCGACAAACAGAAGCTGCTAACGATGGAGGATGCCCTGCACAAGCGTGTGATAGGGCAGAACGAGGCGATTACCGCTGTTTCCAATGCAGTGCGTCGCTCGCGCTCAGGTTTGTCCGACCCCAATCGGCCCAATGGCTCGTTCCTGTTCCTGGGGCCGACCGGCGTGGGCAAGACTGAGTTGTGCAAGGCCCTGGCGGAATTCTTGTTTGACACTGAAGATGCCATGGTGCGCATCGATATGTCCGAATTCATGGAACAGCATTCCGTGGCGCGGCTGATTGGAGCGCCTCCGGGTTATGTCGGTTACGAGGAAGGCGGCTACCTGACTGAGGCTGTGCGCCGTCGGCCCTATTCCGTGCTGCTGCTGGACGAAGTGGAAAAGGCCCACCCTGATGTATTCAACATCCTTCTGCAGGTGATGGATGATGGGCGCCTCACCGATGGTCACGGGCGTACCGTGGATTTTCGCAACACCGTCATCGTGATGACTTCCAACCTGGGCTCGGACCGGATCCAGGAGATGATGCAGGATGGCGTGCCCGACGAAGCAGCCTACGAGCGGGTCAAGTCCATGGTCCTGGGTGTGGTGGTCAAACATTTCTCACCGGAATTCGTCAACCGGATCGACGAAACCGTGGTATTTCATCCCCTGGTCAAGGAGCAGATTCGCGGCATCGCCAATATCCAGATCAGTCTCCTCAATCGCCGTCTGGCGGACAACGAGCTGCGCCTCGAGGTTACCGATGGGGTGCTGGACAAGCTTGCTGCCCTGGGCTACGACCCGGTTTACGGAGCCCGCCCGCTTAAGCGAGCCATCCAGAACTGGATCGAGAACCCTCTGGCCCAGCAGGTGATTCAGGGCACTTACGTCCCTGGTGACTGCATTCACATCGATGTGGAAGGCGATCATTTCACCTTTACCAAGGGCTGATTCCGGCCAGGGCGGCGCTCATGCCGCCCGGGCGTGACCTCAGCGCTTGACTTTATCGGGCAAGGTGGGAAAATTGCAGCCCGTTTTCCAGCAGGGCGTGATGGTAACCCCTCGTACTCCCCGCTGCGGCCGGACGGCCAGCCCAACCGCTGGCTTGTCAGCCACTGACTAGGTGTCAGATCACATCCACCTAAGGCTCATATCACGTTATCGCGTACGGAGCCGACATGAAGCAGGATGGCAGGGTTCGCCCCGATCCCGTTCATGCATTTGCAATATCTAGTGATGTACCAAACGAACAGAACCGGCGGTCGATTCGGGCATAGTCCGACTTTTGGCCGTTTGCGGTTTTTCAGGCAGTCAGGCAAGCAAGAGGTCTAAGATCGTGGACTTATTATCTGGTGGTGAAATGTTGATACGCGCCCTGCATGACGAGGGCGTCGAGATCATTTTCGGCTATCCGGGAGGCGCCGTGTTGCACATCTATGACGCCATTTTCAAGCAAGACAAGGTGCAGCACATTCTGGTGCGCCATGAGCAGGCGGCAACCCATGCGGCTGATGGCTATGCCCGTGCCACCGGCAAGCCCGGAGTCGTACTGGTGACGTCCGGCCCGGGGGCCACCAATGCGATAACCGGTATCGCCACCGCTTACATGGACTCGATCCCCATGGTGGTGATTTCCGGACAGGTGGAAAGCAAGCTGATCGGCTCCGACGGTTTTCAGGAAACCGATATGGTGGGAATTTCACGGCCGGTGGTGAAGCACAGTTTCATGGCCCAGAATCCCGCGGACATACCCATGCTGGTCAAGAAGGCGTTTCACATCGCCACAACCGGCCGGCCCGGCCCGGTGGTCATCGATATTCCAAAGGACTCCACGGATCCCAAGGTCAAACTGCCGTACGACTATCCGAAGTCCATCAAGCTGCGCTCCTATTCGGCGCCGGACAAGGGACATAGCGGCCAGATCAAGAAGGCTGTCGAGATATTGCTCAGCGCCAAGCGTCCCATGTTGTACACCGGCGGTGGTGTGATTCAGGGCAATGGGTCCGCCCTGCTGACCAAGCTGACAAAAAAACTGGGCTATCCCATCACCAATACGCTAATGGGTCTGGGTGCTTATCCAGGAAACGACAAGCTTTTCCTGGGCATGTTGGGCATGCACGGCACCTATGAAGCCAACATGGCCATGCATTACAGCGATGTGGTGCTGGGTATCGGCGTGCGTTTCGATGACCGGGTGACCAATTCCGATGTGACCAAATTCTGTCCCGATGCCAAGATCCTGCATGTTGACATCGATCCCGCTTCCATTTCGAAGACGGTGACTGCCGATGTGCCCATCGTCGGGTCTGTGAAATCCGTGCTGCAGGAGATGTTGGAACTGGTGGAGCAATCCGAGAAAAAAGTGGATCGCAAGGCCTTGTCTGTGTGGTGGAAACAGATCGAGCAGTGGCGGGCGCGGGAGTGTCTCAAAGTGCTGGATGCCGACGATGACTCCATCAAGCCACAGCGGGTCATTCAGGCTGTCTATGAGGTCACGAACGGGGATGCCTACATTTCCTCCGACGTGGGGCAGCACCAGATGTTCGCTGCACAGCACTATCCGTTCCACAAACCCCGGCGCTGGATCAACTCCGGCGGGCTGGGCACCATGGGCTTCGGCTTGCCGGCCGCCATGGGGGTGCAGCTGGCTTTTCCCAAGGCGCAGTCTGTGTGTGTCACCGGCGAAGGCAGTGTGCAAATGAACATTCAGGAGTTTGCCACGTGCATGCAATATCAGTTGCCCATCAAGATCATTTGCCTCAACAACCAGGCCCTTGGCATGGTGAAACAGTGGCAGGACATGCAGTACGGTGGTCGCTATTCCCACAGTACCTATGCAGAGTCATTGCCTGACTTTGTCAAGCTGGCTGAGGCATACGGCCACGTGGGCATCAAGATTACGAAGATGTCCGAGCTGAAGTATAAGCTGCAGCAGGCATTTGCCCTGAAGGACAAACTGGTCTTTGTGGATGTCATGGTCGACCCCGATGAACATGTCTACCCAATGGCCATAAAGGGCGGAGCAATGAAAGACATGGTCTTGAGCAAGACGGAGAGGACCTGATATGCGCCATATAATTTCTGTGCTGATGGAAAACGAGCCCGGTGCATTGTCGCGGGTGGTCGGTTTGTTCTCCCAGCGGAATTACAACATCGAATCCCTGACAGTGGCTCCGACCGAGGACCACAGTCTGTCGCGTCTGACCCTAACCACCATAGGCGATGATCGCAAGATCGAGCAGATCACCAAGCATCTGAACAAGCTGATCGATGTGGTCAAGCTGGTTGATCTGAGCGAAGGAGCCCATATAGAGAGGGAACTGATGCTGATCAAGGTCAAGGCTGCTGGCACACAGCGGGCCGAGATCATGCGCACCGTGGATATATTCCGCGGGCAGGTGGTGGACATGACGCCCAATGTCTACACAATCCAGCTCACAGGCACCAGTGACAAGCTGGACGCCTTTATAGCAGCCGTCGGCAAGGCCGGCGTGCTGGAGGTGGCGCGCACCGGAGTTTCAGGAATCTCACGAGGGGAGAAGATCCTCAGTCTGTGATGGCTGTATGAAGAAGACAGAAAAAAGGCCTCAATTGAGGCCTTTTTTATTGCGGTCGAGGCGTCAGATGGCCTTCTTCATGGCAGTCATGTAGGAACGCAACTTGCGGCCCACCACTTCGATCGGATGGTTACGGATCGATGAATTGACGTTGATCAGTTCGGCGTTGTCCACCCCGCTGTCCGGCAAATGCAGGCCCTGCCCGATCACATCGATGTCGATGCGGCTCATGAAATCCGCCAACAGCGGCACGGCAGCGTGGGCAAACAGGTAGCAGCCATACTCGGCGGTGTCGGAAATCACCTTGTTCATCTCGTACAGTTTTTTGCGCCCGATGAGGTTGGCGATCAACGGCACTTCATGGAGTGATTCGTAATAGGCGGACTCGGCGATGATGCCGCTGGATGTCATGGTCTCAAAAGCCAGCTCCACTCCGGCCTTCACCATTGCCACCATGAGGATGCCGCGGTCATAGTATTCCTGCTCACTTATTTCCATGTCGCCGGAAGGTGTCTTCTCGAACCGGGTCTGGGAAGTGGCCTCACGCCAGGTCAGCAGCTTGTGATCGTCATTGGCCCAGTCTTCCATCATGCCGCGGGAAAATTCCCCGCTCATGATGTCGTCCATGTGCTTTTGGAACAGGGGTGCCATGAGGCCCTTCAATTCTTCACACAGGGAGTGGGCGAGAATCTTGGCAGGATTGGACAGGCGATCCATCATATTGGTGATGCCACCGTGCTTCAGACCTTCCGCCACCACTTCCCAGCCGTGCTGCACCAGCTTGGAGGCATAGGCCGGATCCATGCCCTTTTCCACCATCTTGTCAAAGCACAGCAGGGTGCCGGTCTGCAGCATGCCGCAAAGGATTGTCTGCTCACCCATGAGGTCGGACTTCACCTCGGCGATGAACGATGACTCCAGGACGCCGGCCCGGTCACCACCGGTGGCCGCGGCGTATGCCTTTGCGATTGCCAGACCATCGCCGTTGGGATCATTCTCTGCATGGACTGCAATCAGTGTCGGCACGCCGAAACCCCGCTTGTACTCCTCCCGGACTTCGGTTCCAGGGCACTTGGGGGCCACCATGATCACCGTGATGTCTTCGCGGATCTGCATGCCTTCTTCCACGATGTTGAAGCCGTGGGAATAGGCCAGGGTTGCGCCTTTCTTCATCAACGGCATCACCTGCTTGACGACCGCAGTGTGTTGTTTGTCGGGCGTGAGGTTCAGCACCAGATCGGCTGTGGGAATGAGGTCCTGATAAGTGCCGACTTTGAACCCGTTGTCTGTGGCGTTTTTCCAGGAAGGCCGTTTTTCTTGAATGGCGTTGTCACGCAGTGCATAGCTGATATCCAGCCCGCTATCCCGCATATTCAGGCCCTGGTTGAGGCCCTGTGCGCCACAACCAACGATCACGACTTTCTGGCCTTTTAGCTTATTGGTGCCGTCGCTGAACTCGGCGCGATCCATGAAGCGGCACTTGCCGAGTTGCTGCAATTGCAGGCGCAGGGGCAGGGTATTGAAGTAATTCATGTCGGTTCTCCGCAACTTGTGGCGCTCGGGAAGGCGCTTTGGGGCGGCAATCATAGGCTATTTTTTAACATTGCGTAAAATGATATATATGCAACAATACATTCCTATAATCGCAATATATATCCGATCGAATCCTGGGTGAAGGAGGCAGCCGTGACCAATCGTGACCTGCAGGTGCTTCTGCACCTGAGCAACTCCCTGCATTTTGCCCGCACCAGCGCCGACTATTTCATCAGCCCCTCCAGCCTCACTCGGCTGGTGCAACGCGCGGAGGCGGAGCTTGGAGTGGAGCTTTTCGAGCGGGACAACCGTACCGTGAAGCTGACGCCAGCGGGTGATATTTTCCGCGCCTATGCCCAGGACAGTCTGGCAGCCTGGGAGGCTTTGCTTGGACGGTTGCAGAGCCCGGCCACCGCTCTGCATGGAGCTCTCAGCGTGTTCTGTTCCGTGACGGCCAGCTACTACTTCCTGGAGGAGTTGCTGGACCGCTTCCGACAGCGCTACCCCGAGGTGACCATTCAGTTGCACACCGGAGACACCGCGCTGACAGTCGCGCGGGTTATGGATGGGCAGGAAGACGTCGGCATTGCCGCGCGCCCTGACAAAGTGCCACCCAAGCTGCGTTTCAAACCGATCGGAGAGTCTCCCCTGGTGTTCATTGCTCCACTGACTATTTGCCCGTTGCGTAGCACTCTGCAGGAACTCAGGCGGCGCGGGGCTGAGCTGCCATGGGAATCGATTCCCCTGGTCCTTTCGGAAACCGGTCTGGCACGCACACGGGTCAATCAATGGTTGCGGGCCCAGGGTATCAAACCTCATATCTATGCCCAGGTCAGCGGAAATGAGGCTATCGTCAGCATGGTGAGCCTGGGCTTCGGCGTGGGTGTGGTACCCCGTCTGGTGGTGGACAACAGTCCGGTCCGCGCCAAAGTGGAAATCCTGCCGGTAGCACCGGCACTGGAGCCGTTTACCATCGGCATTTGCACCCTGGGTCGCAAGCTGACCAATCCGCTGATCAGAGCCTTTTGGGATCTGGCGGGACAAGCGCAGAACGAGAGCCGGTCTGAGCACGGCAACCCATAGGCGCCGTCAGCGGATCGATGGGGTATAATCGTCCCCCAATTCCCGGCAATCAGGCGCTCCCACTCCATGTCCAGCCCCTCAGACCAAGACGAAAGTGAAGGCTTGCTGCCTCTGGATGAGCATGAGGAGGAGTTTTCCGAAGGCGGGCAGAAAGTCAGGCGGCGCGGCATCTACATCCTGCCCAACCTGCTGACTCTGGGCGCCCTGTTTGCGGGCTTCTACGCCATCATTGCCGGCATGAGCGGCAACTTCAACGAAGCAGGCTGGGCCATTCTGGCGGCTGCTGTATTTGATGGCCTCGATGGCAGGGTGGCGCGCCTGACCGGCACCCAAAGTGCATTCGGTGCCCAGTTCGACAGTCTCTCCGACATGGTGTCCTTCGGCATGGCACCAGCCCTCATCAGCTTCAGCTGGGCGCTGTCTTCCCTGGGCAGTGGCGGCTGGGCTGCCAGTTTTATCTATATCTCCTGTGCGGCCCTGCGCCTGGCCCGTTTCAATGTGCAATTGGGCACGGTGGACAAGCGGTTCTTCGTGGGCCTGCAGAGCCCGCTGGCTGCAGGATTGGTGACTTTCGTGACCTGGGTGGGATACAAGTACAATGTGGAGGTCACGCCGTTGGTGGCGTTTCTGATGGCGATCTTGACGGTTTTTGCCGGCTTGCTGATGATCTCCAACTACAAGTATTACAGTTTCAAGGAGATGCATTTCAGGGGAACAGTACCTTACATGGTACTGGTATTGCTGGTGGTCCTGTTGGTGCTGATAGCCCAGAACCCCCATGAAGTATTGCTGACCATGTGCGTCGTATACGCCACATCGGGTCCTCTCGTCTGGCTGTATCGCCGGCATCTGTCCCCCGCCCGACTCAAATCGACGGGAGAAACACCTTCAGGAGAATAACGGGGAGAGTCCGTCCCCTCGGGAAAGAGATATGCCCTCAGGGCTGTCTAGTCAATAAACCACAAGTGAGCCAAAGGCCCTACAGGAAAGCCCATGTTGATCAAGCGACCCTCGGATATCAAACCTTCGGAAATCACCCCGGAAACCGTGTACCACTCGCGTCGTCACTTCCTGTCGACAGGGGCGCACCTGGCAATGGGTGGTGCTCTGGCCGGTACCTTGCCGTTGTCTGCCTTCGGCCAGTCGGGTGACATGCTCAAGGCGTGGGCTCCGGCCAATTTACGTCGCTCACCGCCCGCAGCCTGGTGGGAGGCTGAATTCGCGACCATCAAGCCAGCGCCAGACAGCCCGCCTTACTCCACCAACGAGGCATTGACTCCGTTTGAGGATGTCACCCGCTATAACAATTTCTATGAGTTCGGCATGGACAAGGGAGATCCCTCTGCCAATTCCGGTG
>JBJOHV010000005.1:0-39539 GCA_046047495.1 Pseudomonadota bacterium | reverse complement strand
TCAGTGATGGGGCTGACTCACTCTGAGCAGCCTTGATAGCAACCCCGGTGACTACGTGCAAGTCAGGGCAGCTGGTTTGCTGCTCCTCTGGGCGTCCGTGCGTTCCCCTCGGAATTCTGTTCAAGTATTCTCGAGCCATCGTTTACCCAGCACCCGGAGGAACCATGACCGTGTCCCATTGCTTTCATCTGCTGACAAGGCTGCCGGCCCTGTGTGCGCTGGCCGTACTGGCGTTGCCAACCCTGGCCTCCGCCCAGTCAGGCCCGCCGCCGTCGCCGCCAGCCGATTGGGGACCGGTATCCATCGATCTCCAGGAGATCGAGTATCCCTATCCGGTGAGCTATCTGGATTTTCGTGTCTACGGGCAGGATGCGCGCATCGCCTATATGGATGTCGCACCGGTGGGGCAGGCCAACGGCCGCACGGTGATCTTCCACCACGGCGGGCTTTATTACGGCTGGTATTGGAAGGCACAGATCGCGGCATTGACCCAGGCAGGCTATCGCGTGATCGCCAAGGACCGCCTGGGCTGGGGCAAATCCTCCAAACCCAATATTCCCTACAGCATCAACCTCTGGGCATCCAATACGGCGCGCCTGATGGATCATCTGGGCATCCAGCAGGCGGCTTTGGTGGGCCATTCCATCGGCGGGCAGATGGTGACCCGCTTCGCCTTCCTCTACCCGGAGCGCATCACCCACCTGGTCACCGTGAACCAGATCGGCCTCACCGACAACCGCTACGGCCGCGGCTTCCGCCCGCTGACCGGTGAGGTGGCCGCCAATCCCGACATGGGCGAGGTCTATGCCTCCCTGCTGGAATGGGCGGAAGAAAACTACGTGACCTGGAAGCCGGAATTCATGGAGCACATGCGCATCCGCTACGGCAACCGCCTGAGCCCCGACTGGCCGCAGCTGGCTTACATCAGCAGCCTCACCGGCCAGATGCGCGGCATGGACACCGTGGTGAATGACTGGCAGCACATCCAGACCCCGACCCTGATCATGGGTGGTGAAGAGGACTACCCGACCTTCGCCGCGGAAGCCCGCCACGCGGCCGGAGTGTTTCCCAATGGGGAGGTGTTTCTGATTCCCGGTGTGGGCCACAACCCCCATGAGGAAGTACCCGATGTGGTGAGCGAGGAACTGCTGCGGTTTCTTGGAACGTGATTGAACAATAACCAGAGAAATGACGAGGAGTCACTATGAAAATCAATGTGAAACTTGTGGTGTTGGCGATGCTCTTGTCCGTGTCGCCGGCGTTGTGGGCCCAGGGCGCCAACGATGCCCCCAGCCTGATGACCTATGATCTGGCCACCCGCGCCATGGATGCGGCCGAAGCCTATGCCCGGGACAAGGGCTGGAACGTGACGATCCTGATCACCGACCAGAACAACAACCCGGTGATGTTGCGACGTCTGGATGGTGCCGGAGCGCGCACTTTCGGCTTTGCCACCGCCAAGGCCAGGGTAGTCACGGCGACGGGGCTCACCTCCGGTGTCTATGGCACACGGCTGGCGGCTGGGGAGATCGAGGAAGTGGAAGGCGGTGTGACGTTTGCCGGCGGTGTGCCGGTGTTCGTCAATGGCCAGATGATCGGCGCTATTGCCACCAGCGGCGTGCAGGCTGTGCAGGATGAGGAAGTCTCCAATGCCGGTGCCGCGGCTATCGGCAGCTCATCCAACTAGTCCAACCGGTGCGGTCGCGATGATGCGCCCTTGTTTGGGTGCTAGTCGCGACCGCGCATGACGTTGTAGTCGGAGCTGGGACTCAGGACGTCGATGCGGCTGGCGTTGCTGACATTCTCGTCGGCAATTTCCTCCACGGTCTGGCAGCGTGTTCGAGGTATCCAGCTGCGCGCCTCCCGGCGTTCGTAGCAATACACTTTGTCCAGCAGAGGCTTGCCAAGGTTGTAGGTGTAGAGCTCCTCTTCCGTCATCCGGTAAAAGTTGGGCTGACCGCTGTTGCACGCGCTGATGAGTGTCAGCAAGCCAATCAGAACCAGGTATCGCATCGTCAGGACCTCGCAAGGGTGTGATGTGACAGGACTACGTTAACCAAACCAATCCGGATTTTCCAGGCCGTCGATGGGGACACTGATAACTTAATAACTTAACTTAAAGCCCATCCACCACGTCCAGTTAAGTTATTAAGTTATCAGTGTCCCCTATGCCTTATGCCTAGCCGCTGCCCACATAGGGAATCAGCCGTCCGCACAGCAGGACACCGAACCAGGCGATAAGGGATGTGTAGGCCACCGCTTTGGCAAGGGTCGGTGACGGCGTATCGCCATCCCAGGTGCGTACTTGGGGATCGATCTTCAGGTAATAGAACAGCACATTGAGCCCGGCCAGCAGCACCAACCCCATCTTGATCTGAAATCCGATGTTCACTGCGTAACGCATGGGGTCGCCGAAGAAGAACAGGACGCCGGTGGTGACATTGAGAGCCAGGCCGGTGACCACCAGGGGCAGCAGCTGGTGCACCCCGCGGGGATGGAAGCCGCGAAAATGGCCAGCCACCCGCAGATCGATCACCAGCAACCCGCCCAGCAGCAGGGACAAACCCATGAAGTGGAGAATTTCCAGCACCGGCCACAGCCAGTAGGTGTTGGCGATCAGTTGGTTGAGGCCGCTGTCCAGGGCGTATTCCGCGAAGGTGTATAGCATGCACGTGGTCCTGATGGTGTGGGTCCGGCCGGGTTATGCCGTCTGGTCCCGGCTCATTCTTATGTGGAACGCATTGTAGCGGACTACCCGATGACAGGAAATGGATTGATCTTCCTCAATACCGTTACCTGCAGTGGGCGTAGCGTGGTGAAGAGTGCCTATCAAATCAAATAATTGACCTTTTGGTTCTCGTCAACCGTGGGAGTGGAATGCAATGAGTCGTAAAATCGTATCAGTATTGTGTGTGTTGTTTGCTTTGTTTGGTTCGTCCCTTCTGCGGGCGCAGAGTGAGGATCCCTTTATCGGTACCTGGGATATTGATCTTGAGGAATCCGATTTTGGCAGCGCTATGCCGCCCAAGAACATGTCCCGCTCCTATACCGATCTGGGCAATGGCAGCTTTGCCTATCAGGTCGCGACCGTGGCCGAAGACGGTACGTTGGGTCTCACCGCTGCAATCTACACGTTCAGCGGCGAAGAGTATCCCATCGTCAGTTTCGATGAACTGCCGGCGCCGGCCCGTATCTCCTACCGCCGAATCAATGATCAGACTGTGGAGTACACGGTGCGCCTGGGTGATCAGGTTTCCCAGATTGGTTCCAAGTTCATCTCGCCCAATCACCAGCGACTGACCATCTCCATCCAGTTTCCCGGCACTGAGCAGGAAAGTCAGGTGCTGGTTTTCAATCGTCGCCGCTGATTGGCGGGGAGGGGCTGGGGATCGATCTTTGTGGGGTCGATCCGCCTTAAAGGTAGGCAATCAGGCGACCGGCAATGATGGCGGTCACCCACAGGGCCAATGAGGCGGCGGCGATGCCGCGGGTGGAACCGGACAGGCGGATGGTGCCATCACCGGACAGTTCGCCCCGCAGACGGCTCTGGATCACCCCGGCCAGGACCATGCCGGCCACGATGCTGCCGATCTTGATCAGGAATGCCGCACTGTTGACGAAGGTCACCGCCTGGGACGTGAACAGCATGATGCCGGAGATGGCATTGATGATGAACCCCACCCAGGCCAGTTTGCTCAGTGGCAGAAAGGCAGCGGGTTGCAGGGCGGGAAACAGGCCCAGCAGACGCATGTCCCGGATGGCGAAGATGCCCACCACGATGGCCAGACCCACGATGTGAACTGCCAGGAGCAGGGGGTAGGCCCACAGGGACAGGGCGACCCATTGGGCTACCGGGGTGCTTTCCAACCACAGAAACATGTAAGGACTCTCATTATCAGGGGGCAGTAATTGGGGGCTTCTTGTTGGGGGGACACTGATAACTTAATAACTTAACTGGATTTGGTCGATGATTTTCAAATTAAGTTATTAAGTTATCAGTGTCCCCACCCCCTCGCGGACCCAAGTGTCCCTTGTGGTGCCGTGCAACGTCAATGCCACTGAAGTTTCCCATGGTCGGCCTGTTTCTTGCCTGCTACTCTTGGCGGCACTGGTGCCGTAATTGCCACCGATGGAGGTGCCTATGTCCAACACGCGCTTCATTGCCATGCCCCTGCTGGTCACTTTGGTTGCCATCAGCCTCGGCTTTGGCTCAGGCGGCAATGTCCTTGCCCAAACCGGTGCGGTTCGGGGTGAATGGCACAGTTACGGTGCCGATTCCGGCAATACCAAGTATTCCCCCCTGGACCAGATCACCCGCGACAACGTGCAGCGCCTGCAGGTGGCCTGGGAATGGACGTCGGTGGATGAGCAGATCCGTGCCGCCAATGACGTCATCCGCGAGCGGGGCACCTTCCGCAGCTATGCCTATGAAGTAACGCCGCTGATGGTGAATGGCGTGCTGTACACCACCACGTCCCTGGGACAATTGGCGGCCATCGATCCGGTGTCGGGTCAGACCCTGTGGAGCTATGACCCGGTGCTGTACCTGGACGGCCGCCCGGCGGTGCATGGCTTCATCACCCGGGGGCTGGCCTACTGGAGCGACGGAGAGCAGGAGCGCATTTTTTATGTGGCCGGGCGCGCCAATCTGATCGCCATCGACCCCGCCACCCGGCGCCCGGATCCCGCCTTCGGCCGGGCGGGAATTCTCGATCTCAAGCGGGGCCTGGGACGTACCATCGATCCCAATCTCTATACCGTCAGTTCGCCGCCCCTGGTGGTGGGGGATGTGGTGATCGTCGGTTCCGCCATGACCGAGGGCACGGATTTTCAGGAGGCGCCGCCGGGCCATGTGCGGGGCTTCAATGTGCGCACCGGCCAGATGCAGTGGATATTTCATACCATTCCTCATCCGGGGGAGACCGGTTACGACAGCTGGCCTGCCGATGCCTGGCAGACTGTGGGCGGCACCAACGTATGGACCATCATGAGTGCCGATCCGGAGCTCGGCATGGTGTACCTTCCGGTGGGCACGCCGGTGCCGGATTACTACGGTGGCCATCGCCTGGGGGATAACCTGTTTGCAAATTCCCTGGTGGCGTTGAATGCCGCCACCGGTGAGCGGGTGTGGCACTACCAGTTCGTGCACCACGGGGTATGGGATTACGACCCGCCGGCGGCGCCCAACCTGATGGACATCACGGTGAATGGCAGGACCATCAAGGCAGTGGCCCAGATTACCAAGCAGGGCTTCACCTTCGTGTTCGACCGGGTTACCGGTGAGCCGGTGTGGCCCATCGAGGAGCGGCCGGTGCCCCAGTCCACCCTGATCGGGGAAGTGACCTCGCCGACCCAGCCATTCCCCACCAGGCCGCCGCTGTTCCTGGTGAACGGTGCCACGGAAGACGATGTCATCGACTTCACACCGGAATTGCATGCCGAGGGCCTGGCCATCTTCCGCCAGTACCACAGCGGCCCGCTGTATACGCCGGTGAAGATCGGCGACAACATCGTGCGCCCCGGCTGGAGTGGCGGCGCCAACTGGTGGGGCGCGGCCTTCGATCCCGAAACCCAGCGACTGTTCGTGCCGAGCTGGGCGCATTTTTCCCTGGTGCAGGTACAACCGCCGGCAGATCCCGCTTCGGACCTCACCATCCGGCCGCGGGTGGTGGAGCTGGCCGGACCCCGGGGTCTGCCCCTGTTCAAGCCGCCGTACTCCCAGCTGGTGGCCTTTGACATGAATGCCGGCGACAAGCTGTGGCATGTGCCGGTGGGCAGCGGCCCCAAGGATCACGAGGCCCTGCGGGGGCTGGAGCTGCCGGATCTGGGCAATTTCGAGAAGCTGGGCGGCCCCCTGTTGACCAAGACCCTGCTGTTCATCGGTCAGGGTTTTGAGACCAATCGCCTCGGTGTCTACGACAAGGACAGCGGGGAGGAATTATGGTGGCTGCAGCTGCCGGCGAGATTCCATGCCGCACCCATTACCTACATGGCCGACGGCAAGCAGTTCATCGTGGTGGCGGTGGGGGGCGGAGTGAGCGGCGCGCCAGAAAAGCTGATGGCGCTGGCCTTGCCGTGACGGTGTTAGGGGACACTGATAATTTAATAACTTAATCGGGTTTCGTAGCTGGACTTTGAGTTAAGTTATTAAGTTATCAGTGTCCCTGGGTGCCAAGAGAGTTAAGTTATTAAGTTATCAGTGTCCCTGATAGGAGGATCGTGCATGCGCGTACTTGGTTGCAGGCTCTGCCTGCTTTTGTTTTTCGTCGTAATGGGTTCCAATAGCGTCATGGCCCAGGATCGCAGTTATATCAATCCCCGACACCCCGCCGACCCCAATGTGTCGCCTTTCAGCGGCGCGGTGTTGACGGGGGACACCCTGTACATCTCCGGCATGCTGGGGCTGGTGAACGGCCAGGTGCCCCAGGATCCTGCAGTGGAGGCCCGGGCCCTGCTGGATGGCATCAAGGCCACTCTGGAGCAGGCCGGCATGACCATGGACGACCTGGTGTATGTGCAGATCTTCTGCTCCGACCTGAGTCACTACGACGTGTTCAATCAGGTGTACCGCAGCTATTTCACCCAGGAATTTCCGGCCCGGGCCTTCCTGGGTTCCGGCACCCTGTTGCGCAACGCCCGTTTCGAGATGCAATCCATCGCGGTGAAGCGCCAATAGATTCCCCGCAGTTTTCCCTTACCTTTCGGCCGGCCCGCCACGGGCCGGTGCTGGAGCCATGAAAACATTCCGCTCATTGCGCAGCCATAACTTTCGTTTGTGGGCCCTGGGCGCGTTCGTTTCCAATATCGGCACCTGGATGCAGCGTATCGCCCAGGACTGGGTCGTGCTGACCGAGCTGACCGATCAGAGCGCCACCGCCATGGGCATTGTTTTAGGGCTGCAATTCGGCCCGCAGATTCTGCTGCTGCCTGTGTCCGGCTATGTTGCGGATCATTATGACCGGCGCCGCCTTCTGTTGGCGACCCAGCTGATCAGTGCGGCGCTGGCTCTGGGCCTGGGGCTGCTGATCCTGACAGGCGCCGTGCAATTGTGGCAGGTGTATCTGTTTGCCTTCCTGCTGGGCTGCGTGTCGGCCCTGGAGGCCCCGGCCCGCCAGAGCTTCGTGGGGGAACTGGTGGACGACGCCCATCTGTCCAACGCCGTGGCCCTCAATTCCAGTTCCTTTCATACCGGGCGTCTCATCGGCCCGGCCATCGCCGGTGTGATGATTACGGCGGTGGGCTCCGGCTGGGTGTTCCTGATCAACGCCCTGACCTTCCTGCCGGTAGTGGCCACCCTGTTGCTGCTGCGCCGTTCCGAGTTGCAGCAGCGGGATCGTCCACCCCACAGTCGGGGCAGTTTCATGGAAGGATTTCGCTACGTGTGGGGCCGGCCGGATCTGATGGCGGTGCTGTTGATGTTGTTCCTGATCGGCACCTTCGGCAATAACTTCCCCATTTACATCTCCACCATGGCGGTGACCGTATTCGAAACCGGTGCCAGCCAGTTCGGCTTTCTCTCCTCCATGATGGCCATAGGATCGGTGATAGGGGCCTTGATGTCCGCCACCCGGGAGCGCCCCCGCTTCGGCCTGCTGCTGGCCGGTGCCCTTGTGTTCGGCGTTGGCCTCAGTGTGGCGGCGCTGATGCCGACTTACGCCGGCTTTGCCGTGGTGCTGGTGCTGATCGGATTGTCGGCCCAGACCTTCAGCACCACCGCCTTTGGTGCCGCCCAGTTGTGGACCGATGCCAAAATGCGCGGCAGAGTGATGGCCATCGTCATGGCCATCACCATGGGGGGCACGCCCATCGGCGCACCCCTGGTGGGCTGGGTGGCGGACAGTTTCGGTGCCCGCTGGGCGCTGGCAGTCGGTGCCCTGTCCGGACTGGGCGCCGCCGGGGTGGCCGTGCGCTATCTGGTGAGGTACCGGGGGCTGCGGGTGTTCATGGAAGGCGGGCGCATCCGCTACCGCTACGACAAGGCCTAGTCCGGCAGGCGGGGGCTTCAATCGTTGTGGAAGTGTGTTAAGTTCTCCGGCCAATCGCCTGCAGAGCGGATCGCTCCAACAATGAACAAGACCAGCCTCTTTCCCTACCGTGCCACCCTGGGTGCGCTGCTGTTGAGCGGTATCTGGACTCTGCCGGCAGCGGCCCAGCTGTCGCCCCGCTACAACGATGCCGATGGCGACCTGGTGGCGGACCTGCCTGGCGATCCGGCCCAATGGCGTGACCCCCGCATCCTGATCTTTGCCTACACCCCCGTGGAAGACCCGGCCCTGTATTCCAGGGTGTGGGATGAGTTCATCGCCCATCTGGAATCCCTCACCGGCAAGGAAGTGCGCTTCTTTCCCGTGCAGTCCAACGCGGCCCAACTGGAAGCCATGCGGGCCGGGCGCCTCCATGTGGCCGGCTTCAACACCGGCTCCACCCCGGTGGCTGTGAACTGCACCGGCTTCGTGCCCTTCACCCTGATGGCGGCGGAGGACGGTTCCTTCGGCTACCAGATGGAGATCATCACCTACCCGGACAGCGGCATCGAGACCGCGGCGGATCTCAAGGGGCGCCAGTTGGCCTTCACGTCTCCCACTTCCAATTCCGGCTTCAAGGCGCCGTCCACCCTGCTGGACACCGAATTCGGCTTGAAGCCGGACGTGGATTTCCGCACCGCGTTTTCCGGCAGCCACGACAACTCCATTCTCGGCGTGGTGAACAAGGACTACGAGGCGGCGGCAGTGGCCAACGAGGTGCTGCATCGCATGGAGGCCCGGGACGTGGTGCGGCCGGACCAGTACCGCACCATCTACACCTCACTGACGTTCCCCACCACCGCCTATGGCCTGGCCCATGATCTGCACCCGGACCTGCAGGCGAAGATTCGCGCGGCCTTCTTCAGCTTCGACTGGGAGGGCACAGCCCTGCAGCAGGAATTCGCCGAGGCGGGCATGGCCCGGTTCCTGCCCATCAACTACCGGGAGCACTGGCAGGTGATCCGCACCATCGACGAAGCCAATAACACCATCTACAACTGCGATTAGGACCGACCCATGTTGCAACTGCGCGGCCTCAGCAAACGCTACGCCACCGGCGATCTGGCCCTGGACGGCATCGATCTGGACGTGCCGGCGGGGCAGGTGATGGCCCTGATCGGCCCGTCCGGTGCCGGCAAGAGCACCCTGATCCGCTGCATCAACCGCCTGGTGGAACCCAGCGCCGGCAAGGTGAGCCTGGATGGGGAAGACCTGACCCGGTTGCGGGGCAGGGCACTGCGCCTGGCACGGCGGCGCATCGGCATGATCTTCCAGAGCTATGCACTGGTGGAGCGCCTGTCGGTGATGGAAAACGTATTGTCCGGACGCCTGGGTTATGTGGGCTTCTGGCGCAGCCTGCTGCGCCGCTTCGGGCCCGATGACATCCGCAATGCCTGCGGGCTGCTGGAGCGGGTGGGGCTGCTGGAGATGCTGGACAAGCGGGGCGATGCCCTGTCCGGCGGCCAGAAGCAGCGGGTCGGCATCGCCCGGGCCCTGATGCAGCAACCGAAATTGCTATTGGTGGACGAGCCCACCGCCAGTCTGGATCCGAAAACCTCCCGCCAGATCATGCGCTTGATCGTGGAGCTGTGCCGGGAGCAGAACCTGGCGGTGATCATCAATATCCACGACGTGCTGCTGGCCCAGCAGTTCGTCGACCGGGTGGTGGGGCTGCGGGCCGGCAAAATCGTGTTCGACGGCAGGCCGGAGGAGCTGACCCCGGAGACCTTGACCTTGATCTATGGGGAAGAGGACTGGGCCGCCGCCGAACGGGCAGATGATACCGCGGACGTCGCCGAGGTTGCGGCCGATCCCCTGGCCACCATCGCCAAGGGCGCCCATCCATGAACAGCACGGCAACGGCGCGGCAAAGCCAGGCCCAACAGGGCCGCTGGCAGCCGCTGCCCTTCGTGCGGGATGCCCGACTGCGCTGGGGCATCAACCTGGGGGTGCTGGCCTACATCGTCGCGGCCTGGCTCAGTGTGGACGTCAATTGGGGTCGGGTCGCCCAGGGCTGGGAACGGGGGCTCAATTTCATCGCCTCCTTCACCCATCCGGACTTCGTCAGCCGCGCGGGAGAAATCGTCACCGGCCTGCAGGAAAGCCTCACCATGACCTTTACCGCCACCGTGATCGGGGTGGTGCTGGCCATTCCCGTGGGCCTGGGCGCGGCGCGCAACATCTCGCCCTTACCGGTTTATATTTTCTGTCGCAGCGTGATTGCCCTGTCCCGCACGTTTCAGGAAATCATCATCGCCATCTTCTTCGTGGCCATGTTTGGCTTCGGCCCCCTGGCGGGGGTCATCACCCTGGCCTTCGCCACCATCGGTTTCATGGCCAAGCTGCTGGCGGAGGATATCGAGGACGCCCAGAAGGAGGCCATGGAGGCGGTGCGGGCCACCGGGGCCGGCTGGCTGCAATGGGTCAACTACTCGGTCCAGCCCCAGGTGATGCCGCGGCTGATCGGCCTGTCCCTGTACCGGCTGGACATCAACTTCCGGGAGTCGGCGGTGATCGGCATCGTGGGGGCCGGCGGCATCGGCGCCACCCTCAACACCGCCATCAACCGCTATGACTACGACACCGCGGCCGCCATCCTGCTGGTGATCATCATCATCGTGCTGGCCAGCGAGTATTTCTCCGGTTTCGTGCGCAAGTGGACCCAATGACATGCCACTGAGTCGACACAACGATCAACCGTTATGGCGACGCCGGGAGCCCCGGGCGCAGCTGTTGATTCAGGCCGGCTGGCTGGCCGGACTGGTGCTGTTCCTGCTGTGCTGGAAAGTCATTTCCGACAACACCATCTGGGAATTCCTCGAGGATGCCGGCACCCAGGGCCTGAGCCTGGTGAATCGCATGATACCTCCGGACTGGTCCATCACCGGCTCACTGCTGCTGCCCCTGTGGGACACCATCAACATCGCCACCGTGGGCACGGTGCTGGGCATTGCCATCGCCTTCCCCCTTGCGTTCCTGGCGGCCCGCAACACCACGCCCCATCCGGTGGTGCGGGGCCTGGCACTTACGGTGATCGTCAGCTCCCGCTCCATTAACGCCCTCATATGGGCCATGTTGCTGGTGACCATCGTGGGGCCTGGCGTGTTCGCCGGCATGCTGGCCATTGCCCTGCGCTCCATCGGCTTCATCGGCAAACTGCTGTACGAGGCCATCGAGGAGATCCATCCCGAGCCGGTGGAGGCGGTGACCGCCACGGGAGCCGGAAAGGGGCAGGTGCTTGCCTGGTCGGTATGGCCCCAGATCCTGCCCGCCTTCGCCGGCACCGCTGTGTACCGCTGGGATATCAACATCCGGGAATCCACGGTGTTGGGGCTGGTGGGGGCGGGGGGCATCGGCCTGCAGATGAATGCCGCCATCAACAACCTGGCCTGGGGACAGGTGGCCACGGTGTTCGTGCTGATCTTCGCCACCGTGGTGTTGAGCGAGTGGGTGTCCGCCAAGGTGCGTGGCGCCGTCACCTGAGCTGTTCCCGGGCTGATGATCCACAATCGGGGCGGCAGCGTATTCAGTGCCATGACAAAGATCCTGACACACACGCAATCTTCCTTTTCCCAACGGGCCGGCAAGTGGCTGCTTTCCGGGCTGGCCGCCCTCAGCCTCAGTGCCTGCGCAGGAGGTCTTTTGGCTCTGGAGAAACCCAGCTACACCGTGGTCGCCGAAGCGGACGGCATCGAATTCCGCCGCTATGAATCCTATCTGGTGGCCGAGACCCTGGTGACCGATGTGGCGGATTACAACGCAGCCGCCAATGAAGGCTTCCGGCGCTTGTTCGACTATATCTCCGGTGACAATCAGCCGGCGGACAAGATCGCCATGACGGCGCCGGTGCAGCAGTATCGCCAGGATCAAGGCTGGCTGATTTCCTTCATGGTACCCACCAAATACCGCCTCGCGGATGCGCCGCAACCGGCCGACCCGCGGGTGCGGATCCGGGAGGTGCAGGGTCAGCTCACGGCGGCCTTGCGTTTCAGCGGTCGCTGGACCGGGCGCAACATCGAGGCCCACCGGGATCAACTGCTGGAGCAACTGGCGGCCCTGGGTGTGACACCCACCGGTGATGTGGCCAGTGCAGCCTACAATCCGCCCTTCATGCCGCCGTTCATGCGCCGCAACGAGATGCTGGTGCCGGTGGATAAAATCCCTGCAGTCGTGGCCGGTTCCTGAACCGGACTCAGTCACCCCATCTGGACATCCTCCCCGGTTCGGCATAACGTCCCCGACAGTGCCGCGGCAAACCGCTCGCGGAAAAACGGCTGCCAGATGGAGAATGAACCATGGCCAGTTGTCTGTTGCCCCGTCGTTTATTGCCTCTGGTGATGTGTTTCGCCGTGTTGTGTGTGGCAGCCCCGCTGCAGGCCCAGCCGCCGGCCTTCAGTCCCGGCGACCACCCCGGCAGCCTGGTGTTCCAGCGTCAGTGTGCCACCTGCCATGGCAGCGCGGATTTCCCCCTGGCCCCCACCCTGGATGTCCTGCAAACCTACAGCGCCGCCGCCCTGGAGTTCGCCCTGGTCGAGGGCCTCATGGCGGCCCAGGGCAGTCTGTTGAGTATCACCGACCGCGCCCTGCTGATCGATTTTCTGGTGGCGGAGGAGGATGACCGCTGGGTTGACACCCTGCTGTGCGCAGCGGACAACCGAGTGGTGGATTTGAGCAAACTGCCGGCGCTGACCCGGGTCGGCATCGATGCAAACAGCAGCCGCGCCATGACCGCTGAGGCCGCCGGTCTTACACGGGATGACATGACCCGGCTGGAACTGGCCTGGGCGATCGGGTTTCCCGGTACCGGGGCCTTGCGTGCCGCACCGGTGATCGTTGGGAATACCCTGTTTTACGCCGCCAGCGGTACCGGCCGGGTGTTTGCCCTGGATGCCCGCAGCGGCTGTGCCCGCTGGGTATTCGAATCCCCCACACCGCTGCGTTCCTCCCTGACCTTTGGCCGTCTCGGTGCAGAGGGGCCGGATGGCCTTCTTTATGGCGATTCCCAGGGCCATGTGTATGCCCTGGCGGCCGCCACCGGCGAGTTGTTATGGACCACTGATGTGCGCAGTCACGGCCGCGCGGTGCGGATCACCGGCGCCCCAGTGCTGCACGGTGACCGGGTGATCGTGCCGATTTCTGATTCCGGGGTGGGGGAGGCGGCCAATCCCGACTTCGAATGCTGCATTGGCCACGGGGCCGTCACTGCCCTGGCTGCCATCGACGGGGCAGTGTTGTGGGAGTACCACACCATGCCCGAGGCGGACTACACCGGTGAGCGCAATGCCCGGGGCGTGGCGCTGCGGGGGCCTTCAGGTGCCCCCATCTGGTCCACACCCACGGTGGATGGGGACCGGGGACTGGTGTATGTCACCACCGGGGAGAACACCTCACATCCGGCTACCAGCACCAGCGATGCCATCATCGCCCTGGAGCTGGACTCGGGACAGGTCCGCTGGCAGTTCCAGGCCCTGGCCAACGATGTGTGGAACCAGGCCTGCGGCCGCAACCGGGACAACGCCAATTGCCCTAATCAGGCAGGCGGCAATTACGCAGAGAGTGTGTTGGCGGATTACGATTTCGGCGGCCCGGCGGTGTTGGTAAAGCGGCCGGACGGTGACTTTCTCTTGGCGGGCCAGAAATCCGGTGATCTGTGGGCCCTGGATCCCGACACGGGTACGGTGCGTTGGCAGCAGCGCATCGGCGACGGCACGGCCCTGGGAGGCAATCACTGGGGCATCGCCACCGATGGCAACCGGGTGTTCATGCCGGTGAACGATCCGGGCGTGCCGCGCCCGGGATTCACTCCCCAGCCCGGCATGTACAGCTTCTTCGTGGCCAGCGGCGAGACCAGCTGGTCCTACAGGGTGCAGCCGGACTGTGATAACGGCCGGGCCGACCGGGTCAATGCCTGTGACAGTCGTTATGGTCTTTCCGCCATGCCGCTGTTGGTGGATGGTGCGCTGCTCAGCGCCAGCCTGGATGGTCGGCTGCTGGTCTTCGACAAGGACACCGGTGACCTGCTGTTCCAGTACGACACGGTGCAGGATTTCACCACGGCCAACGGCGTGGCGGGCAAGGGCGGTTCCATCGATGCCCATTCCCTGGCCGCCGGTGCCGGCATGGTGTTCGTCGGCTCCGGCTACGGGCGCTTCAATCAAACGCCGGGCAATGTGCTGCTGGCCTTCCGACCCCGTAGCACACCCTGATCCGTAAGCGGGTCAGGGCCGTTGGTAGGTGATGCGGCCGCCGACGATGGTCAGGACATTCTCGCTGGTGAGAATGTCCGTCTCCGGCACGGTCATCAGATCCCGGTCGAACACCGTGAAATCCCCGTATTTGCCCACCTCCACCGAACCTCGGTCCTGTTCCTGGAAGGCGCCATAGGCGGGCCACAGGGTCAGCATTTTAAGGGCGGTCTCCCGCGTCACCGCCTGCTCCGGGTGCCAACCGGGGCCGGATGTCCCATCCAGGCGTTTGCGTGCCACGGCGGCATAAAACTCGATACGGGGGTCACCGGCTTCCACCGGCGCATCGGAGCCGGCGATGATGCGCAGGCCGCGGTCGATCAGCGACTGCCAGGGATAGGCATAGCCCAGACGATCAGGGCCGAGGCGGTCCGGTGCAAAATTCAAATCGCCGATGCCATGGCTGGGTTGCATGGAGGGCAGGACCCCCAATTCCACGAAACGCTGCTGGTCCACCGGTGGGATGATCTGGGCATGCTCCATGCGCCAGCGCAGATCCTCGCTGGCCCATTCACTGCGGGGCACGGCGGCATAGGCCTCGCCATACCAGTCCAGCAGTGAACGCACTGCCCGGTCGCCGATCACATGGGTCCATATCTGCACGCCCTGGCGCAGGGACTGGTGCAGAACCGGCACCAGTTCCTCCTTGGTGGTGCGGTTCATGAAGCCGTTGTGGTCGGCATCGGAGTAATTGTCGATGAGGGCGGCGCCGCGGGAGCCCAGGGTGCCGTCGATGAATACCTTGATGCCCCGCACCTCGAACAGGCCGTCAGCGGTGGCCAGGGTACCCCGCTCGAGAAATTCCCAGGCCTCCTGTACCGGGGCGGCGGCATACACCCTGTGACTCATGGCACCTTCGGCATGGAGCTCCTGCATGAGATCGATCAGCTGCAGGGACATGCCGGCATCGTGGGTCTGGGTCCAGCCCAGTGAGGCATTGGCCGCCAGCCCCCGTTGCAGATTGTCCTTCAGGTACTCCGGCGTGTCCGCCGGGATGATGTCGCGGAACACATTCATGGCATTGGCCAGCACATAGCCGGTAGGGTTGCCATCCAGGTCCCGCTCGAAGCGACCGCCCTCCGGGTCTGGGGTGTCCCGGGTCACACCGGCCAGTTCCAGGGCCCGGGTGTTCACCAGGGCGGACACACCATCGGCGCGGGGCATGAACAGGGGTTTGTCGGCGGTGAAGAGGTCCACGTCATGGCGATTCAGGAAGCGTTGCTCATCGGTCCATTCCCGCTCGATCCAGCCGCGGCCCTGCACCCATTCCCCGGCAGGCACTTCGGCCGCCCAGGCCTCAATGGCAGCCAGGGTTTCCTGCAGGGTGGGAATGCCAAACAGGCTCAGGGTCTTGGTGCGGCGACCCACGCCCTCCAGGTGCTGGTGACTGTCGGTAAAGCCGGCAAACACCGTACGGCCCGCCATATCGCGGACGTCCCCGCCGCCACACAGATAGGGCTGCACGTCTGCCTCGCTGCCCACAAAGACGATGCGACCGTTGTGCACTGCCACCGCCTCCGCGGTCCACTGGGCGTCATTGGCGGTGTAGATGGTGGTGTTGTGCAGCACCAGGTCGGCCGGCAGGCAATTGCCGTTGCCGTTGATGCCGGCATCCGCCAGGGGTGGCGCGGCAGGTTCACTGCAGGCCAGCAGGCCCGCGCACAGGCCCAGAGCGAGGGCGAGTTTTCCTTGGGTGTTCATGAAGTCGATTCTCCTTGCGGGGGTCAGGGCGCACACACTAAGGCGTCGGGCCGGCGGGTCAAGTCTACCGAGTTTGGCAGTGCGAGCCCAGTCGCCCGGTCAATCGCCCACAGCGACCTTCCAATGCCGTGCATAATTCCAATCGGCTTCGATTGAACTGCCAGAGTCGAATCTGCAGTTAGGGGCCGGCAGTGAGTGTCGAGCCAGCGGGGGGCGCAGGGGGTGGCTGCAATAAAAGACCAGCGCTGAGCGCAGAAAAAAGACCGCTTTCCAGGGCTTCTTTTCGGAGCGAAGGGACCCGGGACGGGCGCGGTCTGCAGCCACCCCCTGTGCCGCCCGCTGAGCCATCACCTCCCTGACCTGACCTGACACTGCATCAATCAATGCCAGTCGCTGTCGGCAATTGCCCGGGCGACACGCCGTTAATACCTCCATGTAGGCTCGGACGCGCCATCCATGGCGCGTACGGTCGCCCGGTCAATCGCCCACAGCGACCTTTCAGTGCCGGGCTGAATTACATATATAGAGAAGCACAAACCAACACAAACGATGAAATAGCGACAAAAGAAGGCAAACAGAGTTCCATGCAGAGGTCAGCCACGGGTAGGCTGGCCGTCATGCTGTCCCAACCCATGCTCACAGTCCACGAAGCCGCCGAACTTCTCAAAGTGAAGGAGAGCACCGTGCGCACTCTGATCAATGAAAAGCGTCTGCGGGCGGTGAAAATCGGCAAGGAATGGCGCATCGCCCAGGTGGACCTGCTGGCCTTCCTGGGGGAGAACGCCAACCGGGATCCGGCCAACCCATTGCCGACCCCGGTGATCTCCCTGCCGGACCAGGACCAGGAGTAGCACCATGGCAAGGATCGGAGTTCTGGCGGTGGCACTCACCGCCACCTGGCTTATCTGGTCAGGTTTGTACAAGCCGTTGATTCTGGGCCTGGGCGTCCTGTCCCTGGGCATCACCCTGTGGGTGGTGCAGCGCATGGATCTTACCCGCAAGGAGCTGTTCGCCCTGGATCTGGTGCCCCGCATGCTGGGCTTCTGGGCCTGGCTGGCCAAGGAAACCTTCAAGTCCAACCTGACTGTGGCACGCATTATTCTCAGCCCGAATCTGCCGGTTTCCCCCACCATGGTCACCATCGATTCCCCGGCTCCCGGTCTGGTGGGTGAAGCCACCCTGGCCAACTGCATCACCCTGACCCCGGGCACCCTCACCGTGGATGCCCACGAGGGCCTGCTGCACATCCACTGCCTCACCGCCGAGGGTGCCAGGGATATGCTGGACTCCGACATCGGCCAACGGGTGCATCGCGCTGTGGGGGATCGCTGATGTATCTGCTGGCCATCCTGGCCATTGCCGCCACCATGGCATTGGCCATCGTCAGAGCCCTGCGGGGACCCAGCGTGTTTGACCGGGCCCTGGCGGTGAACATGTTCGGCACCAAGACCGTGTTGCTGCTGGCGGTGGCGTCCTTTGCCATGGGGCGGCCGGACTTCACCGACCTGTCCCTGGCCTATGCCCTGATCAATTTCATCGGTGTCATGGCGGTGCTGGAGTTTGCCTATGCCCGGCGGGCCCGCCAGCGACGGCGTGTGGACCCGGAGAGCACGCCATGAGCCTGACTGATGTCACTTTGTTGGACCTGCTGACGATGCTGTTGCTGGCAGGTGGCGGATTCTTTGTGTTCGTCGGCGGCATCGGCGCCATCCGCATGCCGGACCTGTTTACCCGCATGCACGCTGCCAGTCTCACCGACACCATGGGCAGTGTGTTGATCCTGGTGGCCCTCATGCTGCAGGCCGGTTTCAGCCTCATCACTCTCAAACTGCTGGCCATTCTGATTTTCCTGGTGTTCACCAGCCCGGTGTCCAGTTATGCCCTGGCCAACGCCGCCACCCTGGCCGGCCTGCTGCCCAAGGGCACCGGTCTGGACCACAAGGCGTCTGTGCAAAGCGGCGAGGAAACACCATGATCCAGCTCATGACCCTGTTCCTGCTGTCCCTGATGGTACTGACAGCCATTGGCGTGGTGCAGTCCCGCAACCTGTTCGCCTCGGTGATGCTGATGAGCATCTTCAGCCTGCTAACGGCCGGAGTGTTCTTCCTGCTGGATGCGGCGGACGTGGCGCTGACCGAGGCCGCGGTGGGTGCCGGTATCTCCACCGTGCTGATGCTCGCTGCCCTGGCGCTCACCGATGAGCAGGAGCGCCGGCCGCGACGCAATGCCAGCCTGGCACTGGTGGTGGTACTGGTGACAGCCGGCACCATTTTCTATGCCACCTTCGACAAGCCGGCACTGGGCGACCCCAACGCTCCCATCCATCAGCATGTGGTGCCGGAATACTTCACCATGACCAGGGAGCTGGTGGACATACCGAATGTGGTGACCGCCGTGCTGGCCAGCTTCCGGGGCTACGACACCCTGGGCGAGGTGATCGTGGTGCTGACAGCAGGGATCGGCGTGCTGTTCCTGCTCGGCAGCGGTTCGCCCCGGCCGTCCTCCATCACCACCTTCGCCGATGCCACGCCCGATGGCCTCAAGCATCACCAGCCCCTGCGCATCATGGGCAAGGTGGTGATCCCCTTCATCGTGCTGTTTGCGCTCTATGTCCAGTTTCATGGGGAATATTCCCCCGGCGGCGGCTTCCAGGCCGGTGCCCTGTTCGCGGCTGCCATGGTGCTGTTCAGCCTGCTGGAAGGGGGAGAGCGGGAATCACAGGTGATCAACGCCGACATCCTGCGGGCCATGATGGCAGGCGGCGCGCTGATCTACGGTGGTGTGGGTGTCCTGACCCTGTTTCTGGGGGGCAATTTCCTCGACTACGACGTGCTGGGCAGTGATCCGGTCAAGGCCCAGCAAACCGGCATTCTGATCATCGAGGCCGGCGTTGGCATCACGGTGGCCGGCGTATTGTTGTCGATTTTCCGGGCATTTTCTTCGAGGGATTCGGTATGAGTGCCATATTGAATCTGTTCAATTACTGGGTATTCGTGCTGTTGCTGATGATCGGTTTCTATGGCGTCATCGCCAGCGACAATCTGGTCAAGAAACTGCTGGGCCTATCCATCTTCCAGGCGGCGGTGTTTCTGCTGTTCATTTCCATAGGCAAGGTGGACGGTGGTACCGCACCCATCATCCTCGACGGTGACTGGGGCCGGGTATTTTCCAATCCGCTGCCCCAGGTGCTGATCCTGACCGCCATCGTGGTGGGTATTTCCACCCTGTCCCTGGGCCTGGCCATTGTGGTGCGCATCAAGGAGGCCTTCGGCACCATCGAGGATGTGGACTCCCCGGAGCCGGACAAACAACCATGAGTCTCATCGCCCATCTTCCGGCGCTGCAGGTGGTGGTGCCGTTGCTGACGGCTCCCGTGGTGGTGTTGCTGCGGGATGCCCGGCTCAGCTGGCTGGCGGCCCTGGTGGCCAGCGCCATGACATTCGCCATTGCAGCCTCTCTCACCCAGCAGGTGCTGACGGGCGGGGCGCTGTCCTATGCCATGGGTGGTTTCGCCGCGCCCTATGGCATCGAGTTGCGGGTGGACAGCCTCAGCGCCATTCTGTTGCTGGTGGTGGCTGGATCATCCACCGTGGCGCTGCTGGCCGGCCGCCGTAGCCTCACAACCGATATTGGTGAGGAGCGGCTGCCCATTTTCATGGCTGCCTGGTTGCTGGCCCTGGCGGGCCTGTCGGGCATCCTGGTGAGCGGCGATGCCTTCAACATCTTCGTGTTCATGGAGATTTCCTCTCTGGCCACCTACATCCTGGTCAGCGGCGGGCCTAACAAACTGGCCCTGCCGGCGGTGTTCAAGTACCTGGTGACCGGCACCGTGGGTGCCACGTTCTATCTGATTGGCGTGGGCATGGTGTACATGATGACCGGCACCCTCAATATCGCCGACATGGAACTGCGCCTGGCGGACGTCGGCGACACCAATGTGGTGTTCGTGGCCGCCGGCTTCATCACCATCGGGCTGGCCCTCAAGGCGGCCATCTTCCCGCTCCATGCCTGGCTGCCCAATGCCTATACCTATGCGCCCCATATGGTGACGGCGTTCATCGCCGCCTGTTCCACCAAGGTGTCACTCTACGTACTGTTGCGCATGGATTTCTTCGTGTTCCAGAAGAACCTGGTGGACCACGAGCTGCAGTTCACCTTTATCCTGTTGCCGCTGGCGGTGCTGGGAATCCTGTTCGGCTCCGTCGCCGCCGTGTTCGAGAACAACCTGAAGAAGCTGCTGGCATTTTCCTCCCTGGCCCAGATCGGCTACATCCTGCTGGGCGCCAGCCTGATCTCGGTGGCTGGATTCACTGCCAGTGTTCTGCATTTTTTCAACCATGCCCTGGCCAAGGGTGCCTTGTTCCTGGTGGTGGCCTGTCTGGCAAACCGATTCGCCAGCCTGCAACTGGCGGACCTGCGGGGTGCCGGACGTCACATGCCATGGACCTTCAGTGCCCTGGCCCTGGCAGGCCTCAGTCTCATCGGCGTGCCCGGTACCGCCGGCTTCATCAGCAAGTGGGCCCTGGTGGGCGCAGTGCTGGAGCAGGGGGCGCTGGGGGCGGCCCTGGTGGTGCTGATCGTGGTCAGTTCCCTGCTGGCCGTGGTGTATATCGGACGGGTACTGGAGCAACTGTGGTTTGGCCAGCCCGTGGCTGGCACCACGGTGGCAGTGGGCGAGGCACCCCTGGGCATGCTGTTGGTCACCTGGGTGGTGGTGCTGGCCAACTTGTGGTTTGGCTTTGATGCCCATCTGCCCAATGCCTTGGCCGGTGAGGCCGCTGCGGATTTCCTGAGGCACCTGCCATGAGATTTTTTCCATGAACGCCACGACTGCCATCGCGCTGGCACTGGCGATTCCCCTGCTGGGTGCCGTGGGCATCGCCCTCAGCGGCCGGCGGCCCAATGTCAGGGAAGCCGTCACCCTCAGTACCGCCGTGCTGCTGATGCTCACGGTGTGGAGCCTGTTCCCGCTGGTCATGGACGGCGGGCGGCCCATGCTGCTGCTGGGATCGGTCATGCCGGGCCTGGACATCGCCTTCCAGGTGGAGCCCCTGGGCATGTTGTTTGCCGCCCTGGCGTCCCTGCTGTGGATCGTCAACTCGGTGTACTCAATCGGCTATATGCGGGGCAACAACGAAAGCCACCAGACCCGTTTCTATGTGTGCTTTGCCATCGCCCTGGCGGCCGCCATGGGTGTGGCATTCGCCGAGAATCTGTTCACCCTGTTCCTGTGCTACGAAATCCTCACCCTGTCCACCTATCCCCTGGTGTCCCACAAAGGGGATGACAAGACCATCCGGTCGGCCCGTGTGTACCTGGGCATCCTGCTGGGCACCTCCATCGGATTGCTGCTGCCGGCCATCCTGTGGACCCAGGCGGTGGCCGGCACGCTGTCGTTCACACCGGGCGGCATTCTCGAGGGGAAACTCGCCGGACCCGCCGTGGGATTGCTGCTGGGGCTCTATGCCTTCGGTATCGGCAAGGCGGCACTCATGCCGGTGCATCGCTGGCTGCCTGCCGCCATGGTGGCGCCCACTCCGGTGAGCGCCCTGCTGCATGCGGTGGCGGTGGTGAAGGCGGGGGTGTTCAGCATCACCAAGGTGATCGTCTACGTCTTCGGCATCGATTTCCTGGCCCTGGAACCCAGCGCCGGCTGGCTCATACCCCTGGCCTGTTTCACCATCCTGGCCGCCAGTGCCGTGGCACTGCGTCAGCAGAACATCAAACGGTTGTTAGCCTATTCCACCATCAGCCAGTTGTCCTACATCGTGATGGCGGCGGCGGTGCTGAAACCCCTGTCGGAAGTGGGAGCGGCGGTGCACATGGTGTCCCATGCCTTCGGCAAGATCACCCTGTTCTTCGCGGCCGGGGCCATCTATGTGGCGGCCCACAAGACCGAGTTGCACCAGTTGCACGGCATCGCCCGCCGCATGCCCTGGACCATGGCGGCCTTCACCATCGGCGCCCTGTCCATGATCGGAGTGCCGCCCACCGCGGGCTTCGTGTCCAAATGGTTCATTCTGGGCGGCGCGCTGGAGGCGGAAAACTACCTGGCGGTATTCACCATCATCGGCAGCACGGTGCTGAATGCGGCCTATTTCCTGCCCATCATCTACAACGCCTGGTTCCGGGAGCTGGCGCCTACGCCGGAAAATGAGCACGGCGAGGCCCCCTGGCCCATGGTGGCGGCCATGGTGGTGACGGCATCACTGACGATCCTCTTTTTCCTCTACAACCAGCCGGTGCTGGACCTGGAATCCCAGCTGGTGGGAGGTTTCCAATGACTGACAAGACCACTGACAACCACTGGCTGACCCGCCCGGCCACGGTGCGCAAGCTGTGGATCGGCTTCAGCGTGGTGTTGATCCTGCTGGTGGCGGCGCAGTATGTCATCCCCATGAAGGGCAGCTTCCCGCTGTCCGATGGTTTTGGCTTTGCCGCCTGGTTCGGCTTCGGCTCCTGCGTGGCCATGGTGCTGGTGGCGCGGCTGCTGGGCTGGCTGCTGAAGCGGCCGGAGAGCTATTACGATGGCAGCGCTGCGGATGCCGGTGAGGCAAGCGGCGATAAGGAGACACGTCATGATTGAGATGCTGCCTCCCGGACTGATCCTGCTGTTTGGTGCATTGCTGATCGCGGTGACCCGTGACACCCTGCGTGCCGCCGTGGTATTGATCGTGCCATTGGTCACTCTTTATGCCATCTGGCTGGTGCCGGATGGCGTGTCGGCCACTGCCACCTATCTGGATAACACGGTGGAACTGGTGGAGGGCAGCCCGGTGCGGCGCCTGTTCGCCACCATCTTCGCCATCATGGTGTTTGTCGGCGGCCTGTATGCCTACCGCACCGCCAAAGGCCATGAGCTGGCGGCGGCCTTCGCCTATGCGGCCGGTGCCGTCGGTGTCAGTTTTGCCGGCGATCTCATCACCCTGTTCCTGTTCTGGGAACTGATGGCCATCTTCTCCACCGTCATCGTGTTCTGCGGCGGCACGGATCGGGCGCGGGCGGCGGGCATTCGCTATGCGGTGATTCACCTGCTGGGGGGTGTGATTCTCAAGGTGGGTATCGAGGCGGTGCTGGTGCAGACTGGTTCGCTGGACATCCGTCCCATGGCGGCCGACAGCTTCGGCACCTGGATGATTCTCATCGGCATCCTCATCAATGCAGCGGCGCCGCCGTTGTCCGCCTGGCTGGCGGATGCCTATCCGGAATCCAGTCCCACCGGTTCGGTGTTCCTCTCGGCGTTCACCACCAAGACCGCGGTGCTGGCCCTGATCCTGCTGTTCCCCGGTGAGAGTGTACTGATCGGCGTGGGGCTCTACATGATCTTCTACGGCATCATCTACGCCTTGCTGGAGAACGATGCCCGGCGCATTCTGGCCTACTCCATCGTCAACCAGGTGGGCTTCATGGTGGTGGCGGTGGGCATCGGCACCGAGATGGCCATCAACGGGGCCGCGGCCCATGCCTTTGCCCACATCATCTACAAGGCCCTGCTGTTCATGAGTGCCGGGGTGGTGGTGTACCGCACCGGTCTCAGCCGCTGCAGCGACCTGGGCGGGCTGTTCCGCACCATGCCGCTGACCTGCGTATGCGGCATCATCGGTGCGCTGGCCATCTCCAGCTTCCCTCTCACCTCCGGATTCACCACCAAGACCCTGATTTCCGAAGCGGCGGCCTATGAGGGACTGGCGCTGGTCTATTACCTGCTGGCGGCCGCCTCCGCCGGGGTGTTCCTCCATGCCGGCATCAAGTTCCCCTGGTTTGTGTTCTTCCAGAAGGATTCCGGCCTGCGTCCGAAAGATGCGCCCTGGAACATGGGTCTGGCCATGGTGGTCTTTGCCGGTGCCTGTATTCTGCTGGGAGTAGCACCACAGCTTCTCTATGGCCTGCTGCCCTATCCGGTGGACGTGAATTTCTACAAGCCGGACAAGGTGCTGTTCTATCTGCAGCTGCTGTTGTTCTCGGGGCTGGCCTTCTTCCTGCTGCTGCCCCTGATGAAGCGCACCCTGACCCTGTCCCTGGATACCGACTGGCTGTACCGCCGTCTGTTGCCCCTGGCATGGGAGTGGGGCAGTGCCAGCCTGCTGGCCATCAAGGCCCGCGCCCTGAAGGACCTGCGGGCCGGTGGCAGCGCCTTCAATGCCTGGCTCCGCAATCGCTGCGGTGAGGACGGTCAGTTCGTTCGCTCCTGGCCCATCAGCCTCACCGCCCTGTGGATCGCGGCGCTGCTGGCGCTCTATGTGCTGGCCTACTACCTCTAAAAAGAGTAAAAAGGGACGGTCGACAGGAGGAGAAGTGGTTAAAAAGTAATCCCTCCGTCCCCTTAAATAAGGTCGTGTCCATGCATGGCTTCTTCCGACAAATCTGTTGTGGTATCGCCCTGGCCCTGAGCGCCACGACGGTGGCTGCCCAGTCGGCAAATCCGCCTGGGTCCGGCGACTGGCCTTATTACCGGGGTCAGCTGAGCGGCAGCGGCTATTCTTCCCTGGCCCAGATCGACGATGCCAATGTGAGCAGGCTCGTCCAGGCCTGGCGCTACGATCTGCGCAGTGACGCCTCGCCCGAGGCCGCTGCCCGCAATCCCAATTCCCAGGTCACGCCCATCATGGTGGATGACACCCTCTATCTCACGGCGGCGGACCGGGTGGTGGCCCTGGACCCGGTGAGCGGTTTGGAGCGTTGGCGCCACGAAGTGAGCGATGGCGGCCCGTCGCGGCGCGGAGTGAGTTACTGGCCGGGCATGGAGGGCGTACCGCCGAGAATCTATCTGACGGTGGGCAACCGACTGCTGGCCCTGGATGCGGCAACCGGGGTAGCGGTTGCGGAGTTCGGCCAGGGGGGAGAGGTTGACCTGGGCATACCCTATATTTCCGTGCCCCTGGTCCATGATGACGTCATCGTGGTGGGAGCCAACACCCCCAGCGGCGCCGCCGGCGGCATCGGCAATGCGCGGGCCTTCGATGCCCGCAGCGGAGCCAAACTGTGGGAGTTCGATTCCGTGCCCTGGCCCGGTGCCATCGGCCACGATACCTGGGCAGGCGACAGCTGGCGCGGGCGGCTGGGGGCCAATGCCTGGCCGTTCTATTTCACCGTGGATGGGGAGCGGGATCTGTTGTACCTGCCCCTGGCCTCGCCCCTGCCATTTGCCTATGGCGGTGACCGGGCCGGTGACAACCTGTTCGCCAACAGCATCGTGGCGGTGAACCTGCACAGCGGCGAATACGTCTGGCATTTCCAGACCATCCATCATGATCTATGGGATCATGATCCGCCGGCACCGCCCACCCTGTTCGACATGCAACGGGACGGGGTCGAGGTGCCGGCCCTGGCAGTCACCACCAAATCCGGTTATCTGTTCATCCTCAACCGGGTCACCGGCGAGCCGCTGGTGGAAGTCCTGGAGCGGCCGGTGGCCCGCAGCCAGGTGCCCGGTGAACAGTCATCACCCACCCAGCCGTTTCCCCGCACACCGCCCCTGGCGCGGGTGAGCTATGAACCGGCGGATCAGGTCAGTGCCGCGGATACGTCGGCGGCCCATGCCCAGGCCTGTGCCGAACTGCTCTCCAGTGTGGGTGCACTGCGCAACGAGGGACCCTATACACCCTGGAATTACCGATCCGGCGCAAGCGATACAGGCGGGACTATCGAAAATGTCACCACCTTGCTGTTTCCCGGCCTTGGCGGCGGACCCAACTGGGGCGGCGCGCCCTATGATCCGGCCAGTGGCTATGTGTTCGTGTTCACCGGGGATACGGGGACCCTGGGCTGGGTACAGGACGCCGATGCCGGCGCCGCCGTGCCCTATGTGCTGAGCGGGCCGCGACCTGCCGGCTTCGAGGTGAGACTCGATGGTGTCAGCCTGCCCTGTCAGAAGCCCCCCTGGGGCCGGCTGACTGCGGTGGACACCCGTAGCGGAGAGATCGCCTGGCAGCAGACCCTGGGTGTCACCGAGTCACTGCCCGAAGCTACCCGCAATACCGGTCGCCCGGGCCGCGCCGGCGCCCTGGTGACCGGCAGCGGCCTGGTGTTCATCGCGGCCACCGATGACAACCGCTTGCGCGCCCTGCAGGCGGGCAGCGGACGTCTGTTATGGGAGACGGAACTGGACGACCGCGGCAATGCCAACCCCATGACCTATCTGGGCAGCGATGACCGGCAGTATGTGGTCATCAGCGCCACCGATACCCTGGTGGGTTTCCGGCTGCCCTGAGTCAGCGGAAGCCGAACACCACAGGCAGCACCACCATCACCAGCAATGCCCAGATGCCGTACACCGGCAGATAGCGGGTCACGGCCGACTGCAGCTCCCGGGCGCTGCCCCTGCCACGCCAGAGCCGCACATAGCCCCGCAGAATCATCACCAGATGACAGCAGATCAGCAGGTTGGCGCCGGTCACCACCACCCGGTTGGGCGTCAGCCCCCAGGTGGAGAGACGCCAGAGGATGGCCGACAAAGCCACCGTGTTCACCACCAGCGTCACACCAACCAGCCCCGTAGCGATGGCATCGCTGAGCCAGGTGACGGGTTGCCGGCCACGGCCGGCCACGACAAAGATGGTGATGCCCAGCACCAGCACCAGCAGGGCATTGAAGGTGATGAGGAAATCCCGGTCGGTGTAGGGGCTCTTGCCGGTCAGTGCCATGGTGCTCAGAAACGCCAGTACCATCAGCAGGAACAGGGGTGCAAACAAATTGGCGATGAGATTGGCAAAACGGCTGCGGCGTTGCAGCACCACCTCATACACCAGGGTTGCCACCAGGGGGGCGCTCACCACACCGGCCAATATCACGTTGCCCGCATACCAGTCCTCCAGCTCCACGGCGATGAGACTGAACAGCGCCATGGTCAGTCCGGTCATCACGATGCCGCCCAGGGCGATCAGCACCACCAGGATGAACAGTTCACCGACATAATGCAGGAATTCGATGATCGCCGTGGTGCTGCGCCACTGACCGGCGGTGACCGCCAGGGCCAGGCCGCAGATCAGCACCACGGGGGCATGGAGCAGGGCCATGGACACTGAGTCGGACCCTTCGAAATCCGGCAGAAAACTGATCCATGACAGGCTGCCCAGGGACAGTGCGCCGATCACCAGGGACACGGTGCTCCGCAGCTGGCGATTCCAGGCACAGTAGGCCGTCAACGCAGTGAGCACGATCCAGGGCAGATAACGGGGCAGGTACCACTCTTCCGCCAGGCCAAACTCCAGGGGCAGGCGGGCAGCCAGAAAGGCCAGGCAGCCCAGCAGGATCACCCGGCGGCTCTGCGGCAGCAGCCCGGCCGCGAGGGCGGGTTTATGATCCGGGTTGAATTCCAGGCGGGCTTTCCAGAATTTCAGAATCTGCGCCTGGGGGTGCAGGCTCAGGGCCTCCTGCAGGTGGGCCGCAAAGCGCTGCTGGTTCTGGTGATACAGGGCCTCCAGCCGTTCGGGGCTGGCCAGGGCGGCGACGACGGGATTGCTGCTCATGGATGTTCCTTTTTATGGCTCAGGGCTGCTCATGGATGTACCTTCATGGATGGTCCTTCATGGATGGTCCTTCATGGAATTCACCAGTTGCTCCATGTGGGCGAGGTATTGCTCCAGGGCCCGCCGACCTTTGGCGGTCAGACAGTACTCTGTGCGCGGCACCCGCTCACTGAACTGCTTGTGGCAACGGATCAGGCCGGCATCCTCCAGCTTTCTGGCGTGCATGGAAAGATTGCCGTCGGTGGTGCCCAGCAGGGTCTTCAGTTCGGAAAAACTGAGGCTGTCCTGCACAGCCAGGGCACTGACGATGGCCAGCCGCAGCCGTTCATAGATCAGCCGACTGACGCCGTCGTTCTGGCTGCCGCCGCTGATACCCTGGATGGCCACCATGGCCGCCTGGGATTTTTGTTTGGTGGTTGTTCTAGCCAAGATCAGACCTCGTAATCCAGATGCCAATGACAAGGTGCAGCCCGCCGAAGCCTGCCGCCATGAAGAGCGTGGGCCAGGGCAGGAACAGGGCGGGCACTCCCAATATCATGAACCCGCGACCCAGCCACGCCACCTGGGGAACGGTGTGCTGGCTGGCAGCCGACACGCCGGTGCCGTACAACAGCAGCCAGCTGCCCGCCAGCAGCTGCCATTGGTCGTTCCACAACAAGGCTGCGCTGAGCGGAATGGCGGCGCCGAAGGCGGGCCACAGGCTCAGCCAGAAGGCGCGATAACTGCCCACGAAGATGGACTTGCCGGCCTCCCGGGATTGCCGACTGGACACCGCCACGGCAACCAGCAGGGCCAGGGCGGCGGCCCCGCACCAGGCGGCTGCCCAGGCCATGCCACTGAGATTGCGGGCGGCCACTGCGGTCACGGCACCGATGCCTCCCACCGCCGTGATGCCCCAGCCCGGCAAAGGCATGAAGCGGGTGCTGCGCTGCATGACGGCACGGATGAAGTGCAGGTCGCTGGCGGCACGGCCGGTGAGGGAGGGTGGTTCGTCGGCGGCGCTGCGGGGCGCCGGCTTGCGGTGGTGGATATTGGGCTCGCTCACGGATGGGGCCATGGATGGACTGGTGGTTTTGGATTGCCATGCAGTGTACTTTGCATCGCAAAGTACAGCAAGGGGTAGACGGCCAATTGACTCAGCCGCTCCGGTCCAGGCGCCGGACAGCCGTGCCGCCCAGGGTCAGGCAGTAGTCCTGCAGGGCGTCGTCCATCTGCTCCAGGAGCGCGTCGTCGCGGACGCCGGGTTCCAGCCAGAGTCGCATCACGTCCAGGACGCCTTCCTTGCGCTGCATCTTGCAGCCCAGGCGTCCGACGAAGGCATCACCCCACAGGATCGGCAGGACAAAATAGCCAAACCTGCGCCTGGCGGCGGGGACATAACATTCGAGCTGGTAATCAAATCCGAACAACGCCTTCAGTCGCCGCCGGTTGATGATGAGATTGTCGAAGGGGGACAGGAAACGGATCCGGCGTCGCCCCAGGCGGGCGGGCAGCGCCTCGAGGGCGGCGGTCAGACAGTAATAGGGCTGGCCGGCCACGGTGCAGCGGGTCACTGCACCGGATTCCACCTGTTCCGCCAGGGCCTGCTGCAGGGCGGGCCGGATGTCGTGACCGCACAGATTGCGGACCGCGGTTCTGGCATACAGCAGGTCCCGTTCGCTGGCAATTCCGTGGGCACCCAGGCCGATGCGCAGGTAGAAGGCGCCCCGTTCCTGGTCCGTGGGCAGGGTGGTATCGGTGCCGGCCGGCAGCAGGTCCCTGGTCAGTCCATAGCGTTTGCGGAAACCCTGACGTTCCTTCACCATCAGCTCACCGGCGAAAAACATTCGTTCCATGGTGACCTTGGCGGGCTTCCAGTCCCACCAGCCGCTGGAGCGTTGCCTGTCTTCGCGTTCGAAATGGCCGGCCTCGACGGATCCCTGGTCACGGATGCGTGCCAGGATTTCCCGTCGCAATCGGGCATCGATCAGGTGCCGTCTCGCGTAGTTGCCCATGATGGGCAGATAAAAGCGGTAGTCCGCCATGGGCAGGTAGGCGGCGGCGTGGTACCAGTATTCGAACACGCTGCGATCGACGCTCTGGGCCTGGTGCAGCCATTGCTGCCGGTAGCCGGGGATGCGGGCCTGCAGGATGTGATGGTGGGCCCGGTCCACCACGGAGATGGTGTCGATCTGGACGTGATGCAGACGTTCGATGGCAGACAGTAACGCCTTGGGGCCGCGACCGAACGCTGCGGTCTGCAGCAGACCCTGCCGGTGCAGGGCCAGACGCCGCGCTTCCTTGTGGCTCAGATCGATGGGCATAATGGCGTTCCTTCGCTGGCGGCAGGTCCAACTGCATGACTGAAGACACCAATGCCATTCACGGTTACTACTCCCCCACGGATTTGTACGGCAAGATCATCGACGGTCTGCGCATTCTGGGCAAGGATCTCGCCGCCATCACGCTGGACGACCTGCAACCGGTGGACGAATTTCATATCCGGGGTCATGCGGCCACCCGGGAATTGATTCAGCTGTCCGGATTCCGGGCCGACATGCATGTGCTGGATGTGGGCTGCGGCATCGGCGGCTCATCCCGCCGGCTGGCCCATGAGATCGGCTGTCGGGTCACCGGCATTGATCTCAGTGAAGCCTACATCGACACCGCCCGGCAGCTCACCCGCCTGCTGGGTCTGGAGACGCGGGTGGCGTTCCAGGCCGCCAGCGCCCTGGACCTGCCGTTTGCCGCCGACCGTTTCGAGGGGGCCTGGTCCCTGCAGATGAACATGAACCTGCAGGACAAACCCGCCTGGCTGCGGGAAGTCCGGCGGGTGCTGAAGCCGGGCGGCCGCCTGGTGCTCTACGAGGTGTGTGGCGGCAGCCGGCCCGATCTGGTGTTTCCAGTGCCCTGGGCACAGGACGGCACCATGAGTTTTCTGGTTCCACCCCATACCCTGCGTGAGCAGGTTGTGGCTGCCGGCTTCGACATCGAGATCTGGCAGGACATCACCGGGCTGGCCCGCCAGGCCTTTGCCTCCACCCGGAAACCCACAGGCACCCCTGAACTGCCGACCCTGGGTGTGCACCTGCTGGTGGGCAACGACATCAAGACCAAGGCCTACAACCTGCGCACCAACCTTGAGCTTGGCGCGGTCAGTCTGATCCAGGCGGTGGTGGTGAAGCCCCCGGAACCCGGATATACTTTAGCCGCTAAATAATTTGCCGGTTAAACCATTTGCCCCAATGGCGGGCGGAATCCAGTCGATCATGTCCACCCCAACTGTTCCCGCGGCCGAGTCACTGCTGGCTGCCGTGCGGCGTTTCACCCGGGCCAGCCTCAGCGCCGGCCCGGTGCTGTCCGCCGGCCAGCTGAACCGCTCGGAATGGCATCTGATGTGGTTGTTGCGGGACTGGCCCGATGCCGCCGGGGCACGACCCTCGGCCCTGGCACAGCGACAGGGTGTGACGGCCGGCAGTGTGGCCCAGCAGCTGCGCCATCTGGAGGAACTGGGGCTGGTCGTGCGTGACCAGGACCGGGACGACCGCCGGGTGGTCAGGGTGAGGTTGACCGCCGCTGGCCGCCGCCGGCTCAAACAACTGCACAAGGCCTTCGTGCAGCAGTTCGAGGGGCTGGCAACCCATCTGGGCGGCAGTGACAGCGAACGGTTGTTACGCCTGCTCACCAGCGCCGCCGACTACCTGGAACGCCGGGGGCAGGGGTCATGCTGAAGCTGTTCCGTTTCCTCCAGCCCTGGCGGATTTCCATCGGCGTGTTGATGCTGCTGGTGTTCGTGCAGGTGATGTGCGAGCTGTTTCTGCCGACCCTGATGGCGGACATCATCGACAAGGGTGTCATGCGGGGAGATACAGACACGATCCTGCGCATCGGCGGTGTGATGCTGCTGATCACCCTGTTCAGCATCGCCTGCGCGGTGCTGGCCAGCTGGATCTCCGCCACCGTGGCGTCGGGCTTCGGCAGGGATGTGCGCCGTGCCGTGTTCACCAAGGTGTCCGACTTCTCCCTGCAGGAGTTCGATCAGTTCGGCGCCTCCACCCTCATCACCCGCGCCACCAACGACG
Organism: Pseudomonadota bacterium; assembly: GCA_046047495.1. GTDB lineage: Bacteria > Pseudomonadota > Gammaproteobacteria > Pseudomonadales > Pseudohongiellaceae > NORP240. The sequence goes on along the minus strand of JBJOHV010000005.1, from coordinate 8,040 downwards.
TCACCCAGGTGCAGATGATGACCATCATCATCGCCCGCATGCTGATCATGGCGCCCATCATGGCGGTGGGCGGCATCATCATGGCCTACAACAAGGACCCCGGCCTGACCTGGGTCCTGGCGGTGGCGGTGCCGGTGCTGATCTGCCTGGTGTTGCTCATCGCGCGTCTGGCCATCCCCCTGTATGCCTCCATCCAGGTCCGCATCGACGGTCTCAACACCGCCATCCGGGAGTCCCTGAGCGGAGTCAGGGTGATCCGCGCCTTCAATCGGGTGGACCATGAACAGCAGCGCTTCCAGGACACCAGTCACGGCCTGGTGGACACCTATATCCAGGTGAACCGGCTGATGGCCTTCATGATGCCGGGACTGCTGCTGATCATGAACCTGACCACCCTGGCGGTGCTGTGGTTCGGCTTCCAGCGCATCGAGGCCGGCACCCTGCAACTGGGCAGCCTCATCGCGTTTACCCAGTACGCCATGCAGATCCTGTTCGCCTTCATGATGATGTCCATGATGTTCAACATGCTGCCCCGTGCCCAGGCTGCCGCCCTGCGCATCGATGAGGTGCTGCACACCCGGCCGGGCATCGTGGATCCCCTCACGCCCCGCAGCGGCAGCGGACCCGCCGTGGTGGAATTCCACGAGGTCAATTTCCGCTACCCCGGTGCCGAGGCCCTGGCCCTGAAAGCCATCAGCTTCCGCGCCGAACCGGGCCAGGTGACTGCCATCATCGGCTCCACCGGCGCCGGCAAGTCCACCCTGGTGCGCATGATTCCCCGTTTCTACGATGTGGAGAGTGGCCGCATCACGGTGGCCGGCGTGGATACCCGGGACTACGCCCAGCAGGATCTGCGCCGACGCATCGGCTATGTGCCCCAGCAGGTGACCCTGTTCAGCGGCACGGTTCGCCACAACCTGCAGATCGCCAATCCGGCGGCCACGGACAAGGAGCTGTCCGCCGCCGCCGACACCGCCCAGGCCACACCCTTCATCGATGAACTGGACGGGGGCTGGGACTACCGGCTGCAACAGGGCGCCCGCAATCTGTCCGGCGGCCAGAAGCAACGGCTGGCCATTGCCCGTGCCCTGTCCCGGCCGGCGGACATCCTGTTGCTGGATGACTGTTTCTCCGCCCTGGATTTCACCACAGACGCCAGACTGCGCGCCGCCCTCAAGCGGGAGGCGCGGCAGGCCACGGTGATCATCGTAGCCCAGCGGGTGGGCTCGGTGATGGACGCGGACCAGATCCTGGTGATGGATGAAGGGCAGATCGTCGGCCGCGGCACCCACGCCGAGCTGCTGCAGACCTGCCCGACCTATCAAGAGATCGTCGATTCCCAGCTGCGTGCGGAGGAGGTGGCATGAGCGACACCCGCCGCGCCGCCGCGCCGCCGCCGATGATGCACCGCGGCCCCATGGGCGCCCTGGGTCAGCCGGTCGTCAAGGCCAAGCAGTTCGGGCCCACCCTGCGGCGCCTGGTGGCTTGGTTCAGGCCGTTCTATGGTCGCCTGCTGGCGGTGTTGGTGCTGGCTATACTCAGCACCGGCTTCACCATCGCCAGCCCCCGGCTGGTGGGACATGCCATCGACCTCATCACCTCCACCCTGTTGCTGCGCCTGCAGGGTCAGGCCGCGGACTTCGATTACCAGGGCATCAATGAGGTGCTGCTGTGGCTGCTGGTGTTCTACCTGTGTTCCGCCGTCTTCATCCTGTGCACCCAATGGATCATGGCGGGTGTTTCCCAGCACACGGTGCAATCCCTGCGGGATGCCACGGCGGCCAAGCTGCGCCGCCTGCCGTTGTCCTATTACGACAGCCATCCCCATGGCGACATCCTGTCCCGCATCACCAACGACCTTGACACCATCTCCACCACCCTGCAGCAGAGCGCCACCCAGGCCATCACATCCGTCATCCAGTTACTGGGTTTCGTGATCATGATGCTCACCATCAGTCCGGCCCTGACCCTGGTGGTGGTGGCCACCTTGCCCCTGTATGCGGTCGCCACCGTCTTCATCGCCAAGAAATCCCAGCCACACTTTGCCGCCCAACAGAAGCACCTGGGCCAGTTGTCCAGCCATGTGGAGGAAATGTTCTCCGGCCAGGTGGTGGTGAAGGCCTTTGGTCATGAGCAGGCCTCGGTCGCCGCCTTCACCGCCATCAACGAGGATCATTCGCTGGCGTACCGCAAGGCCAACTTCATTTCCGGCATCATATTCCCGGCCATGAGTTTCATCTCCAATCTGGGCTATGTGCTGATTGCCGTCATCGGAGGACTGTGGATCACGAGCGGCCGGCTCTCGGTGGGCAGCATCGTGGCCTTCATCCAGTACTCGCGGTCCTTCACACAGCCCATTCTGCAGACTGCCAACATCGCCAACATCCTGCAGAGCACCGTGGCCTGCGCGGAGCGGGTGTTCGAGATTCTGGACGAGCAGGAGGAACAGGACCCGGTGGTGCAGCGCTTCACCCCCGTGCCCCACAGCGAACAGAGCCTGCGGGGCGCCGTGCGCTTGAACCACATCGCCTTCCGCTACACGGCGGAGCGGCCGCTCATCGAGGATCTGTCACTGGATGTGCAACCCAGACACGTGGTGGCCATCGTCGGACCCACGGGGGCCGGCAAGACCACACTGGTGAATCTGCTGCTGCGCTTCTACGAGCTGGACGGCGGGGATTTTTCCATCGACGGGGTGCCGGCGGGACAATTGTCGCGGGCAGAACTGCGCAGCCGCTTCGGCATGGTGTTACAGGACACCTGGCTGTTCGGCGGCACGATATTCGACAACATCGCCTTCGGCCGGCCCACCGCCACCCGCGAGGAAGTCATCGCGGCGGCCACCGCCGCCCATGCGGATCATTTCATCCGCACCCTGCCCGACGGCTATGAAACGGTTCTCAACGAGGAGTCCAGCAACATCTCCCAGGGCCAGAAGCAACTGCTCACCATCGCCCGGGCGATCCTGGCCAACCCCGATATCCTGATTCTGGACGAGGCCACGTCCAACGTGGACACCCGCACCGAAGTGCAGATCCAGCAGGCCATGAAAAAGCTGATGAAGAACCGCACCAGTTTCGTCATCGCCCATCGGCTGTCCACGATCCAGGATGCGGAGAAAATCCTGGTGATGGACAAGGGCCGCATCGTTGAACAGGGCACTCACGGTGAGCTGATGGCGCAGCAGGGTTTTTACTATCGGTTGTTTCTGTCGCAGTTTTCCGAACCGGAACTTGCGCAGAGCGCTTGACACCGGTTCAACAAGCCGGATTGCGATCACTGATCGCAATTATCGATCAGAGTCATCAATTTAATTCGATGTACTCTCTTTTCTTTCGTCACTAGCATGCCTCCCTGAATACCTTTGCCCCGCGCTGCGTATGTGCGCCATCGCGAATTGTGGGGCCACCCATTCTTCACTCTCAAACACCTGATAACAGAGGTTATTGCCATGCTAAGAAAAGCCATTTCCGTCGCAACCCTGCTGGCGATCGGCTTGTCCCCGGTACTGCCGGTGAATTTTGCCCATGCCCAGGGCGCCATGCCCGACAACAATTACTGGTGGCCGAACCGGCTGAACCTGGATCCCCTGCGAAAAGCGCCCGAGGTGGCCGACCCCATGGGTGAGGATTTCGACTACGCCGAAGCCTTTTCCCAGCTGGACCTGGATGCCGTGAAGGCCGACCTGGTGGAATTGATGACCACCTCCCAGGACTGGTGGCCTGCCGACTATGGTCACTACGGTCCGTTCTTCATTCGCATGGCGTGGCACAGCGCCGGCACTTACCGAATCTATGATGGCCGTGGTGGTGCCGACGGCGGCATGCAGCGCTTCGCGCCACTGAACAGCTGGCCTGACAACGCCAACCTGGACAAGGCCACCCGTCTACTGTGGCCGGTCAAGCAAAAATACGGCCGCAGCATTTCCTGGGCCGACCTGATGGTGCTGGCAGGCACCGTGGCCATGGAGTCCATGGGTTTCGAGACCTTCGGCTTTGCCGGTGGACGTGAAGACGCCTGGGTACCGGACGATGTGAACTGGGGCCCCGAAGGTGAATGGCTGGCGGCCGATCGCCGCGACGAAAACGGCCGCCTGGAGCAGCCCTTCGGCGCCACCCAGATGGGCCTGATCTACGTGAACCCGGAGGGCCCCGGTGGCGTGCCCGATCCCCAACTGGCCGCCAATGCCATCCGTGAGGCATTCGGCAACATGGCCATGAATGACGAGGAGACCGCGGCCCTGATCGCCGGCGGCCACACCTTCGGCAAGGCCCACGGTGCCGCTTCGGCATCCCAGTACGTCGGCGTCGAACCCGAGGCCGCCAGCATCGAGGAACTGGGCCTGGGCTGGAAGAACAGCTATGGCACCGGCAAGGGCGCCGACACCATCACCAGCGGCTTGGAAGGCGCCTGGACTTCGAACCCGGCTGCCTGGACCCACGACTATCTGGTCAATCTGTACACCTATGAGTGGGAACAGACCCGCAGCCCGTCGGGCGCCATCCAGTGGCAGCCTGCCCGCGGTGCCGCCTCCGCCCTGGTGCCCGATGCCCATGACCCCGCCAAGCGTCACGCGCCCATGATGTTCACCACCGACCTGGCGCTGAAAGTGGACCCTATCTACCGGGAGATCACCAGCCGCTGGCTGGAAAATCCGGACGAGTTCTCCGACGCCTTCGCCCGCGCCTGGTTCAAGTTGACCCACCGTGACCTGGGACCCCGTTCACGCTATCTGGGCGAGCTGGCTCCCCAGGAGGATCTGGTGTGGCAGGATCCGGTGCCCGCCGTGGATCACGACCTGGTCAACGCCCGCGATATCGAACAGATCAAGGGTGACATCCTGGACTCCGGCCTGAGCAACGGGGAATTGGTCCGGGTGGCATGGGCCTCCGCCTCCACCTACCGCGGCACCGACATGCGTGGTGGTGCCAATGGTGCCCGTGTGCGTCTGGCTCCCCAGAACACCTGGGCGGCCAATGATCCGGCCGAGCTGAACCGGGTATTGAGTGTGCTGGAAGGAATCCAGACGGGTTTCAACAGCGGTCGCTCGTCCCGCAAGATCTCCCTGGCTGACACCATCGTGCTGGCCGGTGCGGCAGCCATCGAGCGCGCCGCCGAGCAGGCCGGTCACACGGTGGACGTCCCGTTCGTGCCAGGTCGCACCGATGCAACGGCCGAGATGACCGATGCCGCGTCGTTTGCGGTACTGGAGCCCAAGGCGGACGGTTTCCGCAACTACTTCGATGCAGGCAATGCCCGCTCGCCGGCTGAAATGCTGGTGGAGAAGGCTGCCCTGCTGGAGTTGACGGCGCCGGAAATGACCGCCCTGGTGGGTGGCATGCGGGTGCTGGGTGCCAACACCGGTGGCACGACCCATGGGGTCTTCACCGACCGTCCGGGCACCCTGAGCAACGACTTCTTCGTGAACCTGCTGGACATGTCAGTGCAGTGGGCCCCGGCTTCCACTCCGGGTGTGTACGAAGGTCGTGACCGGGCCAGCGGTCAGGTCAAGTACACCGCCACGCCGGTGGACCTGATCTTCGGCTCCAACTCCGAACTGCGGGCGGTATCCGAATTCTACGGTGCCGCCGATGGTGAAGAGCGCTTCGTGCAGGATTTCGTCAGCGCCTGGAACAAGGTGATGATGGCTGATCGCTTCGACGTCCGCTCTTAAGACCTCACTGCGCAGGTTTCGCGCAACGGCGGCATTCCATGCCGCCGTTTTTTTTTAAGGGGACGGAGGGATTACTTATTGATCAGCGGCGGGCGAATTTCTGGATGCGCAGGTTGATGACATCGGAGATGTATACATTGTCATCGTGATCCACGGTGAGGGCATGGGCTTCACCGAACTGGCCATTGCCGGTGCCGGGGCGACCGATGGCGCCCAGCACCGTGCCATCCAGGTCCAGCTTGGCGAGCTGGCCATCGAAGCCGGTGGTCATGTAGAGATGGCCGTCATCGTGCAGGTATAACGCACATACCATGGCCTGGTAGTTCCAGATACCCAGCAGGGTCCCGTCGCGGTCGTAACGCTGGATGCGCATGTTTTCCCGGTCCGCCACATGCACGATGCCGGCATTGTCGATCTCGATGGCATGGGCCACCGTGAATTGCCCCGGTCCGTAACCACGGCTGCCCCATTGGGTGATGAAGTCGCCGGCGGCATTGAATTTCAATACCCGGGGCTCACCCGGCCCATGGCCCTGCGCCACGTAGAAGTTGCCATCGTCGTCCACCGCCACATCGTTGGGCTGGTCCAGCAGGCGGGTGCCGGCTGCCTCGTCCCATAGACCGTTTTGGCCCTTGGTGCCGATGGTCAGCAGCACAGTGCCATTGCTGTCCAGTTTCATCACCTGATGATCGGCCACATCGGTGACCCACAGATTGTCCTCACTGTCGATGTGCAGGCCATGGGCGCGGCGGAACATGCCCTCGCTGCCGAACTCCCGCACAAATTCACCGGCGGCATTGAATTCCAGAAACGGAATGGGGCCGCGGCTGAACACCACCAGATGACCCTGGCTGTTCACCGCCACACCGGCATAGGACTCCCCCTGATGATCCGCCGGCATGTCCAGGGCCTCGTTGAAGTCGACGGCCTCGTACTCGGTGAGTGTGTAGGCCTGCAGAGGAAACAGCTGACGGTTGGGGCGCTGGGCTGAGGCCAGTGGCGCGGCAATCATAAGGCTGATGAGGCAGAGGAATTTTATGGTTTTCATGGTTGCTCTCCCGGGAGTTGTGGCCGAGTATAGCAGCGCAATGCCCCGAGTAACCGACTTCTTCCACCATGACCCGCAGGATTTTTGCTGATGTTTCAGGCTCCGTATTGCACTGCCACAGTCACTCCTTCACCGCTGACCAGGACCAACCAGGGCCGCCGCCAATGGATCCTGCCCATCCTGGGCGCCGCCTTGTTAGGGTGCTGCGGTTCGCTCTTCGCCCAGGACTCCCCGGTGCAAGTCGATCCGGGTCTGGCAGACGTGTTCAACAGCCTGCGCCAGGATTCCCGGGTGGCGGACACCCTGGCGCTGATCGAGCAATGGGAGCCAGAGACCCTGGCGGAGCAGGTGCGGCTCACGGAGATTCCGGCACCGCCATTCCAGGAGCAGGCCCGCGCCGAGTATTACCTGACCCAGATGCAGGCCCGCGGCCTGACCGATGCCACCATCGACAGCGAGGGCAATGTGATCGGTCTGCGCAGAGGCAGTGGCGACGGCCCGCTGCTGGTGATCGCCGCCCATCTCGATACGGTGTTCCCCATGGAGACCGATGTCACCGTGGAAGTCCGTGACGGGCGTTATTACGCGCCCGGCATCAGCGACGACGGGCGCGGCCTCACGGCCCTGCTGACCCTCATTCAGGCGCTGCAGCACAGCGCCATCCCCACCGTGGGCGATATCCTGTTCGTCGGCAATGTGGGCGAGGAGGGACCCGGTGACCTGCGGGGCATCAAGGCCATCTTTCGCGACTATCCCGGCATCGACGGCTTCATTTCCATCGACGGGTCCGAGCTCGGGCGCGTGACCACCGGCGCCACCGGTAGTCGCCGCTTCAGCGTGGAATTCACCGGCCCCGGCGGCCATTCCTTCGGCGCCTTCGGCCTGGTGAGCGCGATCCATGCCATGGGGCGCGCCATTGCCAGGATCGGTGACCTCACGGTGCCGACTGTTCCCAAAACCACCTTCACCGTGGGTACCGTGAGCGGCGGCACCTCGGTCAATTCCATCGCCGCCGACGCCCGCTTCGAACTGGACATGCGCTCCAACGACGCGGCGGAACTGGCGCGCCTGGAAGCCCGGGTCAGGGAGGAGGCGGCGGCCGCCGTGGCGGAGGAAAACGCCCGCTGGAACAACAACGGCGAGATCACGGTGAACTTCCGATTGATCGGTGATCGCCCGGTGGGAGGCACAGCGACGGACGATCCCCTGGTGCAGACGGCGGCCCTGGCCTTCGCCGCCGTGGGTGCGCCGGTGGGCGAACTGCGCACCAGCAGCACGGATTCCAATATCCCCATGTCCCGCGGGATTCCGGCCATCA
>JBJOHV010000004.1:0-9485 GCA_046047495.1 Pseudomonadota bacterium | reverse complement strand
CGGCAATTGCCCTGGCGACACGCCGTGAATACATCCCTGTAGGCTCGGACGCGCCATCCATGGCGCGTACGGTCGCCCGGTCAATCGCCCACAGCGACCTTCCAGTGCCGTGCAGAATTCCAATTGGCTTCGATTGAACCGCTGGAGTCGAACCTGCAGTTAGGGGCCGGCAGTGAGTGTCGAGCCAGTGGGGGGTGCAGGGGGTGGCGGCAATCAAAGACCAGCGCTGAGCGCAGAAAAAAGACCGCCTTCCAGGGCTTCTTTTCGGAGCGAAGGCACCCGGGACGGGCGCGGTCTGCCGCCACCCCCTGCGCCGCCCGCTGAGCCTTCCTCAGCCTTACATCCATCCCGGCACTGAACTCAAAGCCTGTCGGTGCCGTGCCGCCCGCTGAGCCATAACCAAAGTCACCCCTGACCCATCACAAGCCGATTCACAGCCTCCAGCCGCGCCGGCGTGCCGATGTCCATCCACAGCCCCTCGTATCGTTCACCCCGCAGGCGTCCCTCGGCCATGGCACCCTGCAACAGGGGCAGCAACTTCAGCGGCTGAACGGGCAGGCCGGCAAACAACTCCCGGTGCATGACGCTGATGCCGCTGAAGGTCAGACGGGGATCGGACGAGCCGCTTTGCTCATGGACCCGCCCATCGGCACCCAGATGGAAATCCCCCGCGGGGTGATGCTCCGCATTGGGGACGAGCACCAGATGGGCCAGGGCCTGCCGGGGATCCAGCGGCTGCAGGCGCGCAAAGGAATAATCAGTCCAGATATCCGAATTCACCACCACAAAACTGTCGTCCTGCAATTGCGGCAGGGCCTTGATGATGCCGCCGGCGGTTTCCAGGCGGATCGGCTCGCGCGAATAGACGATTTCGGCACCGTAGCGCGTCCCGTTGCCCAGCAGGTCCTGGATCATGTCACCCAGGTAGAAGTGATTGATCACGATGCCCTCGATGCCGGCGGCCACCAGTTTCATGACCTGGTGCTCGATGAGGGTCCTGTCGCCCACCTTGAGCAGAGGCTTGGGCAGATTGGCGGTCAACGGCTGCATGCGGGTGCCGAGACCCGCTGCCAGGATCATGGCGCGCATGGGGCGGCCTTGCTCAGTCTGATCTGGGCCAGGGGCAGGATGCGCTGCTGGAACCAGTCGGAAAATTCCTCCAGCTCCCGGTGCCTGGCCGCGACACTGACAAAATAATCGATGACCAGCGGGATGTCCGCCAGATAGGCCGGCTTGCCGTCCCGCAGACACAGGCGACAGAAAATGCCCATGACCTTCAAATGCCGCTGCAGCCCCATCAGATCGAAGTGCCTCAGAAAGTCCGCATCCGCTGTGGCGGGAATGATGCCCCGCGTTTCAGCGGCCTGCTTGTAGCCCAGCGCCTTGGCGGTGACGTATTCCTCGGGCCAGCGGATATAACAATCCCGAAGCAGGGACACCAGATCGTAGGTGTATGGCCCGTGCACGGCGTCCTGGAAGTCGATGACACCCGGCGCCTTTTGTTGCGGCCAGCCAGGCGGCACCATCAGATTGCGTGAATGGTAATCCCGGTGCACCGCCACCCGTGTCTGCTCCAGGGCGGCCTCCACCAACACGTCATGGCAGTGCCCGATGATCTGCCGGTCTCGGGAGCTCAGCTCCAGTTCCAGGAAGCGCCCGCAGAACCATTCATCGAACAGGCTCATTTCCCGGCGCAGCAGGGTCGCATCATAGGCTGGCAGGATGGCGAGGTTCTGGTGTTGCTGAAGTTGCAGCAGGGCGTCGATGGCACTGTCATAAAGCGAGTCGACCAGGCTGGAGTCCGCCTTGGACAACAGATTCAGATACAAGGTATCCCCGAGGTCCTCCAGCAGCATGAAGCCGTCGGTGAAATCCACCCGCAACACTGCCGGGGTGTGGAGTCCGGCGGCACTGAAGGCCCGACCGATGGTCACGAAAACCTGGCAATCCTCCCGCTCCGGTGGTGCGTCTACCAGAACATAGCTGGCCGTGGGCAGGCGGGCGCGAAAGTAGCGACGGAAGCTGGCATCGCCGCTGAGGGTTTCCAGCACGATCTCGCAACCGGGCCAGTTCAGCAAGTCGGTCAATTGATGGCGCGCCCAATGGGTCAGCGCAATCCTTCTCTGGTCCATGGGTTAGATCCTGCCGGCAGCCAAGGGGTTAAGTCGGGCGCTGGCCATACTATCACAGGGGGGCTCGGCCACGGCGGTTGCAATGCCACCCCAATCCATTATCATGCGGACGTCCAGCCCTGTGCCCCAGACCCACCCCCATCATGCCTTTCAGAAAAAAGCCGTTGCATTCACAGGTCGCCCTCGTGGTCTCCCTTCTGTCCACCGGCTTGCTGCTGGCACAAACGTCCTCGCCAGTCTATGGCCAGGGCAGTCAGGTGGCCTGCCAGCCCAACGGGGACGGCACGGGCTGGGTTTGCAGCGGTGCCCCACCGCTGGCCACCACTCCCCTGTCTCCTGCTGCATCCTCTTCCGCCACACCGACAGCACGGGCGCCGATTTCCGGCAGTGGGCCCCGTCAGCCACCCGCATCGGACATCGACTGGGTGGACCGGGAATTTCTCACCGCGGAGCAATTGGATAACCTGCCCGCCAGCTGCTGTGGAGCCTTCGTGGAGCCGGACCGTCCCGGCGTGGATCTGAGCGCCGACCCCGACGACGCCGATACCCTGCTGGAGACCGAACTGGATCTTATCGAGGACGCCAGCGGCAACATCAGCATCACCGGGCAGGTGCGGTTTCAGCAAGGCAACCGGACCATGTACAACGATGCCACCACCCTGATGAACCAGCAGGAAGAAACTGTCCTGATGCAGGGTAACGTGGAGTTCCGGGAGCCCGGCATCCTGTTGCGGGGCAGCGCCGCCTACATGGATCGCGCCGCCGATGCAGCGCGGGTGGAAGACGCCCGTTACGTCCTGCACGACTACGGCACCCACGGCCAGGCGGCGAGTATCGTCTTCAATTCCAATTCCGGGCTGGTCACCATCGAGAACGGTGATTTCAGCCGCTGCGAACCCGGCAGCCAGTTCTGGCGCCTTGAGGCCCGCAGCATCGTGCTGGATCAGGGTGCCGGCCGCGGCTATGCCCGTGGCGCGCGCCTGGAAGTGGGCAACGTGCCCATCTTTTATTACCCCTTCACGCTGCAATTTCCCCTGGGGGAGGAGCGCATTTCGGGATTCCTGGCCCCCAGTACCGGCTCCACCCGCGAGGGGGGCTTCGATTTTGAGCTGCCCTACTACCTGAACCTGGCCCCCCATTATGACGCCACCCTGTCGCCGCGCCTTATCAGTGACCGGGGCGTCATGACCAGCGCCGAGCTGCGTTACCTGGCCGGCTGGTCCATGAACACGGTCAATCTGTCCCTGCTCGCCAACGACCGCCTGTTCGAACTGGACAGCGCCGGCAAGCCAACCGTCGATTCGCCGCCAACGGACAACCGCTGGTTCGTGGGTTTCGAACATTACGGCGGGCTGGGGCCCAATTGGTCCACCTTTGTTGACTACAGCGCCGTCAGCGATGTGGATTATTTCGAGGACCTTGGTTCCAGCGGGCTCAACGTGTCCAGTCGCACACATCTCAACCGCCAGGGTCGCATGGATTTTCGCAGTGACCGGCTGCAGGCCGGGCTCAACGTGCAACGCATCCAGGTCATCGATCCGCGTCTCGACCCGGCGACCGCCGCGGTGGACATCAACAAGCCTTTCGATCGCCTGCCCCAGCTGACCGTCAGTACCGACCTGCCGTTGGCAGGGCCGCTGCGCTTCAGCCTGAACAGCGAATACACCCGCTTCGACCGGCGCCTGAATCCGGATCTGCTGGATCCCCGCTTGCGGGATGCGGGGGCCCTGGTGACCGGCGAGCGTCTCAACCTGGAACCGGCCCTGACCCTGGACTGGCGCACCTCAGGCTGGTTCCTGCGCCCCAGCGCCAAATACAAGCAGGTGGCCTATCAATTGCAGAATCAGGCTGCCGGCACCGAGGAGGCCCCCCAGGTGGGAGTCGCGGTGTACAGCCTGGACAGCGGTCTGATTTTCGAACGGGAACTGGAGGATGGCAGTTCCACCCAGACTCTGGAACCCCGCCTGTACTATCTGAACAGCGGCTATCAGTCCCAGGACCATCTGCCCCTGTTCGACGGCGCGGAATTCAGTTTCAGCTTCAATCAGCTGTTCCGCGACGACCGCTTCAGCGGTGGTGACCGCATCGGTGACGCTGAACAACTGGCCCTCGCCCTCACCTCCCGATTCATCGACCACCAGGGCCAGGAGCAGGCACGGTTCAGTATCGGCCAGGTGCATTATTTTGCGGACCGGCTGGTGAGTCTGGCCAGTCCCCTGCAGTCCTGGGTGCCCCGCTTCGGGCCGCAGGACACCCGCTCCGCCCTGCTGGGGGAGGCTGGCTTCGCCATCAACCCCGCCTGGCGGCTGAACCTGGACGCCCAGTGGAATGAAGAAACCCAGGATCTGGACGAGGGCACCTTGCGGGTCCGCCATCAGGCCGACAGCGGGCGCATCCTCAACGCCAGCTACCGCTACCGGGACGTGGCCACTCTACCCGGCTATTTGCTGGGCCCCGACGTGGACCCGCGCATTCAGCAGACTGACCTGTCCGCCATCCTGCCCCTGAATAGTAACTGGCGTTTTTTGGGTCGTTGGAATTATGATCACGCCAACGCCCGCAACCTGGAATCCTTCGCGGGCATGGAATTCAGCAATTGCTGCGCGACCCTGCGCCTGGTGGTGCGGGAGTGGGTGCATGAGGAGGAGTTGCTGATCCCCGACAGCCGCCCGGATCGCGGGATTTTCTTCCAGTTCGCTTTGCATGGGCTGGGCAATATTGCCGGCGGCGGCATCAGCAATCTGTTGCGTGATGGTATTTACGGATTCCGGGAACCCGGCCAAAACCCGTCGGAACCGGTCACCATCCGGTAGACATGAATCAGGAACATGACATGACGACTCGCAGTGCCTCTTTTTCCCATCCCTGGCGCACCCCGGCCGTGACCTTGCTGCGCCTGGCGCTGGCACTGACACTGACGAGCATCACCTGGGGTCTGCTGAGTACACCGGCCCTGGCCCAGCGCGTCAGCCTGGACAAGGTGATCGCCATAGTCGATGACGACGTGGTGCTGCAGAGTGAACTGGACCAGCGCCTGGCTGAAATCCGCGCCCAGGCCCAGGCCAACAATACCCCACTGCCGCCGCCGGCCGAGTTCCGTGCCCAGGTACTGGATGCGGTGGTGCTGGAAAACATCCAGATGCAACTGGCCGAACGGGTCAGCATCCGCTTCGATGACGACACCCTCAATCGGGTGCTGGCCAACATGGCACAGCAGAACAACATGACCTTTGAGCAGTACGTGGCGACCCTCGATGCTCAGGGCATGTACCTGCAGACCCGGGAACAGGTGCGCAAGGAATTGACCCTGCGTGAACTGCAGCGCGGCATGGTGAACCGCCGCATCTCCATCACCAACCAGGAAATCGAAAATTTCCTGAATTCCGAGATGGGCCGCACCGCCATGGCACCTGATTACCTGGTGGATCACATCCTGGTCGGCATTGCAGAGACTGACACTCCCGATCAGTTACAGGCCAAGCAGCAGTTCGCGGCTGAATTGGTGGCGCGTCTGCAGGAAGGTGCGGATTTTGCGGCGGTACGGGCCCAGGCCCAGCGCCAGGGCAGCTATCCGGTTGCCGGCACCAATTTCGGCTGGCGTCGCCTGGAACAGATTCCCAGCCTCTTCATCGACGTGGTGCCGACCATGGGCATCGGCGACATCGAAGGTCCCATCCGCGCCGGCAACGGTTTTCATATCATTCAGTTGGTGGACATCCAGGGCGGCACCACCCGCCTGGTGAACCAGACCCACCTTCGGCACATCATGGTCAGCCCCAACGAGATTCGTACCGAAGAGCAGGCCCGTGAGCTGATAATCAGCCTGCGGGACCGAATCGCCGCCGGCGAGGATTTCGCCACCCTGGCCCGGCAGAATTCCGAAGATGCCTCCTCGGTGGTGGCCGGCGGGGATCTGGACTGGGTCAATGAGGGCGGCATGCCCCCGGAGATGGAAGCCGTGGTCAACGACCTTGCGATCGGCGAGGTGAGCGAACCCTTCCGTACCCAGACCGGTTGGCACATCGCCGAAGTGCTGGAGCGGCGCGAGCAGGACCTCAGTCGGGAATACAGCCGCTCCCAGGCTGAAAATGCCCTGCGCAACCGCAAGTTCGACCTGGAACTGCAGAACTGGCTGATCGAGATCCGCGAGCAGGCCTTCGTCGAATACAAGGACTGATGAACCCCCGTGACCATTCGACTGGCCATCACTCCGGGAGAACCGGCGGGCATTGGTCCGGATCTCTGCATCAAGCTGGCACAAAACCCTCCGCCTGACACCCAATTGCTGGTGATCGCCGATCCAGGGATGCTGGCTGCCCGGGCAGCCGAACTGGGTCTGCCCCTAAGGCTCGATGAATTCCGGCCCGGTGCACCCGCCGTGGCAAACCCTGCCGGCCATCTGAGCATACTGCCCGTGGCACTGCGCGCCCCCTGCCACAGCGGACGCCTGGATCCCGCCAACGCCGGCTATGTGTTGCAAACCCTGGCCACCGCCGTGGAGCTGTGTCAAAACGGGACCTGCGACGCCATGGTGACGGGTCCCGTGCACAAAGGCTGCATCAACGAGGCCGGCATCGCCTTCTCCGGTCATACGGAGTTCCTGGCCGATGCCTGCCACTGCGACCTGACCGTGATGATGCTGGCCACGGAAGGTCTGCGGGTGGCCCTGGCCACCACCCATCTGCCACTGCGAGAAGTTGCCGATGCCATCACCCGCGAGCGCCTGCGACGGATCATCACCATTCTGGAGGCGGATCTTCGCAGAAAATTCGGTATCGCCCGGCCTGTCATCCTGGTGTGCGGCCTGAATCCCCACGCGGGCGAGGGAGGACATCTGGGCAGGGAAGAAATAGACACCATCGAGCCAGTGTTAGAGGAGCTGCGGGCGCAAGGCATGCAATTGCTTGGACCGCTGCCGGCTGACACCCTCTTCACACCCAAATACCTGGATCACGCCGACGCAGTGCTTTCCATGTACCATGACCAGGGGTTGCCGGTGCTCAAATTCAAGGGGTTCGGCAATGCCAGCAACATCACCCTGGGTCTGCCCATCATCCGCACCTCCGTGGACCACGGCACGGCCCTGGATCTGGCCGGCACCGGCAGGGCGGACACCGGCAGCCTCTACAATGCCATCCACACCGCCCTGTTCATGAGCCGCAACCTGCAGGGTGGCGGTGCTTGAAAAATCGGCAGCCCTCCCGGTCGCCCACGACGCGGGAATACCAGCACCAGCCACGCAAGCGCTTCGGGCAGAACTTTTTGCACGATGAATCCGTGATCCAGCGGATCGTGGCCGTGGTCAATCCCCAGCCCGCCGATCACATCGTGGAGATCGGTCCCGGCCGGGGCGCCATCACCCGCCATCTGCTGCAGGCCTGTGATCATTTCGAGGCCATCGAACTGGATCGCGATCTGGTAGCCCAGCTGAACCGGGAGCTGTTGCCCCTCAAGCCCTTCATCCTGCATCAGGGTGACGTACTCAAGTTCGATTTCGCCCGCCTCACGGATATACCCAAGTCACTGCGCATCGTGGGCAACCTGCCCTACAACATTTCCACTCCGGTGCTGTTCCATCTGTTGACTTACCAACATCTGATCAAGGACATGATCTTCATGCTGCAACTGGAGGTGGTGGAGCGGCTGGCGGCCCGGGCCGGTGACAAGAACTACGGCCGTCTCAGTCTCATGACCCAGTACCACTGTCAGGTTGAGCACGTATTCAATGTGCCTTCCGCGGCCTTCACGCCGCGACCCAAAGTCACTTCCGCCATCGTGCATCTGGTGCCACATGAGCACCCGCCGGTGCAGGCACAGGACGTGGCGTGCCTGCAGAATGTCATCCGCACGGCCTTTACCCAACGCCGCAAAACCCTGAAAAACAGCCTCAAAACCCTCATCTCCGAGGAGGCACTCAAAGCTCTCGGTCTGGATGTGACGGAACGACCGGAGAATCTGACCCTGGCGGACTATGCCGCCATCAGCGACGCCATCACCGGCGCCTGACCAGGTTTTTTGCTTCAGTTCGGTCATCTGCCTGGTGCTATACTGGCCGCCACTTCAGGGCCCAGGGATCGATCATGAGCATCTACGCCATCGGCGACATACAGGGGTGTTACAAGCCGCTGATGAAGTTGTTGGCCAAGGTCAATTTCTTACCGGGACATGACGAATTGTGGTGTGTGGGCGACCTCATCAACCGCGGCCCGAAATCCCTCGATACCCTGCGCTACCTGCGGGACATCGATGACTCGGTGCAGATCGTACTGGGCAACCATGATCTGCATTATCTGGCCATCTACCACGGCTGCGCACCGCCCCGCAGCAAGGACACCCTGGAGAAACTGCTGGCCGCCAGCGACAGTGCCATCCTCAGCGATTGGCTGCGCGGCAAACCCCTGGCCCATTTCGACAGTGTGGAAACCCGCAGCGGCATTCAGAACTACCTCATGGTGCATGCCGGCGTGGCACCCAAATGGTCACTCCAGAAAACCCTCAATCTGGCAGCCGAGGTGGAGTTGGCTCTGCAGGGTCCCGACTTCAAGGACTTCCTGACCGGCATGTACGGTGACAAGCCGGATCGCTGGAGCAAGCACCTGACCGGCATGGAGCGTCTGCGGGTCATCACCAACTACCTGACCCGGGTACGCTTCTGCAACGAGATCGGCACCATGGATCTGACCGTGAAAGAAGGGCCATCCTTCGCTCCCCTCGGCTTCCGGCCCTGGTACGAGTTCGAACGCATCACACCCAAGACCAACATCATCTTCGGTCACTGGGCAGCCCTGGAAGGCATCACCGGCAAGGACCATGTCTATGCCCTCGATACCGGCTGCGTGTGGGGCCGCGAGCTGACCATGATGCGGCTCGAGGATCACAAGTTGTTCAGCGTGTGACCATGAAAACTTATCTGGTTGGCGGTGCCGTGCGGGACAGGCTTCTGGGTTTGCCGGTCAAGGACCGGGACTGGGTAGTGGTGGGCGCCACCGTGCAGGACATGGTGGATCAGGGCTTTCTGCAGGTGGGCAAGGATTTCCCGGTGTTCCTCCATCCCGTGAGCCATGAGGAATACGCCCTGGCCCGCACCGAAACCAAGACCGGGCCGGGTCACCGGGGCTTCACCGTCCATGCCCATCCCGCGGTCACCCTGGAAGAGGATCTCGGACGCCGCGACCTCACCATCAATGCCATCGCCGAGGATCCCCAAGGCGCGATTGTCGATCCCTATGATGGGCGTGAGGATATGCGGCGGCGCCTGTTGCGCCATGTGTCTCCCGCCTTCAGCGAGGATCCGCTGCGGGTGTTGCGGGTCGCCCGTTTCGCTGCCCGCTTCGCCGGCATGGGATTCAAAGT
>JBJOHV010000003.1:0-10203 GCA_046047495.1 Pseudomonadota bacterium | reverse complement strand
GTTTGTGGGTTTATTAACCATTGTAGGTCTCCTTGATAAAAAATCTGACCTACTGTAATGGCGGTCAGTGACAGTTCCGTGACCAATCCATGTCCGGTCCCGACGCAAAGACAGCATTGGTTAAAGATGGACCTCGGGGAGCTCTGACCCTACACTGTGCCGGTCATGCAGGTGCCCGGTTAACGCCGGGCCAAATGGGAAGCCGGTGAAAACCCGGCACTGCCCCCGCAACGGTAAGTCGATGATCGGGTTTAAAATCCCGCTTCAACCGGACGAGTCCGATACCAGCCCGCGTGATTCCACAACTTTGATGCAGCGGAGGGCTACATCGGTGGCTGAGTCCTGTCCCGGGTACTCATCTGCGTCCCCTCCCTCATGAAGCTGAACTTCCATGCCGTGTGAACCATGGCCAGATTCATCGAGGATAGAACAATGAAAATCCAAAGCACCCTGCTGCCGGGTCTGTTATGCCTGGTATTGCCGTCGTGTCCCCTGTCCGCCCAATCCCCGGCTCCCGACCCATTGGACGCCTTCGACGAAATCGTGGTGATTGCCAGCCAGATCCCCCTGTCTCGACGCCGTATCGGCACCTCGGTTTCCTCTCTCGGCGAGGAGGATATCCGTGCCCACGGTAATTTCGCCCTCAGCGATATCCTGCGCCAGTTGCCGGCGGTGGCCGCCAGCACCGCCGGTGGCGTCGGCCAGCCGGTGTCCCTGCGCATTCGCGGCGAGGAGGGCTTTCGCACCCTGTTGTTGTACGACGGCATGCGCCTGTCCGATCCCAGCACCCCCCAGATCGCCCCGCGCTTCGATCAGGTGTTGAGCAGCCATGTGGGTCAGGTGGAACTGTTGCGCGGCCCCCAGGGGCTCAGCTACGGCGCCGATGCCGGCGGCGTGGTCAGTATCACGTCACCGGCGTCGGACAAGGTGCTGGCCGGTAGCCTGGACCTGCAGACCGGGACCTTTGGCACCCGCCAGCTGGCGGGGCAGGTCAATGGCCGACAGGACCGCACGGACTATCATGTTGCAGTCACGGATTTTCGCAGTGACGGCTTCAATGCCCGCATATCCGATGCCGCGGCAGATAAAGACGGTTATGAAAACACCACCTGGCATGGTCGCCTTCTGCGGGAACTGAATGACAGCTGGTCACTGGGGCTGGTGTCCCGCCATACCCGCGGCACGGGTCAGTTCGACGGCTGCGGATTTCCCACCGTCCATGACTGCGTGGCGGACTATGCCCTGGACGCCACCCGACTGAGCGTGCATTACGACGGAGCCGGCGGCAGTCACACCCTGGCCTTCGCCAGCACCGATACCGACAGGCAGAGTTACACCGCAGGGACGGCCGCCTTCGGTGCCAACGGCACACTGCAGCGCTGGGAATATCTGGGCAACACGACACCGTGGCGGAGCCTGGGACTGGTTTGGGGCGCCGATCTGGAGAGCGCCGACAGCGGCAGCCGCCAGCGCGACAACCGCGGCCTGCACCTGGAAATGCTCAGCGACCTGTCCACCCGCTGGTTCCTGTCGGCGGGGCTGCGGCACGATGACAATGAAGACTTCGGCAGCCATACCGGTTATCGGGTCAGCGCCGCCTGGTTGGCCATGCCCTCAGCCGGCTACCAGCTGAAACTGCGCGGCAGCCTCGGCAGCGGCTTCCGCGCGCCCAGTCTGTACGAGGTTGAATACAACAGCGGTCCCTGGGCCTATGCGCCGGCGGCGGATGTCCGTCTGCGGGAGGAAACCAGCCGGGGTTGGGAGCTGGGCCTTGAACTGGCCGCCGGCACTGCCTGGCAGAGCGCCATCGTCTATTTCGACCAACAGGTGGAGAATGCCATCAGCTTCGACCTGGCGGGTTATTCCGGCTATCTGCAGGAACCCGGCGGCAGCCGGTCCAGCGGCGTGGAGCTGAGCGGCCGCTGGCAGGCAGGCGAGCGATTGGGATTGCAGGCCAATATCACCTTCAATGATGCCACCCGACCCAACGGCCAGCCCCGTATCCAGCGGCCACGCCGACAGGCCAATGGGGGCATCGACTACCGCAGCCCGTCGGGCCGCCTGCTGGTCCATGGCTATTACCGCAGCGCCCGGGATGCGGTGGATGAAGTGTTCGGCGGCAGCGCGCCCATACCCCTGGATGATCATGGCGTACTGGACCTGGGGGCCACACTGCAGCTCGGCACCGGTGTGACCTTGAGCCTGCGGGTGGAGAACGCCCTGGACGAGGATTTCCGGGAGGTGGTGGACTACAACAACCCGCCGCGGGCCGTGTATGTGGGAGCCAGCCTTGGCTTTTGAGGCGCCCGGCCCGCTTCCTACGTCCGGTTGTCCGGAACTTGGTCGAATAGGCATTGATTCCACAGGGTAAAAGCTCTACCTTTGCTGGCGTTTATCTGCTTCCAAAGGAGGAGCCATGAAAACACTCAAGACCCTGATTCTGGCCGGACTGGCGTCAGCCTGCGGCCTGGCGATGGCCCAGGACACCGGCAACTTCCAGGTGCCCCGAACCGAGTGGGGCCATCCCGACCTGCAAGGTGTGTGGAATTTTGCGTCCGACGTGCCCATGGTGCGTCCGGCCCGTTACGGCGACCGTCAGTTTCTGACCGACGAAGAGGAAGCCCAGCTGGCGGCCCGCATGGCGGCCCTGGCAGCCCAGGCTGAAGCAGAGCCCAACCCGGAACTGGCCAGTCGCGATGCTCCTCCTCCGGGTGACAATCCCGGTGGCTACAACGATTTCTGGATCGAGCAGGCCGGCATCGGTGCCCGTCACCGCACCTCCCACATCATCTATCCCCTCAACGGCCAGTTGCCGGCCCGGGTGGAAGGTGCTCCGGTGCAGCGCGGTGGCCTCGGCCCCGATATTCCCGGTGAGCGCCCCGTGCGCTACACCGTGGGTGGCATCGCCAAGGACGGCCCGGAAGATCGCGGCCTGTCCGAGCGCTGCATCGTCGGCTTCAACTCCGGCCCGCCCTTCGTGCCCAGCATGTACAACAACAACGTGCAGATCGTCCAGAACCAGGATCACGCCGTGATTCTCACCGAGATGATCCACGACGCCCGCATCGTGCCCATCGGCGACAAGCCCCATGTGGATGAGGACATCCGCCTGTGGTCCGGCGACTCCAAGGGCTACTGGGATGGCGACACCCTGGTGGTGGTCACCAGGAACTTCACCGATCTGACCGTCAGCTTCAGCTCCTTCGGCACTTCCTATGACAAGGTGCTGACCGAGCGCTTCACCCGGGTGGCCTACGACCAGGTGGACTACGAGTGGACCATCGAGGATCCCTCCACCTTCACCGACAAGATCACCGCGATCGTGTCCATGTACAAGGTGGCCGGTCAGCTGTACGAGTACGCCTGTCACGAAGGCAACTACGGCATGGTGAACATCCTGCGTGGCGAGCGCATGGAGGAAGTCCGCGCGGTGGCCGAGAGCAACAATCAATAAGCACACCCTGCCGGAAAACGACGGCCCCCTTGGGGGCCGTCTTTACATCCGCATTTACCCTAACCCGTGATACCGCAGTCAGAAGAAGGTCTAATTCATGAACAAGCGATTCAATAAATCATCCGTCATCACCCTGTGTGCCGCCATTCTCCTGGTGGCCGGACAGGCTGCCAGCAGCCAGCCCCTCACCGAGATTCCCCGCACCCCCAGTGGCAAGCCGGATTTCAGCGGCATCTGGCAGGCCATGACCGCCGCCCACTGGAACGTCGAACCCCACGCCGCGGAATACGGCGTGCTGCCGGAGCAACTGGGCGCCCTCAACGCCGTGCCCGCCAGTCTCGGCATCGTGGAAGGCGGCAGCATCCCCTACAACGAACTCGGTCGCCGCATGCGGGATGAAAACCGCGCCAATGCCCTGGACCGCGACCCCCTGACCGCCTGCCTGATGCCCGGTGTGCCACGGGGCAATTACCTGCCCTTCCCGTTCCAGATCGTGCAATCCACCGACGTGATCCTGATGGCCTACGAATACGCCGAATCCAATCGCATCCTGTATGTGGATCAGCCCGAGATGGAGTCCCAGGTGGACAGCTGGATGGGGCACTCCAATGCCCATTGGGAAGGCGACACCCTGGTGGTGAACGTAGTGGGCCAGACCGACTATGCCGGACCCTACGAGCGCCCGGGCGCCTGGTTTGACAGGGCCGGCAATTTCTACACCGCCCTGACCACCATGGAGGAGCGCTGGTCCTATGCCGGCCCCAATCACATCAATTATGAAGTGACCATCACCGATCCCCAGATTTACACCCAGCCCTGGAAGATGAGCTTCACCATCTACCGCAACGTGGAGCCCAATGCCCAGTTGCTGGAATTCAAGTGCGTGGAGTTTGCCGAGGAATACCTGTTCGGTGAGTTCCGCAAGCCGGGTACCACCCGGGAAGGCGCCCGTCCGCCCCGCGACTGATACCCGATCCGCGCAATGACGCAATGACAAAGGGGTCGATGTGGAAACATCGACCCCTTTTTCCTGCGCCAGCGGTTACTTTTCGTTGTAGATGTGCACGTCCCGCTGGGGGAACGGAATGCTTAGCCCTGCCTCGGGGAAGGACTTGTACACCGCTTCGTTCATGGTAAAAAACACATCCCAGTAGTCCGCTGCATTCACCCACACCCGCACCACGATGTTCACCGAGCTGTCCGCCAAAGCCACCAGGGCGCGAAACGGCGCCGGGTCTTTCAGGATTCGGTCATCGGCGGCGATCAACCGGTCGATGACGCCATAGGCGGTATCCAGGTCATCCCCGTAGGCGATGCCGAAGGTCCAGTCAACCCGACGCTGGCTCTGGGTTGAATAATTGATCATGGAGCCGTTGGCCAGGGCACCGTTGGGAATCAGGATGGTCTTGTTGTCCGGTGTGGTGAGGATGGTGACGAAGATCTGGATTTCCTTAACCGCGCCAACATAACCCTGGGCTTCGATCACATCACCCACCTTATAGGGCTTGAAGAGCAGAATCATTACGCCGCCGGCAAAATTCTGCAGGGTGCCGGACAACGCCAGTCCCACCGCCAGGCCGGCGGCACCCAGGATGGCGACGAAGGAGGTCATCTGGATGCCCAGTACACCGACGGCGGTGATGTACACCAGCACCTTGAGCAGGATGGACACCAGGCTCACCAGGAAGCCCTGCAGAGACGGGTCCACCTTGCTGCGCTGCAGGGCATTGCGGGTCAGACCGTTGACCATTTTCACCACATAAAGTCCGATGACCAGGGCGGCCACGGCACCCAGCAGCCGACCACCCCAGGTGAGACCCAGTTCCATCAGGGCACTGGTATCGATGTTCAGATTTTCCATTTGGTCACCTCATTGCTGTTTGGATCATTCATTCCCCGGGGAGTTTATCGCCCCAATAAAAAAGGCGCGATGATCAGTCGCGCCTTTTCCACGTCACGGACTGTGACGATGCTCTAGTTGCCCGATGGACCCGAGCTCACCACGCTGCATTGCTTGGTGGTTTCGAAGGCGAAGTAATAGTCACCGTTGGGCAGCGTTGTCTGCGGCGCCACGTCCTCGCTGGTCAGTACACAGGACACGGTCAGGGTCGTCAGCTGCGAATACGAAGAGCTGTCCTCGGGGTCGACATAGGTCAGGGTCACGTCCACGGCAAAGGTCTCGGTGGCGGTGTAGAGCCCGCCGTCAGCGGCGCTCAGGCCATCGGCCGCACACAGCTGGCCACTGTAGGTCAGCCCCACGATGCCAGGTACAGACACCAGAGCGGATTGATTGCCGATGTAGTTGTAGTTCACCGTGTAGCTGCCCAGGGACTCCACCGGATCGAAGGGGCCGGCAGCCGCAACACACACCGGTGTGGGGGGCGGAGGCGGGGGATTGTCGTCGTCGCAGTCATCATCGTCATCCCAGCCATGGTGTTTGTCCTTGTGATGACCCTTACCCTTGGCCTTGCAGTGACCGTAACCGTGACCGTGGCGATCCTTGTCGTAGTCGTGGTCATCGTCATCGTCGTCATCATCACGGTCCTTGCCTGTGTCCTTGCCCTTACCTTTGGAGTACGACTTGCCGGAGCCCTTGCCACGGTCGTCGTCATCGTCATCATGGCTGGCCTGCTGGCTGTACTTGGCCGCGCCCTTGTATGAGCTGTCCTGCTTGTCCTTGTCCTTGGCCATGGCTGTGCCAGTACCCATGACCAGCACCAGGCTCATCAGAATCATCATCAGTTGTTTCATGGTTCACCCCGTCTGGAATTTGTGAACGGATCGATTTGAATGGCGCGAAGCCTATCACAATTGTAAGAACTGCTCCGGCAGAAACTATGACCCAGCGCAAATTCCGCCGGTCTCTTCCCGGGTTTTTCCCTGATTGATCAGACGGTACCGTCAACCAGGTGACAGGACACCCATTGATGGGGATCGGCCAGGGTGGGACGAAGCAGGGGAGTTTCCTGACTGCAGAGTGCCACGGCTTTGGGGCAACGGGGGTGAAAGGCGCAGCCTCCCGGCGGGTTGATGGGAGACGGCACGTCGCCCACCAGTACCTGGCGCTGCTGGTGATGGTGGGGATCCGGCACCGGAATGGCAGAGATCAGGGACTGGGTGTAGGGGTGCCGGGTATTGCGGTAAATGGTCTGGCCATCGCCGCTCTCCACGATCTTGCCCAGGTACATGATGGCGATGCGGTCGGAGATGTGCTTCACCACCGCCAGGTCGTGGGCGATGAACAGGTAGGACAGCTTGAATTCTCTCTGCAGCTCGATCAGCAGGTTGAGGATCTGGCTCTGGATGGACACGTCCAGGGCGGATACGGGTTCGTCACAGACGATGAGCCGGGGATTGAGGGCGATGGCCCGGGCCACCCCGATGCGCTGGCGCTGACCGCCGGAGAATTCGAAGGGGTAGCGACTGGCGGAACGGGCCGGCAGGCCGACGATCTCCAGCAGCTCCGCCACCCGCTTGTTGCGAAAGGCCTTGTCGCCGATGCCGTGGATGATGAACGGTTCCCGCAGGATGTCCCCCACGGTATGGCGGGAATTGAGGGACTCCATGGGGTCCTGGAAGATCATCTGGATGTTCTGCCGGAAGGGTTGCAGTGCCCTGCCCTTCAGGTGGGTGATGTCCTGGCCGTCGAACAGGATGCGGCCCGCCGTGGGGGCATACAGGCGGGTGATGCAGCGGCCCAGGGTGGACTTGCCGCAGCCCGACTCCCCCACCAGGCCGAGGGTCTCACCCGGCGCGATGCTGAGGCTGACCCCGTCCACGGCCCGGTTGTATTTGCCGGTGCGCAGGAAGATGCCTTCCCGCACCGGAAAGTGCATCTTCAGATCCTCGATGTGCAACAGGGGCGTAGTCGACACGGGTCAACCGACTCCCTGCAAGTGCCGCCATTCGAAACAGGCTGCCTCGTGGCCCTCGGCGATGGTCTCCAGGGCTGGAATGGACTCGCTGCAGCCAGGTTGCCGGAAGGGGCAGCGGTTTTCGAAGCGGCAGCCGGCGGGCAGATCCAGCAGACCCGGCACCATGCCCTTGATGATGGGCAGGATGGACTTGGGCTCGCTTTCCAGGCGCGGAATGGAGGCCAGCAGGCCGCGGGTATAGGGATGGATCGGTCGGTCGAAGATGTCAAAGACCGAGCCCTTTTCGGCGATACGTCCGGCGTACATCACCACCACAGTGTTGGAGGTTTCCGCGATCACCCCCAGATCATGGGTGATGAGAATCACCGCCATGCCCATCTCGTTCTGCAGCTCCTTGATGAGCTCCAGGATCTGGGCCTGGATGGTGACATCCAGGGCGGTGGTGGGTTCATCGGCGATCAGCAGGCTGGGTTTGCAGGCCAGGGCCATGGCAATCACGACCCGCTGCCGCATACCGCCCGACAGCTGATGGGGAAACTCCCCCATGCGCACATCCGGCGCGGGGATTCCCACCCGGTCCAGCATCTCGATGGCCTGGCGGGTGGCCTCGGCCTTGCTCAATTGCTTGTGGAGGTAAAGGATCTCGGTGAGCTGGCGACCCACGGTGTGCACCGGATTCAAGGCCGTCATGGGTTCCTGGAAGATCATCCCGATGCTGTTGCCACGCACCTTTTCCATGCGTGACAAAGGCACCCGGGTCAGGAGCTCGCCATTGAGGATGATGTCGCCCGCCATGATCTGCCCCATGGGTTGGGGCAGAAGACGCATGATGGACAGGGCGGTGACGCTCTTGCCGCAGCCGGATTCGCCGACGATGCCGAGGGTTTCGCCCCGATCCACGGTGAACGACACGTCGTCCACGGCCCGGACCCTGCCCTCGTCTGTTTCAAACTCGGTGATCAGTCCCCTGACCGCCAGCAACGGGTCCGTCATTCAGAACCACCCGCCCGGTAACTACTCGGCAAACTGATCATAAACCTCGATATGGGGCTCAAAGCGCTGACCTGAGCGGCGAGCGACCTGCACCTTTTCCCTGGCGTCCTCGTCGATCCAGTGGATGAACAGGGTGGTGGCTGCATCGGAGTGCTTGTGGTTGAAATAGGCCGGCCACTTCACCCAGTCCCAATAGCCCACCCGGTAGAACGGTTGCACGAAGCCGGGCACGAAGGAGGCGTGCTCGTAAAGCATTTCCTCGATCCTGTGCCCGATTTCCTTCTTCTGTTCCTTGCTGGTGGCGCGGTCAAACTGGTTGATCAGACCGTCCAGCTCATAAATAGCGATGGACTCGAGGTTGTTGCTCTGGGTTTCCAGCTTGCGGTCGGGATTGACCGAACCGTCGGGAAGGAAGGCCTGGTCGTAAGCATTGTCGGAATGGTAGCTCTCCCAGTAGCGGGGGAATTCCTCGAGGAAGCGGCCGAAGGCACTGAAGGCGATGTCATGCTGCTTCTCCTGGATTTTCTTCCAGCCGGCGGTGCTGTCCAGCACCTCGATGCGGTATTCCAGACCGGCCTTGAGGGCTTCCTCCTTGAGGATGGTGAGGATGTCCTTGAGGGCCTCATAGCCGGTGGTCAGGGTGAAGGCCAGGCGCTGGCCTTCGGCATTCACCAGCACACCGTCCGGGCCGCGCTGAGTGAAGCCTGCCTTGGCGAAATGCTCCTGGGCCTTGGTCACATCGAAGGGGCGTGCCGTGATGGTAGGGTGTGAGAACTCACCGAAGCCGTCCTGGGCGGTGTTCATGCGGGTGTAGTCCCTGCGGTAGAACTTCTCGATCACCACCTCCCAGTTGGTGGCGTAATTGATGCCGACCCGGATGTCCTGGTTGTCCAGCAGCGGACGGGCGCTGTTGATGTAGAGGCCGTAGCTGGGCCGCGGCCGCTGGTTGTAGAAGGTGGCCTTGTGGATATAACCGGCCTGCACATCGGGATCGCTGTCCGGCAGTTTCTCGTACCAGTATTCGGCGAGGTTCAAACCGAAGGTGTCGATGTCGCCCCGCTTGAAGGATTCGAACACCTTGGGGGTGTCGCGGATCACCGACAGATAGATATGGTCGGGATTGTAGCGATAGCGCCAGAATTTCTTGTCCTTGGCCCACCAGTCCTCCACTCGCGTCAGTGTGATGGAGCGGCCCTTGTCCACATCCTCGTCGAGGATCACATAGGCGCCGGTGGTGGGCACGAAGCGCCACTGGTAGCGTTCCACATAATCCTCACCCAGTTCGTTGTAGAAGTGACGCGGTGACGGGGAATGCTCCAGGGCGTAGGACAGCAGGTCGGGACGGGCCTCCGCCATGGTCAGGGAAATGGTGTGGTCGTCGTACTTGGTGATGTTGTCGTAATTGACGGTATAGAAATTGTTGTACCAGGGGGCCACGATGTACTGGGACTGGTTGAAGTAGAACAGGAACATCATGTCGTCGGCGGTCACCGGCACCCCATCGGACCAGCGGGCATCCGGGTCCATCTTGATGTACACCGTGCGATTGTCGTCGGCGATGGCCCAGTCGGTGGCTATGCCGGGATAGTACTCGTATTTGTCCGGGTGCCGGTGGGCCAGCAGCACGGCCACATCGTCCAGGATATAGTTGCGGAAGCCGCCGTTGGAATCCGGGCCCACATGGCGCAGGGTGCGGGGGAAGTCCTGGATGGCGCCGTAGAAGGTGCCGCCCTTTTTCGCCTCGGGGGAGCCGATCTCCGGCAGGTCGTTGCCGTTCTGCCACACCAGGTTGGCGGGGATGTCGGCCGGGGTCTTGAAGCGGAAGAAGTCCGGGTGGGCGGCGTAATAGGCCTCCACTTCGGCGCTGTTGTCCATGGCCGG
>JBJOHV010000002.1:0-22375 GCA_046047495.1 Pseudomonadota bacterium | reverse complement strand
TCGAAACGCACCGGCAGGGCGGTCAGCTGGCGTCCCACACCCAGGATGATGGGATCGGTGCCGTCCACCATGAGCTGTGCTGCACCGCGGGTGCCGCTGATGACCCTGCGATCGAAATCCTCGGGAACATAGAGACCCAGTGAAATGGCACCACTGTCCATCAACACCAGCAACTCATCCACCGTCGCGACCCGATGGCGGAAATCCACCACCTGGGAGGCCTCCATATCAGCGATCATCTGGCGGGACAGGCTGGTTTGGGCCTGGTCCGCCACGGCGGCCTGCAGATGTCTCACATCGGTATTGATGGCGTAACCGAACAGGGTCAGCTGAATGAGGGGAATTCCCACGATCATGCCAAAGGTGAGGCGGTCCCGGATCAATTGCAGGAACTCCTTGCGCATGATGGCGAAAATCCGCAACAGTGACTTCACGCAGCCTCCGACTTGTGGAGTTCGGTCACTGCCACGAACACATCCTCGATATTGGGTCGCACCGCCTCCACGCTGGCCTGGGTCTTGGCAACTGCGAGTAACTCCCGCACTTTGGCTTCCGGATCCGCGACGGACTTGGGAATCAGTACCCGCAGACGCACGCCCAGCTGCGTGACACTGCCCACCAGCGGATCCCGGCACAGTGCCTGGCGGGCCTGATTGGGGTTGTCCGCCATCACTTCCACCACCTGGTAGGCGATGGCATCGCCCAGCTTTCTGGGTGTGTCATCCACCACCTTGCGTCCTTTATGGAGGATCGCCAGCCGATGGCAACGCTCCGCCTCATCCATGTAATGGGTGGACACCAGAATGGTTGTGCCGGCATCCGCCAGTTCGAACAGGGTTTCCCAGAAGTCACGGCGGTTCTGGGGGTCGACCGCGCTGGTGGGCTCGTCCAGAAACAGCAGCTCGGGTTGGTGGAGTACGGCGGCCGCCAGGGCCAGTCGCTGCTTCTGACCGCCGCTCAGGGTGCCTGCCCGCTGCCGCGCCTTCTCCGTCAGGTTGAAACGATCCAACAATTCCAGCACGCGCTGTCTGCGGCGGCGACCCGTGATGGCATAGACCTCACTGATGAATTGCAGGTTCTCCCGCACAGTCAGGTCCTCGTAGAGAGAGAATTTCTGGGTCATGTAGCCGATCTTCTGCTTCAGGTGCTCGGTGTCCCGCCGCTTGCGTATGTCCAGACCCAGCACGGTGGCGTTGCCATCCGTCGGTGTCAGCAAGCCGCATAACATGCGTATGGTGGTGGACTTGCCGGAACCGTTGGGTCCCAGGAATCCATAGATGGTACCCGGGGCAATGGTGAGATCCACGCGATCGACCGCCAGCAGCTCGCCGAAGCGGCGAGTCAGCCCCGTGGCCACGATGGCGGCAGCCTCAGTCATCGATGCCAGCTCCCGACCCATTGAAGCGCGCCTCCACCGGCACACCATCCGGCAGGCGCCGCGGCATGGACGGCAACTGGATTTCCGCCACGTAACTGAGGCGTCCACGATCGGACTCAGTGAGGGCAAAATACGGCGTGAAGCTGGCGTCACTCGCTATGTTGCGCACGGTGCCGCGGATGGGCTCCGCCAGGCCATCCACCCGCAGCTCCACCGTGTCTCCCGGGGCAACCTGCACTCGCAGGGACTCCGGCACATAAATCCTGGCATGGGGCTGTTCCCCGGCGAGCATTACCGCCACCACATCTCCCATGCGAGGCCGCTCACCGGTTTCGAAAGGCAGGGAATCCAGCACACCGGTCACCGGCGCGGTGATCAGCAACCGCTGACGATCGACTTCCAGGCGTTCCCGGGCAGCCAGCGCCTGCTGCAGCTGCTGGCGGGTCTGTTCGATGACTTCTTCACGGGTGCCGACCTGCAGTTCCCGCAAGCGGATGGCCGCGATGTCGCGGCCTGCACCCGCAGCCTCCAGCAGCCTGTTCGCCTGGTCCACACTTTCCGCCGAGGTCAGATTGCGTTCCCGCAGACCCTGGAGGCGTTGCCACTCATTGCGGCGATAGGTCAGCTCCCGTTCCGCGTCCTGCAACTGGGCGGCAGCCGCATCGATGTCCTCCTCGCGTGGCCCGTTGATCTGTTCCGTCAGCAACGCTTCGAGGCGGGCGACACCCGCAGCGGACTCCTGTATCAACAAGCTGATACGGCGATCATCCTGGCGCAGGATTTCCTGCCCGACGGCAAGCGCATCGCCTTCCATGGCCGCGATGGCCACAATGGGTTCAGTGCTTTCCACCGTGATTTCCAGCCGATCCGAATGCAATTGCCCGACCGCGCGGGGCTCACCCTCGGTGCAGCCGGCCAGGGACAGGGCACTGCACAGCAGCGCCAGGCGGAGACAGTGACTGGGTTTCATGGCAACTCCTGTGGTTTACCCGCCACCCCGTGGCGAAACAGCCTGCCGGTGTGGACAGCCAGTTCATCGATCATGGCGCCGGTCAGTTTGACGTTTAACATCTGCTCGGCATTCGGCCGTGACAGAAACGGAAATACCATCATGCCCATGAGGGACAATGCGGCCAGTTGCGGATTCAGATCGGAGCGGAACTCGCCAGCCCTGACGGCGCCGCCGATGGTATCCAGCACGGCTCGGGCCAGGGCCTCGCTCATGCGGGCGACGATGCGCAGACGAAACGCCTCCTTGCCGAACAATACCTCGCGAATGATGAAATTGGGCCACCAGGGATTGTCCGCCAGGAAGTGCATGTAGGCGGCGATAAAATCCTCGAGGGAGTGGCCGTCGTCCGGGCGCAGCTTGCCGACGGATTCCTGCACCGACTCGAGCATCTGCTCCACCATGGCCAGATAGAGCCCCTGCTTGCCGCCGAAATAATAATTCACCATGGCGGCATTGACCCCGGCCTGGGCGGCGATGCGACGCACCGACACCGCCTTGAATTCGTAGCCCATGAACAGTTCGCGGGCCGCCGCCAGCAACTGCTGTCGCACCTGGTCGCTGTTTACCCCCGGGGGACGACCAAGGGGGCGATTGGGGGTGTTGGAAGTGGTCATGGCCGTTTGCCGGTTTCGAAATGGCATTTAATTAAACATTTAATTAATTAAACGTCAAGCCCGGTCATTGGCAATGGTCAGCGCCCTGCTCAGCGGGAGGTGGACATGGGCAGCAAGGGGACGCTGCCGGGCTCCTGCTGCACGTCGAAGGCTTTCAGGGTCATGGCCACGAACTGGTAGTAACCGATCAAACCCACCAGATCCATGAGCCCTTCCTCGCCCAGCAGGGAGCGGGCGGACTGGAAGGTGGCCGAACTCACCTTGGGCT
This sequence comes from Pseudomonadota bacterium, assembly GCA_046047495.1. Taxonomy (GTDB): domain Bacteria; phylum Pseudomonadota; class Gammaproteobacteria; order Pseudomonadales; family Pseudohongiellaceae; genus NORP240. The sequence continues at coordinate 19,103 of JBJOHV010000002.1, read as the reverse complement.
CGCTGATGATTTCCCGGGCAAAGCTGATGATCAGTTTCTCGGTGGCACCCATGCCGGGGACCGCATCCGCCTCCGCCATGGGTCGGCGGTATTTGACGAAGTCCATGATGCCCTCTTCAAGACCCGCGGCCCGGGCCAGGGGCTCATGGGCCGAATACTCGTACTGATTGCTGATCTCTCTCGCCGTGGCGATGATGGTGAGCTCGGTCAGGCGCTGGTTCTTGGCTGTGCCATATCGCACTCTTTGGCGCAGCATCCATGCCCCTTCCGCCATCTCGGGGCTGTACATCCACATTCCCAACGGACCGCGCAGGCCGTTTTCATAGCCATTGCCGGGGCTGGTCATCAGGTCATAGACCCGCTGTCCCTCGGCATCCAGGTCTGCACGCCTGACGGCGGGCAGTCGGGCCCAGGAATCCCGCTGGATATCCGCCGGGATATCTTCCTCGGTGATGGTTCCCTGGGGCTCCAGGTCAGTGAACGCATTCCATTGGGCCATCACACTGGCCGCGGGCAGACTGGTGAGCAGGGCTACAAGGATGATTCTGGGTATCATGGTGGCCACCTTGGGGTCGCTTGGGATTGATGGGTAAGCGCGGATGCCCGTGCTACACTCGCGGGCATTGCTGTTGTCAGGGATATTCCCCGGTATGTACATTCTGGTAGCCGGACTGGTGCTGTTCATCGGCGTTCATCTGTTGCGGGAATTCGGACTGCGCGACCCCTTGCTGCAGCGGTTTGGCGAAGGCGCCTATAAGGGCCTCTACAGCCTGGTGGCGCTGGCCGGACTGGGTCTCATCGTGTGGGGCAAATCCAGTGCCCCTTTCATCATGGTGTGGCAACCGGTGTATGAGTTGCGCAGCATTACCCATTTTCTGATGTTACCGGCCTGGATACTGGTGGTGGCGGGCAACGTACCCATGTCCCACCTGCGCCAGCATACCGTGCATCCCATGTTACTGGGAACCGTCCTGTGGGGCGGTTCCCATTTATGGGCCAACGGCGATCTGGCATCCGCTCTCATGTTCGGCAGCCTGTCCCTGTGGGCACTGTTCAAGTATTTTGCATTACTGCGCAGCAAACCCGCCAGCAACGCCAGGCCATCCTGGTTGTGGGACGTGTTCGTGGTGATCCTGGGCTTTTCACTGTACGGCGTGGTGATGGTTTACCACGGCCCCTTGTTCGGCATAGGACTGAGTTTTGAATAAACTGCCTGCTGTGTTGCTTTGTCTGCTGGGTCTGGTCACTTCTGGATCGGCCGCGGCCCAGGATGACTCCACGCCATCGTGGGACGGCGTATGGGTCGCGGAAGGGACGTTTTTCAGCATTGCCGTGAGCGTGGATGACAACCTTTTCCGGGTCGCCGAAGTGGAATCCATGGGATTCGAATGGAGCGCGGCGGAGGGATTTGTGGCCGGTGCCACAGCCACGATCCAGGTGTTCTACGCCGGTGCCTCCGCCATCGTCACCGCCCGCCTGGTGGACAGTAACACCGCAGTGGCCATGGCAGAGCGCTGCCTTCCGGACTACATGGTGGTGTGTGCCCTCGCCAAAGATCGTCAGGCCCGCTTCGTAAAGCTCAACAGCGGGGACTGAGCCCCGCGGCCTTAACCCAATTCCGTGACGGAGCGGATTTCCTTGCCCACGATGCCGTATTCCTTGGCTTCCGCCACACTCATCCAGTAATCCCGGTCCGTGTCCCGGGCCACCCGGTCGATGGGTTGCCCGGTCTCGTTGGCAATCAGCTGATTGATGCGGGCTCTGGTCTTGACGATCTGTTCCGCCTGAATCTTGATGTCCGTGGCGTCACCCCGTGAACCACCCAGGGGCTGATGTATCAGGAAGCGGGTATTGGGCAGGGCAAACCGCTGCTCACGGGCGGCCGCCAGGTAGATGGTGGTGGCCGCACTGGCAACCCATCCGGTACCCACCACTCTTACCACCGGCTTGATGAATTTGATCATGTCATAGATCACGTCACCGGACTCCACATGACCACCAGGGGAGCTGACATACAGGGTGACGGGGTCGTCGCCTTCGGCAGCCAGGGCAAGCAGGCGCTCGGTCACCTGTCGTGCCACCTTTTCATTGATCTCGCCGAACAGGGTGATGGCGCGGGACTTGAACAGCTTCTTGTCAATGAAGTCGAACGGCTCGGCCTCCTTGTCGGCCGGTTCTTCCGTGTCAGGATTGTTATACAGCATAGTTTTCTCCTAATTGATCCGGCTGTCAGTCACAGCTTTCCTGTTTTGTCCTGATGTAGGCGATGATCCTCCACAGATCGTCATCACCCTCAGGGAAATTGGTGCCGAATCCCACCATACGTGTGTTAGGGATTCCGATGGTCACCGTCCTGAAAATATCCTCATCGGATCCTCCGTTCTTCCATTCGCAATCGAACAGGTAAACGGCATCCGCATTGGGTCCGTCATGGCTGTGACAATACCCTGCACAACTCCCGGCAAACAGCGCCTCGCCCCTGGCCAGGGCGGCGGAATCATTCATGAAATTTCCCACCGGCCCACTGTCCACGGACTCCATCTGCGAAGCCGGCTGGGGCATCATGACCACTGCGGTACCACCGTCACTGGGCCGACAGGCCGAGATACCTGTCACAATCAACCCGTAAAACAGCAACTTGCACATCGCCGCTTGCATGAGTCACTTACTCAATGGAACCAGGGAAGGCAGGCAGAATAATGCACCTGTGCACACCATTCAAGGGCGGCCGATGCCCCCCGGGCCTATCCTGCGTTCAGTGCTCGGGGTGTGATTCCGGCCCCAATGGCTTGAAGGTAATGAGCAATTGGGGCAACAAGGTCAGCGCGCCGGTGAGTGCCACCAGCATGGCCACGCTGGTCAGCAATCCAAACACGATGGTGGGTATGAAATTGGACAGCACCAGAATGGAGAACCCCGCCACGATCGTCATGGAAGTGAAATACATGGCACGCCCGATACTGTCATGGCAAAAGAACATGGTTTGCCGGTAATTGCCTAAGCGGGGGAACTCCCGCCGGAAGCGGTGCATGTAGTGAATGGTATTGTCCACGCCGATGCCCACCGAAATTGCCGCGATGGTGATCGTCATAATGTCCAGCGGAATGCCCAGCCAGCCCATGATGCCAAGCACGAATCCGGCGGCAATGATATTCGGAATGATGCACAGCACGGAGATCAGCAGTGACCGGAACAGGACCATGAACATGATCATGATGGCCAGCAGCACCACCCCCAGGGTCAGAATCTGGGATTGGAACAGGCTCTGTAGCACGTTGTTGTACATGACCAGGATGCCGGTCAGCTCCACCTGTTCATCGCTGAGGCCGAACGTCTCTTCCATGCCGGCTTCTATGCGTTGCAGCAGGGCATTGCGGTTGAGGTCGTCGGCCGACTCGATGACACGCACGTTGAACCGCAACTGATTGGTGTCGATGTCCACGAAGGGATTGAGCACCGTGTCCTTGAGGGCCTGGGGAATGCGGCTGTACAGCAGTGCCCACAGCACGCCATCCACCGGCTGGTTGCTGTTGAGCCGCTCGGCCAGCTGGATGACCGCACCAAAGGACAGCACCTTGCCGGTTTGAGGATCATTGTCCAGGTACTCGTGCATGGCCTTGATCTGGTCCATCTTCGGCGCGGTGAACCAATAGGCGCGGGGATCGGCGGCGGAATCAGCGGTGTCGAAGCCGGCATCGAAACCGTCGTCAAAGCCGTCGTCAAACCCCCCGTCGAAGCCATCCTCGAAACCGGCCTCCTCGGGCAGGTTCACCACTACATCGAAAGACAGGGTGCCGCCCAGTTTCTCGTCGAACAACACCATGCCCTGGTAGATTTCGGTCTTTTCCCGAAAGTAATCGATGAAGCTGTTCTCCACGCGCAGCATGCCGAGACCTGCCAGGCTGAAGACCAGCACGGCGCCGTAAATCCACAGCACACCGCCTTTCAGTTTGTCCGTAATTCCGGCCAGTACCCCGGTGAGGTTGAACTTGAGACCGGTGGAGGGCCGGCTGTCATCTGCATCCAGTGTGCTCATCACCGCTGGAAACAGGGTGAAGGCCACGATCATGGCCGTGGTCACACCCATCATCATCATCCAACCGAAATTGATGATGGGCAGAATGCCGCTGACCAGCAGGGAGCCGAAAGCAACTGCCGTGGTGAGGGCGGTGTAGAGGCAGGGCCGGTACATGCTCAGTACCGCGTGCCGCAGCAGTTTGTCGTGATTGCTGAAGCGCCGGGTCGCCCGCAATTCCCGGTAGCGCACCATGAGATGCACGGTGAGGGAAATGGTGATGATCAGCAACAGTGAAATGAAATTGGAGGAGACCACTGTGACCCGCCAGTCCATCATACCCAGGATGCCCACCATGATGGTGCAGGCCACGGCGCAGCAAGCCAGCGGCATCACCACCCAGCGGACCTTGCGGAAGATCAGACCCAGGGCAACGATAATGAGAACCAGCACGGCGAGGCTGAAACTGCTGAGATCGCCCCGCACGAAGGTGACCAGATCGTCGGCGATCATGGGCGCACCACCCAGGTAGACCTGGGCGTCGTCGCGGTAAGTGGCCAGAATGGACCGGATCTCGGAGATGGTGGCATGCTGGCGGTCCGCCGTGAACACGCTGTAGGCGGCATAGTCCGCCTCCACCTGGGCCAGCTCCTGCGCCTCGGCAGCTGACAGATCGCCCGTCCGCTCCAGTCCGCGCAACTCGGCGCGCCGATTGACCAGGGAGCGGGCCCGCTCATCGATGGCAAAGCTCACCAGCAGGCCGGCGGTCTGACCGTCGGGGCTGATGACCGCATTGGCAAACACCGGGCTCTCGATCAATTCCTGCCGTGCGGCCACCAGATCGATCTGGGGATCCATCAGGGTCAGGTAGTTTTCCGAAATGCCGGTCAAAGGGGTGTCGAAAAAAATCGGCACATTGAGAATACTGTCCACGGACTGCACCTGGTCGACGACCAGCAGGTCCTGCCGCAGCCGGTCGAGGCGATCCAGCTCGGTGCGGGAAAACAGTTCGCCCCGCGGCGTGTAGGCCACGGTGACCGAATCCCGCACGCCATAGCGGTTGTTGATGACCCGGGAAAACTCCAGATCCGGATCGTTCTCCAGCAACAGGGAGTCTGCCGAGGCATCCAGGCGAAAATTACGTGCCTGCCAGCCAAAGAACACCACGATGACCAGCAATACCCCTATCACCCACAGGGGTTTACCGAACACGATTTCACTGTAGATCTTGGCGATTCTGGAACCGCGGGGGGCAGTCATTGGGTGGATCATCCGTTGCGGGCGGTGCTGGCTGACGAAAACCGACACTATACGCAATTCACCTGACTGCCACAAAGCGCGGACATAAAAAAACCGGAGCCTGCGTGGCTCCGGTTGGATTCACAGCTATCAACGTTTCAGCGGTCGTTCAGAGCCGCTTCGTGTTCCAGACGGCGGGCACCGCCCAGGATGCCCGGGAACGCATAGTTGCCTTCGTGACAGGCGTACTCATAGATGCGATCCCCTTCCGGACGACGGTTCATGGCTACCTCGCCAGTCCAGGGACGGGCAAAGGTTTCGGGGTCATCCATGGTGAAGCTGTACCGGATCTTGTCCGGACCGATGAGATCGAAACGCTCCGTCACCTTCAAGGCCGGTCCGGTGTTGCGATAGGACTGGAACTTGTTGAAGTTGACGGTTTCCACCACCAGGGTGTCACCTTCCCAGCGGCCCACGGAATCACCCATCCATTTCTCCAAGTCCGTGGACTGATGGGACTTGCCGATGGGAATGATGCGGGCGTCGTGCACCATCTCCACCAGGATCATGACGTAATCGGGAGTCTGAACAATCTGGTAGTTGTTGTTGTACATCACCGGCAGCATGGGGGGACCGGAACTGGAGCCGAAGGACAGCAGGCAACGTTCACCCAGGGGGCGCAGCTCGGGGCCGTCAAAGGCTTCAACACCGGGTAGCTGACGCAACTGGGCCACCAGACTGTTATTGGGTCGACCCTCCAGCACGGGAATCTGCCCGTTGGGTGGATCCACCACGATTGAGGTGCGGTATTCGCCGTTGATCTCGATCACGTTGGTGCCACGATCCACCCAGAAGTTATTGTAGCCGGCATCGGCGTTACCATCTTCCGGAGGTGCCCGGTCGGGGTCGCTGGGTGCGTTGGCATTCTCTATTCGAGACCGCCACTGTGCCTCCTGGGCAGCCGCCTCCTCCGCATTCAGGAAACCCTTGGTGCCGTACTCCGCCGGTCTTTCCATGGGGGTCTGGGTGGCATTGGACCATATGCCCTGCAGGTCCGGTTTGCCGTCTGGTGTTCTGGGCATCTGCCAATCCTGGGCAGCGACAGTGCCGCTCGCGATAACGGCGCCAAGCACTGCTGCGATGGTGCATAACGACTTGGACATAGATGTTCTCCTGGGAAGGAACCGTTGATTGATATTGTTATGGAACGGTCAGGTTGCAGCTTACACCCGGAATTGCAGGCTTACAACCGCAGACGCGACAGCCCGATCTGTGCTCGCGGCGCGCGAACCGCCGACCCACAGTACCCGGGCTGCGACGGAGTGACCGCAAAAGGCCATCGGCAGGGTGGACATGGCACCTGCCACCTGGCTAACTTCGCAGTCACGATCAAACCGGCGCTGTCAGTGATGGGGAACCAAGCTGCAACATTCTGTGACAAGAACCGTGCTTTCTGTCGGGGCGCGGGAAATCTTGTTACCATGACGGCCTTGGGTCGTTGGCATCGATAACTGCCCGAAAATATTGCAGTTTCAACGCATTTGTCCGGTTTCATGCAAGGCTTTGCCGGACGGGTTGATCTATATCAACGATGCCATTGTCCGGTTAACTACACTGATTCCAGTATTAGGAGGAGTCCCGTATGAAAATTGTGAACCAACTGTTGATCGCCGGCAGTTTTGCCCTGGCCACCAGCCTCTCGTTCGCCGAAGAATGGCTGAAATCGATTTCGGAATTCACCTTGCAGGATCACCTGGGCAATACCCAGAGCCTGGACATGTACCAGGACAAGAAATTCATCGTGTTCTATGTCCAGGGCAATGGCTGTCCCATCGCCCGAATCGCGCTGCCCAATCTGCGGGAAGTGCGGGACGAGTTCGAGAGTCAGGGCATCGTGTTCCTGGCCTTCAATTCCAACATTCAGGACAACATGGCTGCCATCCAGAAGGAAGTGGCCAATTTCGGCATCGACTTTCCCGTCATGAAGGATGAGGGTCAGGTGCTGGCCAAGGCCCTCGGAGTGGAGCGTACGGCGGAAGTGTTCATCGTCGATCCGCGGACCCGTGATGTGCTTTACCGCGGCCCCATCAACGACCAGTTGGGCTATGAAACCCAGCGGGTCAACGCATCCTCCCATTTCCTGAAGGATGCACTGAACACGGTGCTGGCGGGCGGCAAGGTGGACATGGACGACATTCCCGATTCCAAGGGCTGCCTCATCGCCATCTTCGACAGCTGAGGAAGGCGCCGGACAGCCCTGAGGCCTCCTAAGCCCGGGCTGGAAACCGTCTGAGAGGAAATTGAAAAGGGACAGCGCGCTGTCCCTTTTTTATTGCCTGAGACTCCGGATCATCCCGGACCGGTTTTCATTCAACGAAGGCCCGCTCGATCACATAGGATCCCTTGATGCCGTGGCGGGACTCGTTGAAGCCCCAGGCATCGAGGATCTGGCAACTCTCCTTCAGCATCGTGGGGCTGCCGCAGATCATGAAGCGGTCGTCCCGGGCATCCGCCCGCGGCAAACCCACATCCTCAAACAACTTTCCGCTGACCATCAGATCCGTGAGCCGGCCCTGATTGCGATAGGACTCCCGGGTTACCGTGGGGTAGTAGATCAGTTTGTTCCGCACCTCGGCGCCAAAGAATTCGTTGCCCGGCAGTTCCCGTTCGATGAAATCCTGATAGGCCAGGTCGCAGACCCGCCGCACACCGTGGGTCAGAATCACCCGATCGAAGCGCTCATACACCTCCGGGTCCTGGATGATGCTCATGAAGGGTGCCAGCCCTGTGCCGGTGCTCAGCAGATACAGATTGCGACCCTCCAGAAGATGATCCACCACCAGGGTACCGGTGGGCTTGTTGGAGACGAACAGTTCATCACCCACCCGAATGTTCTGCAGCCGCGAAGTGAGCGGGCCATCCGGCACCTTGATGCTGAGAAACTCCAGCTCCTCGTCGTAATTGGCGCTGGCGATGCTATAGGCCCGCATCAGGGGCCGCCCCTCCACTTCCATGCCAACCATCACGAAGTGACCGTTCTCGAATCGCAGACCGCGATCGCGGGTGGTGGCGAAGCTGAACAGGGAATCGTTCCAGTGATGGACGCGGGTAACGCTTTGTCGTGATACAGAAGCCATGGTGAGTTCCGTTTGCTGGGTATAAGCGGGCCGAAGAAAGAGTTCAAAAGACCCTTACAACGGCGGGCAGTGTAAGAAGTGCATTCTTATCTGTAAAATTGATATTTTTTATATATTTTATCTATTTTGCAGATGTAGAATGCCGCCAAAGGTCAGTGGACCCTGACACCGAGGATTCCCGTTCACCATGCGATTCACTTTGCGTCAGCTGCAAGTGTTCCTGGCGGTGGCCCAACACGAAAATGTTACCCAGGCGGCGGAATTCCTGGCCCTGTCCCAGTCGGCTGCCAGCACTTCGTTGAAGGAACTGGAGCAACGTTTCGATGTGCAGTTATTCGATCGGGCTGGCAAACGCCTGCGCCTCAGCGAGTTCGGCCGCCTGCTTCGCCCCCGGGCCGAGGCGCTGCTGGCCCAGGCGGAGGAACTGGAACAGAGCCTCGACCGCCACGCCGACATCGGTCTGGTGAAGGTGGGCGCCACCCTCAGCATCGGCAATTACCTGGCCATCGGCATCATGGCGCGCTTCATGGCGGACAATCCCGGCGCACGGGTGGAGCTTACAGTTGAGAACACAGCCGCCATCGCCGCCAAAGTGCGTAACTTCGACATCGATGTGGGGCTGATCGAAGGGGAGCTGCAGGATACGGATCTGGAGTTTCTCCCCTGGCGGAATGATGAATTGACCCTGTTCTGCGGGCCGGATCATCCCCTGGCAGGTCGCAAGCGGCTCAATGATGCCGATCTGCTGGCCGCCTCCTGGATCGTGCGGGAGAAGGGCTCGGGAACCCGGCAGACTTTCGACCGGGCCATGAGCGGCCTGTTGGGCAACCTCGACTTGCGCCTGGAGCTGCAGCATACCGAAGGCATCAAACGGGCGGTGGAGGCCGGTCTGGGTATCGGATGCCTGTCCCGCATCACACTGGAGGAAGCCTTTCGGCGCGGTTCACTGATACCATTGAGCGCGCCGCAGCGGGACTGGCGTCGGCGCTTCTATTTCGTCCTGCACCGGCAAAAATATCGCAGTCGCGGTGTGGAACGCTGGCTGGATTTGTGTCGCAGTTATTGATCACGGATGCCGTCCATGCCCTCATCATCAAAACCATTCGCCACCCGACTTGTGAACCTTGGACCGACCCTGCTGCTGTTCAGCCTGTTGTTGGGCACACTGCTGGCCATCGGGCTGCGCCATACCGGTTTCGATACCTCACTGGAAGCCCTGCTCACCGAAAGTGATCCCTACATCAATGAAGTGAACGAGATGGCGGCCCAGTTCGACGCGCCGCAGACCGTGACTTACGCCATCGTCAATCCCTCGGGTTCGGCGTTCACGCCCGAGGTCATCGCCGCGCTGGAAGACCTGCAGTCTCTCTATCGGGAAGTGCCATATGCCACCCGTTTATCGTCACTGCTTGGCTACCGTTCACCGGAAACCGGTCAGGCGCTGTTTGCCCGCCCTGCCTCACAATACAGTCCGGAGGAACTGCTGACCCTGGCGCCGGGGGCCCTGCAGGACCCTTTGCTGCGCAATGGACTGTTGTCGACGGACGGCAGACTGACGTTTGCGACCCTGGAAATCGATGTGGGCCGCGCCGACACCGCCAGCCGCATGGCGGTGGCGGACGCCGCCGTCGCCCTGCAAGACACGTTGAAGGAGGCTCATCAAGGACTGGATATTCACGTCAGCGCCGATGTGATGTTTGAGCAATCCACCCGGGACGCCATGCTGCGGGATCTCATCTACCTGCTCCCCTTCGTCATTCTCATCTGTGTTGCCACCATCTGCTATTGCTTCCACTCCTTCGCCTTCGGCGTGTGCATCCTCAGTCAGGCCCTGCTGACCGTGTTGTGCACCGTGGGTCTGCTGGGTCATCTCGGCCTGGCCTTCAACAGCATCTCGGTGATCGCCCCCCTGGTGGTGGTAATCATTGCAGTGGCCCATTCGGTGCACATCATTTCCATCTTTCGACAACGTCTCCATGGCGGAGACGATTACCGGACTGCCATGGTTTACAGCATCGACTACAACTTCAAGCCGGTGCTGTTGGCCACCGTCACCACGGCCATCGGGTTTCTTTCCCTTAATCTGTGTTCCTCGCCGGCGATTCAGGACTTCGGGCGCATCGTGGCCCTGGGCATCAGTTTTGCCTTTGTCTTCACCTTCAGCCTGCTTCCAACCTTGCTGGTATGGGTGGCATCCCGCATACCTTCCCACGGCCGAGGCAGCGATGCCGCACTGCCGCGCCGGGTGATCGAGCTGGCCAAGAGTCTGTGGTTGCGTCATGACCGGAAGCTTTTCATCGGCGTCTGCCTGACCGCCATCATCACCACCGCCCTGCTGCCACTCAATCAAACCGACTTCAATCGCCTGGACTTCATTCAGTCGGGCTCCGCACTGCGGGATTATTACGATGCGGTTAGTGAACATCTCAATCGTGGACCGGCACTGACCTATGGCATCGAGGTACCGGCGGGAGCCAGTGTCATCGAACCGGCATTTCTGGAACAGGTGGATCAATTCGCCAATTGGTTACGGGAGCAGCCGGAGATCGAATCCGTGGCCAGTCTGGTGGAGGTGGTGAAGACCATTTCCCGTGCCAAGGGAGCCGGTGATCCGGGCTACTATCGCATCCCCGATGACGGCAACACCATCGCCATGGATCTGTCCCTCTACCAGAGTTTCGAGCTGGATGATTTCCCCCTCGATGGATTCATCAATTTCGACGACTCCATGTTGCGGCTTTTCGTCAATGCCGTGCCCATGAGCAATCAGAGCATCATCGACCTGGACGGCAAGCTGAGCGCCGCCTTTGCCCAGCAGATGCCGGGAGCGCGCCTGCTGCATGGCAGCGGACTGCTGCTTTTCGCGCGCATGGACGAGCGGGTGACCGTGGAACTGCTGCAGGGGTATTCCCTCAGCCTGGCACTCATCACCCTGACTCTGATCATCGGCTTCCGCAGCGTGTATTTCGGCCTCCTCAGTGTGATACCCAATCTGCTGCCTGCCACCATGGTGTTCGGCCTGTGGGGACTGCTGGTCGGACAACTGGATCCGTTTGTCATGATGCTGTTCTCCATCAGCATCGGCCTGGTGGTGGACGACACGGTCCACATACTCACCCATTATCTGGACAACCGCGCCGCCGGTGCCCCTGTCACCCAGGCGGTAAATAGGGCCCTGGACGAAGCGGGCCCCGCCCTGGTGGTCACCACCGGCGTACTGGCCTTGGGCACGACCCTGCTGATATTCGCCAACACCCTGTACTTTCAACAGGCCGCCAAGTTGCTGGTGCCCATCGTGGTGTTGGCCCTGGCTCTGGACCTGGTGTTCCTGCCCACGGTGTTGAAACGGTTCGACCGCTTGAGGATCCCACAAAAGTCGGGTTGAAAGCCTGTGACAAGCGGCACTCGCATCGTTAAGATGAGGCCATTCCAACCCAGGAGTCCTGCCATGAGCCATCAAGACAACGCCCTCTCCCGCCGCAACTTCGTCCGCCTCGGTACCGCTGCCGTGGCTGGCGCCGCCCTCAGCGGCACCAGGCTGGCCAGTGCCCAGCAACCGGCCAGTCAGCTGGAATCGGAATACCTCATGGAGCTGTTGCTGGACGGTGATCCCCAGATCGACGCGGGTGCCACCCGCATCGCACCCCTGTCAGGCGGCACCTTCTCGGGTCCCCGCCTGCGTGGCACCGTGCTGCCCGGAGGCGCCGACTGGATCACCCAGGTCTCCGGTCACAACAGCCTGGACGTGCGCATCACCCTGCTGACGGATGATGGTGCCCACATCTATATGACCTACAAGGGCATGATCGTGCGCGGCGACGCGGGCCTGTACTGGCGGGTGACCCCCACATTCACAACGGCCGCAGCAAACTACGACTGGCTGAACCATATCGTGTGCGTGGGCAAGAACAAGCAGGTTGAAGGCAAGATCGCCTACGATATCTGGCAGATCCTGTGACCCGAGCAACCTGGTATGCCTTGCCCCTGCTGCTGATGGCCTGCGGCGGGGAATCCCTGCCCATGGCCACTGCCACTTCCACCGCCATCACCCATGTCACCGTCATCGATGGGATCAATGGCGTGCGCCCCGATCTCACAGTGGTTTTCGACCGTGACAGGATCACCGCACTGCTGCCGGCGGGCTCGCCCGTCGACGCCGCGGAGATCATCGATGGCAGCGGCAAATACCTGATCCCGGGTTTGTGGGATTTCCATGTCCACCTGACCTACGACGAACGGCTCACTGCCGCCATGCCCGGGCTGTTCCTGTCCTGGGGCATCACCAGCGTGCGCGATACCGGCGGCTTGCTGGAAAAAGTGCTGCCTGTAGTGGAAGCCATGCGGGCGCCGGATGCGGTGGCGCCGCGTGTGTACTTTGCCGGCCCATTGCTGGACGGCGAATTCGTGGTGTATGACGGTTCCGCGCAACCGGAGATCGGCACTGCTGTCGCCACTGCCGATGATGCCCGGCGGGTGGTGAGGGAGCTGTACGATGCCGGGGTCAGCTTCGTCAAGGTCTATGAAATGGTAACCCCGGAGGTGTTCACCGCGGTGGTGGAAACCGCCAAGGAACTGGGTCTGCCCATCGATTCCCACGTGCCACTGGCCATGCGCGCCAGCGTCGCCGGGCCTGACGTGGACTCCATAGAACACCTGCGCAATATCGAACTGGATTGCGCCGCTGACGCCGAGACACTGCATGCCACCCGACTGGCATTGCTGGCGAATCCTGATGGACTGCCGGGCGCCCAGCTGCGCAGCATGTTGCATTCCCTGCAACGCCTGCCGGCCGTGGCCAATTATGACGAGGCCCGCTGCGACCAGACGATTGCCGCATTGAGCGACACCGTGATGGTACCCACGTTGCGCCTTAATTCCATCAACCTGGCGCCTCCCTACCGACGGGGAGACTGGCAGATTGCCCTGTCGCGCCTGCCTGCCGACGTGCGTGACGACTGGACGGCACAAAGTGCAAGCAGGCAGCAACAGGGAGAGGGTGATACCACTTTTGCCCAGTGGAGCCTGTTTCTGACCGGCCGCATGCACAGCGCCGGCGTGCCCATCGGCGCAGGCACCGACACACCCATCAATCTGTCCGTTCCCGGCTACAGTCTGCATGAGGAGCTGGAAATGCTGGTACGGGCGGGCCTGACACCTCTGGAGGCCATCGCAGCCGCCACCCTGCAGCCGGCTGCCTGGTTCGGCATCGAGGACGTTTCAGGGTCGATCGATGTGGGCAAGCAGGCCGACATGGTGCTGTTGACCGCCGACCCGCTGACCGACATCCGCAATACCCGCCAGATCGAGATGGTAGTAAGCAAGGGACAGCTGGTGCAGTGAGGACATCATGAGCGACATGCAGGAACAGGCTCTCGATGCGGCCACCGTCAATCGATTGTTCAACCAGAACCTGTTCGGCCATGAGCCGGATTCACTGGTCGGTCTCAATGAATTCGAACAACTGCTGTATCACAAGGTGTGCGCGACAGTTGAACAGCAGGACAAGCTGGCGAAATTCATGCCCTCGCCGCCAACCGGCATCATAGGCTTGCTGAAAGAGCTGGATTCGGCGGACACGAATTTCACCCGCATCAAGGACATCGCCAAGGAAGATCCCAATATCGTGGGAGAAATCATCCGGGTGTCCAATTCGCCCTTGTACCTCACCCGTAGCGGGGAAATCACCTCTCTGGAAAAAGCCATCGTGCTGCTGGGCATCAACGGCGTTGCCAAGGTGGCCAGTCTGGTCATGATGCGCGACACTGTGAACCTTGAGTCCTCACGCTACCGGTCCCAGATGCGGCGCTTGTGGAGCCACTGCCTCAACAGCGCCGAAGCCTGTCAGTTATTGGGCGACGGCAAGCAGGGATTCGAGAACTTCATCCTCGGTCTCATTCATGACATCGGCAGCGTGACTGTCTTCAGTCTGGTGAGTCACTTTGTCGACGCTTCCCCCGGGGTGGCCGGCGACGACCTGAAAGTACTGCAGCGTGTCGTGGCGGAGCGTGCGACATGGCTCTCCACCCTGGTCGCCGGTGAGTGGGGGTTGCCCTCGCACTACCTGCTGATTCTCAATGACTATGATCGACTACTCAGTGACGAGCTGGATGAGGACTCTCTGACCCTCTGCGAACCCCAGACCCGGTTGCTGTGGCTGGGGTCCCTCTGCGCCAAGGTCTACACCCTGCTGCGCAAGCAACTGGTCTCCAGGCAGGCTGCGCTGGTTTTTCTTTCCCATTCGGGGCTGGACGAGCCGACGGCTGACAAGCTGTTCACCCGGCTTGATCTTGCCAATGCCTCGTACTGATATGGCTCACTGCATCCAGGGCACCGGCGTCGTCTTGAGCTTGCCGGGAGCCACTATCTGGGGCTCCTGTTCGTAGCCGAGGCGACGCAGCTTGTCCCGGGTCTCTTTAACCAGTTCGACAAATGTGATCCCTCGCTGATCTGAACTGCGCAGAATCTGGGCCAGGGCGTAGGTGAAGGCGCCATAACTCACGGTACCGTGGCGGTATTCGTAAGAGAATTCATCCTCCTGGCAAGCTTCCAGGATCAATGGCAGGTACGGCCCCACCGGCCCCAGCGCCCGGTGCATGCGCTTGTATTCGGCTTCCGTCTGTCCCCGCAACAATGATGCACGACCGAGCCGTGATTTGGCTTCATTGGCACCAAAGAATTCCACCCGCGCCTTTTTCTGCTTCGCGAACTCCTTGTTCAAGGGTTTGAAGTCACGTGGCACCCACATTTTTTCGTTCAGGTCCCAGCGCAGCTCGCGGTGACGGATATCATCCGGAGGCGTTATGCCTCGCGGCTTGCGGCTGCCGTCCCGGTGGATGCCGCCGGAATGGCAGCAATCGAACACCATGGTGAACAGGGTGTCATAGGGAAGCTGGGCATACAGGCTGTAGATCTGATCGTCGGTGATGGCGTGCTCAGGCGTCCAGTCGAAGTCGAACGGAACCAGGGTTTCCATCAGGCGATCCGGCTCATAGTCTTCACCGTACTCGGGAATGGTGGCACCGTGGCCGCTGTAATAGAAGAACCGGGTGTCGCCTGGCTGGGGATCCTCCAGCAGCCACTCCAGCCGCTGCAGAATCCCGGCGGCGGTGGCCCGGTCGTTCAGACACACGCGGATTTCTTCGGCGCGAAAGCCACACTCCTGCAGCACCGAGCTCATCAGGAATACGTCATTGACACAGCCCTCCAGCCGGTCTGCTGCATTGGGATAGTCGTTGATGCCGATCAGCAGTGCACGCCGCCCGGGTTTGCGGGGCTTGATGGCCCTGCGCAACGGCAGCATGCGGCTGCGGGGCGAGCCGGCGCCTGCGACATCCGCAGCGAGCGTTTGCCAGACGTTTTCCACCGTGCTGCGATGCCCAAGGTACTGCTCAGGCGCATGATCGGCAAAGCCGTCGATGTCGAACGTTGTCCGCACCTGACTGAAATTGCTGGCGTTCCACAGGCGAATGGGTGCGGTGAAGACATCGTCCTCTTCGTTGTACAGGTGATACCAGTATTTCACCGGCAGGGCGTCCAGGCGCCCCGGGGTGAGATTACGCAACACGAAGGGATTGCCCAGCTGGGAACCGAAGGTCACATAGCTGAGGCGCTCAAGAATGTCGGCCATGCCATCCTGTGCCTGCACGGTGCGATCGCTGAGGGTGTTGTAGGTCACCAGGGAGCCCAGGCTGTGGGCCAGCAGCACGTCCGGCCGGTGATCCGACAGCGCCTGCACGATGAGCTCGCGGGTACGTTGCTGGAATGCCTCGTCCTCCAGCCAGGCGACCACGTAACCGGCGGTCCACTTGATCTTGTCCGATACCTCACTGATCAGGCCACGCCGCCCCAGGGCAGTGCCGATGCCGCTGCGGGTCAGCTTCCAGAAGGCACTGGCCGCCTCCCAGGGCGAGATGCGCACCTCGGCAAAAATGGGGTCATAGGTGAGAAAAACGAACTCCAGCTCGAGGCCATTGCGCGAAGGAAAGGCCTGGGTGACGGCTTGTTGCCAGATGTTCTCCCAGTCGCTGGCCCGGTGATCGCCCAGGCCATGCACACACAGGATCTTGATCGTGGTTGTCATATGCCATTCTCCTGACTTTGTTGTTGTGATTGGTCAGTCTACGCAATCAATCCATCAACTGATGTAGGAAAAAGGCGCAAAAAAAAGCGGGTCACTGACCCGCCTTCTTTCAAGCTGTTTAAGGGGACGGAGGGATTAAAAAGTAATCCCTCCGTCCCCTTAAATTCATTCGCTGCCGCTGTCGGCCCATTGCCATTGCATGGCGCCGAAGAACATCTCATCCCAGCTCTGCTGGCCCCAGGGTACCGAGCGGGCCGGATCCGGGTTGTTGGGGTTCTGGGCGGAGTTGTCGAAGGCTCCCACGGCCACCAGCTTGGTGCCGGCGGGCATCAGGCGCGGTTCGGCGTAGGTGTAGGCCAACTGCCAGTTGTAGTTGTAGTTGGCGATATTGATCAGTTCTTCCTGGGTGCCGTCGGGATACTCGGCATGGAAGCGCATGTACTTGCCACGGAAGTGCATGTGGGGCGTGAATGCGCGCAGATAGGCGTCCTTGCTAAGGGTCACGCTGGCAGTCTGGATGAATTCCGGATCGTAGGGCGGAATATTGGTCCAGGTGGGGGTGAAGATACAGGCACAGGCACCGCTCATGCGCTTCTCAGGCACTTCGCCCGGCGGATAGAACCACAGGCCGATCTCGCTGGCATCCACGGTTTCCTTGCCGTTGGTGGTGTAATGCAACTGCAGGGCCAGCTTGGAGCCCTTCTTCAGCAGGCCACCGGTGTTCTCCGGCATCCACTCCGGCTCGGCACCGGGGATGTAGGCAGTGATGTTGGCGGAATCGGGATCGCCGCCACCCACAAAGCCACCGCGACGGTTGGCCGCATCCGGTGGTATCAGGCTGTTGAGGGTGTGATGAAGTACAGTGCGATCACCCGCCACATACTGGCTGCCACGCACCCACTTGTCTTCCTCGATGTCGATGGGCACTACCACCGTGATGTAATCCAGCACGCCGGTGGCGGGGATGGACTGGGGCGGAATCTCGATGATGTAGTCCGGCTCACCGAATGCCCACTTGGTGTCCGGCCAGGTCAGTTCGGCCAGGGGATCGATCTGGCCGTCCTTGGGGGAGCCGGCGGCGATCCAGTGCAGAAGCTTCTGCTGCTCGGCTTCCGCCAACACCATGTCGTTGACGAAATGACCCAGTTTGGGGTCGATCTGACCCGGGGGCATACGCTTGGTCATCACCACTTCGCGAATCATGGGTGACCAGCCCTGCACCATGGCGTGGCTGTTGAGTGCAAAGGGAGCAATACCACCTTCCCGGTGGCAGGACGCACAGTTCTCGGCAATGATCGGAGCCACGTCCCTCTCATAGGACGGTACCGCCTGACTGTGGGCGTCACGGGCCGGATAGGTCACGGCCTCACCGCTGGCAGCCACCATCTCGTTGGCAATGGGCTGACCAGCCAGGCGAGCCTGCAGGGCCTGTTCGAATTCCGCCCCCACAGGACCGCGGAATACCACGGAGAAGCTCTTGGGGTCGTAGACGAACACTTCGCCGGTCTTGTCGATGCCCATGGATTCGGAAATCAGTTGGGTATAGTCCATCAAAACCGGGATATCCACACCCTGGGCGGCCATCTCGGCACGCACGGCGTCACGATCCTGGTTGCCCGTGGGGTTGATGAGGAAAAACTCGATGCCCTGCGCGGCGTATTGTTCCTGCAAGCGGGCGTAATCGGCCATGGCCTGGCGGGTCGCCTGACTGCCGTTGGACTGCACCAGCAGCGCAATGCCGGCGTGGTCGTCATACCAGCTCATCTGGTGGAAATAGCCGTCCTGATCCAGCAGGGAAAAATCCCCCACCCGATCTACGGCGCTGGCCAAGGCGGGCAGCAAGCCGGCACTCAGCACTAGGGAGGTAATCAATTTATGGTTCAACATGGGTTGCTCCTGGAATTGGCAATCCAGCAATACTGGATTGTCGGATTATAAGGATGCTATCGGCAGGATGAAACCGACACTTGCCGGTTTTAGCGGAATAGCCATGCATCCTGCCGCAACCGGGGAGTTATTCACCGGAATGCTCGGCCCCCTGCAGAATGCCCGCCAACTGGGGAAACAGCCGGGGATTGGCGATCAGCAGGTGCTGATTCCAGAATTCCGCGACCACCCCGGCCGGCGGCGGCTGGAAGTGGCCACACTCGGCTCCCGCTTCCCGCGCAATCAGGCGCGCGGCACAGAAATCCCACAGGCTCAGGCTTTCGTAATAGCCATCCAGGCGGCCACAGGCCACCCAGCAGATATCCAGTGCCGCGGAGCCGAGCCGCCGAATGTCGGCACAATTCTGCAATATGGCATGGAGTCTGCGCACCATGGGCTCCAGGCCACTCTTCTCGTAGGGAAATCCGGTGGCGATGAGGGCGCGCCGCGGATCGCTTTCGACCGATACCTGGATGGCCTGCTGATTGAGCCAGGCGCCACCACCCTGGTGGGCGGCAAACAGCTCATCGGTGAACGGGTTGTAAACGACCCCCACCCGCACCTGACCGCCGGTGGCGAATGCGATACAGACGGCAGACTGCCGGTGACCGTGGGCAAAATTCACCGTGCCGTCGATGGGATCGATGATCCAGCAGGATTGCTGGGGATCGAAGTCCCGGCTGTCCGGTGCCAGTTCCTCGGAAAT
>JBJOHV010000001.1:0-35518 GCA_046047495.1 Pseudomonadota bacterium | reverse complement strand
AACGTCAAGGCACTGTTGACGGGGGCTTCGGCACGCAGTGATCCGCCCTGGGCCATGGCCAGCTGACGGGCATGGTACAGCCCGATACCCAGACCGCTCCCCTTCTCGCTCCAGAACGGCTCAAAAAGCCGCTCCGGCCAACTGCAGGGCGCGCCGTTGCTGTCTCTTAGGGTCATTTCCAGCAACTCGCCCCGCGCCTCGATATGAACCTGCAGGTCAATCTGATGGCTCGGATTACGGCGTAACTGATCCACGTAATTGCCAAACAGATTGTCCAGAATGCTGGTCAGCAACGACGCGCTCATCAGAGTCTCCCCGCTCCCGTGGACCTGCACCGACAGGTCGTGGATTTTCGCGGTATTGTGAACCGCGTCACCCAAATCCACCACCTCGCGCTTGCCCGCCTGGGCCTGACTGGAAAGACTCGACAGGAAGCGCTCGGCCCTTTCCCGCAGGGTCGGCATCACGGTGCGCAGACTGCTCAGCAATTTCTCCTCGTTGCCCCGGGGTGGCGCCTCCAATTGCTCAGCCACCAGGCTGATGAGCTGCACCACGTTTTTCATGTCATGCTGAAGGAATACGGTGAGCTTGGCGGTTTGTGCAAATGCCCCCTGCACCGTGCCCAGCTTGATCCACATGTCCATGTGCAACAGCAGGAAAAAACTCTCCGAAAGGGCCGTGCTGAAATAACGCTGTTCGAAGCGCCGCTTGCCATCGTACAGATTGATGGTCAGGGATATCTCATCCACGTCCAGGCGCCGCTGGATCATCACCTCCCCCGGGCTGCCCTCGCTGCCGGTCAGCACGGTGCCAAACCAGTTGAGCTCCCAGTCGAACCCCTTGAACCCGGCGGCAGCCAGCGGCTTCCAGCAGCGGCGCAGGAAATCGGGCAGATCGAAACCAAGGCTCTCATTGAGACTGACCAGTTCATTGGTGATATGGGCCCGACCCCGCGCCTGCCATAACAGCCAGGCGGTGGCCACCAGGATGCTGCCACCGATGAGTATGAGGTAAGGATAGAGGTCAGCCATCTTCGCGCTTGATGCCGAATTTCTTCAGAAAGTAATAAATGCTTTCCCGTTTCAGGCCCAGGCGGGCGGCGCTCTGATAGATATTGAATCCGGTGTCCTTGAGGACCTTCTTGACCAGCTTTTCCTCAGCCTCTTCGCGCACCGCCTTGAGTCCGTCCGCCACCCGCGCGTTCAATTGCAGTCGGGTCAGACCCTCGGCTGACAACTGCAACTCCTTTTGATGAAACAGCATGGCCCGCTGTACGGCATTGATGATGTCCTCGGCACGGGACGGTTTGGCGAGGAAGTCAAAGGCCCCTTCCCTGATGGCCGCCAGGGCCGCACTTTCCTCATCCTGACCTGTCAGCACGACGATCTTGGCCGGGAACATGTCCGCCGTGAGCTCCCGGATGACCGCCAGCCCTTCGTCGGTGGTGTGAGCAGAGGGTGGCAGGCCCAGATCCAGCACCAGCCCGGCAATTTCCGGATGGGCCTTGATGACGGCGTAGGCTGCGCTGCGACTGTCGGCCTCAAGAATCCGGTAATCATGTGATTCCAGTACATTCTTCAAAATAAGACGCAGGGCGCTATCGTCCTCCACCAGCAGGATCGGACCGCAGGAGTCGGTTATCGACATGGCCTCGTGATCGCCAACCGTACTGTCGATGTCTCCGCTCATGTCAGGGCAATTGTCCGGCGGCTATCATGCGGGTGTACAGGATGCTGGCGGACATCCAGTTGAGGAGATCGTCGAACACATCTTCTATGTAACCGGAGTTCACGAAATTCACGTCATTGCCGTGGCGATAACCGTTGATGGTGGTTTCCCCGGAGTTCTCCACCTCCAGCGGCGCACCGGCACCAAACGTTGCCCAATCGGCGCCCAGCGACATCACGACCGCCGGCAGAGCATTGGCGATCACCGTGGTGCAGGCCACATCGGCGCAAACCCGCAGGTTTGGTGCCAGGGCGGCCATGGTGGTGGTGCGCATGCCATTGGTGGTGGTGAAGGCATTGCCATTGGCGGTGGTGACCGAATAACGGTAGGGGCTCAACCAGCCATCGACCAATAGCCGGTCGGCATTCACTGAACCGCTGAGACCCAATGTGGCGGACGGCACGAAGCCATGGGGCTGGGTGCAGGCACCGCCACCGGCCGGTGCCTCGGCACCATTGCTGGTGGCGGTGGCGGGACAGGGCAGGCGCCCGTTGGCCTGGGCGAAGCCGTAGAGGGCATCGATAATTTCCTCCAGGCGGTCTTCGGCTTCATTGCGATTACCGGATTCCCGGGTCTGGCTGAGGGATGTGAGAATGCCTCCCAGCAAAACGGAGATGATGACCAGCACCACGGCGATTTCCAGCAGGCTGAAACCCCGTTGCCGTACATGATCAACATGTCTCGGTGTCAGCATCGATTGGCACTCCTGGCCAGGGCGGTGGCAGCGGATGTCAGGGTATAGGTGATGGCACATCCCGTGAATTGCACCGTGGCCGTATTGGCATTGATCTGGGTATAGGTCGTAACCCCGGGCCAGCCGTTGGCAGCGTACCAGGCCGGCATGACACCCGCCACCGCCAGGGCCGCGGTGAACGTGGCCTGGCTGGGAGGATAGGCACCATTGGCGGTATGGTAGGCGGCCAGTGCCACCCGCACCCGCTCCGCCACACGGCTGCTCACCGGAGTGTGGATGTCGCTGCTGCGGATGGCCAGCACCCGGTCATTGAAGCTGTCTGTCGCCAGGGTGCTGCCGAGGGTGAAGTCCGGCAGGGTGGTGTTGGCCGATTCCAGATAGTTGCCGGCGGTATTGCTGCTGCGGTTCTGCCCCAGCAACGCCGCCCCCGGCGCCATCAGCACCACGGCAATTCCAGTCTGGCCGTCCAGGGTGAGATTGCCATTGATGCTGGTGTTCAAAATACCCGCTGGCGCGCGCTTGAAGGCCGGGGCCACCGCGTACCAGATTTGCTGGTCGAAGCTGACACCGTAATCGGACAGCCTGAACACATCCCCGGAGGGCAGGGTGACGGATTGGGGCAGGCGGCCAAGGGCATTGCCGGCGCAGGGTGTGTTCTCCTGCCCGTTGTTATTGGTGTCGGGGCAAAAAAGGTGACCCGGCCCGGTGCCTGCAGCACCGTAATAATCTCCGTGCATGACGGCAAAGGCGATGACGGCCTCCCGGGCGGCCAGCAGTGCCTGGCCGGCATCCGCTTCCCGCAAGCGCTCCACATCATTGCTGCCCAGCACGGCGATGATGTAGCTGGAACCGGCCATGAACAGGATCATGGCCAGCACCATGAGGATCGCCCCCTGCTGTCGTCCGGCCGTGCGTCTCATTGCCCGTTTGCGACAGGCTGTGGGCTGCCAACCGCCGGTCTCTGATAGGCCTCATAGACCTGCCCGGTCGACATATTGAGGGTCTGGCCCGGGCTCAGGGTCCAGGACTCACCGCTCTGCCGGTCGATGATACGCAAGCGTCCCCGGGCATAGGGTTGCAGCATTTCCATGTGGTCCGGCAGGGTGTCCGGACCATACATGCGATCGTTGATCCACACCTGGAACCTGCCATCGGTTCTCACCAGGGTCCCCCCCAGAGAAAAGATCGACTCTGCCTGTTGGGGCAACTCCGGGGCGCTGGGCGACTCGGGCTCGGGAACAGGCACCGCCACCAGGTCGAATCCGGATGTCGCCCGTTCCCGCGCCTGGTCCAGGGCCGCCCGCTGGACCGGAGTGGTGAACAGCCGTTCCAGTCCCTGGGCAGCAGTCAGCGGTGAGCCACAACCCAATGTGAGGATCAGGCTTGCATGCAGCAGGGTGTTTTTCACCGGCTCAATACTCCAGTTCGATATTGGGTTCACGGCGCAGCGTGTACCAGATTACATCGCAACTCGCCACCATGTGTTCCACCACCTCATAGAATGCCGCCATCTCCGTGAGCGTCTCATTGAGACTGCAGCTTTCCACCACCATCAAACGCCCGCTACGCAGCAAATCGGTCATGAACTTCACGAAGTCACCTTCGTGCAGGAGCGGCACCCGCAGCTGAACCAGGCTGTAACGCAGCGAGATCACTTCCTCCAGGGTACTGGTATCCACCTCCTCCGGAAACTCCAGCGGCACCCTTTCCTGTTCACGGATCTCCACGTCAATGGGAAACAAGCTGTGACGGTCGCGGATGCGGCTGATGTCCTCCAGCAGTGCCACACGGTCCTCCTCGTTCAGCACGCCGAGATTCGCCATCACATTGAAATCGTCGATGTACTGACGGATGGTGGCTTCCGCCAGCTCGATCTGCTCCAGCTCCAGACTGACATTATCAAAATTCGCCTGGTATGCCACCGCCGTGCGCCTGGCATCGTCCCGCAGATACAAAGCAAAAACATGCAGCGCAATCACGGCGATCAACACCAGCGCCAGCAATGTAAACTGCCACTTCAGCAGCTTCGCATCCTGTTGATAGTGGTAGCGGCCAAGGCTCATGGCGCTCTCCGTTGCTGCAGGTTCAGGGCAAACGGAGCACTTCCCTGCGTATCACCGATGGTGGCGCTCACGGAAGAATACTCCGACGTCTCGATGGGAAGGGTGACGGGCGTCACGGTCACACCGGGAATACTTTCCAATTCGCTGATGAACCGGCGCAGGTCCCGATCGGTATTCAAATACCCGGTGCCCGCCGCTATCTGCCCCCGCATTTCCATGCTGATCCCGGTATCACCGGCCAGCAAACCTTCGGTGATACTGAAATCGACATTCTCCGGAAGCAGCATCCAGTCCAGATCGGTCAGTGTGATCGTGGGGTAGCCGGACAGGACGCGACTGACACTGATCAGCAGGTCCGCGGGATTGCGCACCTGGCTGCGCAATTGATCATAGGTGGTAACCGCCAGCTCCATGGCCAGAGAGGGAATCGGCGTCGCCGGAAACCCTTCAAGCAAGGCGGCATACTGCGCTTCCAGGGGCTGGGTCTGGGCCTGCAGCTGTTCATACCGCTGCCGATGGTCCAGGGCCTCGGAGATTATGGGTCCTGCCAGCAGGCCGCCCAGGGCAAGAACTCCCAGGCAGGTACCATAGATCACTTGTCGTGCCCGCTTCAGGTAATAAAAGCGTCGGGCAACGGGAGGCGCATAGACATTGACCAGTGCCTGCTTGTGAATGGCCCAGTCAATGCACAACAGGTTCGCGGTAATCAGTTCATCGTCATCCCAGCGACGCCCGCCCTCCGAGAATCCCTCCGGAACGTGGTGCAGAAACTGGGTAAGTTGATTTTCTCCGCTGAAGGCCTCGAAGGCCTTGCTGTCCGTTTGGGGAGTGAATACATGGACATCCAGCGGCTGGTTGAAGCCCAGCAATTTGATGCGCTCCAGATATTCCCGGGTCTGGGTGCTGATGCTGACGATATACCTGACCAGTTCATCCTGCCCATCCTCGGGAGGTAAAGGTGACAACCGGCTGAATACCGTATTGCCACCCTGCATGAAGGTCTGGCGAATGCCATGGGGTTCCCAATTGACCACCAGTACTCCGTCACTGGTCACCAATCCCAGGGACTTCATCAGATTGCCCAGCACATAGGCGGTGGAAGTCACTGCCTGCAGCGGCACTTCTTCCTGCAGTATGCAGCGCACCCAGGGATCGATGAGCTGGTTCTTGGAGAGCGCGCTGAACAACACCCGGTCATCCCGCCGGCCGCCGGTTTCGCGGCCGATCACTACGGCATGGCGGTACTCGCCGCCGCGGAAATGCTGGTCCAGTTTGCGCTTCAGCAGTTGTTGACGGTCATTGGCGCTCACATGGGCCATGGACTCGATGAGATAGTCCTCGGCCATGATGTCCACCACCAGACAAAGACCGCGGGGCTGCAGTTCCGCCAGGAACCGGCGGAACTGCTCATGGCCATCCTCGTTGGCGGCAAAGCGCCCAAGCTCATCCAGCAGACCCTGGTTCAGCCCATAGACCTTGAGACCCTTCGGGTCCAGCAGCAGCACCTGGTGCTTGCTGGGCTTGATGTGTCGCAGGGAGAATCGCATGGTCACCTATAGCTGCAGGTTGCTGATGGAATCATAGACCGGCCCCATGACGGATAGCATCACCCACATCAGGATGCCGCCGAGAAATACCGTCATCACCGGTTGAATCAGGGCCTGCACTTTTTCGATACTGTCCTTGATATCCCGATTGTAGAAGTAGCTCACGTTGAGCAGGGCCTTGTCCAACTCACCGGTGGTCTCACCCACCCGGATCATGCGTACCACCAGGGGCGGAAACAGGCCGGTGGTTTCAAAGCTGGCGGAGACCCCCTGCCCGTCCTGGATATTCTCCCTGGCATCCGCCAGCGCCACCCGGATGGCTTCATTGCCCACGACCTTTTCCGCTACCTCGATGCAATGCAGGATAGGAATACCAGCCTTGTACATCATGGCAAAGGTGTTGGCGAAACGGGACAGGATGATTTTTCTCAGCACCGGTCCGATCTCCCACACCCGCAACTTGTAGGAATCGACTTTATAGCGGACTTCCCGGCTCAGGGTCATCAGTATCTTGAGCAGTACGAAGGCCAGGACCGGCACCACGGTGAACATCCACCAATAGGCCACCACGAAGTCCGACGTGGCGATCAATGCGCGGGTGTGCATCGGCAGGGTCTGACCGATCCCTTCGATGAAACTCACCAGCTGGGGTACCAGGTAGATCATGAGAAATCCCACCACACCGAAGATGGCGGCGCCGACGAAGACAGGAAAGATCAGCAACTTCTTGGTGGTGGACATGAGTTCGTCCTGCCACTTGATCATGGTGTTCAGAGAGTTGAATACTTCAGGCAGCTGCCCGCTCTCCTCCCCCGCCGCGATCAGGTTGACAAACATTTCATCAAAGACTTTGGGATGCTCCGCCAGCGCCTGGGACAGCTTCAAGCCGGTTTCGATCTCCTCGACGATTTCGGCGATGACACTGCGGAAGGCGGCGTTTTCTACGCTGTCACGCAGGTCCTGCAGGCCGTCGATGATGGATACTCCGGAACGGGTCAGTTGTTCCATGTGAAAGCAGAAATTGATCAGGTCGATGCGGCGGATGGCCGCGGTGCTGCCCATGCCCTTCTTGGGGAAAAACTTGCTTTTGACGAGATCGAGGCCCATGCGGTTGAGCCGCTGTTCCAGGTCGGTCTCGTTGGCGGCGTCCATCGTGCCGGTGTGGGTGCGGCCCTTGCCGTCGATGGACTTGTATTGGAAGAGGGCCATGACCAGGCTCACTTGCCCAGACGGTCGGTCAAATCCACCACGCGGGAAATTTCATCGAGGCTCGTGGTGCCGTCGATGACCCGGCGACAGGCATCGTCCGCAAGGGTCTTGAAACCGGTGGCTACTGCAGCCTTGGCCAGCTCATGGGCGGAAGTGCCCTGGGAGATGAGCTTCTTGAGGTACTCGTTGATCTTGAGAATCTCCACGATCGAGGTGCGTCCCTTGTAGCCCGTGTAGTCACAGTGCTTGCAACCCTTTGCATGATGAATCTTCAGATCCCTCACCGCCTCGTCCAGGCGCAGCAGCCGGCATTCCAGGTCGGTGGGTGCCGCTGCCTGCTTGCAACTGATGCACAGTTTGCGGATCAGGCGCTGCGCCACGATGCCGATCAGGTTGCTGGCCATGATGTCAGGCAGCACGCCCAGGTCCGACAGGCGGGGAATGGAGCCCACTGCCGAATTGGTGTGCAGGGTGGAATATACCTGGTGACCGGTCATGGAGGCGCGGAAGGCCATTTCCGCGGTGACGGGATCACGGATCTCGCCCACCAGTATCACATCCGGGTCCTGTCGCATCATGGAGCGGATGCCCTCGGCAAAACCCATCTTGGCGGCTTCGTTCACCGATGTCTGTCGGATCAACGGCATGGGGTATTCCACCGGATCCTCCATGGTCATGATATTGATTTCCAGGGTGTTGATGTGGTTCAGGACCGAGTAGAGGGTGGTGGTCTTGCCGCTGCCGGTGGGGCCTGTCACAAGGATCACACCTTCCGGCTTGGCCAGCATCAGTTGCAGGGTGTTCAGATTGGTCTCACTGAGACCCAGCTTCAGCAGGGGCACGATACCCTTCTGCCGGTCCAGCACCCGCAATACGATGTTTTCCCCGTGGGAAGTGGGCTGGGAGGCCACCCGGAAATCGATCTGCCGGCCGACCAGTGAGAGGGACACCCGACCGTCCTGGGGTGCCCGCGACTCCGCGATATTCATGTTGCTGATGACCTTGAGCCGCACCACCATGGCCGCCCAGTAGCTCTTGTGCAGGCTGCGCACCTGGCGCAGCACCCCGTCGATGCGGTAGCGAATGCGCAGGAAAGCCTCTTCCGGTTCAAAGTGGATGTCCGATGCGCCACGCTGCACGGCGTCCGCCAACAGGGCATTGATCAGGCGCACCATCGGATGATGGTATTGGTCACCCGCTTGTATGTTGGCGATATCCACCTCACCGGTTTCGATTTCCTGCAGGATGCCATCGATGGACAGGTTGACCCCGTAAGCCTCCTCGATGATCCGGGTGATGTCGTCCTCCAGGCCAACCACCGGTTTGATGACCAGTTCCGGGCCGTGCAGTGCACGCACCTGATCCAGGGCAACGATATTGAAGGTGTCCGCCATGGCCAGGGTCAGCTCGTTTTCAACCCTGTTGAATGAAATGGGCAACACCTTGAAACGGCGTGCCAGGTCCTGGGGAACATAGGTGATGGCCGCGGCATCGATGACGGTGTTGGTCAGGTCCACACTGACGAAGCCGGTGTATTCACTGAGGGCATCGCGGATGATGGAATCCGTGACGAAACCCAGGTCGATGAGGATGGCGCCGATCTGCTTTTTGACCTTGGCCTGCTCCAGCAGGGCAATGCGCAGCTGATCATCGGTGATCACGCCCCGTCCTACCAATATGTCACCGAGGCGTTTCTTTTTGACTTCCAGTTCTTTAGTGGCCATGGGCTTAGTCCTGATTGGCGCTGCGCAGTTTGCTGCGCACCATGTCTAGATCGAATCCGGCCGGGTGGGATGCGGCCAGCACCAGCGCCTCCTGGTAATAGGTCAAGGCGGGCTGCACCTGGCTCATATGCTCCAGGCTCACAGCAAGATTGAAGGCGTAATCCGGATTGACCCCCCCCATCGGGGTGGCCGACGAGCGCGCCAGCTGCAGTGCATCAAAGTAATACTGCTGAGCTTCAGGCCAGCGTTGCTGCGCGGCATACAGGTTACCCAGCGCGAATGCCAGGGTGGGTTCCTGGGGATGCAGATCCAGCAGGCGCTTGAGTTCCCGTTCCTGGGCATTGGGATTGCCGCCAGCCAGCTCCAGCAGGCCGGCTCGCGCGGCCGGGTCCCGGGGATCCCGGGTGAGCAGACGGGAATACAGTTCCCGGGCCCGGGCCGTGTCTCCATCCAACCGGGCGATGGTGGCCAGACCGAGCAGCGCATCCCGGTGCAGTGGAGCCTGGATCAGGACCTCTTCATAAAGCCGCGCGGCGGTGACCAGATCGCCGTCTTGATAGGCGGCGTAGGCACTCAGCAGGCTGGGATCCAGGGTCGGCCGCGAATCCCTGCGCACCAGCACCACGGGAGCCTGGGCCGTGGCTGGCTCTGCGCTTCCGTCAGCGGGTTCGGCTGCGGTGTCGCCGTCCTCGCCGGCCAGTTCCGCTGTCGCGGGCTCGGCACCTGTGTCAACGGGAACTGCCGAAGTTGGCACCGCCGGTGGCAACGGTTCCTCAACCACGGTCTCCACCGGCACCGAAGGGGACTCCACAACGGCCACGGATACCGGGGCCGGCTCCGCAAACGGCTGTGCCACAGGGGCCGGCAACAGGGGCTCGGGCGACACACCGGGATCGCTCACCTCAGTCGGGACAAGCGGCTCCTCTACCTGCGCTTGATCGATGGTCGCGTCCACCACGGCCACCTCGACTGGTGGAAACACACTGTCCGTGTCCATGGGGGGTAACTGGCGGCTGGGGTCATAGTTGTCCAGGGTGACGTTGATGCCACCACCGCCCAGGTTCAGAGCCAGGTAGCCTCCCAGCCCCAGGACACTTACCATCGCAACCCCGCCAACCAGCGCCAGGCGGCGATTACGGGACTGGCGTCGCATAGTGGTCTTGGCTGCGAACACGGCGCGGGCCGACTGCCGCCGGGGATCGACTGCCATGGCCGGCGGTGAATGGGGGGCTTCCTGAGTGCGGGACGGGCGCTTCACTTCCGCCACCTGAGGCGACCTGGGGATGGCTTTGGCACTGTCGGTTTCCGCGGCCACCCGGGTGCTGTCGGCGGCGGGTTCATTGGGGGTTGTCGGCGGCGCGGGGGCTGGTTCTGCCTCCGTCATGCTGAGGGTTTCCAGCTCCAGTTCGGGTTCGGGTTCGGGTTCGCGGGTTGCTTCCTCGATGACGACCGGTGTGGTTGTGGGGGGTGGCTCCTCCAGTCCGATCTCCACGTCGGGTATCTGGGATTTGCGTCCCTGGGCACCGCGCCCGAACCAGGAGGGCACTACGGTGCGATCTCCGGAAGCCGCGGATTCCGATGCTGCCGCGGGCTCTCCGGCTGCCATTGACCCGTCGGCGGCAGGGGATTCAGCCGCAGGACCGGACGCTGCGGCAGAAGAACCGGTGGCTGCCTGTGACTCAGCCTTGCGCTCAGCTTCCGCCTTGCGCTTCTGTTCTTCCGCCTTGCGCAAGGCTTCCATCAACAAGCTCATCAATTGCCCCGCAGGTTTTGAGAGGTCGGCAGGAATTCACTGTAGTTGCGCAGATCTCCGTCGACGCTGGCGTTTCGCACCACCACCGGCCGGATGAAAATGATCAGCTCGGTTTTAGCCGCTGTGTCATCCTGATAGCGAAACAGGTTGCCGACACCCCGCAAGCGGCTGGCACCGGGCAGCCCTTCACTGTTGCGGTCCAGGGAATCCTGCATCAGGCCTCCCAGCACCGCCACCTGGCCGCTGTCCACTTTCAAAATGGACTCGATTTCCCGGATCTGTATTTCAGGAATGGCGTTCACCACATCGGCATCCGCCAGGGCCGGGCTCGGATCGTTCACAAAACGTACGATGCGGGAGATGGTCGGTCGCACGTTCAGGGTGACCTGATCGTTCTCACTGATCTGGGGAGTGACCGCCATGGTGAAGCCCACCGGTACGGTATGGACCGTGCTGTAATACACGGGTGGTATGAAGGGCGAGGTGGCGGTTGCTGCCTGACCCGGTTCCACGGAAATGGTGAAATACACCCGGCTGTCCACCACCCGCAACATGGCGGTCTGGTTATTGAGGGCCATGACCCGTGGGCTGGACAACACAGTCAGCTCACCGAACTGGGACAGCAGACGGATCGTGGAGGTGATGGCATCGGCGCCGGCACTCTTGTCGATCGTGAGGATGTTGGTTGGCGCCTCGTCCAGATTGAGCCCGGTGAGACTTTGTTGAAAACTCACCTGGCCGCTGTCCCGCCCCAGAATGGACCAGTCCACACCGGACTGGAACCGATCGTTCAATTCCACCTCCACGATGGTGGCCTCGATCAGCACCTGGTAGCGGGAACGTGAGGTGACCGAATCGATATACGCCTGGATATCCTCGTGCTGCCGGCTGCTGGCCCGCACCGTGACCAGGCCGCTTTCCGAATTGACGATGATGTTGCCGGAATCCACGTCCTCAGCGCCGATGATGTCGGCCAGGTTCGCTGCCAGGGTCTGCCAGAAGGCATTGGAACTGGTCTGGTTGAGCACACTGGTGGAGTTGTTGTTGTCGATGGAGCCCGTGTTGCCCACCGCACCCTCCTCGATGGCGGATGATACCCGCACCTCGGTCGTGGAACTGCGTGCGATGTTCACGTAGTCCACCTGATAGCTTCGCAAAAACGGCAGATCCGGCTCCACCACCAGGTAGTCGGGCCGCTCGAAACGCCAGCGGATGTCGGCCTGACGGGCGATGCGTTCCAACAGTTGGGGCAGGGTCTGATCGATGGCATTGATGCTGATGGTGCCGCTGACCCCGTTGTGCACGTCCACATTGATGGCGGCGTCCCTGGCCATGGCGAACAACAACTCCCGGATCTGCACGTCCTGCACCACGACGGAATACAGCTCCAGGGGCGGTTCGATCTGGGGCGGACTCACCAGAGGCAGCGGACGGACAATCTCGGGAATCGCGCTGGCCACCACCGGCGCTGGGGTCGTGATGTGGCGATTGTCGATTTCCCCTGCTGCCGGGGTTCCCGGGATAGTGGATTGGCAGCCGTACAACACCAGCAAGCCACCGAATCCTGCACAACGTTTCCAGTGACTTGGCATCATGGCTGATCCTGCTCCAGGTTTGAGATGGACTGCGGTCCCGCCGGCTCCGCCTGGGTGGCAGCGGTGGAACCCGCCAGCGGCCACATCAGCAGGCCCATGATGATGGCCAGCACGAAGGTGCTGGCCCCCAGCCATTGCAGACGGCCAAACCAGGGACGGCGGTAATCGCTGTCCTTGATGGCGGCCCGCACATGGCGTTTCTTGACCACCGGCTCATAGCTGCTCTGCACATTGCGCGGCCGGGTGGCGGTGGCTGACTCGGCATACGCCGCCAGCAGGGCCTTGTCCGCCAGGATGTTGATGCGGCGGGTGAGGCCACCGGACACCCTGGCGATGAGTTTTTCCGCTTCCGGGCTGAACACCTGGGGACAGGGGCAGCCCGCCGCCTGCAGGCGGTAGCGCATGTACTCACCGGTCTCGCCCGCCGTCAGGGGCGGCAGGTAAAAGCTGTGGGTGATGCGCTCCTTCAATTGGCGGATCTCCCGGTGAGCGAGGTTGTCATCCAGTTCCGGCTGACCAAACAGGATGATTTGCAGCAGTTTGTCCCGGTGGGTCTCCAGATTGCTGAACAAACGGATTTCCTCCAGGGTCTCCATGGGCATGCCCTGGGCTTCCTCGATGATCACCAGCACCTTGCGGTTGGCGGCATGCTGGCGCAGCAGATAGGACTGCAGATGTTGCATGACCAGCAGTCGCGGGGTGTCCTGTCGCACTGGCAGCTTCAGCTCGAAGGCCACGGCGAAGAGAATTTCGTGGGGGCTCAGGTTGGGGTTGGCCAGGTAGACGATTTCCGTGGTGTCCGGCAACCGTTCCGCCAGCATGCGGCACAGCATGGTCTTGCCGCTGCCCACTTCCCCCACCACCTTGAGAATGCCCTCGCCGGTTTCGATGGCGTATACCATGGCGTCCAGAATCACCCCCCGGCCCTGGGCCCCGCCCGGAAAAAACAGCGAAGTGTCCGGTGTGATTCGAAACGGATGTCTTTCCAGTGAAAAATAGTCGAGATACATGACATGGATTCCGGCTTTACGTCTTAGGTTTTATCGGCGGCAACATCATAGAAGTTAATGGGATTTTCGCAGTCGCCATCCCTGCCGGCGCCCCTCAGGCGAGGGTTTGCTATGATGGCCCCTCAGGCATCCTTATCCAGGCGGAGCAATCCCATGAATGAGCGCTTTTCCGGCGTGCTGGCCCCGGTGGTCACTCCGTTCGATCCGCAGTACGAGCCCGACAACCGGCGCTGGCTGGCCCATTGTCACTGGCTGCTGGAGCGCGGCGTCTCCCTGGCGGTGTTCGGCACCAACAGTGAGGCCAATTCCCTGGCAGTGTCCGAAAAGCTGAATCTGCTGGACCGGCTGGCTGAGGACGGCATCGAGGGCCGCTATCTGATGCCCGGCACCGGCAGTTGTGCCCTGCCGGATGCCGTGGCCCTGACCCGCCATGCGGTCCACACCGGCTGCCGGGCAGTTCTCATGCTGCCACCGTTCTATTACCGGTCGGTGGATGTGGATGGGCTGTTCGGCTTCTATGCGGAGGTGATCGAGCAGGTGGCAGACGAGCGTCTGCAGCTCTACCTCTATAACATTCCCTCCCACACCGGCGTGCCGATTCCCCTGCCCCTGGTCGAGCGGTTGGCCCATCGTTATCCTGCGGTGCTGGCAGGCATCAAGGACAGTTCGGGGGACTGGCAGACCACCCTCGGTTATCTGCGCTGCGGGGTGGAGGATTTCCGGGTGTTTTGCGGGTCTGAGAGTTTCCTACTGGCGACCCTGCGTGAGGGTGGCGCCGGCTGCATTTCCGCCACCGCCAATGTCAATCCCGTGGCAATTCACGCCCTCTATCGGGCTTACCGGGAAACGGAGGCGGACTCGCTACAGGCCGCCCTGGAGCCGGTGCGCCGGATGTACCAGCAGCTGCCCATGATCGCTGCCCTGAAATTCACCCTGGCAGACCACTGGCAGGACACCCACTGGCAACGGGTCAGACCGCCTTTGACCCCCTTGAACAAGACCCAGCAACAGCAATTGGTCCAGCAGCTGGCGGTCCGCAATCCCATGGACAACCCGCCGGTCATCAGGTAGCCTTGGCGAGGCAAAAAACCGCTGTAATTATTGATAATAAGTATTATTTGCAGCCCATCAAGCGAGGTAAAAAATGACAACAACCACCACTACGCGCGCCGCGGGCAAACTGTTCTCCCTGCAGACCACCGCCGCCGCATTGGCCACCCTGCTACTGCTGTTGCCCGGCCTGGCCGTCAGCCAGGACAGTACCGAGTGGTTCACCCTGGGCAACGACTTCGGTCATACCCGATACACTCCGGCAACGGAAATCACTGCGGACAACTTCAAGGATCTGGAGGTTGCCTGGGAATGGGATGGCTCCAGCTTCCAGGCCCAGAGCGGTCGCTCCACCCCGACCTATATGGACGGCATGCTGTTCACGGTAGCCGGCGCGCGCCGACACGTGGTGGCCATCGACCCCAAAACCGGTGAAACCATCTGGTCCTACCGGGAACCCAACACCGGCCGCTGGGAATACTCCATGCGCGCCGATTACGGCAAGGGCGTGGGCTATGCCGAGATCGACGGCCGTGGCGTCGTCTACATCATCTCGCCCGCATTCTTCCTGACCGCCCTGGACGCCAAGACCGGCGCCCCCCTGGAGGGCTTCGGCAAACCCGTTCCCATCGACGGTTTCCCGGAAACCGGTGTGGTGGATCTGCTGGCCGATCTGGGCCATCCCTACGATCCCTATGAAGGCATTCCCCTGGAAACCGGTTACATCACCAGTTCCTCGCCCCCCATCGTGGTCAATGACGTGATCATCGTGGGCAACTCGGCGGAGCAGGGTTATCACCAGTCCCGGGTCGAAAACATCCCGGGCGACATCCTGGCCTATGATGCCAAAACCGGCGAATTCCTCTGGAAGTTCAACGTCATTCCCCGTCCCGGTGAATACGGCCATGAGACCTGGGAAAACGACGCCTGGGAATGGACCGGCGACGTGTCCAGCTGGGCCCCCATCTCCGCCGATGCGGAAGCCGGCCTGGTGTTCATTCCCACCAACGGTGCCACCATCGACTATTACGGCGGCTTCCGCCCCGGTGACAACCTGTACGGCACCAGTCTCATCGCCCTGGACGTGAAGACAGGCCAGCGCCGCTGGCACTACCAGATGGTTCATCACGACATCTGGAACTACGACAACCCCATGGCCCCCATCGTCATGGATCTGAACATGCCGGGCCGCGGCACCGTGCCTGCCGTCATGCAGGTCACCAAGCAGTCCTACGTGTACGCCTTCAACCGGCTGACCGGCGAACCCCTGTGGCCCATCGAGGAGCGGCCGGTGCCCCAGTCCCCGGTGCCGGGTGAGAAGCTGTCCCCGACCCAGCCCTTCCCCACCAAACCGGCACCCTTCGACATGCAGGGCGTGTCCATCGACGACCTGGTGGACTTCACACCGCAGTTGCGGCAACAGGCCATCGAGGCTTTCGCCGACTTCCAGATGGGTCCCCTGTTCAATCCGCCACTGCACGTGGGTAACGAATTGGGCAAGCGGGCCGCCATGGTATGTCCAGGCGGTGGCGGTGGTGCCAACATCACGGCACCGGCTGTGGCCGATCCCACCTCGGGATTGCTGTACATCTCCTCCCAGTCTGCCTGCTCTGCCGTGCAGCTGATTCCCGGTGAACAGGCCGACCTGCAGTACCCGGCACCCACCGGTACCACCTTTGCCCAGTATGCCAACAGCCTGGCCGGCGGCGCGCCCCGTCACCCGGCCAATATTCCCCTGTACAAGCCGCCCTACAGCCGCATCACCGCCATCGACATGAAAACCGGTGAGCATGCCTGGATGATTCCCAGCGGCCGTACGCCGGATCGCATCCGCAACAACCCGGCTCTGCAAGGGATCGACATCGGCAACACGGGCACCGGCAATCTGGTACCCATGGTGGTCACCGCCAACCTGTTCATCTATTCCGATGCTGACAGTGACGGCACCCCCATGCTGTTTGCCCTGGACAAGGCGACCGGACGTGAACTGGCTGCCATCGAAGTACCCGCCCAGAGCCGCTACGGCATGAGCTCCTGGGTTCATGATGGTCACCAGTACATCATCCTGCAGACAGGTGCCAAGCTGACCGCCATGGCCCTGCCCGGCGCCAAGGCCGAGCCCGGCGTCGCCCACTGACGTTTACCGCAGTAACAAAAAAACCCGCCATGGCAACATGGCGGGTTTTTTAGTTTGGGGCGCCGGCAAAACGGACTCTTACACCACGCGCACCTGACTGAAGTCGGTATAGCCCAGCAGAATCTTTTCGATACCATCCTGCCGGCGCGTGCGCATGCCGGCCCGGATGCCTTCACGGTGGATTTCCACGGCAGGAGAGCGGCGCAGGATCAACTGCTTGAGGACCGGCGTGGCGATCAGCAGCTCATGGACCCCCATGCGACCCCGGTAACCGGTATCCAGGCAATCCAGGCAACCTGGCGCCTTGTAAAGCACAAAGCCTTCCTTGGAGGCGAAGCGCTCACGCCACTCCTGAATCTGCCGCCGCACCAGCAGCGGGTCGGGGTCATCCTGCCCGGTGTCGGCCATCACTTCCCGGCAATACTCAGTGGCCAGAAATTCGATCTCGCTGTCATCCGGCTGATAGGGCTTCTTGCAGGACGTGCAGAGGGTTTTGGTTAGCCGCTGGGAGAGGATTCCCAACAGGGCGTCGGCAAAGTTAAAAGGGTCCATGCCCATGTCCAGCAGACGCACGATGCTTTCCGCGGCGCTGTTGGTGTGCAGGGTCGATAGCACCAGATGGCCGGTGAGCGACGCCTCGATGGCGGTGGAGGCGGTTTCCTCGTCCCGCATCTCACCCACCATGATGACGTCGGGGTCGGCCCGCAGGAAGGCGCGCATGGCATTGGCGAATGTCATGCCGACCTTGTCGTTCACCTCCACCTGACGCAGCCCCGACTGGGTGATTTCCACCGGATCCTCCGCCGTCCAGATCTTGCGGTCCGGGCTGTTGAGGTGATTGAGGATGGAATGCAGGGTCGTGCTCTTGCCGGAACCGGTGGGGCCACATACCAGGAATATGCCGTAGGGTTTGGAGACCGCATCCAGCAGACGGTCCAGATTGTTGCTGCTGAGGCCGATGGCGTTGACCGGCATGCACTTGCCACCGGTGAGGATCCGGATGACCACATCCTCCAGCCCACCCTGGGTGGGAATGGTGGCGACCCGCAGTTCGATGTCCAGGCCGCCGTAGTGGCGGTAATTGATCTTGCCGTCCTGGGGCTTGCGCTTGTCGGAAATATCCAGATGAGCCATGACCTTGATACGGGACACGAACACCGCCCGGTATTTGGTGGGAAATTTATAGTAGACCGCCATCACGCCGTCCTTGCGGAAACGGACGATCACCTTCTGCTTGCCGACCCCCGGCTCGATGTGTATGTCAGACACCTTCTGGCGGTGGGCATCCTCGATGATCTTGTTGACGATCTTGACCACCACATTGTCGGTGACCTGGGAGGTTTCCACCGCGGAGAAAATACTGGAATCGTAGGAATCAT
Organism: Pseudomonadota bacterium; assembly: GCA_046047495.1. Taxonomy (GTDB): domain Bacteria; phylum Pseudomonadota; class Gammaproteobacteria; order Pseudomonadales; family Pseudohongiellaceae; genus NORP240. Next base: position 17,629 of record JBJOHV010000001.1, on the reverse strand, counting down.
CCTCCGCGTCCCCGTCGAACTCATCGTCCAGCTTGGCGATGGTCTGTTCGATGTCTTCCGATGTGTAATAGAACTGCAGCGCCCAGTTGATGTCCTCTGCGGAAGCCATCACCGGCTCGATGTATTTGTTGATGTTGAAACTCAGTACATCGATGACCTGCCAGTCCATGGGATTCTCGATGGCCACCACGATCTTGCCTTCGTAGACGTACAGCGGCACCACCTTGTGCTTGAAGGCCGTGGCGGCGGTCAGCAGGCGGATCACGTCGGGCTCGATGATGAACTCCCGGAGATTGACGAACGGGATGCCCAGTTTCTTGGCCAGACATTGCTGGATCTGGTTGCGGCGGATGACACCTTTCTCCACCAGGATTTCACCCAGGGCGCTCTTGCGGCGCTTCTTCTGGTCTTTCAAGGCTTCCTGCAACTGAGCGTCATTGACCAGATTCTCGCTGAGCAGGATTTCCCCCAGCTTGACGTTCGGCATGTGCTTCTGCCGGGCCAGGGCCTTTTCCAGCTCGTCGGAATCCACGATGCGGTTGGAAACCAGGTAATCCCCCAGCAGTCGGGCCCGTTCGCTCTGCTGCTGCCTCAACACGATATCCAGGGTGTCCTGGCTGATCTGCTTGTCCTGCACCAGCAGATCGCCCATCTGCTCGCCGATGATGTAGTTTTCCATGGCGGCCTTGGACACAAACAGATGGGTGCAGTAGCGGAACTTGCGGCCCTTCTTCTGCTGTTCGTAAAAGTGCACGCCGTTCTTGTCCACCCTGGAACCGTAGGTCTTGCCGGTCAGCTCGGTGCGGTCCTTGAAATAGACATGGAAATTGCGGGCTTCCTGCTCCAGCTCGATGCCCGGCATCTTGTCATCGACGTTGTCCTCGTCCAGGGTCAACTGATAGGGCTTTTCCAGGCGCAGGAATTTGATGCTGCGCAATTCCAGAGACAGGGGCTCCAACTTTCGGGGTTCAAGGACACTGATGATTTCGGCGTTGGAATCAAAGGCGACCAGCTTGCCGCGGATGCGTTGATTGCTGGAGACTTCGATGCTCACCAGGGAATTGGTGTAATCGGGCCCATCGACGGACTCGGAGAAAGGTGGTGGCTGAAAATCGAAGCGCGCCGCCTGCTCGGTCTTATCCTCGGTGAATGCGTCGCTGCTGAGGGTGGTCATGATCGTCCGGTGGGGCTAGATTCCTCGGTACTCTATCAGGATTCACCAGGGCGTACAATTTGCCCCGGTCGCAGCCGACCGGTGGTGATCGCCACACCGAGCAGTACCAGAATGCATCCCGTTACCATGGAGAGAGTCAACCGCTCCGCGAGGAACAAGCCTCCCCACAGAATGCTGAACACCGGAACCAGAAAGGTGACTGAAACCGTCTGATACGCTCCGATACGGCTGATCAGTCGATAGAACAAAAGGTAGGCCACGCCGGTGCAGGCTATTGCCAGCCCCACGACAGCCAGCCAGATCATGCCGCCGGGCAACTCCGTCTGCCCCTGCCAGAGGACGACGGGCAGCAGAAACAGCGCCGAAAACCCCAGACTGCCGGTGGTGATGGCAAGTCCACTGACACCCCGCAGGTTGTGGCCGATGCTGTTGGCGGCGATGCCATACAGCAGGGCGGCCAGCAGACCGGCGCCGACTGCCGGCAACATGGTGAGGCTCAACTCCGCTCCACCGTTGCCAGCCACCAGCGCGATCACACCCATGAAACCTAAGACCATACCGCCGATGGCGGCCAGGGTCATGGGCTGCCGCCAGATCAGGGCCGCGGATACCGCTGTAAAAAACGGCACGGTGGCGTTGAGGATGGAAGCGAATCCTGCACCGATGCTCAAGGTCGACCAGGCTATCAGTGAGAATGGAATACACATGTTGCCGAGACTGAGCACGGCGATCTGGCGCCAGTTGTCACGCAATTCCCGCTGACAGCCATAGATGAACAGAAACGGCAGCAAAAACAGGCCGGCGATCAGCACCCTCAATTCGATCAGAAGCAGCGGCCCGAAAACCGGCGACGCCATACGCAGGAACAGGAACGAACCACCCCACAGGGCAGCGAGCAGCAGCAATTCCAGATAGCTTTTCAAGAAACCAGGGCTCAGACCCCGGGTGCTGCATAAAACCGGTGTGCCGCGGCCACCGCGGCGCCGGGATTGAAGCGGGCTCCCTGCTGCTGCAGCACCGCATCCAATGCCCCCAGACAGAACAGCACATTGCGTTTCCGGCAGGTCGTGCCCATCAGGCCGATACGCCAAACCCTGCCCGCCAGACTGCCAAGCCCGGCACCGATCTCCAGGTCGAATTCCTCCAGCAGGGCTGCACGCACCCTGGCTTCATCCACACCGGCGGGCACCGTCACCGAGTTCAGTTGCGGCAGGCGGTACTCCCGGGCCACGACGAAAGACAGGCCCATGGCTTCGATGCCGGCGGCCAAAGCACCGTGGTGCAGGGCATGCCGACGCCAGGACTGCTCCAGCCCCTCTTCCTGCAAAACCAGCAGGGCTTCATGCAGGGCATACAGCGCGTTGACCGGCGCCGTATGGTGATAAGCCCGCTTGGCGCCGCTGCCCCAATAAGCCATCACCAGGTTGAGATCGAGAAACCAGCTTTGTACCTTGCATTTGCGCTGTCGAATGACTTCGGCTGCGCGTTCACTGAAACTGACGGGGGACAACCCTGGCACACAGGACAGGCATTTCTGGGTTCCGGAGTAGACGGCATCGATGCCCCATCCATCCACGTCCAGTTCGATGCCCCCCAGGGCGGTCACGGCATCCACGATGGAGAGACAGCCGTATTTGGCCGCCAGGGAGCAAAGGGCCGCCGCGTCACTGCGGGCTCCGGTGGACGTTTCGGCATGGACGAATGCCAATGCCTTGCAATCCGGATTTTCGGCCAGCGCCTGCTCCACCTTGTCCACACTCACAGGTTCGCCCCAGGCATCCTCAACCATGATGGCTACGGCGCCGCAACGTTCCACATTCTCCTTCATGCGGCCGCCGAATACGCCGTTCTGACACACCACGACCTTGTCGCCCGGCTCCAGCAGATTCACGAACACGGTTTCCATGCCGGCCGAACCCGGTGCCGAAACCGGCAGGGTCAGGGCATTGCGGGTCTGGAAGGCGTACTGCAGCAATTCCTTCAGCTCATCCATCATGCGGATGAATTCCGGATCCAGATGACCGATGGTAGGACGGGACAATGCCTGCAGGACGCGGGGACTGACATCGGAGGGGCCGGGGCCCATCAGGGTTCTGACCGGAGGGTTGAAGCTGCGGGTCATGGCGGGTTTCCTTGGTGGATTTGTTGCAGAGTCCGCGGCGGACCTGCCTGTTTTACCGGTTCTAGAAATGACAAAGCCGAGATAATCCCGGCTTCGTGCGATCAGTCAGTTTTGCTGGGCAGTGCCCACGGAGCTACTCGCTGGCAGCGTCCGCGCCGGCTTCCTTGCGGGGGCGGTCCACCAGTTCCACATAGGCCATGGCCGACTTGTCGCCAGGCCGCAGGCCGCACTTCAGGATACGGATATAGCCGCCGGGACGGGTGGCATAGCGCGGCCCCAGCTCGGAGAACAGCTTGCCCACCGCCGCCTTGTTACGGGTACGGTTGAAGGCCAGACGGCGATTGGCCACGCTGTCCTTCTTGGCCAGGGTGATCAGTGGTTCAGCCACCGACCGCAGTTCCTTGGCTTTGATCAGGGTGGTACGAATGATTTCGTGCTCCACCAGGGAGGCGGTCATGTTGCGGAACATGGCCTTGCGGTGAGCGCTGTTGCGACTCAGTTGTTTTCCGCTATTACGATGGCGCATAACTATTTCCTATAAAAACGTTCAGGACTGCTTCCTAATAAATCAATCAAGCAGCCCGGTCATCGGATTTCAGGCTGGCCGGTGGCCAGTTTTCCAGACGCAGGCCCAGGGACAAGCCGCGGGTGGCCAGGACATCCTTGATTTCCGTCAGTGACTTCTTGCCCAGGTTGGGGGTTTTCAGCAATTCCACCTCGGTGCGCTGGATCAGGTCACCGATGTAGTAGATGTCTTCCGCTTTCAGGCAGTTGGCCGACCGCACGGTCAGCTCCAGATCATCCACCGGACGCAGCAGGATCGGATCGATTTCGTCCTCGTGCTCTTCCGGTTCATTGACCACTTCGCTCTGCAGATCCACGAATACCGCCAGTTGATGCTGAAGGATGGTGGCGGCGCGGCGAATGGCTTCCTCCGGCTCGATGGTGCCATTGGTCTTCAGATCGATGATCAGCTTGTCCAGGTCGGTGCGCTGCTCGACACGGGCATTCTCGACCGAGTAGGACACGCGGGTGACCGGGCTGTAGGAGGCATCCAGCAGCAGCTTACCAACGGCGCGGGTTTCGTCTTCATCGGAGGCGCGACTGTCCGCCGGAGCGTAGCCACGGCCTTTGCGGACCGTGAGACGCATGTTCAGTTCACCGTTGTCATTGAGGTTGGCGATCAGGTGTTCCGGATTGATGATTTCAACGTCATGATCCAGGGTGATGTCTCCCGCAGTCACCACACCCGGTCCTTTCTTGGACAGAGTCAGCACTGCTTCCTCGCTGTTGTTGAGAATCACGGCGATACCCTTGAGGTTCAGAAGGATTTCAATGACATCCTCCCGCACACCCTCGATGGTGCTGTATTCGTGAACCACTCCATCGATCTCCACTTCCTCGACGGCACTACCAGGCATGGAAGACAGCAGGATACGGCGCAGCGCATTGCCAAGTGTGTGACCGAACCCCCTTTCCAGGGGCTCCAGCACCACCTTGGAATGATACTTGTCATATTCCTCGACCTGTATCAGTTGCGGTGTTAAAAAGTCCGACAAAGAAATTTGCATGTATCCACCCTTTGAGAATGCGTTCAACAAGTTGTTACTTGGAGTAAAGCTCGACGATCAGGTTTTCATTGATGTCGGGCGGCAGATCACTGCGGTCCGGCTTGCGGGTAAATTGGCCTTCCAGCTTGTTCATGTCCACATGAATCCATTCCACCGGGCTGCGCTGACCGGCCAGATCCAGAGCGGATTTGATGCGCAGCTGCTCTTTGGCTTTCTGACGCACGGCGACCACATCACCTTCGGACACCTGGTAGGAGGGAATGTTGACGGTCTTGCCGTTCACCATGATGGCCTTGTGGGATACCAGCTGGCGTGCTTCGGCACGGGTCGAGCCGAAACCCATTCGATAAACCACGTTGTCCAGCCGGCTCTCCAGCAGTTGCAGCAGGTTTTCACCGGTTGCGCCCTTGAGACGGGCTGCCTCCTTGTAGTAACCACGGAACTGACGTTCCAGTACACCGTAGGTACGACGCACCTTCTGCTTTTCACGCAACTGCACGCCATAGTCCGACAGGCGGCCGCGGCGTTGGCCGTGCTGGCCGGGAATGGTTTCGGTCTTGCACTTGCTGTCGATCGGGCGCACTCCGCTCTTGAGGAACAGATCGGTGCCCTCGCGACGGGAAAGTTTGCATTTTGGGCCGAGATACCGGGCCATAGTTTTCTCCTGTTATCCTTCCAGACCGACCGTTATACCCGGCGCTTCTTGGGGGGTCGACAACCGTTGTGCGGAATGGGTGTCACATCGGTGATGTTGCCCACTTTCAATCCGCAATTATTCAAAGCTCGAACCGCCGACTCCCGGCCGGGACCGGGGCCATTGACCTTCACATCAAGATTTTTCAGGCCGTACAGCTCAATGGCTGCCTTGCCGGCTTTTTCCGCGGCAACCTGGGCGGCAAACGGAGTGCTCTTGCGTGATCCACGGAAACCCGAACCACCCGAGGTGGCCCAGCTCAGGGCATTGCCCTGGCGATCGGTAATGGTGACGATGGTGTTGTTGAAGGAAGCATGGATGAATGCAATACCGTCCACCACGGACTTGCGGGCTTTCTTCTTGGGAGCACTTGCGGCTGAAGGCTTGGCCATAAAGGATTCCTGTTATTTCCTGATCGGCTTGCGCGGACCCTTGCGGGTGCGGGCATTGGTCTTGGTACGTTGGCCGCGAACCGGCAGGCCACGACGATGGCGAATGCCCCGGTTGCAACCCAGGTCCATGAGGCGCTTGATGTTCATGGACAATTCCCGGCGCAGGTCACCCTCAACCGTCATCTTGGCCACTTCGTTACGCACGGCGTCCAGCTGCTCCGGGCTCAGGGAGCTGGTGCGGGAGGATGGGACGATTCCGGTCGTCTCACAGATATTTCGTGCCTTGGTCGGACCAATGCCGAACACATACTGCAGCGAAATCACGATGTGCTTGTTGTCTGGTATGTTGACACCGGCGATACGTGCCATAAATTACTCCGCTCTGGTTTCCTGCTAAAACGCTAATTGAATCCGTGGGTTACAACTCGATCCCGCACCTTCCGGACCCGCTTGCGAAGGGCGCAAAAGGATATACTCTGGCCGGTCAAAAAGCAACCGCCCACGTGCCCCGCTTCAGCCCTGACGCTGCTTGTGGCGGGGCTCTTTGCAAATCACCCGCAAGGATCCGTTACGCTTGATCATCTTGCAGTTGCGACAAATCTTTTTAACTGACGCCCTTACTTTCATAATCCTTCTCCACTCTCTCCGAACCGAATCAGATTCCGCTACGACCGTAATTGCCCAGCTTGGATTTCTTCATCAGGGAATCATATTGGTGGGCCATCAGATGCGACTGCACCTGGGACCAGAAGTCCATGGTCACCACAACCACGATCAGCAATGCCGTACCGCCCAGCTGAAACGGTACATTGGCCATCATCTGCATGAAATTCGGCAGCAGACACACCAGGGTGATATAGATGGCGCCGAACATGGTCAGACGGGTGATTACCCCATCGATGTATTTCGCGGTCTGCTCACCAGGCCGGATGCCGGGAATGAAGGCACCGGATCGCTTGAGGTTGTCCGCCACGTCCCGGGGATTGAACACCAGAGCCGTATAGAAGAAGCAGAAAAAGATGATCAGGGCACTGAAAATGATGATGTACAGCGGCTGACCCGGACCGATCAGCAACGCCAGGTCCTGCAGCCATTCGAAGCCCTGGGAGGTCTGGCCGAACCAGTTGCCCAGGGAGGCGGGGAACAGCAGGATGCTGCTGGCAAAGATGGCGGGGATCACCCCGGCCATGTTTATCTTCAACGGCAGGTGGCTGGCCTGGGCCTGGTACAGCTTGCGACCCTGTTGGCGCTTGGCATAATTGACCGTGATGCGGCGCTGGGCCCGCTCCACGTAGACGATGCAGGCCACCACGCCCACTGCTATGACCGCCACCACCAGCAGCAGCACGCCATTGATCTGGCCTTCGTAGGCCTGTTGCAGGGAAGTGCCGATGGCAGCCGGGAAGCCGGCCACGATGCCGGCAAAAATCAGCATGGAAATACCGTTGCCGATACCCCGCTCGGTGATCTGCTCCCCCAGCCACATCATGAACATGGCGCCGGTGACCAGGGAAATGATCGCCGTCATATTGAAGGCGAAACCCGGGTTGTAGGCCATGGGTGCCAGCACACCGACAGTCATGCCCGTACCCTGCACGGTGGCCAGGGCCAATGAACCATAACGGGTGTACTGGGTGATCTTGCGCCGTCCCGATTCACCTTCCTTCTTCAATTGTTCTAGCTGCGGGCTGACCGCGGTCAGCAGCTGCATGATGATGGATGCGGAAATGTAGGGCATGATGCCCAGAGCCACGATACTCATACGCTCAAGGGCCCCACCGCCGAACATGTTGATCATGCCGGCAAACGTATTGGCATTGCGGTCAAAAAACTGGGCCAGCTGCAGCGGATCGATACCCGGCACCGGAATATGGGTGCCTATGCGGTAGATCAAAATGGCAAGCAGCAGGAACAACAGCCTGGATTTCAATTCACCCAGGCCGGCCCCGATGTTTTCCGGATTCATGTTTGGTTTCAATGCCATTTAATCTGCTACTTGTCTGCTGTGGGATGCATCGCGGAGGCTGAACACCCTACTCCGCCGCAGCCTGCTTGGCGGGGCGATTGGCTTTCTTGGCCAGCTTGCCGCGTTTTTCCTTGGGCTTTTCGATCTCGATGACCTTGCCGCCCGCTGCCTCGATGGCCGCCTTGGCACCCTTGGTGACAACGATGCCCTTGACAGTAACCGGCTTGGTCACGGCGCCCGAGAGCATAACGCGCACGCGGTCGATGTTGGCGGTAATCAGATTGGCCTTGCGCAAAGCCGCCAGGTTCACCACATCCCCTGCCACCTTGCTGAGTTCAGAGGTGCGTACTTCGGCCGTGGTCTTGGCCATGCGTGATGTGAAACCGAATTTCGGCAAACGCATGTGAATGGGCATCTGGCCGCCCTCGAATGCCGGGCTGACACCACCGCTCTTGCGCGCTTTCTGACCTTTGTGGCCCTTGCCGGAGGTTTTGCCCAGGCCGCTGCCGATGCCGCGTCCCAGCCGCTTCTTAGCCTGGGTGCTGCCGGGAGCCGGGCTCAATGTATTCAGTCGCATCTCAATTTACCTCAAATGATTCTTTCGATTGCACGAGCGTATCAACGCGCGATTCGAACGCCATCCACTTCCAGAAGGTAGCGGACCTTGTTGATCAGGCCCCGTACCGCCGGCGTGTCCTTGACCTCGACGGTATGGTGCATGCGACGCAGACCCAGGGCCTTTACGCACATGCGGTGATTGGCCATGGCGCCTGCCGAACTACGTACCAGAGTGACTTTGATTGTGTTGTCCGCCATAAACTACCCCAGAATCTCGTCCACAGATTTTCCGCGCTTGGCGGCGATGTCTTCCGGAGAGCGCATGAACTTCAGCCCCTTGAACGTGGCACGCACCACATTCACCGGATTGGTTGATCCGTAACATTTGGCCAGAACGTTCTGGACGCCGGCCAGTTCCAGAATGGCGCGCATGGCACCACCGGCGATCACACCAGTACCTTCCGATGCAGGCTGCATGTACACCTTGGAGGCACCATGCCGGGCCTTGATGGGATACTGAAGGGTATGTCCATCCAGGGTGACGGTGATCATGTTGCGACGGGCCGCTTCCATGGCTTTCTGGATTGCCTGCGGAACCTCCCGGGCCTTGCCGCGGCCGAAGCCGACCCGACCGTTACCGTCGCCCACGGCGGTCAGTGCGGTGAAGGCGAAAATTCGCCCACCCTTGACCGTCTTGGCGACGCGGTTGACCTGAATAAGCTTTTCCTGCAGCCCTTCTTCGTTCTTGCCCGGCTCGTCTTTAAATGCCATAACTCAACCCTTAAAATTCCAATCCGCCTTCACGGGCGGCGTCGGCCAGGGCTTTCACCCGACCGTGATAGTTGTAACCGCCGCGATCAAAAGCGACCTTGCTTATACCCGCTGCCTTGGCGCGCTCGGCAATGAGAGCTCCGATCTTGCTGGCTGCCTCCACATTGCCGGTCTTGCCGCTGCGCAGTTCCTTGTCGAGGGTGGATGCGCTGGCGAGCACCTGACCACCGTTGGCAGAGATGATCTGCGCATAGATGTGCCGCGGTGAGCGGTACACGCATAGCCGATTCACCTTCAGTTCAGTCATCTTTGCCCTGGAACGCCTGGCGCGTCGCAGTCGAGCCTGTTTCTTTACGTTCATAACATCGCGCCCTATTTTTTCTTCGCTTCTTTACGATAAACCTGTTCATTTGCGTAGCGGATGCCCTTGCCCTTGTAGGGTTCGGGCGGCCGGAACTCGCGGATCTCCGCGGCCACCTGGCCTACTTGCTGCTTATCCGCGCCACTGATCAGGATCTCAGTCTGGGACGGGGTTTCAGCTGTCACGCCGTCCGGCAGTTGGTAATCGATGGGATGGGAATAGCCCAGGGTCAGATTCAGGGTCTTGCCCTGCGCCTTGGCACGATAGCCCACACCCTGCAGCTCGAGTTTTTTCTGAAACCCGGTGGTGACTCCCTGCACCATGTTGTTGACCAGGGCGCGGAAGGTTCCTGCCAACGCGCCGGCTTCGCGGCTGCTGTCCTTGGCCTTGAAATGCAGGGCACCACCGTCCTGGGAAACCACGACGGATTGATGCAACGGCAGATTCAGATTGCCCTTGCTACCTTTGATGGAAATCTGGGCAGCTGAGATGCTGGCCTCGACCCCCTTGGGTAACACTACTGGTGAGTTCGCTACTCGTGACATATGGATTCTCGTCTAATTCAGCTGGCTCGGTATCTGCTTTAGAATACGGTGCACAGCACTTCGCCACCGATACCGGCGGCCTTTGCCTGCTTGTCCGTCATCAGACCCTTGTTGGTGGACAAAATGGAAACTCCCAATCCGGCGCGCACCTTTGCGACATCGTCGCTACCACGGTAGTAACGCAATCCGGGACGACTGACCCGCTTGATCTCCTCGATGACCGGGCGACCCTGATGGTACTTCAGCTGCACATGCAACAGAGGCTTGCCATCGTTCGCTTCAACGGTATGGCTGGCGATATAGCCTTCCTTCTCCAATACCTCACTCAAGGCAACTTTGATCTTGGAGGACGGACAGCTCACGGATTGCAGGCCGGCCATCTGGGCGTTGCGAATACGGGTGAGAAAATCTGCTATCGGGTCGGTCATGCTCATATCAATTCTCCAGGTTACCAGCTGGCCTTGGTCAGGCCAGGCACGTCGCCACGCATGGCAGCCTCACGCAATTTGTTACGGCACAGGCCGAACTTGCGGTACACGCCATGGGGACGGCCGGTGATCTGACAGCGGCGCCGCTTGCGCGTCGGGCTGGCGTCGCGGGGCATTTTTTGCAGTTTGATCAGCGCATCCCACTTGTCTTCATCGCTGGCATTGACGTCTATGATGACCGCCTTCAATGCCTTGCGCTTGGCGGCAAACTTGGCCACCAGTTGGGCGCGCTTTCTCTCGCGCATGACCATCGATGTCTTAGCCATTGGCAGACTCCTTCTTGTCTTTGCTGGCGGGCTGGCCGCGGAACGGGAAATTCAACGCCGCCAGCAAGGCACGGCCCTCTTCATCGTTCTTGGCCGTGGTGGTGATAGTGATGTCCATGCCCCGCAGTTTGTCGATCTTGTCGTAATCGATTTCCGGGAAAATGATCTGTTCCGTCACTCCCATGGCGAAATTGCCGCGGCCATCGAAGGATTTGGGGTTCAGGCCCCGGAAGTCGCGGATACGCGGAATCGCGATGCCCACCAGACGCTCCAGGAATTCGTACATGCGCTCTCCACGCAGTGTCACCTTGCAGCCGATGGGCCAATCCTCGCGGATCTTGAATCCGGCGATGGACTTGCGGGCCTTGGTGATGACCGGCTTCTGGCCGGTTATCATGGCCAGGTCGGCCGTGGCGCTGTCCAATACCTTCTTGTCGCCAACCGCCTCACCCAGGCCCATGTTCAGCACAACCTTGGTGACTCTCGGCACGCGCATGGGATTGTCGTAACCAAACTGCTTGGTCAACGCCGGGATTACTTCTTTCCTGTAAAACTCTTTCATCTGGGCCATGGTGGCAACCTATGCTGTCTCTCTGCTAACGACTTCAGTCAATGTCCTGATTGTTGGATTTGAAAACGCGCTTCTTGCGGCCGTCTTCCAGTTCCTTGATACCCACCTTGTCCGCCCTGTTGGTTTGCGGATTGAAGATGGCGATATTGGAGATATGGATGGCCGCCTCCTTCTCCACGATTCCACCGGGCTGACCGGCATTGGGGTTCGGACGGGTGTGACGCTTGACCATGTTCACGCCCGACACAATCACCCGCTCGCTGTCCAGCAGGCGGGTAATGGTGCCCCGCTTGCCTTTGTCACGGCCGGCGATGACAACTACCTCATCATCTCTTTTCAATTTGCGCATGTTCGCCCCTAACCTCTGTTCTCTTGATCCCTGATCCGGCTGCTTACAGCACTTCCGGCGCCAGGGATATGATTCGCATGAACTTCTCGTTACGCAGTTCCCGGGTGACCGGGCCGAACACGCGCGTGCCGATTGGAGCCTGCTGGTTGTTGAGCAGAATCGCTGCGTTGTCGTCGAAACGGATCAGGGATCCGTCACTGCGGCGCACCCCTTTCTTGGTGCGCACCACCAGGGCGTTCAGCACCTGGCCTTTTTTGACCTTGCCACGGGGAATGGCTTCCTTGACCGTCACCTTGATGACGTCACCGATGCGTGCATAGCGGCGATGGGAACCACCCAGCACCTTGATGCACATGACACGGCGCGCCCCGCTGTTGTCCGCCACGTCCAGATATGACTGTACTTGAATCATCGCTTAAACCTCTGTGGCTCGCTCGTCGATGGAAACCAGCGTCCAGGTCTTGGTCTTGGAAATTGGTCGCACTTCCTTGATGGTGACTTCATCACCCGGCATGCATTCGTTCTTTTCGTCATGGGCGTGCAGCTTGGTGGATTTGCGCACGTACTTGCCGTACATCGGGTGCTTCACCCGACGCTCCACCAGCACCACGATGGACTTGTCCATCTTGTTGCTGACGACCCTGCCAGAAACCAGGCGTCCCGTTTTTTCACTAGTGTTTTCTGACATACTCAAGATCCGCTTTTCTGCTTTTCGCTGATAATCGTTTTCACCCGGGCGATATCGCGCCGGACTTCCTTTAACAGGTGCACCTGACCCAACTGGCCGGTGGTCTTCTGCATCCGGTAACCGAACTGGTCCTTGCAAAGCTGTTGCAGCTGAGCCTGCAGCTCGGCTACGGATTTATCCCGCAGTTCACTGGTTTTCATCACATTATCGTCCGCTTCACAAAGGTGGTCTGGAACGGCAATTTGGCCGCTGCCAGGGAAAATGCCTCACGGGCCAGGGTCTCATCCACCCCTTCAATCTCGAACATGACACGACCGGGCTGAATCAGAGCCACCCAGTACTCCACGGAACCCTTACCTTTACCCTGACGCACTTCCAGTGGCTTCTGGGTAATGGGCTTGTCCGGGAACACCCGTATCCACACCTTGCCGCCCCGCTTGATGTGACGGGTCAATGCGCGTCGGGCAGCTTCCAGCTGGCGCGCCGTCAGGCGGCCACGATCCACGGCCTTGAGACCGTATTCACCAAAATCCACATTGCTGCCGCGATGTGCCAGACCGCGATTGCGGCCCTTCATCATCTTGCGGAATTTCGTTCGCTTCGGTTGCAACATCTGGGCTGACCTCTAGTTCACCTGGTTCTGCTTGTTGGCTGAAACTTCATTCAGGTCGAGAATCTCGCCTTTGAAAATCCATACTTTCACACCGATCTTGCCGTAGGTCGTATTGGCCTCGGAGGTGGCGTAGTCGATATCGGCTCGCAGGGTGTGCAGGGGCACACGACCTTCGCGATACCATTCCGTGCGGGCAATCTCTGCACCACCCAGACGGCCAGACACCTGAACCTTGATGCCCTGGGCACCCTGACGCATGGCATTCTGCACCACCCGCTTCATGGCGCGACGGAACATTACCCGGCGCTCCAGCTGCTGGGCCACGCTATCGGCCACCAGCTGGGCATCCAGATCCGGCTTGCGGATCTCCTCGATATTGATGTGCACAGGCACACCCATCTTGCGGGCAAGATCGGAGCGCAGTGTCTCCACGTCCTCACCCTTCTTGCCGATCACGATACCCGGACGCGCCGTGTAGATGGTGATGCGGGCGGTTTGCGCCGGCCGCTCGATATCCACACGGGACACCGACGCATTGGCCAGCTTCTTTTTCACATATTCCCGTACCTGCAGATCGATCAGCAGATTCTTCGCGTAGTTGGGACCTTCAGCAAACCACACTGAAGTGTGCTTCTTGGTGATTCCAAGCCGGATTCCGGTTGGATGTACTTTTTGACCCATCCGATTACTCCTGGCTATCGGCTACAGTTATTGTGATATGGCATGAGCGCTTCAGAATGCGATCAGCCCGGCCTTTGGCACGGGGCATGATGCGCTTCATGGTCATACCTTCGTCGACACATATGGTCGACACCCGCAAATCATCGACGTCGGCACCGGCATTGTGCTCGGCATTGGCAATCGCAGAGTTCAAAACCTTCTTGATGATCGCAGCCGCCTTTTTGGGACTGAAGGTCAACAACTCCAGTGCGTCCTCAACCGGCTTGCCGCGCACCTGGTCTGCAACCAGCCTGGCCTTCTGGGCCGAGATCTGTGCGCCTTTTAGTCTAGCTACGACTTCCATCCCCATATCCTCTTGCTAACTATTTCGCCTTCTTGTCGCCGGCGTGGCCTTTGAATGTACGTGTCACTGCGAATTCACCCAGCTTGTGACCTACCATGTCCTCGGTGATGAACACCGGGATGTGCTGCCTGCCGTTATGCACGGCGATGGTCAGTCCGATCATGTCGGGCGAAATCATGGAGCGACGGGACCAGGTCTTGATCGGTCGCTTGTCGTTGTTCTCCGCCGCAACCTGAACTTTCTTCATCAGGTGAAGATCGATAAAGGGTCCTTTTTTCAGTGAACGTGGCACTTTTACTTACCTCTAATGGCCGTTTAACGGTTGGCGTTACGACGGCGAATGATCATATTGCTGGTTCGCTTGTTGGTTCGGGTCTTGTAGCCTTTGGTAGGCGTTCCCCAGGGCGACACCGGGTGACGGCCACCGGAGGTACGACCCTCACCACCACCATGGGGGTGATCCACCGGATTCATGGCCACACCGCGTACGGTGGGGCGAATGCCGCGCCAGCGACTGGCGCCGGCCTTGCCCAGGGACCGCAGGCTGTGTTCGGAATTGGAGACTTCACCCAGGGTGGCGCGGCAATCCGACAGCACCTTGCGCATCTCTCCAGAGCGCAGACGCAAGGTGGCGTAATCCCCTTCGCGGGCGATGAGCTGCAGGGAGGCACCGGCGCTACGGGCCAGCTGTGCACCCTTGCCGGGCTTCATTTCCACGCAGTGTACAGTGGCACCGATGGGGATGTTGCGCAGCGGCAGGCAATTGCCCGGTTTGATGGGCACCTGCTCTCCGGAAACCAGGCTGTCGCCGGCACTCACCTTGGCCGGTGCCACGATATAGCGGCGCTCGCCATCGGCGTACAACAGCAATGCAATATGGGCAGTGCGGTTGGGGTCGTATTCCAGACGTTCCACCCTGGCTTCGATACCGTCCTTGTCGCGACGGAAATCGATGATGCGGTATTTCTGCTTGTGGCCGCCACCAACGTGGCGCTGGGTTACCCGGCCCGCATTGTTGCGGCCGCCGGTCTTGGCCTTGATCGCGGTCAGGGGTGCATAGGGCGCTCCCTTGTGCAGATCCGGATTGACGACCTTGACGACGAAACGTCGACCGGGAGATGTGGGTTTACACTTAACGACTGCCATTTTCCTTCACTCCCCTCAGCCCAGATCCGCGAAGTCGATCTGTTGACCGGCCTGCAATCTGATATAAGCCTTTTTCCAGTTGGAACGCTGGCGCAACTTACCCCGTGCCGTCCGCTTGGTTTTACCCTTGACGTTCAGTACCTTCAGATCTTCCACACTGACCTTGAAGATCTTCTCCACCGCTTCCTTGATCTCAGGCTTGCTGGCGTCGGACTTCACCTTGAAGGTGTACTGGTTG
Organism: Pseudomonadota bacterium; assembly: GCA_046047495.1. Classification (GTDB taxonomy): domain Bacteria; phylum Pseudomonadota; class Gammaproteobacteria; order Pseudomonadales; family Pseudohongiellaceae; genus NORP240. The sequence continues at coordinate 2,092 of JBJOHV010000001.1, read as the reverse complement.
TTCAGCTCGCTCAGCAGGGTGGACTTTTCCGAAACGTGAGGTCCCAGGATGATGGAATACATACGCTCTACGTTCATGCCAGCATCTCCTCGACCTTCTTCAGGGCAGGCACTGTCATCAGCACCTTCTCAAAACCGATGAGGCTGACCGGATCCAGACCGGTAACGTCCATGACGTCCACCTTGTGCAGATTGCGGGCCGCCAGATAAAGATTCTCCGCAACTTCATCCGCCACGATCAGAACATTGTCCAGGCCGAATTCCTTCAGCTTGCTCACCAGGCCCTTGGTCTTGTGGGAATCCACGGCGAAATCATTGACCACCAGCAGACGGTCCTGACGGATCAGCTCGGACAGGATGCACTGCATCGCGCCACGGTACATTTTCTTGTTCAGCTTCTTGCTGTGATCCTGGGGAACCGCAGCAAACGTCTTCCCGCCTCCCCGCCACAGCGGGCTGCGGATGGAACCGGCACGGGCGCGGCCGGTGCCTTTCTGGCGAAACGGCTTCCTGCCGCCGCCTTTTACCTCGGTACGGGTCTTCTGCTTGACGGTGCCCTGACGGGCGCCGGCCAGAAAAGTGATGACTGTCTGATGCACCAGGGGTTCATTGAACTCCCGATTGAAAGTGGCATCGGAGAGGGAGATTTTTTCGCCCGCCTTTTTACCGGGCAATGCAAGATTCAGTTCCATTGCTTACCCCTTTGACTTCACGGCAGGTCGGACGATGACGTTGGAGCCAGTGGCACCCGGCAAGGCACCCTTGATCAACAGGAGATTGTTTTCCGCATCCACCTGCACCACTTCCAGATTCATGCCGGTGCGGCGCACGGCGCCCATGTGACCGGCCATCTTCTTGCCAGGCCATACCCGGCCCGGAGTCTGGTTCTGCCCGATGGAACCGGGCTTGCGGTGATTCAGGGAGTTACCGTGGGTGGCGTCACCCATGGTGAAATTGTGGCGCTTGATGGCGCCCTGGAAGCCCTTACCCTTGGAGGTACCGGTGACATCCACCATCTGGCCCGGGCTGAAACGGGACACGTCCAGCTGACTGCCGGTTGTGAATTCGCTCAGATCCTGGCCGTCGGTACGAAACTCCCACAGACCCACGCCGGCTTCCACACCTGCCTTGGCAAAGTGTCCAGCCTGAGCCTTGTTGACTCGGGATGATTTACGGGCACCGGTAGTCACCTGAATGGCGTCATAGCCATCAGTGGCAACGGTCTTGACCTGGGTAACGCGGTTAGGCATTACCTCAACCACCGTCACGGGGACGGACTCACCTTCTGCGGTGAAAACGCGGGTCATACCGCTTTTTCGACCGACTAAACCAATCGACATTGTAATAACCTCATCGTGTACGGGGCTGAAACCCACTATGGCCGCTTGCGCGTTACACCATGTGCTGCCGCCCAAAAACTGGTGATGAACGGCCCTGAGCCAGCTTAAGCTACTGGCTGAAATCCTGACTCCTGATAAGTGGTTTAAGGACTCTTAGCTAACTGCTATCCGCCTGGTTATCAGCCCAGGCTTATTTGCACTTCGACGCCCGCCGCGAGGTCGAGCTTCATCAGTGCTTCTACTGTCTTTTCCGTCGGCTCCAGAATGTCCAGAAGACGCTTATGGGTGCGGATTTCATACTGATCGCGAGCATCCTTGTTCACGTGGGGCGAGATCAATATGGTGAAGCGCTCGATATTGGTCGGCAGGGGAATGGGTCCCCTGACGTGGGCGCCGGTCCGCTTGACGGTCTCTACTATTTCCTGGGTAGACTGATCGATCAGACGATGATCAAAAGCCTTGAGACGTATCCTGATACGCTGATTTTGCATCTACCAACAACTCCGAAAATAGTATGTAAAAGAACTAGTTACGGCGTATTCCCCAGTACAACTCCGGTACCCGGAATACGCCGAAAAAACGGAAGCGAGATTCTAAGGTCGACTCCCTCCCCTGTCAAGGGAATGAATCTCCCTTATTCGATGATCTTCGCCACCACGCCCGCGCCCACGGTGCGGCCGCCTTCACGAATCGCGAAACGCAGGCCCTCGTCCATGGCGATCGGCGCAATCAGGGATACCACCATCTTCAGGT